>CAYSIG010000038.1:0-54951 GCA_964430995.1 uncultured Flavipsychrobacter sp.
AGCTAATATGCTTTTCTAATCAGAGGGCAACTTATCCACTTAGCAATCCTATTTTATCATGGGGCGTGTTAGGGGATATTTATCTCAACAACACTACGAGTTGCGACAACCCACTGGGCATTAAAGATGTTTCGAAACATAAAACAGAACTATACCCCAACCCTATAGACAACACCACCAAAATAGCTTTCCCATACAATGTATCGGGTAGCCTTATAATACTGAATGTCATAGGGCAGGCAGTCGTGAATTTGCCTTTTACAAATAAAAATGAATTGCTGATTGGTGATAAAATCACATCACCCGGGCTATACTATTACCGGATGACGGATGAACAAGGCGGGAAAGTATTTTCAGGAAAGTTTGTAAAGCAGTAAGGGAATTATGAAAGCGCTAACCGGTGTTTTCTTATCCGCTCCATTGATTCCTCAACAGTATAAGTTTCCGATTTTCCTGATAAGTATTCTTCACTCCGCTCCCTTAGCACATTCAATACATCTTCGGTATAATTGTATTGTTTACCCTTGTCTCCGTTTTCAAGCAAAAGCAATAACTCAAATACCTTTTCTTCATCGGCATTGTCGATAATATGATGTAGTTTTTCCTTTGCGGCAGATAATGTCATAATAACAACAATAAGTACTTATGTAAATTTAAGCATTATTAATTGAAGAAAAAACTTGAAAAATAAAATGTCAATAATCCAGACCGAACTGCCTTAAGTGATGGGTACTGTGCTTATGCAGCAACTGCACCTGGTGGTCAAAGTCCAGTACACCAAAAAACGGGCTAGGTGTAGTTCTGCCGGGCTCCTGTTCATGTACAGCAAAGAAATAATCTATCTCTGCCTGCAGTTCGTTTATCGCTTCCTGTATCGTTGCGTGCTTAACAGGGGCTGGGTCATCGCCCATCAGTGAATTTGGTGTATTCTCCCTGAAAGGTTTCTCACTTTCAAGGAAAGCCTGTACCCTTGGCAGGTGCTCATCCGGCGTAACATTTGGCAAGGTAACCTTTCCGCTGGCTAAACGCACATATTCGCTCATATGCTCAATCATCTGCTGCACATTCATCTTACCCCACTTACGTGGTGCATCAGCGCTTAGCTCCGAAAGCACTTTAATATATTGGTTCTTTAAGAAATCTGCTTTCTGAAGAAGGTTTTCCATATAAAGTGGTTAAAAATTTAGCAAAATGCATAAACTCGGGGGATTTCTCTCTTCGTCCCGATGAAAAATCGGGACTACGTTCGAAAAGGGCCTTGATTACATCAGTTGCTTTATCAGTGACTCCTGTGTAATACCCTCTGCCTCTGCCTTGTAGTTGCGCAGCACACGGTGGCGCAGCACAGGCATGGCCATTGCACGCACATCCTCAATATCAGGTGAGTATTTGCCTTGTATCAGCGCATGGCATTTAGCACCAAGTATCAGGTATTGCGAAGCCCTGGGGCCTGCCCCATACGCTACATACTGATTAGCTGCTGCAGAACTGTTGCCTGCACCTGGCCGTGTCTTCTGCACCAGCCCGACAGCATATTCCAGCACATTGTCGGCCACAGGCACGCGCCTCACCAGGTCGTGGAAGTATAATATATCCTCACCGGTCATTACTTTGGTCAATTCAGGCTTCTGCGCGCCGGTAGTGTTGCGCACTATCATCACCTCTTCAGCAAAACTCGGGTAATCCAGAGTTACCTGGAACATAAAACGGTCCAACTGCGCTTCCGGCAGTGGGTAGGTTCCTTCCTGCTCTATGGGGTTCTGGGTAGCTAATACGAAGAATGGAGCCGGCAACTTATACAATACGCCTGCGGCAGTAACATTGCGCTCCTGCATGGCTTCCAGCAGGGCTGCCTGTGTTTTGGGCGGCGTACGGTTTATCTCATCGGCAAGAATGATATTGGCAAATACCGGACCTTTGATGAACTGGAACTGCCGGCTTTCATTAAGTATCTCCGCGCCTACTATATCACTCGGCATCAGGTCGGGGGTAAACTGGATACGCTTAAAAGAAAGATCCAGCACGTCGGCTATTGTTTTTACCAAGAGGGTCTTTGCCAATCCGGGTACACCCACCAGCAGGCTATGCCCGTTGCACATGATGGAGATGATCAGCTTTTCCACCACGTCGTCCTGTCCTACTATTACCTTGCCTATTGCTTTCCTTATTACCGATACTTTTTCCTTGAGCGCGTCAGCGGCCTCTATATCTGTTGCGTATGCGTGCATTGTTATGGGTACTTTTGTACTTTACCTTAATAAACGTGAAAGTTCTATTATTTTGCGTAAAGAAACAAATACTAAATCTATATAAAAACATAATTATCGTGGATATTACAATAAAACAGGCACAGCAGCAGGTAGACGAATGGATACGTACGGTAGGCGTGCGCTATTTCAGTGAACTTACCAACCTGGGCATACTGATGGAAGAGGTGGGCGAAATGTCCCGTATCATGGTGCGCAAGTATGGCGAACAGTCTTTTAAAGAAAGTGATAAGCAAAAAGACCTCGCTGACGAAATGGCCGATGTGCTGTGGGTGCTCATGTGCCTCGCCAACCAGACAGGGGTAGACCTTACTGATGCGCTGGAAAAGAATTTCAGGAAAAAGAACATACGCGATGCCGAGCGACACAAGGATAATGAAAAGCTGAAATAGTAAAAAAGAAAAGCCCCGCAATCGCGGGGCTTTTCTTTTATTAAGACTATTGCTTACTGTATCTTGACAAATTTCTCGGTTTTCACGAGGTTGTTATGCTCATCATAAATCGAGATCATATACATTCCATCGGCGAGCTGACCAACATTAAGACTAATAGCCTCTTTGCGCTCTATCAACACTTTACCATCCGCGCTCATAACCGATACAAATACCCTTGCAGGGGCATCTATATGCAATACAGAGGTTACAGGGTTAGGATATATCCTGATGTCTTTGCTTGCGATAACATCGTTAACACTGATTGGCAACGGAACTACTATGAATATGTCAGATGTATCGGTACAACCATTTACATCCGTAACTACAACCGACATGATGCTGCCTATCGGGCCGGGAGTAACATTGTTGTTTGTAGCCCCTGGTATTGCAGTACCATTGATGAACCACTGGTAACCTACAAACGGACCTGTGAACAATAAACCAGCCAGTGTATCCAATGTGATATTTGCAACCGGAGGATCCATTACATTAGTCCCTGAGAATTCCTGGAAGCAGGTGCCGTTATCGATCCTTGCAGTATACATACCAGATGATGTGGCTACATACCATGAGTTTGTCTCGCCGGGTATAAGCACACCACCCAGGTACCATGTATAACTGATACCAGTGCTATCTGAAGTAATAACATTCAGTGTAGCGGGATTTCCGTGGCACAATGTAGCAGAACCGGCAGGTAGTAATGCCGCTGTAGGCATTGCATTACCTACTGTGATTGGCAATACCGCACTTGCTGTGCAACCGCTACCAGATGTCACCGTATAAGAGATAAATACGATACCTGCAGAAACTCCGGTAACATTACCTGAAGTGCTCACCGTAGCAGTTGCAGTATTGCTGCTGCTCCATACGCCGCCCGCAGTTGTGTTTGACAAGTGTATGATCTGTCCCTGGCAGACGCTGCTCAGTCCGCTGATGGCTGCTACTGTTGGTGAAGCCAGAACAGTTACGTTCATAGTTACTGAAGTAGCGCAACCCGTACCATTTGTTATCGTATATGTTATTGTAGCTGTACCAGCCGAAACACCTGTCACCACTCCTGTTGAAGCACCAACTGTAGCTATTGCAGGGCTACCGCTGCTCCATACACCGCCTGTGCTGTCATTAGTAAAGGTTGTTGTATTCGATTCACATACAGTTGTAGAGCCCATGATAGCGGCAACAACAGGGTAAGCGCTTACGCTTACTGTTACAAAACCGGTCATTGGGTTTGTACATGCCGTTGAAGTATTCGTAGCCATTACAGTGTAGATACCCGGAGTTGTCATCAGGCCGAAGTTAATGGCGAGACCGGTACCGGTAACAGGAGCACCAACAGTTGTAGTGCCTTCATATAATTGATATGCGATACCAAGATCAGAACTGCCCAGGCCTACAGCAACACCCGCACCACCAACGCAGTATGCTCCACCGCCGGTAACACTGTAAGCCGTAGGCAGTGGGTTAGTAGATATTGTAGCGCTGCCGCTCATTGTATTATTACAGCCAGTTGTTGCATCTGTTGCCACTATAGTATAAGTACCTGTTGCAGTATGGAAACCGAAATCAAGAACAGTACCTGTACCTGCCATTGGAGAACCTACTGGCGAAGCACCATTGAACAACTGATAATTCACTCCTGCATCTGAATTGCTTAAAGATACATTCACCCCTGTTCCACCTGCACAGTATACGCCGCCTCCGGTAACACTATAAGCATTTGGTAAAGGATTTATTGATATCGTAGTGCTGCCTGCCATCGTCCTGGTACAAGTAGTAACCGTATTAGTAGCGACTACAGTATATAAGCCAGCACCAGTCTGAAGGCCGAAGTCAAGCGGAAGGCCGGTACCCGCTAACGGGCTACCGATAGGAGAACCTAAGTAGAATAACTGATAATCGATGCCGGCATCAGAACCGGACAGACCAACGTTTGTACCTGTACCACCCATGCAATATGGGCCGCCGCCTATCACTGTATAAGCGAAGGGAGCGGGATCCATCACAACGCTTGCTGAGCCGCTCATTGTGTTCGTGCAGCCAGTCGTAGCATCGGTAGCTACCACTGTATAGGTACCTGCTAATGTCTGCAGACCGAAGTCTAATGCAACTCCCGTACCCGCCATTGGCGAGCCTATTGCAGTCGCGCCATTAAACAACTGGTAGTTAACCCCTGCATCTGAGCCTGCCAAGCCTACAGAAACACCTGCGCCATCTTCGCAGTATATGCCGCCGCCTGTTACTGCATAAGTATTAGGCAACAGGTTTATGGTAACCACCACAAAACCAGCCATATTATTTACACAGGTAGTCGAAGTTTCAGTAGCCACTACAGTATATACACCTGCTATAGGCTGAGGGCCAAAGTTAAGCGCAGAACCTGTACCTGCAACCGGAGTACCTATTGGTGTCACACCTTCATATAACTGATAATCCACACCCATATCAGAGCCACTCAAACCTACTACACTGCCCGCGCCGCCAACACAATATCCGCCACCACCGGTCACGGTATATGCTGTTGGCAATGGAATAATAGTAACCGCTACTCCACCTGCCATTGAATTTGTACAGGTAGTTGATGTGTTAGTACCCACAACCGTATAAAAGCCCGCAGTAGTCTGGAAGCCAAAGCTGATAGGGCCACCTGTACCCGCTACCGTGATACCTGTGGTCGTGAATAAATTAAATAATTCGTAAGTAACGCCAACTGTAGAATTTGAAAGACCAATATCAACGCCAGGACCACCAAGGCAATAGCTGCCTCCGCCTGTCACCGTGAAAGCTGTAGGCAAAGCCAGTACAGTTACGGTTACACTACCTGTCATATTCCTAACACACAATGTGGTTGCGTCGGTTGCTACCACTATATATGTACCGCCGATTGTCTGAAGGCCAAAGTCTAATGCAGCACCTGTACCCGGAACCGCACTGCCAACAGGTGTAGCCCCAGCGAACAACTGGTAGTTTACACCCACCGAAGAACCTGACAAACCAACAGTCACACCCGTACCACCTGAACAATAACTGCCGCCACCCGTAACCGTGAACAAAGTCGGTAATGGGTTGATGGTTACTGTAGCGCTACCTGTCATTGCATTTTGACAAGTTGTTGAAGCGTTAGTCGCAGTAACGGTATATGTACCGGCTGTGGTCTGTAAGCCAAAATTTAATGCGGCACCCGTACCTGCAACAGTACCTCCAACAGGAGTAGCCCCCCTGAATAATTGATAGTTAACACCGGTTGTTGATCCACCAAGGCCAACTGTCACCCCTGTTCCGCCGGAGCAATAGCCACCACCGCCAATAACAGAAAAGGCAGTGGGAAGTGGATTGATAGTAATATTTACACTACCTGTCATTGTATTAGTACAACCGGTTGTTGTATTTGTAGCAATTACTGTGTGAGTACCTGAGCCCGTAAATGCTCCTAACGATAGGAATCCGCCGGTGCCTGCAACTGGTGAACCTACGGGTAAGCCAGCAAGCATAACCTGATAGCTAATGCCGCTGGCTGAACCGAACAAGAACAGATTTACACCCGCTCCGCCTGCGCAATAAGATGTTGGGCCAATTGCTGTCACTGTAAATGTAGTAGGCAATGGGTTGATGGCCACATTTGCACTGCCAGTCATTGTACGGAAACAACCAGTGCTTGGGTTAGTCGCAACAACGGTATATGTACCTGCTGTTGTTTGTAATCCAAATGAAATGGCCGCAAGTGTACCTGCCACCGGAGCTCCAACCGGCGTAACCCCTCTGAATAACTGATAATTTACCCCTGCCTCTGTGCTGCTGAGGCCAACATCAACACCACCACCACCAGTGCAGTAACTACCACCGCCGGTCACAGTGAACAATGCAGGCAACGGGTTAATGGTAACTGTAGCGCTACCCTCGCCACCCCAACAACCGGCACCTGAACGAGCGCGGAAAAAGTAAGTACCTGATGAGCTCACCGTTTGTGGTGTTCCGCCAAGTACTGTAGATGTTCCGCCTGATGTAGTGCCCTGAAAGAATATTGTGCCCGGGCCTACAAGGCCTGCACTTATTGATGCTGTGTTACAGAACGTACCACCACCACTCACCGTTACAGTGTTTGGCAACGGGTTAACTGTTATAAGAACATTGCTGGTTGCTGCCGCACATGGGCCGGCACCATCCGGATCATTTGTAGTTAAGGTCAATGTTACTGTTCCGCCTGCTATACTTGGTGTATAATCAGAGGTTAGTAAGCCCGGCGCTGAAAAGGTGCCGCTTCCGGCGCTCCAGGTAGCCCCGGTAGCCGAACCGCCAATAGAACCTGCAAGTGTTATTGTACCACCTGCGCAAACCGACTGTGGTGTTCCAGCGTTCGCTGTGGCTGCCGGATTGATGGTCACAGTTGCACTGCCTTCAGTTCCCCAGCAGGTGCCACGTTGTGCCCTGAAATAATAGGTACCTGAAGTTGTAATCGTCTGTGGTGTTCCACCTGAAGTAGTGGAGGTTCCTCCCGATGTCATATCCTGGAAGAATATAGTACCCGGACCGGCAAGTGTAGCAGAGATAGAAGTGCTGCCGCAGAATGTGCCGCTGCCTGTCACAGATACGGCATTGGGAAGTGGGTTAACAGTAATCAGCACTGTGCTTACTGCTGCCGCACACGGGCCTGCGCCATCAGGGTCATCGGTAGTAAGCGTGAGCGTTACAGTGCCTCCGGCAATTGACGGTGTATAAGTTGATGTAAGTGAATTCACGTTAGAGAATGTGCCGCTTGGAGCGCTCCACGTAGATGAAGAAGCAGAACCGCCTATAGCACCCGCAAGCGTGATTGTTTCACCTGCGCACATAGTTACAGGTGTTCCGGCATTTGCAGTAGCGGCTGGGTTAATGGTCACGGTAACACTATTCTCCGGCCCCCAACAGCCAGCCGCAGAGCGTGCCCTGAAATAATAAGTACCCGACGTAGTGATTGTCTGTGGAGAGCCACCTAACACTGTGCTTGTGCCTCCTGATGTAGTGCCCTGAAAGAACAATGTACCTGCCCCAATAAGAAATGAATTGATCGTTGTGCTGCCGCAGAATGTACCACCACCCAATACGACTGGCGTGTTAGGCAGTGCATTCACTGTCATAGAAATAGTATTCGATGTTGCGGTAGCCGGGAAAACACATCCACCACCGCCTACAGTCATCACCGCATTTACGTTGTTTCCGTTGGCAAGTGTGCTGCTGGAGAAAAATCCGCCGCTGCCCACAAAACCGCCATTTACAAACCAGTTATAAGTTGGCGAAGCGCCTCCGTTAGTGGGTGTTGGGGTAAATACTACCGGGCTACCCGCACATATAGTGCTCGATGGCGCTGCTGCAATTGTTACAGAAGGCGTAGCTGCCGTCTGAATAGAAAGAGCACCGAAGTTAGTACCTGCAGAACCGGTAATAATACCGGAAATACCAAAATTCAATGAAGCGAAAATATTGCCTGGTAATGAGAATGGCGTGGTAGCCTGTACCTGCAGACCTGTGATGGTCACGGCGTCGATACTACCGGTTCCTGTAGCGTTGAAATTGATAGTTAACGCTGAACCGCTGATACTGACAACTCCTATGGATACATCTCCACCCGATGCCACAATGGAAGGCAGCGAAACAACAAACTGCCATCCGGCAGGTGGGGCAAGTGTAACTGAACTGCTCCCGTTAGGAAAATCTGTAGTCGCCCCTTCTGATATGGTAATTACGCCCAAAGTAGTTGGAGACGTGGCGACCGTAGAACAAATATTTGTTCCACCACTGGCAGGTGTTACCCCCACAGCCGCAAAACCGGCATAGCTTATCAAAGAAAACAGTACAGCCAGAAAAGCTACCCTTGTTGCTTTGAGATAGGAAAATGAAAAAGTGGAATTTAATGCTAGTACAAAATTTTGTTTCATAAGCCAGATCTTAGATAAAGAATAAAATATTCCTAATAAGGGGTAAACTTACTAAAAATAAGTAATAGACAAAAGAAATACCTCGATTATTTTAATGAAAAAACACAGACTTATAATGATAATAAATCTGTATTAATAAATTGAAAATAAAAAAATCCGAAAGAATGGGAGAGGCTGATACCCATAAGAAAAATACAGCTGTGTCTATCCCGGAATTCTGGCTATGTATTTTGCCATTTCCTTTATGCCTTCCACCACTTGCGCATTTGTGGCTTTGCACGACTTAGCTTTATTGAAATATATTTTGGCATTCCTGAAGTCACGGCGTTGAATATATATTTGGCAAAGTTGCAGGTATGCAGTCGCGGCATTGTCTTTATCCGGCAAACCAAGCTGCACTGCTTTCCGGTAATGCTCCAGCGCCTCCTTGTTGTTGCCTTTTTTTTGCGCAATAGCCCCCAGCTGAAGATAAGCGGTTCCTTCATACTCCTTTTCAGTTCCCATTTCCAGCCCTTTCTTCAGCTGAGCTTCGGCAGAATCAAGGTCTTCGCCCATAGACGAAAAATTGGCCTGCAGCATATAAAACGAAGACCTGATCGGCTTGTAGAGGAGGTTTGGAAACTTTACCTTCTTCAGCAATTTCTGTGCCCCTTCCATATCGCCGCTTTCCATGTAGCCCTGGATGAGTGTCATCGGGCCAACCATAAAGTACGCAACAACCATCAGCACAGCTACCAGCATGGGTATCCACGCCACCCACCACGTGACCTCAAAACCAAGCAGAAAACCAAGGGCTAACAATCCAATTGCTATGGGTAAACGGTAAAAAACTAGTATACGCCTTAAATTCATAATATAAATTGGGCGGCAAATATACCGCATTTTTGAAACAGTATAGAGTTCGCATGCGAAGAAATTGAGCGCAACCGCTGTACTTCCGCAAGTATCTGCTATTTTTGCACCACACTTACTACTCACTACTTACAACTTACAACCGCAATGGATTGGTATTTAAATTGGTTTGGCTCTCCCTATTACAAAATCCTTTATCAGAACAGGGATGAGTATGAAGCCCGCGAATTTGTGGAGAAACTCCTCGCTTACCTCAGGCCGCAACGCGGAAGCAGAATGCTGGACATAGCCTGTGGCGAAGGACGTTTCGCACGGCAGCTGGCAGAGCATGGCTTTGATGTTACCGGAATTGACATCTCTGCAGAAAGTATCAATACCGCAAAATCCTTCGAAACAAATAACCTGCAATTCTTCGCGCATGATATGCGCCTGCCGTTCTATATCAACTACTTCGACTACGCATTCAATTTCTTTACCAGCTTCGGATACTTTGAACACGACCGCGACCACGACCTCGCTGCAAGGTCTTTTGCTGCTGCCCTGAAACCCGACGGCATCCTCGTTATTGATTATCTTAATTATGAACATGTAGTGGCCAACCTCGTGCAGGAAGAGGACATACAACGCGACGGATACTACTTCCATATCTCGCGCAGGCTGGACCGCAAACACATAGTGAAAGAGATCAGCTTCGCGGATGCCCAGAACATACAGCGCAATTATACCGAGAGCGTTGCCGCATTCACGCTTGCCGATTTCAACAAAATGTTCAAGAACGCAGAAATGTCGCTGGTAGGCACTTTCGGCGATTACAACCTTGGCCAGTATCATCCCCTCGATTCACCAAGACTGATCATGATCTTTAAAAAGAAATATGCCTAACGGAATCCGGGAATTGGTTGTAAAGATTGACCATGCCATCTGGTATTACCTAAATACCCAGTGGCACACTCCATTCCTCGACACCATTATTCCTTTTTTCAGGAACCAGTATTTCTGGATACCACTTTATCTGTTTTTGCTCATCTTCATACCTTTCAAATTCGGAAGAAAAGGCTGGGCGTGGTGCCTGGCTTATATCATTGTTTTTGCTCTCGCAGACCAGACGGCAGCACATCTTATCAAACCATTTTTTCACCGTATCCGTCCATGCAACAACCCTCTGCTGGCACAAAAAATACACCTGCTTGTGGAGTGTGGTTCCGGCTATAGTTTTCCATCCGCGCATGCTGCCAATCATTTCGCCATGGGCATATTCAGCGCCATTACGCTTGGAAAATTTGCCCGATGGGTATGGCCGGTAGCTATAACATGGGCCTTGCTTGTTTCTTATTCACAAGTATATGTAGGCGTACACTTCCCGGTAGACGTGACCTGCGGTGGTATGATCGGCGCAACAATCGGCATGATCTTGGGCAGAATATTTAACAGCCACATTGGGCTTACCACTCAAACCGGTCAGTAAGGTATTTTCTGACGCTATCGCTGCGACTGGATAAATTTCTCCAGTTCCTTCTGGTATTTATCAAAGGTAAGAATGCTTACCAGTTCGCTGTAAAGCTCCTTATCCGCTGTTTTGGGATATGCCCATTCCGCAAATTCCACTTTACTGCTCTCAAACCCGAACCACCCCATCATTACACCTACCTGCCCTGTGGTAAATGTTTCATTATTCAGCGCATCCTTCATCAGGTTCATCCGTTCAGTGTCCATCTTTTTTACGGTCACTTTTGTTTCCAGTTTATTCAACTTGCTCTCTGTAAGGGTCCCACCCTCACCTGAAGAAAGAGGCGATGCACCCGCAGCAACTGTCAGCCCGTCACTCTTCGTGTCTGCCTCATCATTATATTTCCCTTTTGCTATTCCGCCCTGCGCTCCATTCCACTCACCGTTTTTTGTTGGCGGGTAGTCCTTCATATAGTCGTCTATATACTCCTCTTTCGCGTCTGCCTTATTGGTATAAGGGTCGTAATACAACATCGTGATCATGTCCCTGTAAGTATTCACCTTTCCATGATATATAACCTCCTGGTATGCCCTGCCGCTTCGGGTCTGGGCAATTGAGTATATTTTCATCATATGCAGCCCCGACGGTAATTCCCCTACGGTTACTGATGTTCCCCGCTTGGGAAAATACCGCCCATCTATCCACACATTTATAGGCCTGTTGTCCGCTACTCTCACTTTCAGCATCGATTGTGCCTCGCTTTGGCTAATACCCGTGCATGCGCACAACAGGAAAAGGATCATTTTCTTCATCTCTCAATATTTTATCTGCTTTTCGGCCACTATAAAACTACAGCATTTGATACAGTACACTAAAATTACTTTCTCTTTGACTACCTGCGGTGACCTATGGATTAAAGCAGCGCATAAATTAACAAGGCAGTAACAAAGCACACAGTATCCCGGTAGACACCCCGGCATTCAACGACTCTGCCCCACCCTTGCGGGGTATTGTCACCTTTTTAGTAGCAAGCGACTGAATGATCCCGGATACTCCCCTCGACTCATTCCCAATCACCAGTATCCCCGCATCCTGCCGCTCCAGGTCATAAACACACTCGCCATCCAGGGTGGCCGCGTATTTCGGCAATGCCGACTGCGACAGGAAGGTCTCCAGGTCCGATTCGTATACGTTTACACGCAAATGTCCGCCCATGGCACTTTGCACCACCTTTGGGTTATAAATATCCACACAGCCTGGGGAACACACAACATGCCTGATTCCGAACCAGTCAGCCACCCTGATAATAGTACCCATATTACCGGGGTCCATTATGTCGTCCAGGGCCAGGCACCACTCATTCAAACCGGGCACTGTTACGTGCTCTGGCATTGCCACCACCAGCAGCACCCCATTGGGGGCCTGCATACCCGATAGCGCCTCCAGTTCGCGAGGTTTCACTATAAACCGTTGCGCTTCAGGATGCCGCTCCATAGCTTTGTCATGCAACTCCGCCCATTCCTCTGTCGCCACGATCATCTTCACAGGTTTGTTAAAAGACAGCCACTCAAGAGCCATCTTTTCCCCCTCCACTATAAATTCCTTATATTCATTGCGGAATTTTTGCTGCGTTAACGACCGAATGTGCTTATTTTGCGCCCTGGTTAGCATACCGCAAATTTATATTATTGTTTGGCATCTGATAAATGAACCGCAAGCTATTTAATAAAGTTCTCATTTTAAATACTCTGCTCATTGCGGTATTCCTTCTGTTATCCGGTTGCAATAGCACAAAACACCTGAAGGAAGACCAATACCTGCTCAAAAAGAACCAGGTCGCTATCAGATACGATGGAAAACTGGCAAACAAGACAGAGGTTCGCGACAACCTCAACCGCATGATCGTACAGAAGCCTAACACCAACATGTTTGACTTTCTCCCGTTCAGCACCCCTTTCAAACTTTGGCTATACAACAAACGCTACCGAAGGCTTCACAACCGGCCCGACTCTCTTATGCCACGCTCCGTAGAACGGCCGGTGATATTAGATACAGTATATATCACCCGGTCTGCACAGAACATGAAAAATTACATGTTCAACCAGGGGTACTTTTATGCTAAAATTACAGACACTTATACTGTAAAGAACAATAGGGCCTCTGTTTCATACACTGTAGAACCCGGCATCAATTACCTTATCAGTAATGTACGTTATTATGTAGACGACAGCGCTATTGCTCAGATAATCCACAACAGTGCAGCCAGTACGGCCCTGAAAAAAGACAAAGAATTCACATATAGCCTCACGGGCGAAGAACGAAGCCGCTTGGTGGCCGAAATCCGTAACAATGGCTATTACAAATTCACGCAGGAGAACATTACTTTTATTATTGACACCGTTGACAAGTCCATATTTAAAGATGTGGAAAGCCCCTTCAAGGCAGCTGTCGACTTTGTATCCACCTCGGATAAGAAAAAGCCGGTACTCGACCTTGAGGTCCACATACAATTGGCCGACGATTCAGCTGCTTTCACCAAATACATCATCAACAGTATTGATATTTATCCCGATTTTAACAGCCCCGCCGACCTGAGAGACAGTTCTTTACTCAAAAAACAGATCGGTAAGCTCAAGTTCTGGTATCACAGCCCATATGTGCATCCCTGGGTACTGTATAAGCATATATATATGGCCCCCGGAAATTACTTTAACCAGACCGACTACGACCGGACGCAAGCAAAACTCACAGAACTTGGTATATTCCAGTACATCAGGATAGTGCCCCGGGAAACTCGCCGGAACAGGGGGGTACTCGATTACGACATACTCCTGTCCAGGGCTAAGAAATATGATTTCTCAACCCTCTATGAACTGTCCAGCGGTTCCACCTATGCCCTTGGCCATTCGGTAGGTATGAATTTTCGCGACAAAAATTTCCTTAAAGGTGCCAACCTGCTTACAATAGGCGTAAATGGCGGTATTGAGTACGCATACAACAACAACAACGGCGATGGCTTCTTTAAACGTTTCAACAGGCTTACCAATTATTATGGTGTCAACGCCAGCATCGACTTTCCGAAATTCCTTGCCCCGATTGCCGCTTCCCTGTTCGACAATTCAAACCTGCCGCACACTATCATCGGCGGCGGTAAAAGTGTCATCGACCGCATCAATTATTTTACGCTCTCTAATACCAGTGCTAATTTTGCTTACAACTGGAAAGAAACACAGACAAAGACCTGGGGGTTGTCGCCCGCATTTGTCAATATCATTAATGTACCTGTTCGCACAGACTCCTTCAACAAAGTATTGGCAAACAACGAATATCTGCGAAACAGTTATAAGGAGAACTTCATAGAAGGAGAGAACATCACTTACACTTTCGATAACGGTGCAAAAAAAAGGAACATAAACTACTCTTACCTGAAACTGAGCCTTGAGGAAGCAGGCGCTGTACTCAGCCTCATCAACAATGTTGTGGGTGCGGTAAATGACCTCTACAGCCTGCAATATGCCCAATACACCAAGTTCGACATAGATGCCCGCCATTATTTCACCCTGCCGAAATCAGTCATCGCGGTGCGCTTTCTCGGCGGCATTGGCATGCCTTACGGGCAATCTGCCACACTGCCTTATATCAAACAGTATTTCTCCGGCGGGCCATACAGCCTGCGTGGCTGGCGCATACGCACACTGGGGCCCGGCTCTTACTTCGACTCCACCAATCTCAATAACGTTCTGCAAATAGACCGCACAGGAGATGTAAAACTCGAACTGAATACCGAATTCCGTTTCCCAATCACTTTGCTCTTCAGCGGCGCCATAAAAATGAACGGCGCTATATTCGCTGATGCGGGCAACATATGGCTGGCTAAAGGGGATACCTCATATCCCGGCGGCAACTTCGATTTTAAAAAACTGGGGCAGGATGTGGCCGCCGATATTGGCGTAGGTATTCGCTTTGATATTGCGTCCTTCCTCACCCTGCGTGCAGACATGGCAATGCCGGTAAAAAAACCTTATGTTCCTGTTGATAACGGATGGGTATTTAACCAGATAGATTTTAATAACCCTACATGGAGGTCTAAAAACCTCGTCATGAATATTTCTATAGGCTACCCTTTCTGATGCCCGCTCAGGGCTATTACTTCATGATGACGCACTTCAATCCCTTAGCAATCATTGCTGTAGAATCTGCTGCCACTTTATTCGACCTGTTGAGGTACTTCACAACAGTCACCCTGTCTATAAACACTGTATCACCTGGCTTCACCCGCTCATAGATACTTGCCGAAACATTATTCGTAATCGTATCACCGGGGCAATATTCATACAATATATCCGTCATTACTTTCAGATTGCCTACCGAGTCTTCATACAGCATTCGCTCGGCATAGTTAAACCCGAAGGAGGTCACTTTATACTTGTTCCCCATAGAATCCCGCGACGTAAGGCCCTGCTTCAGCAGGCGGTTGAACTCCTCCATTTTTATCGGTCCGCCCTTAAAATCCGACTTTCCAAGGTAAACAAAGGGTATCTGCACCCTCCTGGGATGCCCCTCGCTCCTCGTGCCGTCATCCGTCTTGGCATTTGGTTTCTTTTGCTGCGCCCATGCATTCAGGCACACAGCTATGGCCATAAGTGAAAACAGAACTTTTACAGTACGGGTCATAATTATTCAAAAATAAAAAAATAAACGTTAAAGCAATGCATTTAAAAAATAAGTAAAATACCATTCCTGGTTTTGCTTTTCCCTGTTGAATATCTACTTTTGGGCCACATGAACTCTGATGCAGCAACATATATACCACAGCGACCTCCATTTGTTATGATCGGCGAACTGTTAAGTGTCGGCGAAAAAACTACCAGGACCTCACTTACCGTTACAGGCGACAATATCCTCGTTGTTAACGGCCACCTCTCAGAGGCGGGCCTAGTAGAGAACATGGCACAAACTGCAGGTGCCGGCACAGGTTACCGCATTCAGCAGTCGGGCAGGCCCACTCCGGTAGGCTACATTGCCGCACTCAAGAACGTGAACATTTACTCCCTGCCAAAAGTGAACGACACCATCACCACCGAGGTCACTTTTCTGCAAACATTACTCAGCTTTCATTTTGTAAAGGGCAGTGTATATATTGGCGATACGGAAATAGCGAACTGCGAATTTAAAATTTTTGAGAACAGCGATCAATCAGCCCGGTAAATTTGCCCCCAGTTTACGCCATAGCATCTCACATCATTTCAAGCCTCGGCATGGATACTGCTGCTCATTGGCGGGCAGTGGCCACCGGGCTCACAGGCATTAAAAGATATGAGGACAGTTCATTGAGCAATGTACCCTTCCTCGCCGCAAAGCTTGACCCTGCACAGTGGCAGGCCATACAGCAGCAAACTTTCTCCGCCATTTCGCTCTCTCCTTTTGAGCAGCTGGCCGCATGTTCCGTAAAAAAAGCCCTCCACTCTCTCGAAGCGCCTATTGATCTGGCAAAGACAGCATTCATCCTGTCTACTACCAAGGGTAATATCGAGCTACTCGGCAAGATACCTGATGAGCGTACCTTGCTGACACACTCTGCTAAACTGGTTGCAGCGAATACAGGCATACAGGGAAAAGTATTTGTCGTCTCCCATGCCTGCGTTTCCGGTATTGTGGCATTACAGTACGGTCTCCGCCTGATACAATCCGGTCGCTACAGGCATGTCATTGTTACAGGTTGCGACAGGTTCTCCCGCTTTGTGCTCAATGGATTCCAGTCATTTCAGGCAATATCTGATGAGCCCTGTCGCCCGTTTGATGCCGCCCGCAAAGGCATAAACCTGGGCGAGGCAGCGGCCACAATTATTCTTTCTGCCGATAAAACAGATACCTCATTGGGCCAACTGGCGGGCGGTGCCACATCCAACGATGCTAACCACATATCCGGCCCGTCGCGCACCGGCGAAGAATTGGCAATGGCCATTACCGCTGCCATAAAAGAAGCCGGCATCACACCAACACAAATAGATATGGTCTCCGCTCACGGCACGGCCACGCCTTACAATGATGAGATGGAGGCAAAAGCGTTTGACCTTGCCGGTTTACTGCATTGCCCTGTACACAGTTTTAAAGGTTATATAGGCCACACCCTCGGCGCAGCCGGGGTGCTGGAAAGCGCCATGACACTCGAAAGCATACGCCACCAAACACTCATACCATCAGCCGGCTTTGAAACTCTGGGCGTACCCAAGCCAATAACAGTAGGCACAAAATTTGAACCGGCCAATATACAATATGCCCTCAAGACGGCATCCGGTTTCGGGGGGTGCAATGCTACGGTGGTGTGGGGAAAAATTTAAATCATTGGTAAGCAATATAGTAGCGTTCCTCTCCAGTATTAATGCACGCCAAATGAAATTCCAATAGCGAGGATAGGTCCACCGGGTGCCATTGACCCACGGCGACGTATGGAATTATCGCTCATGCGCGGGCCCGATATTTGTGTTATCTTATCGCCGCCAGTCAAAGGAACTGACCAGCCCAACTGTGCATAGAGCCTGTTATATTGCTTGCCAAGTGACCAGTATTTATATGCAGCAAACAGGGCATTGGTTCGGGGATTTTGCCGATATATCGATTCAATGGTGTTTCCGTACATAGATGTCTCGAGATGCCGCATGCGACGTTCACTGGCAGCATACGTCAGCCCTGCTCCGAATGCAAAACCACGCTGTGCAGGTTTTAAGTAGTATTTGGCGCCGGCATATACTTTATGCCCCCATGTGCCAAAACCCGGCCCGGCATCAATGGTGACCCGCTCATTCACAGGAAGCTCAAAATTAAATCCAAGCATACCGGTATTGTTGTTAATGCCAGTACCTGTAGTTATATAGATAGCAGGGCCGCGGTCTAACCTTACGCGGTCATTCTTCTTTGCCTTATTTTCAGGTGGCATATTGTTGTCCTGAGCTGAGACATTGAAAGCAATCATTCCGATCAGTATAACTAATGTGATTTGTTTCATATTTTCAGTTTATCACTGTTTATTTCGAAATTATTGATTTTATTTGACTATACAATTAGATCGAGTTATTCATTTAGTCTTTTAGGTTTTTCCATAAAGAACGAATTTACTTACTCCTTCCCCAGCCCCTGCACCGCACACCACGCCATCATACCCATACCTGTTTTCAAGGCTTCCTCATCAATATTGAAGTGTGAGTTGTGAACAGGGACTGTGTATTCCTTCCCCTCTTTATTAGTACCTAAGCGAAAGAAACAGCCCGGCACGTGGTGGGTATAAAAACTAAAATCTTCAGCCCCCATACGCATGATGAGCTCATGCACATTTTCTTTGCCAGCGTATGCCCTGCCCCACTCTTCCGCTTTGCTTGTCAGCGCCGGGTCATTATATAGCGATGGGTACCCCACGGGTATTTCTATATCCACCTTTGCGCCGTAGGCTGTGCAGGTCTGCTCCGTAAAATCCTTTATCCATTTATGCGCTTCATAGCGCCACTTTTCATCCACCGTACGAAAGGTGCCCAGTATCTCCACTTTGTCAGGTATCACGTTGGTGGCAAACCCACCGGCTATTTTACCAAAAGTAAGCACCGACGGTATCAGCGGGTCAGCCTTGCGCGCCACCACCTGCTGCAAGCCCGTTATCAGCAATGCGGCTATTGATATCGGGTCTATCGTTTCCTGCGGCAATGCCGCGTGGCCACCCCGCCCGTGTATGGTTATGTATATTTCATCTGCGCTCGCCATATACTGCCCCCCCTTAAAACCAATATGCCCCGCAGGTAAATATGGGAACACATGCAACGCGAATATCGCATCCGGCTTCGGATTTTCCAATGCCCCGTCTTTTATCATCAGGCTCGCCCCTCCGGGATGCTTTTCCTCCCCCGGCTGAAACAGCAGTTTCACCGTGCCTTCCAGTTCACCCTTCAGGTCATTGAGTATGCGTGCTGCGCCCAGCAGGCAACTGGTATGTACATCATGCCCGCAGGCATGCATCACACCCACATTCTTTGAGCAGTATGGCACTTCATTTTTTTCTTCTATAGGCAAGGCGTCCATATCGGCACGCAATGCAATGCACCGCTTGCCCGGGTTTTTGCCTTCTATCAGGGCCACAACTCCTGTCCCGGCCACACCCGCTTTATACGGTATACCCAGTTTTGTCAACTGCTCAACAATGAACTTTGATGTATTATATTCCTGGAACGAAAGTTCAGGATGGGCGTGCAGGTGATGCCGTATAGCCTGCACCTCAGGAAAATATTTTTCTGCTTTTTCTTTTATCTGGTTGAGTATCATCCTGCGCTGATTATTAGCTGAAATATCCCGCAAAATACACGAAGTAGACAAGAATACCACCCCACTTACAACTTACGACTAAAACGTACTTATCACTATATTGTCCGGAACGATCATGCTGGGGTTATACACAGAATTCGCTTCTTTCAGCATACCTGCGGCATCGCTACGCTGACGGTAATCGCCAACTTTCACCCTGAAACTGGGCGATATGTATGATAGATAGGTGCGGATACCGGGATACATACGCATAAACTCAGTTTTCACCGCTATGGCCTTGTCCCTGTCCGGCCCGCAATATATCTGCACCCTGAAACCCTTGCCTGTGTATACAGCCCTGGCTTTACGATGAACAGGAGGTGTCCATCCTGCAGCATGGCCATTCTCGTCGGGTAATGGCTTTACTGCCGCATCCGGTTTTGATGCCCCAGCCGCATAGCTCAATGCTTTTGTTGGTTGCCCTGGCGATTGCGGTTGAGACGTATAAGGAACGCCATCAGCCGCCATTGCAATTTTGGGTATCTTTTTACGCTTTACGGCTGCCGATGCCGTAATGTGCTCTATGGTATGCGGCTTTTTTGCAAGCACCGATAAACGCGGGTCGGCATGAAGCGTTGTTTGTGCTTTTACACTTGTAGTTAGAACCAGTAACCCCGCCACCGATATATACGTCCTCACACTCATAGTACCTCGCCCCTGCTTTCTTTCATTATTTGCATGCCCGATGATGTGCCTAATCTTGTAGCTCCTGCTTCTATCAGCTCTTTGGCAAATGCATAGGTGCGTATGCCCCCAGATGCCTTTATTCCTATTCGCGACGGCAAATTCGCGCGCATCAGCTTCACCGCATCTACGGTCACCCCCTTATCAGCGTATCCGGTCGACGATTTCATATAATCAATCTCATACTTGCCATACAATTTGCAGCACGCCAGTAATTCATTGGCAGTAAGGATACCGCTTTCTACAATTACTTTTATCACTTTGCCGGCTGCGTATATCGGTTTCAGACATGCAACTATCTCATCTTCAAGGTGTTTCCAGTCTCCACTCTTCAGTGCGCCAAGGTCTATTACCATATCTACTTCATCCGCCCCCGCATGCAATACAGAATCTATTTCCTTTAGCTTTGTTTCTATCGTGCCAAAGCCCATCGGGAAACCAACTACTGTCGACACTTTCACTCCCGAACCATCAAGTAATTTCTTCGCGCCGGCCACATACTTCGGCGGCACACATACACCCACAAAACCCTCTTCAGATGCCTCAAGACATATCTTGTCCACCTCTGCAATGGTCGTAGCCTGCTTCAGTATAGTATGCTCTATGTATGGCGCAAGATTCAAGGATGGCGATTTTTTTATTAAGAATACAAAATTAACGACAAATTATTCAATATTTTTAAATTAAATCTAAAAATAATGAAAATATGTGTTGTTTGCAGCCTAACGCCAATGCCCACGGTTAAACTATATTGATCCGAAATTCCTGATTACCTCATGGGCAAACTCACTCGTTTTCAGCAAGGTGGCGTCATGCATCAGGTTATAAAAGTCTATCGTCACCCGCTTGCGCATGATTGTTGTCGATAGAGCTTCCTCTATACAGTTCGCAGCTTCCTGCCAGCCCATATAGTCCAGCATCATCACACCGCTCAGCAATAATGATGACGGGTTCATCGTATCCGTATTGGCAAACTTAGGTGCCGTACCATGTGTGGCTTCAAATACGGCGTGGCCGGTCAGGTAGTTGATATTCGCGCCGGGAGATATACCTATACCTCCCACAGAGGCCGCAGCAGCGTCTGATATATAATCCCCGTTCAGATTCAAAGTAGCCACTACAGAATAGTCTTTGGGCGATATAAGTATCTGCTGCAGGAAATTATCCGCTATCACATCTTTGATGATGAGTTTGCCTAAGGCTTCTTCTTTTTTCAGTTTTGCGTTTGCGGCATCTTCCCCCTGCGTTTTCCGGGCCTTTTCCCACTGCCCCCAGGTATACACTTTATCGCCAAATTCCCGCTCAGCCAGTTCATACGCCCATATCTTGAACCCACCCTCCGTGTACTTCATGATATTACCCTTATGCACTATGGTCACCGATGGCAGTTTATGCTTCAATGCATACTTAATAGCTGCTCTCACTAAGCGCTCACTACCCTCTTTCGATACCGGCTTTATCCCAAATGCCGATGTCTCGGGGAATCGCACTTTTTTGCCCACGCCATGCTCATTCAGGAACGCCAACAACTTACCAGCCTCCTCGCTGCCTGATGCAAACTCTATGCCTGCGTATATATCCTCCGTATTCTCGCGGAAGATAACCATGTTCACATTTTCAGGGGCCACCACTGGTGATGGCACACCCTTATACCATTTCACGGGCCGAAGGCACACATAAAGGTCAAGTTCCTGCCTCAGCGCCACGTTCAGCGAGCGTATCCCTCCACCCACAGGTGTGGTCAGCGGGCCTTTTATAGATACCAGGTTATCCCTGGCTATGTCCAGGGTTGCCGCGGGCAGCCATTCCCCTGTCTGGTTAAATGCTTTTTCGCCAGCCAGTATTTCCTGCCACATGATCTGGCGTTTGTCGCCATACACATGCGCCACGGCAGCGTCAATGATCATCTTACTGGCGCGCCACACATCAGGCCCTATACCATCTCCCTCTATGAACGGAACAATGGGATGGTCAGGTACATGCAGGCGGCCATTCTGGCCCATAGTTATCTTTTGCGGTTTCATGTTGTTTTTTTAACAATTGAGGGCGCAAAGGTAAGCGATGTGATGGAGCAAGGCAAAGAAAACTGAGGATAATCATAAATACTGCTGTTCTTTATCACCAAAACAGCAGTAATTCGAATATAACTTTATTGTTAGTAATATTCCTCAATTATATTAAACTTACTGATATGCTCCAGTACTCTTTTAGAAGCGTCGTTTCCCTGATGTTATTTTTATTGTTCAGCACCATGCTGCATGCCCAGAATGATGCCGATGGTTGCAAAGACCACCCGCTTTTTAACCGCATGCCCAACACCTATATTAATGAGTGTTCACAGAATTTCAATGAAATGGATATTCATATCGGGGAAGGCAAACAAGTAAAAAAAGAAGGCACAAAAACACATATCAACTATACATACGACAATGAAAAAAGCGGCACCCCACCCTCTTTTTTCCAGATTGTAAAAAATTATGAAACCGCTATCGCAAAGTACGGAGGCAAAAAAATGTTTTTTATGAATGGAGAATCGGCAACATTATTTGTAAATACCGGCAAAAAAGAAATATGGATTGTGCTCGAAGATTTCACACCAACTAATGGTGACGGCAATTTTGCAATAAACATTCTCGAGATTGAGGCTATGAAACAAGACATTCAGGCATCTGCTATACTTGACAAATTAAATAAGGATGGGCACATTGCGCTATATATAAATTTCGAAACCGGAAAATCAGCTATTCGCTCAGAATCTCAAGTGATTATTGATCAGGTGTCGGAAATGCTCGCACAAAACCCCGCTTTGAAGGTCAGTATAGAAGGCCATACCGATAATGCAGGGACACCCGCATCAAACCAGACACTCTCCGTGAACAGGGCAAATGCGGTAGTAAACGCCCTCATTGGTAAAGGGATAGAAAAAAAACGCTTATCTGCAAAAGGTTGGGGACAAACAAAACCAATAGCTGACAACAACTCAGAAAATGGCAAGGCACTCAACAGGCGCGTGGAGATTGTAAAACAATAATACTTCTCCGCTACGGCTTCGCCTTATCCAGCGTGAAACCAAATGATGAGCCCACCCCAGGTTTGCTGCGCACATTCACGGCCTGCCCGTGGGCTTCCACTATATGCTTCACTATGGCCAGGCCAAGGCCGGTGCCGCCTATCGCACGGCTGCGGCTGCGGTCGGCGCGGTAAAACCGCTCAAATATACGGGGCAGGTGCTCCTCGCCTATACCTGGCCCATCGTCCGATATTTCTATATAAACATGCTTATCGTCTGTCTCATAGCAGCCTGCAGTCACAGATCCCTGGTCATTTCCATACTTAATAGCATTCTCCACCAGGTTCACCAGCACTTGCTTTATCTTTTGTTTGTCTGCCATTACAAATATGGCCCCTTCAGTACCTTTTTTGAATAACAGGTGAACTTCTTTTGCCTTTGCCTTCAGCGACAACTCTTCATACACATCCTTTATCAGTTCCTGTATTGCGAAAGTTTCCTGTATCAATGGTATCTTCCCTGACTCCAGCTTCGATATCTCGTCGAGGTCGTCCACCAGGCGTACCAACCGGTCTATGCCCTTAGAGGCATTATTCAGAAATTTCCGGTTCACCTCTTCATCCTCCAGCGCCCCGCCCAGCAGCGTGTCCACATAGCCCTGAACCGAGAATATGGGTGTCCTCAACTCATGGGCCAGATTCATCAGAAACTCCCTCCTGAATTGCTCATTGGCTTGCAGCAATTCTATCTCATCCTTACGCTGGCTAGCCCATTTCTGCACATCCTCGCTCACTTCCTCAATAGATTTCTGCGGCAGTACATTCTCATAAAAGAACTCTTCCTTCTTTGTCGCTTTGGTCTGGTAGATGAATTTGTAAATGATCTTGATCTTGCGGTAGATGAATCTTTGCAGTGTATAATAATACAGCCAGTAAATGACTACGAAAGTAACGCCAAAAACCAGCAGAGGGGTGTACCAGTATTGCACTACCAAAAGGCTTAGCAACGCGTTTGCAGTAGCTATAATTACAGCGGTGAGAAATGATAGCAGCCGTGGAGATAAATTCTTGGTGTCAAATACAGACATGCCACTAAGATACTACAACTATGGTTATGACATTTCAAATTTATAACCCACGCCTTTTACGGTGGTTATCAAGTCTATACCCACCTTCTGGCGTATCTTACGGATGTGTACATCTATAGTACGGTCGCCAACTATCACATCCGTGCCCCATACACGCTGCAGTATCTCATTGCGCAGAAATACACGGCCGGGTTTTGATGCAAGCAGGGACAATAGTTCAAATTCTTTCTTGGCAAGCAGTATTTCTTTCCCCTTATACGAAACGGTGAATTTTGTCTTGTTGATTTCAAGGTCGCCAAAGGTTTGCTTCTGGTCCACTTCGTCATCCTTTCTGAAACGGCGTAACGCGGAACCTATTCTCGTGGCCAGCAGTTCAGGCTTAATCGGTTTGGTTATATAATCGTCAGCGCCTATCTGCAAACCTTCTATTTCACGTTTCTCATCATTGAGTGCGGTAAGAAATATAATGGCTGTCTCATCAAACTCATGCATGTTCCTCAGCTCCTTAATGGTCTCTATCCCGTCTTTATTGGGCATCATTATATCCAGCAGAATTAGGTCTGGCCTGAAGTCGCGGGCTTTCCGGATGGCTTCCACCCCATCTCTGGCCGTGGATATCAGATACCCTTTACTTTTCAGATTATAACTGATGAACTCTACTATATCCGGCTCATCATCAACTATTAGGATCTTACCTGGGAATACTTCCATATTTCTTTGAATCGTAAACAAAATTAGGCCCCCAATGTTAACCCAAAAAGAACACTACATTACTGAATTGTTAAGAGTAAAGCGCCCAAAAGACAAAATTACTCCTAATAGTCCATAAAAAAAGGGTATTGTATATCCAATACCCTTTATAAATTATAGCTATACCAAACTACTTCAATTCCACATTTCCACTACCAACCTTGTACCCTTCATTGTATATTTCAATAGTATAAGTGCCTTTTCCGTAGCTGCCAGTCTGCTGCCAATCCACTACCACATCCTTTACAGGCATATTCTGGGTAAGTACTATATTCTTCATTACAGAATACTGTATCTGTGTGCCGATAGCAGTGTTCATTACGCCTGATGCATTTGATGGTGTATATAGCACATTACGGTCCGGGCCAACAATACGCAGGTACAGCTGCTTGGTTCCGCTTTCTGCTATCCTGTTCTCCACTATATCAAATGTGATTCGCAAAACGTCTACTTTTTTCGCCTTTTTAGTCTCCTTTTCCTTGCCATTCCTGCGCTTATCAATAGGATCCATCCTTATGTTAGCAGCACTTAACACAGATCCGGCCTTTTTAAGCGCGATATTTTTCTCCACCGTTGAATCACGCTCCTTCGTAAGCACTTTGTTCTCTCCGGTCAGCACCGCATTCTCTCTTTCCAGCTCGGCTATGCGGGCTTCATACTGACGGGTCTTGTCCGTAAGCTGGTCTATCATTGCCTTTGCCTTCTTCAGCTCGGCCTGTGTGGCGTTCTTATTGCTCAGCACCGTCCTGATCTGCGACTGCAACTTTGCCATTGCGGCTTTATCACTTTGCAAAGCACTGTCTAAGCGTGAGTTCTGCGAAACCAGCTGGTCTATTTTAGCTGATGCTGCGGCAAAATCACTCTCCAGTGCCGCGCGGTCTGCGCTCACCGAATCAATGGTTTGCTGCTTCTGGGTTTCCATCACTTTCTTATCTTCCGCCAGCTTGTTCTTGCTCATGAACAAGTATATGCACCCCGCTAGCAGCACCACGATCACTACCCAATAAATTATAGTGTTATTTTTTCTGCCGGAATTGTTCTGAGAGGAACTTGTTTGATTATATTGGCTCATAATTTACTTTTGTTTAAGTACTGTCTAAAAATAAATTTAATTACAAATGTAATATACATCTCTTGGTAAATGCAGCATTTAAAAGAAATTTTGTTTATCGATATAGAAACCGTGCCAATAAAACCGGATTATGCCGGGCTTTCTGACGCTATGCAGGCAGAATGGGCAAGGAAGGCTAAATTCGTTAAGGGCACTGCCGATGGAATTAGCGACCCTGCTGCACTTTTCGCCGAAAGGGCTGGCATCTTTTCTGAGTTCGCAAAGGTAGTTTGCATAGGTTTTGGCAGCCTCAGCAACCTCGATGGAAATTGGAAAATGCGGCTCAAATCACTCGTAAATGATAATGAAAAATTATTGTTAAATGATTTTTGCGAAGTGCTGTCCAAATTCAACGGCCACTACCGTGACTTTAGATTTTGCGGCCACAACATCAAAGAGTTCGATATACCGTTCATTTGCCGCCGCATGCTAATAAACGGCATACCCCTGCCCCCTTCGCTCGACATCTCCGGAAAAAAACCATGGGAGATCTCCCATCTCGACACTATGGATATGTGGAAGTTCGGCGACCATAAGAATTTCACATCATTATCGCTCCTGGCCGAAGTATTTGGCATACCATCACCTAAATCAGATATTGACGGCAGCATGGTTGCCGGTGTTTATTGGCAGGAAAAAGACCTTGCCCGTATCGGCAAATATTGCCTGCAGGATGTATTCACTACCGCTAAAGTATTCCTGAAACTGAAAGGGATAGACATAGACATTACCCCTGAATACTTACCCAACTAACTCCCGCTGCACAAAGTACATTTTCAGCATCCCTTTATTCTTGGCATCTATTTCTCCACGGTACTCACAACTGAATTTATCCTTTACCAGCTCATAGGTGGTCTGCGAGATATTTATCTTGCCCGGCTCGCTGCTCTGCTCCATCCGCGCGGCTGTGTTCACTGTATCCCCCCAAATATCGTAAGCAAATTTTTTCACACCCACTATTCCCGCCACTACACTGCCACTATGAACACCTATGCGCACCCTGAACGACTTGTCTCCCATTTC
Organism: uncultured Flavipsychrobacter sp.; assembly: GCA_964430995.1. Lineage (GTDB taxonomy): Bacteria > Bacteroidota > Bacteroidia > Chitinophagales > Chitinophagaceae > Nemorincola. The sequence continues at coordinate 26,921 of CAYSIG010000038.1, forward strand.
CCGCTGCCGCTTGCCCATGAACTGGTTTATTTCTATCGCCGCACTCACTATATTTTCAGCATGTCTTGCATCCGCCGCCGGCAGCCCTGATACAGCAAGATAGGCATCTCCAATCGTCTTTATCTTTTCAATACCATGCCTTGATATGATCTCATCAAATGTCTTGAAACAAATATGCAGTTCATTCACAAGGTCCTGTGGCGACATCGCCTCCCCTACCCTTGTAAAGCCCACAAAGTCTGCAAACAACACAGTCACATTGTCAAATAATTTCGCCTCCGAAAATCCCTTGTCCTTCAATTCCTGCGCTACTTCCTCAGGCAATATGTTTCGAAGCAGGTCATCCGACTTTTTCTTTTCTACTTTCAGTTCGTCATGCTGCTTTTCTATTTCCTCCTTTTGTAATACGATCTCTGCAGTGCGTACGGCCACTTCTTTTTCCAGTTCCTCTTTCTGATTCTCAAGTATATGCTTCTTTTCCTGCTCTTTGGCAAGGTTCTCGTCCGATAGCTGCTGTATCGACACCACCTGAGCTATCAGCTGCTTCTGCGCTATGCCGTTCCTCCTGCTCAGTATATACACCGCCGCCAGCGGATATGCATAAACTATCAGGGATAAGAAATAATCTAAAAATTGGTTAAAGAGACTATTTATAGTTGCCGCTTCGGGTTTCCTCGCCACAGCGAATATAAACACGATCAGAGTGAGTATAAAAAGAACTATTGGCACTAAGCAAAAAAGCAATATTGCTTTCGCTTCCCACCGCTTTTGCCCAAAACCATGAAAGAGATAATATAATGATGATATTGCCGCATATGAAATCAATGTAACGTTAACAATTGCAACAAACACAGGTATATTAGATGTAAGGAACGGAAGGCTGAAATACCGGACAGCAGGCAAAAAGCAAAGACCCATAATTACAGCAATGACAAGCAGTGGTATTTTCGACTTCTCTTTGTTTTTCAATACTTTGCAAAAGAAGATGGATAAGAATTCAAAAGAGAAGACAACAAAAAAGTATTCAAGATTATAGAGAATATCTGTCTCCAGCATATCCCACAAATAAGCCAGGGCCGCAAAGATACAGAACAAGGAAAAGTACAGGTGCTCTGTCCGCTCCCTAAAATATATATACAGGCAAAGGAAAACAATGCCAAAAGCAAGGTAATAAAACCCTTTGCCCTGTGCGTTCCGCTCATCGTGTCTTACATGCTCCAAATGTTTCTCAGCTAAATGTGGCCACGTCATTTTCAGATCTAGGTTAATAATCCTTGTACTGGATAATGGCAGGTATATAACATCCAGTGTTTGAATGCTATCAGAAAAAACAAAACTCAAATAATTGTCTTGCCACATTTTTTTTAGCCTGCTCTCTTTGTCATTCTGAAATACACCCGTGGCCAATAATTCCTGTCCGTTGACTATCACACGTACCGACCCTTCCAATTCATAGCGCAACGCCAGTATTTTACCGACCAATTCCGGTACAACATAAAAAGCAGTCGAAAGGCGAACACTATCAACCCCTCGCATTAAACCCAGCGTATCTGCCTTCGTAGTCACATATTTAGCCACCTCCCCGTTTTCGAACCTTGCGCTTACTTCCCATGTAAAATGTCGGAAAACATTAATTGCGGCAACAGTATCTACCTTATTTATTTTCTCACTAAGCCGCGCCAGTGTATCCACCTTCGCTGATAACGGATGCTGGGCCAATACCATCAGTATGGCAAAAAATATTGATCTTATGTAAAATATCCGCTTCATCGGGTGCTTAGCAGGTAGCAATATAAGCACGATTTTTTAAATAGTATCTGTAACGCGGTGCAAAGATCAAATTAATACACTGTGGATGAAATTCAGATTGAGGCAACAAAATACATTTTCAGCTTACCCTTGTTCTTGGCGTCTATTTCACCCCTGTATTCACAACTGAATTTATCCTTCACCAGTTCATAAGTTGTCTGTGAAATATTTATCTTGCCAGGCTCACTGCTCTGCTCCATCCGCGCGGCAGTGTTCACTGTATCCCCCCATATATCGTAAGCGAATTTTTTTACGCCTACTATCCCAGCTACCACACTGCCACTATGAATACCTATACGCACCCTGAATGACCTGTCGCCCAATTCGCGCTGCCGCAGGCCCATGAACTGATTTATTTCTATCGCTGCGTTCACAATATTTTCAGCATGTTTTGCATCCCCCACCGGCAGCCCTGACACGGCGAGATAAGCATCTCCGATCGTCTTTATCTTTTCAATATTATATTTGGCTGTTATCTCGTCAAACGATTTAAAGCAGGCGTGCAGCTCATCTATCAGTTCCTGCGGGCTCATCTTTTCTCCGGCATTAGTAAAGTTCACAAAGTCTGTAAACAGAACGGTTACATTATCAAAATGTTTTGCCACTGTACTTCCCGTAGTTTTTAACTCTTCGGCAACTTCCGAAGGTAATATATTGAGCAGCAGCTTCTCTGATTTTTGTTTTTCTTTTGATAATAGCTTATTGTTCCTTACCATTACAAATAACAACGCAGCAAGTAATATTGCGCCCCCCAACCCTACCCAGGTATACCGGCGTTGGCGCTCCAGTTTTAGTGCTGCTGCTTTTTTCGAATCCGCAGTTGCCACACTATCTATGGCCCGTTCCTTATTGTACCTGTAGCCCATACCAATTTTTGCAACCTGGTCGCTGTTCTCATTCGTATAGATGGAGTCATTTATCTTTATGTACTTATCGTAATATTCGCTGGAAATCTTATACTCCCCCTGATCCTGGTAAGCCCATGCCAGACCTTGGTAGCATGGCTTCATTATTTCCGGCGCATCATATTTTATTGCAGTATCCAGTCCACGCTTCAGGTAAGCAATACCAAGTTTCAGTTTTCCCGATTTACCAGCAGGCATAGAACGGTCTGGTGGGTAAATACTCTCGAAGGCTATGCGGGACGCTGTATCTTCAGCCGCGTGCATATCCGAGGCATTGATATATGCATATCCTATTTCGCTGAGGGCCCAGGCCACTTGGTGCCTGTCTCCGCTTTCTTCAGCCATTTCAGCCGCTTTCTTGCTATAGGCAAGCGCCATGGGATAGTTTTTTAACTGCCGGTAAATGCTGCCTATATTACCCACGCAAGCGATAGCTATATACTGATTACCTATCTCGTTCGCTATGCTTAGCGCTTTGGTTTCAAACTCCAGGGCTTTGGCATTCTGTTTCTGCATGTTATATACAATTCCTATCCCTTGCGCAGAAATAGCAATTCCATACTTGTTACCAAGCGATTCATAAAAATTTAACGCCTTGAAATAATAATCCAGCGCAGAAGAATAGTCCCTGAGTGCTGCATATACATTGCCTATACTGAAGTTTGTTCGCGCCGAACCTCCCTTATCACTGATTTCTTCACTTATGGCCAACGATTTAAAGTAATGATCAAGTGCCCGGGGGTAGTTACCTTGCACAATATATACGTTTCCTATACTCACGTAGGCACCCGCAAGCGATTTCTTGTTACCGGTTACTTCATTCAGCTTTACACATTCATCATAATACTTCAATGCTTCCGGGAAATTGCACAACGACCCGTGAGAATTACCCATCCCAAGCAAGTCCCTGGCTTTCCCATTAATATTATCTGCTTCACTGTCTATTTTAAAGGCAATTGTATAGTATTCCAGTTCCTTCCTGTAATCGCCTTTATTCCTGTAGTACAAGCCCCTTACATGATTAGCTGATGCGATTCCCTTCTTCCATCCAAGTTTAGTAGCAAGGTTTAAACATTGCTCCGCATATTTCGAGCCTTGTTCGGGGTCAATGGCTATGCATTCCCTGGCTAATTCATAAAGTATATTAACCTTGTGCGTATCCTCTTTTGCCTTTGGCAATTCTTTTAACAAGGAATCCGCTAATGCTTTGCCTTGCATTTGGGCGCGCAGGCTTGTTACGGTAATCGTTAGCAGAAGAATGCCGAAAATGAATTTATGAAACTTACGCATCTCTCATTTTATTACCAAACAAGGTATAGACATTTAGTTAATTATTCATATTTTTTTGCTATTATTCCTTATCTTATTAATCATTTCTCTAAAACAAGACAACTTATATTTTCCTACTTTCACACCTTCAATGAACGCCGATTACAAAAAGATACAGCAATCCATACAACTGCGGCAGTTTGCGCCCTTTTACCTCATAGACGGCGAGGAACCCTATTACCTCGACAAAATAACCACTTGGTTCGAGAACGATATACTCACTCCGGCCGAAAAGGACTTCAACCTGATGGTGCTCTACGGCAAGGATTCCGAATGGGCCGATGTGATCAACGCCTGCCGCCGCTTCCCGATGTTTGCCGAAAAGCAGGTAGTTATTCTCAAGGATGCCGCCTCCCTTAAAGGCTTTAACGACCTTGCCGGCTACCTCGAGAAACCCACTCCCAGTACCATATTCCTCATAGAGCACAGGGGCAAAAAGACCGATGGCCGTGGTAAAATCGTAAAACTGGCAAAAGAAAAAGGCATACACTTCACTTCCGATAAGGTGAAGGACGATAACATGCCCCAATGGATACAGGCTTACGGAAGAGAAATTGGTTTCAACATAGGAGACCGTGAGTCACAAATACTGGCTACCTACCTCGGTGCCGACCTCCAGAAAATAGCCAACGAAATAGAAAAAGTGCGCATCAATGTTCCTGACGAAAAGGAACTGACCGGCGCCATGATACAGAAGTACATAGGCATCAGCAAAGAATACAACATCTTTGAATTTCCCGAGGCCGTCACCGGTTCCGACCGCGATAAATTATACCGGATGCTTGCCTACTTCCTTGCCAATCCCAAAGCTGCACCCATGCCGCTGCTCATAGGCACATTCTATAACCACTTCAACCGTCTTTACCAGGCAAACTTCGTAAGGGGAAAGACTGATAAAGACGCTGCCGCCGCTATGGGTGTTTCGCCATATTTTGTAAAAAACATCATGGCAGCCGCGCAGCACTGGCCCCTCCATCGGGTAGAACGTTGCCTGCTGCTACTCGGCAAGTACAGCACCATGGCCGTGGGCATCAAAAACACCACAAACGACCGCGAACTGCTGAAAGAAATGGTAGGGCAGATGCTGGAATCCTGACAGGAACCATAAAACGCATTTTTTTGCATGATAATTATTTTGCATAATACCTCCTTTTAGGCTCAAGGTTTCATATAACAAGGGGAAAGCCCCTTTAGGGGTTTGGGCTTTTTCTTCGTAATTTTACCCCAAATTACTACACTTAATGCCTCACTACTATTCATTAGGAAAGATTCCGCCTAAAAGGCATACACAATTCCGCCAGCCTGACGGATCTCTTTATGCCGAGCAGCTTTTCAGCACTGAGGGGTTTTCGTCAAACTACTCGCTGCTTTACCACATACACCCGCCTACCAAGATAGTGCGCGCAGAGGAGCCTGTGGATGTGGCGCCGGTAGCAGCCACAGGCAACATTTTAAAGCATCGCAGTTTCCGCGGCTTTAATATTGCTCCCGAGGCCGACTACCTGAAAAGTCGCAAAACGGTGCTGTTCAATAGCGATGTTCACTTAACGCTGGCAGCACCCAAAAAGGGCCTTACCGACAACGTTTTCTATAAAAATGCTGATACCGACGAGGTGCTGTTCATTCACGAAGGCACCGGCACCCTCAAGACCCAATACGGGCAGATAAAATTCGGATATGGCGATTATGTGGTCGTTCCCCGTGGCACTATCTACCAGATAGAATTCGATAATGAGCACAACCGCCTGTTCATCGTTGAGTCATTCAGCCCCATCACCTTCCCGAAACGCTACCTGAGTAAATACGGCCAGTTGCTGGAACATTCCCCCGTTTGCGAGCGCGACTTACGCAAGCCGGAAAATCTGGAAACCATAGACAAGCAGGGCGAGTTCCTGATAAATGTAAAAAAGAAAGGCCTGCTCTACCCTATATGGTATGGCCACCACCCCTTCGATGTTATAGGCTGGGATGGCTGCGAATATCCCTATGCGCTCAGCATCCACGATTTTGAGCCCATTACCGGCCGTGTCCATCAGCCACCGCCTGTTCACCAGACATTCGATGCCCACAACTTTGTCATCTGCTCATTCGTTCCCCGCCTGTTCGACTACCATCCTCAGGCCATACCCGCGCCATACAACCATAGCAATATAGACAGCGATGAAGTGTTGTACTACGTAGATGGCGACTTTATGAGCCGCAAACACGTGGAGCGTGGCATGATCACTTTACACCCTGCTGGCATACCACATGGGCCACACCCCGGTACGGTAGAAAAAAGCATAGGTGCAAAAGAGACAAAAGAACTGGCAGTAATGGTCGACACTTTCCACCCGCTCAAACTTACAGTTGAAGGTGCCGGCATAGAAGACGACGCATACGTTTACAGCTGGATTGAGTAAAGAACCTCTCCCCGCCACTCTCCTTCGCAGAGGGAGACGTGACGCATATAAAAGAAATATAGCAATACAACTTTATACTTTCGACTAAAAACAAAAGCATGGAACAACTTACCGTTAGCCAGAAAATGACACAGGCGCAGGACTTCCTCCCTATCAATGGCACCGACCATATAGAACTGTACGTGGGCAACGCCAAGCAGGCCGCCCATTTTTATAAAACAGCTTTTGGTTTCCAGTCGCTGGCATATGCGGGTCCGGAGACCGGAGTGCGCGATCGTGCAAGCTACGTATTGCAACAGGGAAAGATACGCCTCGTGCTTACCACACCGCTCAACTCAAAGAGCCCTATATCAGAGCATATCATGAAGCATGGCGATGGCGTGAAGATACTGGCCCTGTGGGTTGACGATGCTTATAAGTCATTTGAAGAAACCACCAAACGCGGCGGCAAAGTATACATGGAGCCGCAGACCATAAAAGACGAACATGGCGAGGTGCGTATGAGCGGCATCTACACCTACGGCGAGACCATACACCTGTTTGTAGAGCGCAAAAACTACAATGGTCTTTTCCTGCCCGGCTATCAGCCCTGGAAGAGCAACTACAACCCTACTGATGTAGGCCTGCTTTACGTAGACCATTGCGTGGGCAACGTAGGCTGGGGCCGTATGAATCCCACCATTAAATGGTACGAGGACGTGATGGGCTTTGTAAACATCCTCACATTCGATGATAAGCAGATAACCACCGAATACTCAGCCCTTATGAGTAAGGTAATGAGCAATGGCAACGGCTACGTAAAATTCCCTATCAACGAACCGGCGGAGGGAAAAAAGAAATCACAGATAGAAGAATACCTCGACTATTATGAGGGCGAGGGGGTACAACACATAGCCGTAGCCACTAACGATATTGTAGCCACGGTGCGCCAGCTGAAAGCCCGCGGTGTCGAATTCCTCGACGCTCCTCCAAATGCCTATTACGAAGAGATTCCTACCCGCGTAGGTAAGATAGATGAAGATCTCGCTCCCTTACAGGAGCTTGGCATCCTCATCGACTGCGACGAGGAAGGCTATCTCCTCCAGCTCTTCACAAAGCCGGTGGAAGACCGCCCCACCCTCTTCTTCGAGATCATACAGCGCAAAGGTGCCCAAAGTTTCGGCGCAGGCAACTTCAAAGCCCTCTTCGAATCAATAGAAAGAGAACAGGCTAAGAGAGGAAACCTTTAATATTTAACCACTACTTTTTAAGAAGCAACGCAGGCTAATGCCTGCGTTGCTTCTTTTTACGATGTTATGGTGAGCACGTGTTGTTTCGGATATACATCCGGAACTGCCAATAAAATTCCTTCCCCAAAGCCATTCAATTGCCACAGCCGTGAACCTGACGGCGCCTTTTATTCTATAACACTTTCAAATTGCCATGGTGAGCCTGTCGAACCATGACAACACGGAGGAAAGCACTCATTTGTTAAATAAATAAAAAAATCCTTCCCGCTATTTGCATTTACGAAAATATTCGTAGGTTTGCTTACGAAATCATTCGTAGATAGAATTAAAACAAACCAATGACTAACAACATAAAGCCAACTGACAGCGAACTGGAGATACTCAACATACTCTGGGAGAAAGGCCCCAGCACGGTAAGGGACGTACACGACGAATTGGAGAAAAGCAAGGATGCCGGCTACACCACAACCCTGAAGCTGATGCAGATAATGCACGAAAAAGGATTGCTGAAGAGGGACGCTACCAACAAAAGCCATGTGTTCACTGCCAACGTATCGCAGGAGAAGACACAGGGGCAATTGGTGAAGCGGATGATAGATAATGTGTTCAACGGTTCGGCATCGCAACTGGTAATGCAGGCCCTCGGCAACCACAAAGCCGATGAAAAAGAACTGGATGAAATAAGGAAGTATTTAGATGAAATATCAAAATCCAAATAACAAATTCCAAATTCCGGGAATATCATAAATCGCAAATCCTAAATCAAAAATACTATGGCACTCTCTCACTCACTCGCATGGGCGCTGTTATACTCCCTCTGGCAGGGGTTGGTTATGTTTGGTTTCCTCTATGTGCTGCTGAAGGCAATACCATCAGCAAGCGCCCGCCTGAAGTATAATTTATCCCTTGGTGCCTTCGTTGCGCTCTTCGCATGGTTTGCTAATACCTGGGTATCGCAGTACCATAAATTGAAAGGTACCCCAGTGTATATTACCACCCCCACTACCACAAACAGCCCCGTGGCTGTGAACACCATGCAGACTGTCGCCACACCGCAGGCCGATGGCCCGGTATGGAACAGCATTTGGCCTAGTATGGAACAGTACTATTCCGTTATCATCCTCCTGTATGCCATCGGCCTCTTGTTCATGCTTTTTCGGTTGCTGGTAAATATGGGCAGGGTGCGCGCATTGCGAACGCAGGACATCATGCTGCCCTCGCCCGATTGGGCCGCGTTTGTGGCCAAATGGCAGGCAAGGTTCAATATCTCGCGCCCGGTAAAATTATTCCTCTCTGCCCGCATAACAGTGCCGGTTATGATGGGGGCGTTAAAACCCGTCATACTGCTGCCGGTAGCAACTATCAACCACCTTTCTGCCGAGCAGGTGGAGGCCATACTGCTGCACGAACTGGCGCACATCCGCCGCCACGACTACCTGCTGAACATGCTGCAGGCCGTAGGTGAGGCCATCCTTTTTTTCAACCCATTCATATGGCTCATATCCGCCGTCATCCGCCGGGAAAGAGAACACTGCTGCGATGACCTTGTGGTAGATAGCGCCGCCGATCCGCTGCCCTACGCCCGAGCACTGGCCATACTGGAAAGCAACCGTCAGGGCAGCAGCCTGGCCCTCGCCGCCACAGGAAATAAAAACCAATTGTTTAATCGCATAAAAAGGATCATGGAAATGAAAAAGAACAACCTGAACAACAGCCAGCTCACCATAGTGGTAGTAGCTATCCTCGCCCTCACCCTCAGTGTGGCCATGCTCACCTTCACCCCCTCATTTGCCCAGAAGGCAAAGAAAGAAAAACACACCACAAGCAAACGCGACTCATCTTCGCCTAAAAAGGTATACAAGTACAAAACGGTTGTCATTGACAATAATGGCGGCGTCACCGAGAACGAGTATGGAACTGATGAGCCGGAAGATGGAAATGGCCGGAAGAACGGCAAGGCATACAAGTACAAAACAGTGGTCATAGATAACAATGGTGGTGTAACAGAGAATGTGTACGGAACTGACGAGCCGGTAGAGGAAAATGGCCACATTGCCAACGAAGTGGTCATAAAATACAGACATGATGATTCAGATAAAAAGAACCCTGGCCGCACTTATACAAAAACATACAAATACGAATCAGACTCTCCAGGCACAAACAAGAAGATCAATTTGTCTGTTGTGAGAACGGAAGATATAACAAATGAGGTGCAGGAAGCCTTGGTTGCCGTACATAAGGAACTAAAAGATATGGACTGGGTGGGCATGTACGAAGATATTGAGAAAGCCCTGGCAGAAATAGATAAAGAGATCAATGATCCCAAGCTCCGTAAACAAATAAAAGCAGAGATTGAAAAAGAACTGGCTAATGCTAAAAAAGAAATGCAGCATGCAAAAAAAGAAATATTGAGTGCCCACAGGGAAATCGAGCATGCCGATAAAGAAAGGCAAAATCAGCGCAAAGTCATTACTAAGAAAATAACTACCGGCGATGATGGCAGCTATTCATTCAGCAATAACGACTTTGAAACCATGCTCGATGAAATGGCAGGCGACAAACTGATAGACAAATCGAAAGCGTACGTAATAAGAAAGTCAGGCAGTGAGTTATTCATTAACGGCAAAAAGCAGCCCAATGGGGTATATGAGAAATACAGCAGATACCTCAAATACAAAACAGTGGATGTAAAAGGTAAAGAGGGTACACTGAACGTAAACATAAAAAACTAATACCAACTCGCTTCATAAACTACAACTTATAAACTACCTCAAAAAACCTTCCACACCACGGAAGGTTTTTTGTGTATCATACTATTTCCCTAACTTCATTAACCCTATGGAAGCAGATAAACAGGAAATAAAAATACTGCATAAGGCTCTGGACGAGTGGGAGCAGAATGGCAGGTTGGCACCCGAACAGGCCGCCTCGCTCCGGGAAACTATCGTGCCTAAGCATACAGGCCGCCAGCAGATAGCCCAGTACTTCTTTTTCATTGCGCTTACCTGTATCTTGCTCGCATTCGCTGCGCTGTTCCTCAATGAAAAGCTGCTGGAAAAACTAAAGGCCTATTTTTCGCTGAACGACCTTGCCATTGCACTTATCTCTGCGGCCCTCTCCGTATTATGGTTCTGGTACACCGGGAGAAAAAAGAAGGCTACCGGCACAGGAGCCTATGAGGTCTACATGGTATTGGGCGGACTGGCGGTACTTACAACACTGGTCTATCTCTGCAAATATACCCATATGTATAAGACCCCTACGGTACTGTTCGGCCTTTCACTGCCCATCCTGGCTGCCTTGGGCCAGGGCTTCCGGTCAAAGGCATTATGGATAGGCGCAATTATTGCCGCTATCTGCTGGTATAGTTCCTTCACCGAATGGCAAAGCACCGGTTATAGGTTCCTCGGCATGAACTATCCTATGCGCTTCACCGCATTCGCACTGGTTGTGCTCGGGGTTTCTTTTATACAATTGAAGGTACAATCCCTCTCTTTTGGCCAGCATATTACCTATGTCTCAGGACTGATCCTCCTGTTCACTGGCCTATGGGGGGTATCCATATTCGGCAATTATAGCTCATTTACCATATGGCAGGAGGTAAGACAGGTGCAGGTACTGGCCTGGTCATTTGTATTTGGCCTGGTAGCCGGCCTTAGTTTTTATCTCGGTATCCGGTTTAAAGACGACCTCGCCCGCGACCTCGGGGTGCTCTTCCTCCTTATCAACCTCTACACCCGCTACTTCGAATACTGCTGGAACAGCATGAACAAAGGAATCTTTTTCCTTATACTTGCCATTACTTTTGGTTTTGTGGGTTGGTGGCTTGAGCGCAAAAGAAAGCCCCGCAATTTACCTTCGTAGCATACCCCTGCTTTAAGGTGCTGCTAAAATTAAAATTATTTTCATGAGTAATTTCCGTATCTTTGATGAAAATTAAAAGGAACGCTCAATGGAACTTCTCAAAAAAATCAGCACCCCGCCTGAAAAATTTGCTAACTTTCAAAGTAGTAAATGGGTAAGGATACACCTGCTGTCCGGCAAAAGCTGCCTCGGCTATTATAGCTATAAAGACGACCAATGGCGCGAGTTCAACGACCTGCAGAATCTCCACAATACCTCCCTCATCAACACCAAGAATATCAAAGGCTGGAACTACTGATCAGCTAATGCCTTGCCACCTTTGCAATTTCGGTTATCGGTTTTCCTATACATCCGTTAGGCATCTGAACATGAAGTAATGCAGCAATTGTAGCTGATATGTCTGTCATATTCAATTGGTTATTCGTTTTTCCTTTCTGCACGCCCCATCCATACCACAGCAGCGGGATGTGTGCATCATAGGGATTCCAGTTACCATGTGTAGTACCCGTTATCGAACTGCCACTTTCGTACCAGGCCGGGTTCAGCACCAGCTGAATTACTCCGCTCCGCCTCTTATTATGTCCGTTCACAACCATCGTTCTCAGCGGTTCCGGTATGGCCACATTATTCATATGCTCCATGTCTATGGCATAGGTTACTTCGGGGCGCCTGTTCAGAAATTCTGAAATTGCTGCCTTTATCTTCTCCCTGTCTAATCGGTTTTTTGTTATCTTTTGCTCATTCAGAAAAAGCTGGTAATTGGTATAATCCAGAATCAATGAATCATGCCCGAACCCGGCAGTAAGAAAAGTATCCAGTTCTGCCAGCAATCCGCTGTAGCGAAAATACCCCGCCGGCACATCTTCATCCATCAGGTATTGCGAGTTGTGGGCAGCGCCGTGGTCGGCGGTAAGGAAAAAGAGGTAATTACCTTTACCTACTTTACCGTCTAAGTATTTTAAAAAATCTGCTATCTCCCTGTCCAGCCGCAGGTACACATCTTCAACCTCCACCGAATTTGGCCCGAACTGGTGCCCCGTATAGTCGGTTGAGGACAGGCTGACGCACAAGAAATCGGTCGCTTTGCCAGCGCCCAGGTCCTCGCCCTCCATACAGGCCTTCGCCATACCGAAGGTAAGCGTGTTGCCCGCCGGGAACGATTTGAGCGCATTATACCTGCTTTTTCCCGTCAGCCCCGAAATATCGTGGGGGAATGCCGGGGCCTTCTCCCCTTTAAAGCTCTTCTCATATATATTGTCATCTGTTATGCTTTGGGCATATTTGTCTATCGGGTACAGTAATGTCCACGGCTGCTTTGCCAGGCTGTCGGCCACATGGCGGGCATTAAATGCCTTCAGCCAGCCCGGATATGGCTGTCCATAATATGAACTGCTGCCGAATGTACCCGTGCTGTCGTCCAGCCAGTAAGCGCCATTGGCCAGGTGTCCGGCAGGCAGTATGCTGCTTCTGTCTTTAATGGCCACCCCGTATACTCTCGATGCCATATTGGTAGCCAACCGCAGTTCGTCGGTTATGGTAGTGGTCAGCAGGTTCCTTGGGCTCATGGAGCGTGCCGTTGTATCGCCCTCGCCTACATGGTGCACTGTGCTATCTGATACGCAGTATGTATAACTACCGTTAATATTATCAAACCAGTCATTGCCCGCTATCCCATGTATGGCCGGTACCGACCCTGTATATATACACGCATGGCCGGGTGCGGTATAGGTAGGTATGTAGTTGATCATGGTGTTTTCACAGCTAAAGCCCTCCCGCAGCAGCCGCTTAAACCCATCATTTCCATACAGGTCAGCATAGCGGTATAGGTAGTCCCAGCGCATCTGGTCTATTACCAGACCCACCACCAGTTTGGGCCTTTTTACCGTTGCCGGCTGCTCCACGCAGGACGATATCCCAACTATTAACAAAACAATAAACAGCTTCAGGCCCTTCATAAATGCAGTGTTTAGGCTTTTATTTACTAATATAATGTGCAAAAGTGCAAAATGTCTGCCGAACGGTCATTTATATTTTTATTATTTTCGCGCTGGAACGTTGACAGAATTAGTTCGGTAAACTGGCGCAGCTATTTTTCTTTTTTTCAAGGCAAAAAAGCTGCGAATATTGAACATATTTAAAGGTTTTTTAACGCCGAAAAAATGAAAAAGAGCAAGTCAGGTTGTTGAAATAATTCTGTCAACATTCCATAATTTAGAACCAGAAAATTAAGAGCATATGAGCACAAATGACATTTTCGCAAAATTTGAGAACAGATTAGGGCCAATAGGAGACTACGCAGAAAAGTCGCCGGGTTATTTCGCATTCCCCAAGCTGGAAGGCGAGATCGGCAACCGCATGAAATTTCGCGGTAAAGAAAAGATAATCTGGAGTTTGAACAACTACCTCGGGCTGGCCAACCACCCCGAAGTGCGCAAGGCTGATGCCGAAGCTGCGGCAAAGTATGGCCTCGCATCACCCATGGGTGCCCGTATGATGAGTGGCAACTCCGACCTCCACGAGCACCTCGAGCGTGAGCTGGCATCCTTCGTTGGTAAGGAAGACACTATGCTGTTCAACTACGGTTACCAGGGCATGGTTTCTACTATCGATGCCTTATGTGGCCGTCACGATGTGGTGGTGTATGATGCTGAGTCTCATGCATGTATCATCGATGGCCTGCGCCTCATACCCAGCCACCGCTATGTATATAAACACAACGACATTGCCGACTGCGACAAGCAACTGGCACGCGCTACCGAACTGGTGAAAAAAACCGGCGGCGGCATCCTCGTTATCACAGAAGGTGTTTTCGGTATGAGCGGCAATCAGGGCAAGATCAGGGAAATAGCCGTGCTGCGTGAAAAATATAACTTCCGCCTGTTCGTAGATGATGCGCATGGCTTTGGCACTATGGGCAAGACCGGCGCAGGCATTGGCGACGAGCAAAACTGCATCGACGATATAGATATATACTTCTCCACCTTCGCCAAATCTATGGCGAGCATAGGTGGTTTCCTTGCGGCCGATAAGAAGATACTTACCTTCCTCCGCTACAACATGCGCTCGCAGATTTATGCCAAATCATTACCAATGGCATTTGTTGCAGGCAACATCAAGCGCTTAGAGCTGCTGCGCAGCATGCCCGAACTTAGGGAAAAACTATGGCACAATGTGCGCCGCCTGCAGAATGGCTTCCGTGAGCGTGGCTTCGATCTGGGTACTACCAATACCCCGGTTACACCCGTATTTATGAAAGGTGGCCTCTACGATGCCGTACAGCTCACCTACGACATGCGCGAAAACCACAACATCTTCTGCTCGGTAATAGTGTACCCCGTAATACCAAAGGGACAGATAGAACTGCGCATCATACCCACAGCCGCCCATACCGACCAGGACATAGACGAAACACTGGCAGCATTTGATGCCGTGCGTGAGAAACTGGATAAGAAATTGTATCCACAGGAAATGCCTTTTGTGGGGGCAGGAGCGTAAGTGCTTTATTGAAATCAAATATTTATCTGCCCTGCATATGCGGGGCAGTTTTTTTCATAAATTTGCCATATGTCTGTAACCAACAAAGCAATGATCCTTGACTCGCTTGCAAAGAACAGTGGCAGGTTAAAGGATTATGGAGTTACCCGTATAGGGCTGTTTGGCTCATATGTCCGGGATGAGGCTGCACCGGACAGTGATGTGGACTTATTGGTAGACATTGAAAAAGACAAAAAAACATTCAGGAATTTTATGCAGCTTAATTACTTCCTCGAAGGGCTGCTGCATAAGAAAGTAGAATTGGTAACACGCCAGTCTTTAAGCCCCTATATTGGCAAGCATATTCTAAACACAGTTGAATATGCATCCATCTGAGGCAGAGTTCATGCGGCACATACTGGATGAATGTAATTACCTGATAAAAGAATACCGGGAAAACAGCTTTGAGGAATTCCTTCAAAACGGACGTCTGAACAGGGCCGTTTGCCGTAGTTTGGAAATAATCGGCGAGGCATGCACTAAGGTCAGTCCGGCAACACGATCGTTATATCCGCTCATAGCATGGCGCGAAATGAGCGACATCCGCAACAAGATAATTCATCATTACTTCGGTATAGACTACGACATTGTGTGGGATACCATCAAAACAGATATACCCGTTCTTCAACAGCAGATCGATAGTATATTTAAAAGCTAGCACGCTAAAACCACCCTATTTATGGGACAGTTCATTTTTTGCTTCCTGCCCTGCCGAGTAGAGAGTGTCATGGTGAGCCGCGCCGAACCATGACCTGTCGAAGTTACAAACGCTGCTGATTGTACCTCGGTTCGAATTGAGAATAAAATTTGAACTGCTCTGCTAATGTGGGGTAGTTTTTCTGTCTAATCCGACGTCTCCTCGGCGTAGCCATGTGCGTGGGGAGGGACTCGGCGTAATTAGGGCGATGTAGTTGATGAAAATTTCCTGAACTTCAGTACCTTGAACTCGATGTGTACTGCGAAGAACCGTGAATACTCGGCAAGGATGAAACCTAACATTGCTAGAAATGCTTAAAAAAATTATACTCGAAAATTATCGTTGCTTTGAAAAATCTGAAATTCCCTTTCGAGATTTGTCGATTATTATAGGTAAAAATAACGCGGGGAAATCCACGTTAATTGAAGCATTAAGAATATTATCAATTGTCGTAAATCGAAGGAACAATATCCTGTTTCAAAAAGCTCCTCGATGGGTTATGCAACAAGAATCTATATTGGGTATTTCACCCTCGATAAATAATCTTGATATTTCTACTCGAAATATATTTTACATGTATGGCGATCCTCCCGCAACAATACATGCAGAGTTTGAAGATGGCACAAATATTTTCATCTCAATCGGTGAAAACGCTGAAATATTTGCAACGATTCGGGCAGCAAATAATGCTTGGGTAGAATCGAGGGCTTTTGCTAGAAGTTTGAAGATTCCAAGCATCGATATATTGCCACAGATATCTCCTCTGAGAGAGGTCGAAGAATTAATAAGGAAGGAAACTGTTCATAGAAATCAAGACACATACTTAAGCTCAAGAAATTTCAGAAATCAGTTATACTATTATCCTGAAGCTTTCCAGAGATTTAAACAATTGGCTGAAGCTACTTGGGCAGGGTTATCCATACATAATGATCCGACATCAATTAGAACTCAGGGTGATTTATTTTTATTTGTAAGAGACAATAAATTTGAAGCAGAAATAGGCTGGATGGGCCATGGGCTGCAGATGTGGCTACAAACAATGTGGTTTTTGTCTCGATGCGAAACCAATTCCACTGTGATACTTGACGAACCTGATGTTTATATGCACGCCGATTTGCAAAGAAGGCTAATAAGATTGGTAAGAAGAGAATATAAACAAGTCATTATAGCTACCCATTCAATAGAAATAATGTCAGATGTTGAACCAATGAATATTTTGCCTATAATCAATACTCGTAGGAAAATGCTATATGCAAATAATGCTCCCATTGTTCAGAAAATTATCGATGAGATAGGAAGTGTTCACAATATTGAAATTGCCAGATTATTTTCCTACAAAAAATTATTAATTGTTGAGGGCGAAAAAGAGGATGTAAAACTTCTCACAATTTTTCAGTCAAAATTGTTTCCGGAAACTTTTGAGCCATTTGATGTACTGCCAAAAATGTTTATAGAGGGATGGGGTGGCTGGCAACGTGTTTTGGGGTCAAGTAAGTTTTTCAGAGACAATCGCTCCGAAATGCGAATATATTGTTTATTCGATTCAGACTATCACGTCGAAGAAGAAAAAAACAAAAGAATAAGCGATGCAGAAAGTAACCAAATCAATTTACACATTTGGTCAAAGAAAGAAATAGAAAATTATCTGCTTTTACCTACAGTTATTCATAGGTTGATTTCAAAGAAGAAAAGAAAGGATATACCTTCTTTGTCTCAAGTGTGTGAAAAATTAGACGAGCTTTGCAATTCACTTAAGGATGATGTCATCGACAACTATGCTACCGAGTTTCATAATTTAGATAAAAGCGCGGGCACTAAGCCAGCTAATAAAAAAGCGCGCGACCTTATTTTGCCAATTTGGGAAGAACAAAAATTGAGTTTAGTTTGTGGAAAGACAATGATTACTAGTTTAAGCTCTTGGTTACAGGAAAATTTCAAAATCAGTATAGATAAATTCTCAATTGCTCGTGAATTTAAAAATGAAGAAATATTCCACGAATTAGCAACACTAATCTCAAAAATTGAAAAAAGCGAAGACCTGTAAATTTCCCTCCTTACCAAGTCTCACACCGCAAAGCCTGTTTACTAGCATGAACCTTCACTGGTCCTCGCATGTTTCGAGGATCACATGGTACGGCGTTTGTAACGCCGGTAGCCACATAATATCAGGCCAATCTCGTAACCATATTTCAGGCTCGTTTTTGTTTCAGAAAATCAGCTCAAACCCGCACCCACACTACACCCAAAAACCATGACGGTACAGTTACTGTACCATGACGTTTTTTTTATTTGGCAGCTAATCCCACCTTCACGAACTTTACCATGTACCCCGAAAATTATCGGGTAAGTTCTTTGAAATATCGCATCGTAAACTTCGTGCAGTGGTGAGCATCCGAACCTATATGTTTACTGCAAACAACCTACATCCGTTATACCCTGTCTTGTAAGCAGAAAGCTGGATTATCTGACCAATGTATGGTAATATCAGGACGAGGCACTTATACCTTTTGGCGTATAATTATACCTTTGGGGGGTATAAATATACATTTCAGGGTATAATTATACCCCTTTATACCTAAAAATAAAAAAGCATACTATCGCCCATGGTGCATTTCACCCAACCCCTTCCCGGGTTTTTTTACCCAAATCGGACAAATCCCGGAAATTATACCTAAACTGATTTAAAATGGCTGAAAAAAAATCAAAACTCGCCGACAACAAAACAAAACCAACCACTACCAGCGTAGAGGATTTTCTCAACACCATCACCCCCGAGCAAAAACGCAAAGACAGCTTTGTGCTGCTCGAAATGATGAAGAAAGCCAGCAAGGAAGAGCCCATACTTTGGAGCAATTCCTTCGTAGGTTTTGGTATCAAAAGGCACAAAAGCCCCGCCACCGGCCGCGAAGCCGACTGGATGCGCATAGGCTTCGCGCCCCGCAAAACAAATCTGTCGCTGTACTTCGGTGCCTATGTCGAGGATCAGGCCGCCATGCTCGAAAAGCTGGGCAAGTACAAAGCTGGCATGGGCTGCGTATACATAAACAAGCTGGCCGATATCGACCTCAAAGTATTGAAAGAAATGATAGTAGCGGGCTGCAAGCTGAAATGACGGGCTATCCAAAAAATGAACAATTTCTTATACCTTGTCAACTAATCAACAAATTAACTGATCAACATAAATGAAAGTATTTATCTCCGGCGCGTCCGGCCTCGTAGGCGGCAACTGCCTGAAACATTTTACCGAACAGGGCTGGAAAGTGGTTGGCTCCTACTTCTCTTTCAAAACAGATGACACCGTTTTCTACGACACACTCAACCCCGGCAATCCGGACAATTTCGATGTGGTAAAATTCGCCCCCGATGTTATTGTCCACTGTGGTGCCCTCACCCACGTCGACTATTGCGAAGACCACCAGCAGGAAAGTTATGACAAGACCGTGCAAAGCACCATCAACCTCATTAAGCTGGCCAAAGAATGCAGCGCCCGCCTTGTATATATCTCCACCGATTATGTATTCGATGGCAAAGAAGGCCCCTACCGCGAGGATGCCCCCTTCAACCCGCTCTGCGTTTACGCCCGTCACAAACTGGAAGCAGAACAGCTTTCGCTCAGCGAGCTACCCCATACACTCGTTTTACGCGTCACCAATGTTTATGGTAACGAAATAAGGGGGAAGAATTTCGTGGCCCGCATAGTAGACCAGTGCAGGAACAAACAAAAACTGACACTGAAACTCCCTTACGACCAATACGCCTCCCCTGCCAACGCATGGGATATAGCCCGTGCCATGTTCCTTCTGTTGCGTGATGGAAAAACGGGCGTTTACAACATTGGCGGCACCGACTATATGAACCGGGTAGAACTCGCACTGCGCGTGTTGAGCTACTTCCCCGATGCGGAATACGACCTCATCCCCATCAGTACCGCCGAAATGAAACAACCTGCAGCCAGGCCCCTGCTCGGCGGTTTTGTAAAAATGAAGTTCAGCAACGAATATCCCGATTTCCTTTTTGGTAACATAGACAGCTACGTAAAGACCCAGCTAACTTAAGCCGGTTAATAAGAGGGAATTTCCTTCTGGAATTTGCATAAGAAAAACTCCCTGCTTCCGCAGCCTCAGGGAAAAAGCCCTGAGACAGAAGCAAGGAGTACCATCCGGAACAAGTCATGCTGCTATGCTATATCCGGATGTATACCTACATATTTTGGCGCATCTTTTATAATGAAAAGCCAGAATATTGCAGAAGCTATTGGTGCCAGTACCGATAAGAATATGAGCCATTCCAGCTTTATCGCTGAGTTCATATGCTTCATACGGGCCAGTATCACCAGGCAATAGATGAATACAGGGGCTGTAATAATAGCAGAGGCCGCCAGCATCAGGAACAATGTATCATAGTTCTGGCTGGTTACCGTTTCCAGGCTATACGGAGGATGGTTGCTGCCGGTAACAGGCAAAATAAGGGACAAATAATAGATGAAACTCAATGTAAAGCACATTACCGGGATAAAACAGATGAGCCCCATCCATCTTTTAGTTTTTGCGTCTAATACCATCAACTTGTCCATAAGTTTTTAATTTAAGTGAAATGACTACTTAAATCAAATGGCTAAAAAAACCATGCCGCTGAAAGCTTAAAAGGTATTTATTTATTGTGAGGCATTCATTATTTCCTTCACAATACGCTGATACTTAATAGAGGAATCCATATTGCCCGTCGTCTTATAGAGGTAGGCCAATACATCGTAACATCCATAAAACTTAGGATCCACATGTGTACCCAGGCGCAGGTAATAGATAGCAGAATCGTTAATCCCCAGGTTCATGTATGATACGCCCAGGTCTGCATAAGCATTGGGGTTGTCTTTTGTCAGCCTGATGGTTTCTTTACAGTGCCCAATATTCCGCCTGAACTGCTTGGTGGCAATGAACAATCCCGACAAATTGTTGCGTGAAACCACAGCATCAGGAAATATCTTCAATGCGGCCATATCATAAACCTCAGCAGAATCATACTGGCCTTTGGTAAAATAGGCCGCGCCAAGGTCGGTTAAGGCATAATAGTATTCCGGTAGTATATTTGCCGACTTACGCATGTACTTAATTGCATCATTCAGCATATTTTCCCGCACCATTGGGTTCTTCTGCTGTTTAGCCATAGAAAACAAGTCATATCCGAGCAGGTAATTCATATGCGCGTTCTCCGGGGTCTTTTTCAGATCGGTTGAATACAATGTGTAATTATCTACCCAATCCTTATTCCTGTCAACAACAATGGCGGAATACATGATACATACCGGCACCACTACAGCCAACACTTTGGTCTGCATCAATAGTTGCACCCCTGGCTCCTTTTTTCCTGCCAGTCTTTCAATAAGCAATGCCGCAACAAGGCAAAACCCTACCGATGGAAAAAACAGGAAGCGTTCACCCATAGTAGATTTGATCAGAAAAAGGATATTGGAGAAAAGTGCTATGGTTACAAGAAAGAAGAATATACCAAAAGCATAAGGGTCTCGGCGGTCCTTTACAAAACGCCATACACCAACCGCAGCAATAGCCAGATACAATGCCAATGAAAACAACACCAGCGGATTGCTGAAATGTGTAAATGGTATGGTATTATATGAATATTCTGAAACAAGGGGAAAAGGAACAACCAGTAGCTTTAGATAATTGCCGAGTATGAGTACCGCCGTAGCTATCCTTGAAGCTACCGGGAGGCCATCCTTGGCAAGGGCATTCTCAATTACACTCACCTTGGCCATATTATTGGCTTGGTAATGCTCAAGCACCGAAAAACGGATGACCATGAAAATAATAGTAGCCAATACCATGCTACCCAGTATATAAGCACTACGTTTCTTATGCTCATTCCGGTAAAAAAAGAACACCAGCGGTATCATTGCAAGAAAGGTAACTACCGTTTCCTTTGATAAAAAGGCTAAAAAAATGCCTAAAAACCCGGCCAGTAAATGCAGTGGCTTACCTGCCTGTGCATACTTCAGGAAAATATTCATGGCAAGGAACGTAAAGAGGAAACACAATAGTTCATCACCACTTTTTACATTGGCAACTACTTCGGTATGCAGGGGGTGCAGTGCGAAAAGCAGCGAAGCTACAAATGCTACAGCTACCTTTTTGCCATCAAATAACTTATTCAGAAACCTGAAAAGAAGAATAACGCAACCGGCAAACAAGAGAATATTGAGAAAATGGTATGGCATCGGGTCCAGCCCAAAGAATTGATAGGTGATGGCATGCATCACCAAGGGCAAGGGCCGGTATTCATCATTGTCCGTTACATGAAAACCTCTTTGGTGGGGAGTAGCCAGTAGGTCCGGTATTGCTGATACACCTTGGGTAACATATTTGTTATACACAATCATTACCTGATCATCCAGTACAAATCCATTGTTCAGCGTATTCGAATAGACAAAAAATGAAATGATACCCAGCAGCAACGCCAACCACCGGCTAAGAGAAAACTTACTGCTACTGGCAGTTGTCCCATCCGTGCTTTTACTTTGCGCAACATGCGCTGCAACTGGCCTATTCGATTTTTTTGCCATTTTATGAATTTCTCTTCTCCCTGTATTTCTTTAAAAATGCCTCAAACTGCGGCAAAGTAAAACTACTCAGGTTATGCTGCGCGGTAAGCCCGCCCTTTTGGCCTACCATCACACCATAATAAGTATCCTTGTATCCTTCTATCGCATGGGCATCGGGGTCTATTGATAATAAAACACCCTTTTCAATGGCATACTCTACCCAGCGCCAATCAATATCCAGCCTGCGTGGATGAGCGTTTATCTCGATTACCACGTTATGCGCCGCACAGGTATCTATCAACACCTTATGATCCAATGGATAGCCCTTCCGCGACAATAACAACCTGCCTGTAGGATGCCCTAATATGGCCGTGTACGGATTGCGCACAGCCGCCAGCACCCGCTCCATTGCTTTCTCCTGCGACATTTTAAGATTGCTGTGCACAGATGCAATCACAAGGTCGAAGGTATCAAGTACCTGTGGTGAATAGTCGAGGCTGCCATCGCCAAGTATATCTGATTCTATGCTTTTAAATATTCTGAAAGGTGCCAGCTTCGCATTCAGCGCATCTATTTCCTGATGCTGTGCGGCTATCCGGTCGGGTTTCAGCCCACCGGCATAAACAGCCGTCTGTGAGTGGTCGCTGATGACGAGGTACTCCAGCCCCTGGTCTTTTGCGGCCTTTGCCATCTGCTCAATAGTATGCACCCCATCGCTCCAGGTGGAATGAGAGTGGATAATACCCCTTATATCCGATGGCTGTATTAATTCACTGAGCGTATTTGTCGCGGCTTTGTCCAGTATGCCTGCGGTTTCCCTTAGCATAGGTGGGATGAAAGTAATTTTATTTTCGGCAAAGATCGCTTCTTCACTTTCGGGGGTTCCTGGCACATTATACCTGCTGAGAAATGCCTCCATAAACTCCTCACTGCCCGTGGTCATGAACAAAGTATGGTAAAACTGTTCCCTTCCGGTAAAATGAAAGCGCACCCTGGGCTGCCCCGGCATTCGCACCAGCAATCTTTCGTTCGGCTCATGCTCTATTGCTGTATCCGGCACGGTCTCGAATTCTTTTTCTATCGGTGCTTTGTCCAGGTCCGTTACTATCTCTATAAACTCAACGGTTTCGTTCTGCCGGCGGATATCGCCCGTGAGGGAGAATAGTTTGCCGGGATGGTTCTTTTCAAGTTGTTGCAGTAACGCCTTTCCTACTACTTCAACCTCTGCCCAAAGGTGAAATCCCAGGTTCTGCTTGAAGTACATTATGTTCTGCAATACGCTTTCCTGTGTTTTAGCGCCAAAACCCTTCAAGGCTACCAGGCGGTTCTCGTTGCAGGCATACTCCAGTTCTCCCAGCGATTCTATGCCTAACTCCTGCCAGATAACGGCTATTTTCTTGGGCCCCAGCCCTTTTATTTGCAGCATGTCCAGTATACCGGGCGGGGTAATGGCGAGTATGTTTTCCAACTGGGCCAGCTTTCCGGTAGTGAGCAGTTCGCGTATTTTTTTTGCGGTTGATGCTCCTATTCCCTTCTGGCCCGCCATTTCCGTATCACCCATCACTGCCAGTTCTGACGGTAGCCGCTCAATATTGAATGCCGCACTTCCATATGACTTTGCCCTAAAACTATCCTCCCCATGTATGTCCATTAGTTTTGACAGCAGGGAGAAATGGTCGGCTATTTCGTAATTGTTCATTTAAAACTATGTTAACTCAAAAGTATAACTATTATAGATACTAAGTTTCCCCCCTGATGTGCAAATAACTAATTCCTAATTACCGAATCCCTTATTACATTTGCCACCCTAAGGAATACATAAATGATATATCATATAGTAATTGGCGATGTGGCCGCCGCACCACTTACCGAGGCAATAACAACAGACGAAGCAATGGCCGGTGAGGTGGTGGTGCTGAAAGACTTACTGAATGTAGGCCCCCTGCAAAAAGAGGAAGGCCAGTCGTTCTCTGAAATGCGGTCCGCTTTCTGGCAGCAGGTAGTGCTGAGTGAAAAGAACGTGATACAGGTTGATGATTTTGAAAGGCTCTCGCAGGTTTCGGTGGAGCTATCGAAAAATGAGGAGGCGAAAGCATGGCTTTGGATGGCCCCCTGGCCTGCCGACATCTGCGCCTACTACTGGCTGCTACAGTACCTGGGCAAATATCCCGGCCGCTTCTTTGTAGTCAATATTGCCGGCCTCCCCTTCCTGGATGAAAACGGTAAAATTTTCTTCCCGAAAAGCATGGGCGAGATAAAGCCTAAAGAGATCATTAAGGCAAGGCGTCTGGCACGTGCTGTAAATGCCGCAGAACTGGAAACCGATGGTGAGGAATGGCGTAAGCTGGTAGCAGCCAATGGAGGCGTGCGCACGCTGGAAGGTGGCAAAAGGCTGGCATCTAAGAATGACGACCAATACGATAACCAGTTGGGCAGTTTCTGCTCACACCAGTACCAGAAAGCTTCAAAGATCGTGAACCAGGCACTCAGCAAATTCAACATCCCCACCGGTGACCTCTACCTCGGCTGGCGCCTGCGCAAAATGGTGGATATTGGCAGGCTGCAGGTACAGGGCGAAATGAACAAGGCGCTCAAGGATTTTGAGGTGAAACTGCCTGGTGATGGTGCGGATGCACAGTTGAACCTTGCGGTATAATCTTTCGTACCTTTGCGCCTATGGTATATGATTTGCCTGTAATGGAAGAAAAAGTAAAGCCCCACCAGGTCACTACACTGCATATGGTATGCGCTTTGGCTTTCATTGTGGCGGGCGCTATTATTTATGTGTACAATTATACAATACCTTATTGGGGGGCAGCGCTATTGCTTACCGGCATATCGCTCACTGTGCTGGTAATGGTTAAAAACAAGTGGGTCATAGGCCAGAAGGTAAACCAGGCTATCCGTATCGTCGAACTGCTTATTGCAATCAGTTTATCAGCCTACTCATTTGTGCAGCAATGGAAATTCCCGGCAGGTATCTTTGGCGTACTTAGCGCCGCTATACTATTCGCTCTATTCTGGGAGCGGGCCTCAGGCGGAGAACTCTCCGTACATATTGATGACGATGGGGTTAAGTTACCTGTTACGGCCCGTAAACGCTCCCGCCCCTGGACGGAAATTGAACTTATCATATACCGCTTCGGCATCCTCACCATCAACTTTACCGACAATAGTTTTGTGCAATGGGACCTTAAAGTGCCTATCGAAGATGCGGAAGCATTTGAAGCCTATTGCAGCACTCATGTAGAAGCAAACAGGAACAAAAGAAGGAATGATGACTGGTAAATTTTGCAGAATCAGGAATTAGGCATTTGTAATTGGGAATTAGGGGTATAAGAACATAGCTATTTACAAACCAATCCAAATTCCTAATCCCAAATTCCTAATCCCAATAAATAGAAAGCAATGATAAAAGGCACCCCATACATACTATACTCCGATGGCGAGGGAAAGATATTTGAAGATACATCGCTATATGTGGTGGGCCGAATCGGATGGGATGCCATACCCATACCCGAAGAAGACTGGATAGAACTGCCCGATGGCGGCAACCTGTACGAGCTGCCCGGCCGCAGGGGCATAGGCATTGATGTGAAAACGGGCGAAATGCGCCTGTGTGAAAAAGGATGGGCAGTTGCGGCTTTCATCCCACCGGCGCATACCGGCTTTTACCTTGCTGCCTACGAGACACTTGAAGACGCTCCTACCCTGCCGCTTTTTTGCTATACCGCCGCCGGCTGGCATAACGATAAGTTTTATGTTCCAGCAGTGCGCATTGAGCGAGATATAAGGCAGGAATGCAGTGGCTATGATGACAAGAAGATAAAGCAGGGTGTAGACACCCTACTGCATGCATACCCACACAACAGACTAGTGAAACACCTTGCCGAAAACTGCGCCCTTACCTATAATTGCCCCGCCGCCCGCAACTATTTTCTTGGCAGGTGGGAGTGCCCCATACCTTCCTCCCCTGCTTGTAATGCCAATTGCGTTGGCTGTATCTCTTTCCAGCCGGAGGATGAATCTATTGTATCGCCGCAAGACAGATTACAGTTTAAGCCCACAGCCGCAGAGATAGTGGAATTTACCGTACCACACCTTGAAACCGCCCCCTACCCCATAGTCAGTTTCGGGCAGGGCTGCGAAGGCGAGCCTTTGCTGATGTGGGAGACAATTCTTGACTCTATTGTGGAAATACGCAAGCATACACAAAAGGGCAGTATCAATATAAATACAAATGGCAGCAAGCCCGATGCGGTAGAAAAACTGATGAAAGCCGGATTGAACAGCATACGTGTAAGCCTGAACTCAGCCCGCGCCGACCTGTACACCAAATACTACCGCCCCAATAATTACACATTCGATGATATTGTAGAAAGCCTGCGCGTGGTGCGCAAGTATGGAGGCTGGGCATCTATCAACTATTTTGTATTTCCCGGCATGACAGACAGCATTGCCGAATACGAGGCGCTGCGGGAACTCATACAAACCACTGACCTTAGCATGATACAGTGGCGCAGTTTCAATATAGACCCCGACTGGTACCTGGGCCGTATGGGCGTTACCGACCCCGGCGAGTGCATGGGCGTAAAGCAGATGCTGGAACTGATACATGAGGAGTTCCCCAATGTGAAGTATGGATATTTCAATCCGCCAATGGAAAGAATGAAGAATTTTGATGTGGATTTTGCGCATTAATGTGTCTTATCCCTATACTATTACTTTAACTTTTGCGTTTTGATTTTTTAAATTAATTTTATTTGCTGATGGTAGCCATCCAACAACAGGAAAAGCCGGTAAATTATAAAGCACTCGCCTGGACCATAGGCGTGCATTGCCTGCTGTTTTTGTCGTTCTTCCTGCTGCGCTACACTTATCCTTTTCCGCCTCCGGTGGATATGAGCGGTGGCATGGAGGTGAACCTAGGCACAAGCGATGATGGCAGCGGTGATGACCAGCCACAATCGACCAAGGCCCCGGCAGAGTTTAAAGCTACAGTAGTTTATAAAGCTACCCCCGCCAAAAGCAGTGTACCTAATAACATCATGCAATCTACCGCAGCCGATGCCCCTGAAATAAACACCGCAAACACCAGCAAAAAAGATAACGTAAGAGCCGATACCAAGCCGGAAACAAAACCACAGCAGGTACAGGAAAAGCCAAAATACAGCTATGCTGGTGAAACCGGGGCCGGCGGCAATAACGCTGACCAGAACAAGCCCGGCACCAGCGAAGGCAACGGTTCAGGCCCGGGCGATAAGGGCGTACCCGGCGGCACACCCGGCGCGGATAACTATTCAGGCACTCCGGGCAATGGCAATGGCGGCATGGGGCATAACCTGAAAGGCCGGCAGATATACCCCGACAGGTTTGAGGCAGAATTCAACGAAAGCGGCAAAGTAGTGGTGCATGTTACTGTAGACCGTAACGGCAATATCATCAACAAATACGTAAAAACATCCTCCAGTTCGCAACTGAACAAGATAGCATTAGAGCAACTGAACAATGTTAAGTTCAGCAAGAGCGCCAGCCCTGAGCCCCAGCAATTCGGGGATGTGACCATCATATTTAAAACACGCCAATAGCTCCATGAGCAATACCGATACGTACCAGCAGACACTTGATTACTTATATGAGCGCCTGCCTATCTTCTCCCGGATAGGGAAAGCAGCGCTTAAACCCGACCTGACCAATACCATCAAA
>CAYSIG010000039.1:0-53252 GCA_964430995.1 uncultured Flavipsychrobacter sp.
AAATATTTTTACCTAAACGCAACAAGCAGTTGAAACCCTTTACTGTAAAGGATTTCAGGGAAGATAAAAACTATAATTTCCCCCACTTCAGCCGCAAGCTGTTGCTCACTACCGATACTGAACTTAGCGCCATAGCCGCGCCTGCAATCATTGGGTTGAGTAAAAAACCGTTGATAGGGTAGAGTATACCGGCTGCAAGCGGTATGCCTATCACATTGTAGATAAATGCCCAGAAAAGGTTTTGTTTTATAAGGCGTACCGTTTTTTGTGAGAGTTTTATGGCTTTGGGTATCTGCTCCAGGTTTGAGGAAATAAGTGTCATTT
Source organism: uncultured Flavipsychrobacter sp. (assembly GCA_964430995.1). Taxonomy (GTDB): domain Bacteria; phylum Bacteroidota; class Bacteroidia; order Chitinophagales; family Chitinophagaceae; genus Nemorincola. Next base: position 325 of record CAYSIG010000039.1, read on the forward strand.
TTGCCACATCCATTGCGATGTCTGTGCCCTTTCCCATAGCTATGCTCACGTCTGCCTGAGCAAGTGCCTGACTGTCATTAATTCCGTCACCTACCATGGCCACTACCTTGCCTTGCTGCTGCAGTTCCTTGATAAAAGCGGCTTTATCGCCCGGGCCTGCTTCGCTTTTTATGTGCTCAATGCCCGCCTGCCGGGCCACAGAGGAGGCAACTTGCGCATTATCGCCGGTGAGCATGTACACCTCTATGCCCATTTCCTTCATTAGCCGTACAGCATTTGCGGACGTTTCCTTTACCTTGTCAGCAATGGCCACGAACGCCAGTGCATTGGCGTGATCGGTAAACCATATCACGGTATTAGCCTGCGCCTGCATAGTGACTGCCTTTTGTTCCATCGCAGCGGGTATCCGGATGTTCATAGACCGAATCATCTTTTCGCTTCCGGCAAAGAATATCCTTTTGTCGTACAGCACGGTGATCCCTCCGCCGGTGATACTGCTGAATGACCCAACAGGTACAAGGTATGTTCCTTTATCCTTAAAATGCCTTGCGACAGCATCGGCCAGCGGGTGCTCCGAAAGGGCCTCCATACTATAAAGCACTTGCGAGAGCAAAGGTTTGTCCACGCCATCGGCCCATTCAACCGTCATTACCTCGGGGTGTCCTTCGGTAATTGTGCCTGTCTTGTCAAGCACTATCGCGGTTATCTTGTGCGCTGTCTCCAGGCTTTCCGCATCCTTAATAAGTATTCCATTCTCCGCACCTTTACCTACCCCTACCATTATTGCTGTAGGTGTGGCCAGTCCCAGCGCACACGGGCAGGCTATAACCAGTACTGTAACCATTGCCAGCAATCCATGAACAAATCCGTTATCACCTCCCAGTATCAACCATAAAATCAGGCTGAGCAAGGCAATGCCCATTACCACGGGTACAAATATCCCCGCTATCTTATCTACCAGTTTTTGCACGGGCGCTTTGCTGCCTTGTGCTTCCTGCACCATTTTGATGATATGCGCCAGCAATGTATCGCTGCCTACCTTCTCAGCACTGAACCGGAAACTGCCTTTTTGATTTATAGTGCCCGCATATACTTTTCGGCCCGCTGTTTTTTCTACCGGCACAGGTTCTCCCGACAACATACTTTCATCAACAAACGACCCTCCGGAAACAACCAGCCCATCTACCGGTATCTTTTCTCCCGGCTTCACCAGCAGCAGGTCATTCACCTGCACTTTTTCAATTGGTATTGCTTCTTCCGTGTTGTTAGTTGCATTAATGCGCGTTACAATTGCCGGCTGAAGCCCGATCAGCTTTTTGATGGCCGATGAAGTGTTGGACTTTGCCTTTTCTTCCAATAATTTACCCAGCAGAATAAAGGCGATCACTACTGCCGCAGCCTCGAAATACACGCCGGCGTGCAGACCCTTATTTGTCCAGAATTGCGGGTTAAGGGTATTAAATACACTGAATATATAGGCTATACCTGTGCTTAAAGCCACGAGTGTATCCATATTGGCTGTCCGGTGCTTCAGTTGTTTCCAGGCACCCGTGAAGAAAGGGCCACCAAAGATGAGCACTACCGGGGTTGCCAATGCCCACATCAGGTAGTTGGCGTACGGAGCATGCATGGCAAACATGGCGATGAACATCAACGGCACCGAAAAAGAAATGGCAAGAATAGTGCGCAGGCGAAGTTGCCGGTAATATTTCCGGTTCAGTTCATCCACCTTTTCGGGAGTGGCGGCATCCATTTCTATAATAATGTCGTACCCGGTAGACTGAATGGCTTTTTTTACTTCCTCTATCTTTGCCTTACCTTCCTCGTATTCTACCAGTGCCGACGCATTTGCCAGGTTCACGGTAGCATGAACGATACCTTCCTGCGCATTAAGTGTTTTTTCAACATTAATGGCACATGATGCGCAATGCATACCGGTTACCGGGAAGGTTTTCTTTGTAGTGCCCAATGCCTGAGATATTGTTAACTAGTGCAAAGTTCCGCAAAAACAAATCAATTCACATGACGGTTGTCAGAATGATGCTATAGGAGAAAAATATCGAAGATGTGCTAAAATGTGGCCATCAAAAAAAGGCAGGTAGCCTGGCGCGAGGTATATCCTATAAATACCCTGCCAATTAATTGACTATGAGTTTCTCCCTCCATACTTGTCTGTCATCGGCCACTTCCACAAAGTATATCCCTTTATTCAGGCAGGGTAGCGTGACCGGGATGTTATTATATCCATCTGATACAGCGACATTTTGTGCCTTTATCATCCGGCCGGTAATATCCAGAAGTGTGATATTTACCTGCTTTGACGATTGGCTGTAATATTTTACAGAAAACTGGCCGGCAGCAGGGTTAGGGTACACTGATGCTTCGGGCCGGGTATCAGGAGCCTTGTAAATACCAAGGGTAGCCGAGTCTCCGAAGTGGAGGTCATCCACCCAAATATAACTGGCATGGGCTGCGGCAGCTAACGTAGCTCCACTGGCCGACATAAGTATGATGGCAGAATCCGGTGTTGCGCTGCTTGTATAGTTCAATGCTATATAGAAGGGCTGCCATGTCATCACCATATCCGGCAGGTCGTATTTTCTATATGCAATCGTATCTCTTTTACTTAATGAGGTGTTCCATTTAGATAATAAAATAACGAAGAACCCCTGATCGGCAGCAGACATTGCCATATACTGCCAGTAACCGGCGAGCCCCAGTGGACGCTGGGTATACGGAAATCCTGATATTGGCTGATAGGTGGTATGATTCATTGTGCCACAAACAGCAATACCCGGCTTAACACCCATACCGGGTATGTTTTGTGAAGTAAGGCTCATATAATATGAGCCGCTGAAACCCGGGCTTTCGTACCTGCAGGTGTATATTGAAGACGATGTAGTAACAGAATTCAGGTTGTCCCAGCCAACGGGCACACGGTAACCAAGGGTAGAGTCCCAGGTCTCAAATCCGTTATTAGGTATTTGCGCAAATGAACCAACTGTTGCCAACAGCAATAGGAATGAAAAAAGTGTCTTCATATGTTCAGCAAGATTTAAGTATTATAGGTTTCAAACAGTTAAATTATCTGGTTCCTGAGCAGGTCCTCAAAAACATCTGCCCTTCTTATCAGTTGTGCTTTACCGTCCTTTACCATCACTTCCGCGGGCTTAAGGCGTGAGTTGAAATTGCTACTCATCTCGAAACCATAAGCACCGGCATTATGGAAAACCAGCAAATCATTTTCATGCACTTCATTCAGCACCCTGTCCCAGGCAAATGTATCGGTCTCACAGATGTTGCCCACCACGGTATAGATACGCTTTTGTCCCTCTGGGTTTGATAAGTTGGTGATTTTGTGATACGCCTCATAAAACATAGGGCGTATCAGATGGTTGAACCCTGAATTCACTCCCGCGAATACTGTAGCGGTGGTATGTTTCACCACATTGGCTTTTACCACAAAGTAGCCACATTCACTTACCAGGTACTTACCGGGCTCAAACCACAGTTCTATGCTGCGGTTGTATTCCTTTTCAAAGTCCTGAACGGCTTGCGTTACTCTTTTTCCAAGTGTTACCACATCTGTTTCCTGGTCATCATCCTTATAAGGCACCTTAAATCCGCTGCCGAGGTCTATAAAGTCCAGACCGGGGAAGTGCGTGGCTATCTGGAAGATCACATCGAGTCCCTGGAGGAAAACATCTATATCTTTTATCTCGCTGCCGGTATGTATGTGTACTCCCTGCACATGCAGTCCCGTTGTTTTTACTATTCGCGCGATATGCCGCTGCTGGTGAACCGATATTCCGAACTTACTGTCTATATGGCCGGTTGATATCTTGTAGTTACCTCCCGCTTCTATATGCGGATTAATACGGATGCAGACCGGGTAGCTTCCCCCAAACTTATGCCCGAACTGCTCCAATATCGACAGATTGTCAATGTTGATGCGCACTCCAAGCTCCGTGGCTGCAAGTATTTCCGGGAAATCAACACAATTAGGTGTGAACAATATTTCCTCCGGCTTATACCCGGCCACAAGTGCCAGCTTCACCTCATTAATGCTTACACAATCAATATTTGCGCCAATACTGCGCATATATTTAAGGATATTCACATTTGAAAGGGCTTTACAGGCATAATAAAACTTGGTAGGATGTGCACTGAAGGCACTTGTTAGTTTTTTATACTGTTCGGCTATCTTCTCGGCATGATATACATATACCGGGGTGCCGTATTCATTAGCTACGGCTATCAGTTGTTCGTTTGAGAGTGGTGCGTACATAAAGTCCGCAAAGTTAATGGTTGAGGGCTAAAACATCGCGGTTTTTTAAGTATTCACTATATAATTATACTGCTCAGATAGGGCTGCAATGGGCATTGAGTTTTGGAGAAATGAAAGTTTGCTATATCTTTAAGCCTTATTAACCCAGCAAACGCGGATAAAATCCAATTTATGATGAGGAAAAGTATATACGTCTTCTGTCTTGCATTGTCTATGGTCAGCTTTATGTCCCCTGCTTTTGCTCAGCGGGGCAGGAGCGAGATAGCTGTAGGATATGGCTACTGGAGCCTTTACTCCCTGGTAAATGGTAAACCTTTCAATGGCTCGTCAGGCGCTGTTGTGGTTACCTTCCGCCATTACTTTACCCCGAATGTGACTTTAGGCCTCGGCATCGGCACGGAGAACATAAACAACTACGGCAGCTTCACTACATTTTCTCCGGAGCTTACTGTGAAATACCTCGATACCCGCAACGCACGTTACAGGGTACGATTATACGGCTCTTTTGCTTATGGTATTGCTTTCTTCAACGACAACAACATTGGCCTCGGTGAGGCAGATGCCACTGGCGTCAAAGCAGTTGGTTTTCATGCAGTACCATTGGGTATAAGGCTGGGCAGGCAGGTCGCCTTTTTTACGGAGATCGGCGTTGGCTATAAAGGCCTGGTACACTCCGGTCTCGATTTCCGTTTCCCGCGCGTTTTGGCCCGCAACAGGAACAGGGTAGAGTAGAGGATTTGTATGGAAGATATTCAAGCCGGTTATATACCGGCTTTTTTTGTGTCATATGGTATCCGGTCATTTACCCACGGGGATGATCTTGTCTATCGCCGCTGCCAGTTTCCTGTCCCTGTCTGTAACAGTATTCCCCGCATCATGCGTATTCAGCCATATCTCCACCGTATTCCAGGTATTCTTCCAGGTAGGGTGGTGGTCCTGTTTTTCAGCCAGTATGGCTACCCGTGTCATAAACGCGAAAGCCTCGCTGAAGTCCGCAAACTTAAATCTACGGTATAAGCTGTTGTCTTTATCTTCCCACATAGAGTAGCATTTTATACCGCAAAGGTCGTAAACAAATCTTAAAGCATGCCCGGCACCAACAGTTATTTTGAAGATCGCTTTTTTGCAAATTGTTTATACCCTATAAAACTATTGGCATTCCTCGAAGCATCCAAACGCCAGTTTTTGTTGCAGGTTGAATCAAGATGACGGAATATTCTTTCGTTATATGCCTCATAACACTCTTGATTATCAAGGAGAATGCGGCTAAATATCTGCATCGTTACGTGATATCTCTCTTCAAATTCGGCATCCGCGTAACTCCGTTGAACTTGACTATGTGAAACTAGCAACAGTGGGCGTCCATTCTCTATATCTTCATTTGCCATAGCTGTATAATAGCCGTAGCAGGATGTATCAACGTAAGATGATAACCTGCCTGTGCTTGTGATTCTCATGTAGCGGTTTATGAATTCTTCATTATTAACAGCACGAATAAATGTATCCCGCACTTGTTGTGCACTGCAGCATATAGGACAAAACAACAAAAATATAAAGCAGTAGATTCTCATTCCGTAAAAGTAAAAAAACCATCCCGAGATCCGGGATGGTTTTTTTCATTCCATGTGCATTTTCAAATCAGCACACTTTCAAATTTTCAAATTTACTCAGGCGCTTTCTCATCATTCTCCGCCTGCTTCATCTTGTCCTTAAGGGCAGCCAGTGCGCCGAGGTCACCCAGGGTGGGCTTCTCTACTTTGCTCTGTAAGTTCTTTACTGCCTTCTTGGTCTTTTCTGATTCAGATACGGCATCCTTGCGCAGCGCTTCTTTCTCTTCGTTCTTCACCTGCTCCCATACTTTGGTATGAGATACCATGATACGCTTGTCGTTGCGGTCAAATTCGATGATCATGAACTGGAGTGTTTCTTCCACTTCTATATTGCTGCCGTCTTCCTTGCGCAGGTGACGTGCAGGAGAGTAAGCCTCAAGGCCATACTGGAGCTGTACTGTAGCACCCTTATCGTCCTTACGCGTTACGCTGCCTTCATGTATAGAACCTATCGGGAACACAGTTTCAAATGTATTCCATGGATCTTCTTCCAGTTGTTTGTGGCCCAGTGCCAGTTTGCGGTTTTCCTTGTCTATGCTCAGTATGGCCACTTCTATTTTGTCGCCCACTTTCACAAACTCACTTGGGTGGTTGTAGCGCTTTATCCAGCTCAGGTCGCTGATGTGTATCATGCCGCCTATGCCTGTTTCCAGCTCTACGAATACGCCATACGGAGTGATGTTCTTAACAACACCAGTGTGACGGCTATCAACCGGGAATTTGTTCTCTATTGAATCCCATGGGTCAGCAGTCAGTTGCTTGATAGAGAGGCTCATTTTGCGCTCATCTTTATCCAGCGTCACAACTACTGCTTCATGCTCTTCGCCCAGTTTGAAGAATTCCTTCGCGTTGATAGGCTGTGAAGACCATGTGATCTCCGAAACGTGTACCAGGCCTTCTACGCCGGGCATAATTTCCAGGAATGCACCGTAATCTTCTATGTTCACCACTTTGCCTTTTATTTTGGCGCCTTCTGCTATGTCTGCAGGCAGGTTGTCCCATGGGTGCGGGGTCAGTTGTTTCAGGCCAAGGCTGATGCGTTTTTTCTCATCATCAAAGTCAAGCACCACCACATGCAGTTTCTGGCCGTTATGCAGCACTTCGCTCGGGTGCGTTACGCGGCCCCAGCTGATGTCTGTAATGTACAGCAGGCCATCTACGCCGCCCAGGTCTATGAACGCACCGAAATCGGTAACATTCTTCACAGTACCTTCCAGTACCTGTCCTTTCTCCAGTTGGCCTATTATTACGCTACGCTGCTGCTCTATATCGCTTTCTATAAGTGCCTTGTGCGATACCACCGCGTTGCGGATAGTCTCGTTTATCTTCACCACCTTGAAGTCCATGGTCTTGCCCACGTACTGGTCGTAGTCCGTTACAGGCTTCACATCTATCTGCGAGCCTGGCAGGAAGGTTTCCAGCCCATACACATCCACAATAAGGCCGCCCTTGGTCTTCGAGGTAATAGTACCGGTAACCACTTCGCCTGTTTTGTAGAAGTCCACTATCTGCTGCCATGCGCGAGCTGCGCGTGCCAGTTTGCGGCTCAGGTGCAGGTGACCGTTGCGGTCTTCTTTCTCCACCACCATCACTTCTATGTCGTCGCCTATTTTGATCTCTGGCAGGTCACGGAATTCGTTGAGCGAAACAAGGCCGTCTGATTTGAAGCCGATGTTGATGATCACATCCGTTTTAGTCATGCCCACAATAGCACCGCGAAGCAGTTCTGATTCTGCTATCGATTTGAAGGTGCTGCCATACAGCGAGTCAAACTTCTGGCGGTCGTCCTCTTTGTAAGACGCTACATTGCGCTTGTCCACGCTCCAGTCAAAATCGTCGTGCGACGTTTCCGATGGGTTCGTGTAATAATGGCGCGGTGCGCGTGGTTTTTCTGCTGCAACTTCTTCAGGTTGTGCTGCAGTTGCTTCAGCTGTTGCAGTTGTTTCTACAGTAGCTTCAGCGGTCGTTTGTACAGACTCATCGGGTGTTCCGGTGGTTTCTGTATTCAATACTTGATCTTCCAATGGTACTCTCAATTTGTACGGACCTCCCGATTCTTCGGTATTCCGGCGGTTAAAAAATAAATACCCCATTTTTTGGGGAGTGCAAAGATACGGAAATATTTTGGGAATATGACATTTGTACCCCGCATTTAGGGGTGTTTTTGCCCGGTATTGGTAGGGATGAAACAACCTGCTGGTAATGAGGATTTTATGTATCCCCGCTAGCGGCTTCCGGCATAGACCTGTGCGCTAACAAGGGGCTTACCTGCACCTGGGAAAAATAGGCGTTATTTTTTTTATCTGGCAATTATAAAACATACATAATATCCTTAAAATGCCTAATTTTATATAAATAGAAGGCGGATACAGTAAAACTATGAACACAACAACATTTTATCACTCGCGCATACGCTACTTCACCTCTCCAAGCCTGCACAGAGCGGTAGTCGAAGTGGAGAGGCCGGGAGATGTCAACAGCTTCATAGGTAGCGGGAGAAATAACCATGTAGAAACGCTATCTAACGACAGCGCGATAGTAGGTGGTGAAAATAACCTGCTGGCAGGTGGCGACCAGCGGTATTCATTTATAGGAAGTGGCCTCAATAACACTATCAGCTCTCCTTGCGCCTCTATTATTGGTGGTGCCGGCAATAACATACCGGCTGGTTTGCCTAATGCTCATATTATTGGTAGTGGTATTACTGCTGCGGCTCTACCCGCTGGAAACGGCGGCCTCTTTGTAAATGAACTGGTGATACAGAATATACCTGCTGTAACACTATTGACATATCCATTGCTCCAACCAGGTCAACTTTATACTGTTGTAGCTGGTGCAGGTTTTACAAATAGGCCAGTATATGTTGTATAATGGAAACTAAATTTCTGTGCGTATGAAAATGAGGGAATATGTTTTGATATTATTTTGCATACTGGTCAATAACACAGTTGTGAAGGCGCAAATAATAACAACCATTGCAGGGACGCCAGGAGTCCCCGGTTATTCTGGTGATGGGGGGGCGGCAACTGCCGCAAAAATCAGGCAAAATGGGGGCATTTATGCAGACAATGATTGTAACGTATATATTGCGGATGGTGCTAATCAAAGAATACGGAAAGTAGATGGTGCTACAGGCATTATTAGTACCGTTGCTGGCACGGGTGTAGCAGGATATAACGGAGATGGAATACCCGCCACGAATGCGCAACTCAACATGGCTGGGCTTGTGATTGCAAATCAGACCGGAGATTTATATATTGCTGATGGAAATAATTTCAGGATAAGGAAAGTGGATGCGGTTACGGGAATTATAACAACTATAGCGGGTACAGGCACTTTTGGATCTACGGGCGATGGCGGGCCGGCTACTGCAGCAAAAATATATGGCGGGTTTATGGCTTTTGACAGGTTCGGTAATTTGTACGTAGGAGATGACCACAGAATAAGAAAAATAAACCCGGCAGGTATCATTACTACGATTGCCGGTGATGGATTAGCAGGATTAACGGCTGAAGGTGTTCTTGCTACATCCACCCACATTACACCGCAGGGCATAGGAACGGATGGGGAAGGAAATATTTATTTTTCCGATTCTACTAGGTCTATCCGCAAAATAACCGTGAATACAGGTATTCTGACAAGGGTTGGCGGTACAGGCGATGCAATAGATTCGCCTTTTACCGATGGGGCTTTAGCTAATGCCTGCCATATAGGACCGCTTGGTATTGCGGTGGACTACATCGGCAATATTTATATTGCTGACCATGGCAATTCAAGGATTGAAAGGATAGATGCCGCAACCCGCCGCATTTGGTCTATTGCCGGCACCGGCGTGGCCGGATATGCGGGTGATGGTGGCCCAGCGACTGCTTGCCAACTGCATGAATCTACAGGCGTTGCGATAGATGGTTCTAACAATGTTTATATTATGGACTGGGTAAATTATGTGGCTAGGAAAATAACGTATCATACGTCATGTGACAGCCTTGTAAAACTTGACAATAAGATGCTAAAAGAGGCATCAAAATTTATTATCTACCCTAACCCTGCAACTGATGAACTGAATATAGAGGGTGCACAGCCACAAACCACTTACCAGTTATATAATATAGTAGGTGCTGCGGTGCAGGGCGGGCATATAAATGCAGGCGGCGATGCTATAGCCATAAAGCACCTGCCCCCTGGCCTCTACCTGCTGGCACTAACAGATGAGGAAGGCAAACGCACAGTGCATAAAATAGTAAAGGAGTAAAAAAAAGGGTGCTGCGCTACACACTCCCCATCAGTGAGGCAGTTATCTCTTTATCAACTTCATCCGTTCAGTAGCTGTTTCGCTCCTTACCTCAAGTATATACATTCCGGGTGGTATCGTTGGTGCTAATAATACCTCGCTATTTGTTTGCATACCGGTTTCGCAGAAGACGGCCCTTCCAGCCATGTCGCATATATAAATGCTGCATTTGGTGGTGGTTGCCGCCTCTACCCTTATCGCCAGTGTATTATCGAATGGGTTGGGGAATACATTTACTAACATACCCTGCTTTTCAATGTGCTCAGTGCCGGCATGCTCTGCTATACACTTTTCTATGTCACGTGTCCTGAAAATGAAGGAGGCAGTGTCTGAGCCACAGAGATTGGAAACAATATAAATGATGGTATCTATGCCGGTGGCTATGGCAGATACCAAACCGGTGCCTGAAATTGTAGCAACCGGTGGGTGTTTGCTGATCCATGTGCCCCCGGCCACACTGCCGGACAAGGTAACGGTATAGCCGGGGCAGGCGCTATCGGTGCCTGAAATGATGCCTGCATATGGTAACGCATCAACAGACACAGTAGTGTTAACGGTGGATAGACCACAGTTTGTAGTGTCTGAATAGGAGATGGTTACCACGCCGGAATCGATAAGTGCCAGTACGCCGGTGACAGAATCAATGGTGGCTAAGGATGTATCGCTGCTATGCCATTTCCCTCCTGTTGAAGTGTGTGATAAAGTTATCGTTGCGCCCTCACATGCCGTTGCTGTAACGCCGGTGATGGGGGGCAGCGGACATGAAACCATGCGTATCCGGTTGTTCTCTATATCTGCTATATATACCTTACTGCCATCGGGTGAGGCGTATACCCCGGTGAGCGCAAATAACTGTGCTGCGGTAGCCGGCCCACCATCTCCGCCAAAGGCCAGTGCCCCATTGCCGGCAATGCCGTAAATATTACCTGCGGCATCAATTTTTCTAACCTTGCTGGCACCGCGATCTGCTATGTATACATTCCCGAGATTATCGGCCGAGAGGCCCCAGGGGCTGCCCAGGTATGCGGCCGAGGCAGGTCCGCCATCGCCAGTTGAGCCGATAGAGCCCACACCGGCAACGGTGCTGATAATACCTGACGGAGTAACCTTGCGTACGGTATAGTTGGGCGTTTCTGAAATATACATGTTGCCTGATGGGTCGAAGGCTATACCGATAGGGTTTTTCAAAGATGCTGCTGTGGCCGGGCCTCCGTCGCCGGCAGAAGCATACGTTCCATTGCCTGCTACCGTGGTGATGATACCCGAAGTGCTTACTTTGCGTACGCGGTTATTGCCATGGTCTGTAATATATACCGAGCCATCGGGCTGAGTGGTCACACCATATGGCAGGGAGAGTTGTGCTGCGGTGGCCGGGCCGCCATCGCCACTGTAGGCCGCAGTACCGCCTATGCCGGCAAGAGTAGTGATGATACCGAAGGTGTCGACCTTGCGTATTTTATTGTTGGCATAATCGCAAATAAAGATATTGCCGATGTGATCTATTGCTACGGCGGTAGGCTGCGAAAGCTTAGCTGCAGTAGCAGGCCCGCCATCGCCACTGAACCCGCCCAAACTAATACCTGCAATGGTGGTGATAATACCTGCGGGAGAAATTTTGCGCACCCGGTTATTAATATGATCTGCAATTAAAACGTTTCCTGCATTGTCTGCAACGAGGTTAAAAGGCCTGTTCAGCTGTGCCGCTGTGGCAGGGCCGCCATCGCCCGAAAAACCCGGAGCGCCGGTGCCGGCTATTGTGTTTATTATTTGGCCGGAAGCTGAATCGCACAGCCCGGATAATATGACCAGGGCGCAAACCGACAGTACAAAGGATAGGTGTTTTTTCATTGCTTTGATATGTAAGTGAGTAAAGGGGTACAGTATAATAGATGTTTATATAGTAAATATACGGAATGAAAATTGATTTTAAACCCGGCTCTTTCGGATTTCTGTCTCCGCCGGGTCTCCATAGCAAAGCCCTGCGCGCAGCGGGACCCGGCGGCAATCAAGGCACAACAGTTGAAATAACAACCAAAATACCCTCCGCATCCAGTAAATTCTAAAATCCTTAAATCCTGATCAAAGCCGCGCCCACACTGCACCCAAAAACCATGACGGTACAGTTACTGTACCATGATGTTTTTTTTATTTGGCAGCTAATCCCACCTTCCCGAACTTTACAAAATACCCGGAAAAATTATCGGGCAAGCTCTTTGAATGACTGGCAGCTCGTTTACCAGCCGCAGGCACGGCGACTTATTTATCTGTCCCCGGGCACTTCGCAGCCTTACGACCGATAACTTACGACTCTTAGTGAGCTTCGAACTACGACTAAAATATACCTTTCAGGGTATAATTATACCTTTGGGGGGTATAAATATACCTTTTAGGGTATAATTATACCCTCTTATACCTACGCAAAAAACACATAACATCAGCCCTCAGCGCATTTCACCCACACCCACCCCGCATATTTTACCCCTAATGGACAAAATCCTGAAATTATACCCTGGGCGGTGTTTTAAAAGTAGAGACCTGCCTGGTGATCGCTACGATTACATATAACCCCTTACGACTAAAAAATCCGTTCTTTGCACTTCAATGGAAAACAAAAACCTGCTTTATTATATATTCTCTGTTGTGCGGCTGCTGCTCTACCCCTTTGCCCTGCTCTATGGTGCCATAGTATGGCTGCGCAACCGCCTGTATGATGTTAAATTTTTCAACTCCATCGAGTTCAGCGTACCGGTCATCACCATAGGCAACCTCTCCACAGGCGGCACAGGAAAAACACCCCATGTGGAATACCTTGTTCGACTGCTGCAATACAGGTTCAGGGTAGCCACAATGAGCCGCGGGTATAAGCGCCACACACAAGGGTTCCTTCTGGCCGATGAAAACACCAACGCCCTGCGCATAGGTGATGAGCCAATGCAATACCACATGAAGTACCCCGAGCTGGTGGTGAGCGTGGCAGAAGAACGCATGATAGGCATACCTACCCTGCTGCAGCGCCGCCCCGACGTGGAAGTAATTATACTTGATGATGCATACCAGCACCGCTCGGTAAGGGCAGGGATGAACATACTCATCACCGACCATTCCAAACCTTTCTATAACGACCACATCCTTCCCTTCGGCAACCTCCGCGAAAGCAGGAATGCATATAAGCGCGCTAACGTCGTGATCGTCTCTAAATGTCCTCCTTCCCTCACAAACACTGACGCAAAAACCATAGAGGCAAAAATAGCCCCGCTGCCACACCAGCAGGTATTCTTCACCAGCATACAATACGATGCCCCGGTTGATTTTTTCACTAAAGAACAAGTGACCCTCAGCAATAAGAACATTATACTGGTATGCGGTATAGCGCGCCCGGAGCCACTTATAGCCTACCTGAGGCAAACAGCAGCAGACGTACACCCGCTCTCTTACCGCGATCATCACTACTTCGTTTCCGCCGACCTCGAAGAAATAAAAACAGCTTACAACAACTGGGATGTACCCGATAAAATAATTCTCACTACCGAGAAAGATGCTGCACGCCTGCACCTGCATGCCGATAAGCTGAAAGAATGGGGAATAACGATAGCGGTATTACCTATTGCAGTAAATGTACTCTTTAATAAAGGAGCAGAATTTGATGCTGCTGTAACTGCTTATGTGGAGAAAACTATAGTGGAGAATAATGAGTTGTTTGGTGATAATGAAATCAGCTATTCATAAATTTCCTTTCTGTTACCAATACTTCGGACATTCACAATCCTTACAACATCGTCAATCAAATAAATGACGCGATAATCTCCCACCCTGATACGCCATAGGTTTTCTGATGCACCTTTCAATTTCAAACACCCATGTGGACGTGGCTCCTTTCTCAAATCTTCGATTTCATTTGCTACCTGTGCCGAGATACGTTTGGGCAGCAACTTCAGCACCTTTAAAGCTTCCCGCTTAATAATGAGCTGATACATTATACCTTACGTGCTTTTTTCAATTCCTTTTTCGCCTGCTCCCATGGCACATCTTCATCACCCTTCCTGCTTTCTGCAACAATAACATCAAGCATATCCTCAATTTGCTCCTGGTGGCGTCCCAATACCTTTAAATCTATCTGAACGGCAATCCTTTCATTTTTATCATTAGTCACGAAACTTACACCTTTCATATCAATACAGTTTAATCAAAATTAATATTTTCCATGATATACAACAAAATAAAAAACGCCTTACATCACATCCCCCATCAGGTCTCGTATCACCACCGAAGCAAGCGTAGCACCGAATGTGGCAGGCAGGTAAGAGATAGTTCCATACGCCGACTTCTTGAAGTTTGTACCATCAGTCAGCATGATGGAATTCTTATCCGGCGCTTCAGGCGAAAAGACCGCCTTAATACCTTTCGTAATACCATAGTCGCGCAGTTGCTTACGTATCTGCTGTGCAAAAGGGCAATTGTAAGTCTTCGATATATCTGTCACCTGCAGCATCGTGGGATCCAGTTTACCTCCTGCACCCATAGAACTCACTATTCGGATACCTTTTGTAAAAGCAGCTTTTATAAAAGTAAGTTTGGGGGTAATACTATCTATTGCATCTATCACATAGTCAAACTGGCCGCTGAGCAGGCCATCCACCATTTCCGGCATCACAAACTCCTTTGCAATATGCAGTTTCAACTCAGGGTTTATCTGCAGCAGGCGCTCACCCATAATGTCCGCCTTACTTTGTCCGTGATTAGTGGCAAGCGCCGGCAATTGCCTGTTGCGATTACTGGATGCCACCACATCTCCATCTACTATAGTCATCTCACCTATGCCCGACCTGCAAATGAACTCTGCGGCAAAAGACCCCACCCCACCGAGTCCCACCACCATTACATGAGATTCAGTTAGTTTCAACAGCTTCTCTTTCCCTATCAGTATTTCAGTACGCGAGAGCCACTCCATATCTGTCATCATACTATATTCCGCTTAAATACTTTTTTGAAATTTTCTTCAACCTGCAAAATAATATCATCCACCGGTGTTTCGCGCAATTCAGCAACTCTGTGATAAATATCGGCTACCTCGATAGCAGCATCATCCGTCTCGCAAAAGAACCTGTCGCCCGGCATCTCGCGCACCACATCTGCTACAGCGCCATCCTTTAAAACTGCGGCACCAAAAGAAAGGCAATATCCCTTCCGCAATAGCTGGTCTGCGATGTTTCTATTCTTGTTGAACCCATGGAATATGACCGGCACACGGGGTTGCATCTCGTCCAAAACCTGCATGACCTCTGCAAACGCACGCACGCAATGTATCATAAGCGGCTTTTTCACTAATTTCGCTAAAGCCACCTGCTCCCTGAAAATACGTTCCTGTAATACCCATTCTGTTTCACATGCTTTATCCAGGCCACACTCACCTATTGCAAGCACATGCTCGTATACTGCAAATTCTTTCAATTCCATCAAAAGCTCCTTGCTATCCTGCAGGTACCACGGGTGCAGCCCTATACTACACAGCATACCCTCCTGCACCCTGCCGAAACCTGAGTATAGATTGCGTACCTGCAAAACATCATCGTCAGTGCCGGGCTGCCTGTGTGTATGAATATCTATATACAATACTGTAAAGGTACTTTCGTAAAAATATTTAACCCAAAAAAAGACCGCCTATATGAGCGGTCTTTTTTATCAATTATATGGGCCACATTTAACACATTACCCACATTCAATCACATTAACTATTCTTCTTCATCAAACTGCAGTACATCTCTGTTAGCCATCAGCAGTTCGAACTCTTCTTTAGAACCAACTACCAGGTCGTCGAACTCACGCATACCCGTACCCGCTGGTATCAGGTTACCTGTGATAACGTTCTCCTTCAGGCCAAGCAGGCTGTCTGCTTTACCATTGATAGCTGCCTGCGAAAGCACCTTAGTGGTTTCCTGGAACGACGCGGCAGATATCCAGCTCTGTGTACCCAACGATGCCTTGGTAATACCCAGCAGCATCGGCGATGATGTAGCGGGACTGGCATCGCGGTACTCCACCAACTTCTTATCCGCACGGCGCAGGGCACTGTTCTCTTCACGTATCTCACGGATAGTAACTATCTGACCGGGGTGCATTTTATCAGAAGCACCGGCTTCTGTCACCACTTTTTTATCAAAGATCCAATCGTTCTCATCCTGGAATTCAAATTTATCTACTGTATCTTCTTCAAGGAATTTGGTATCTCCCGGATCTACAATATTCACTTTACGCATCATCTGGCGAACGATTACCTCAATGTGCTTATCGTTGATCTTCACACCCTGCAAACGATATACTTCCTGTATCTCATTCACCAGGTACTCCTGCACGGCAAATGGCCCCTTAATAGACAGGATATCGAGCGGCGTAGTCGCCCCGTCAGAAAGGGACGTTCCTGCTTTCACAAAGTCACCGTCCTGCACCATGATATGGCGGGTCAGCGGTACAAGATATTTTTTCACCAGCCCTTCGCGCGACTCTACTACAATCTCACGGTTACCACGCTTCACATTACCAAACCCAACCACACCGTCTATTTCAGCCACCACCGCTGGATTGCTCGGGTTACGGGCTTCAAACAATTCCGTTACCCTCGGCAGACCACCCGTGATATCCCTGCTACGTCCCATCACACGTGGTATCTTCACCAGTACCTGTCCGTTCATCACTTCCTCATCAATATTCACAACAATGTGAGAACCAACCGGCAGGTTATACATTTTATGTTCCTTCGACCCATCAATGAATATAGATGGTATCTTGGTCTTATCTTTTGTTTCAATTACCACTTTCTCGCGGTGGCCTGTTTGCTCATCGGCTTCTTCACGGTAAGTGATGCCCTCTATGACACTATCGAAACGTACCTTACCCTGTATCTCAGAGATGATAACCGCATTGAACGGATCCCATGTGCATATCACATCTCCCTTCACCACTTTCTTACCGTTAGCTATCTTCAGCATAGAGCCGTAAGGTATGTTATTGGTAATCAGCAGGCGGTCATTTGTTACATCTACTATACGCACCTCGCCCGTACGGCCTATTACTACCGTCTGGTCTTGTCCTTCTGCATCTTTGTATTTTGTGGTACGCAGGCCATCAAACTGTATAGTACCGTCAAAACGGGCTACCAGTTGAGACTCAATTGCTGACGAACCCGCAACACCACCCACGTGGAAGGTACGGAGTGTAAGCTGTGTACCCGGCTCACCTATCGACTGTGCCGCAATGATACCAACCGCATCACCCTTTTGAGCCATATAGCCTGTCGCCAGATTCTTACCATAACATTTCGCACACACCCCCCTGCGGCTTTCGCAGGTAAGCACCGAGCGTATCTCTACAGTGTCTATCGGACTTTCATCTATACGCCTGCCTATGTCTTCTGTTATTTCCGAACCTGCAGTTGCAATCAGTTCATCAGTAATCGGGTCATAAATATTGTGTAGAGATGTACGGCCAAGGATACGGTCATACAGTGGTTCTACTATTTCTTCATTGTCCTTCAGTGCAGAAGTGGCAATACCACGCAGTGTACCACAGTCTTCGCCGTTAATCACCACATCCTGCGCAACGTCTACAAGACGGCGTGTGAGGTAACCCGCATCCGCCGTTTTCAACGCCGTATCCGCAAGACCTTTACGCGCACCGTGCGTAGAAATGAAGTATTCCAATACACTCAATCCCACCTTGAAGTTGGAAAGGATCGGGTTTTCGATAATTTCAGAACCCGATGATCCGCTACGACGTGGCTTTGCCATCAGTCCCCTCAGGCCGGCAAGCTGTTTAACCTGCTGCTTACTACCACGCGCACCCGAATCAAGCATCATATACACAGAGTTGAAGCCCTGTTTATCTGCCGCCATTTCACGGATAAGCGTTTCAGTCACACGTGTATCCACACGAGACCATACGTCAATTACCTGATTATAACGCTCGTTGTTCGTGATAAGGCCCATGTTGTAGTTGTCCATGATCTCATCCACCTCAACCTGCGCATTGGCAACCAACTGCTCCTTAATATCAGGAACGGTAAGGTCTTTAATATTGAACGACAATCCACCCCTGAACGCCGTGCGGAATCCTAATGTCTTAATGTCATCAAGGAACTGAACGGTCTTCGGTATATTGGTGTTCTTAAGTATCTGGCCGATGATCTCACGAAGCGATTTTTTAGTAAGCAGCGCGTTAACAAAACCATTCTCTTTAGGAACGAATTGGTTAAAGATTACACGGCCAACGGTTGTGTCTATCAACTCCGTCTTTATGTTACCTTCATTGTCACGCACATTGGCCCTTACCTTGATCCAGGCATGCAGGTCAGCTTTTCCTTCGTTAAATGCGATCACTACTTCCTCAGCACTGTAATACGCTTTATTCTCACCCTTTACAATTTCTTCGGGAGTTGATTTTTTACCTTTTGAAATGTAGTACAGACCAAGCACCATGTCCTGCGATGGCAGGGTGATAGGTGTTCCGTTCTGCGGGTTAAGGATGTTGTGCGATGCCAGCATCAGCAATTGTGCTTCCACTATTGCAGCATTGCTCAGCGGCACGTGTACCGCCATCTGGTCACCATCGAAATCCGCGTTAAACGCCGAACATACAAGCGGGTGCAGTTGTATCGCCTTACCTTCAATAAGTTTTGGCTGGAATGCCTGTATCGATAACCTGTGCAGCGTGGGGGCACGGTTCAGCAGTATCGGGTGCCCTTTAAGTACATTCTCAAGGATATCCCAAACTACCGCTTCTTTACGCTCCACCAGTTTCTTCGCACTCTTCACGGTTTTTACTATGCCCCTTTCTATAAGCTTGCGGATAATGAACGGTTTAAACAGCTCCGCAGCCATATCCTTAGGCAGGCCGCACTCATGCAACTTCATTTCAGGGCCTACCACGATAACCGAACGACCTGAATAGTCAACGCGTTTACCAAGCAGGTTCTGGCGGAAACGGCCTTGTTTGCCTTTCAGCACGTCAGACAGTGATTTCAATGCACGTCCGCCTTCTGCCTTCACTGCATTCGACTTACGGCTGTTATCAAACAATGAGTCCACGGCTTCCTGAAGCATACGTTTTTCATTACGCAGGATCACCTCAGGTGCTTTAATTTCTATCAGTCGCTTCAAACGGTTATTACGGATAATAACACGGCGATAAAGGTCATTCAGATCCGATGACGCAAAACGGCCGCCATCCAATGGAACGAGCGGACGCAGTTCCGGTGGAATTACCGGAATATACTGCATCACCATCCACTCCAACCTGTTCTCTATGCGGGTATTCGCATCACGAAACGCTTCAACCACGCTCAGGCGCTTCAAAGCTTCCTGCTTACGCTGCTGCGATGTTTCATTCGCTGCCGCATTACGCAGGTCGTATGATAATGTATCAAGTTCTATCCTTGACAAAAGCATCTGAACTGCTTCTGCCCCCATCTTGGCGATAAATTTATTCGGGTCTTCATCCGGCAGGTATGGATTTTCTTTTGGCAGACTATCCAATATCTCCAGGTACTCATCTTCTGTAATGAGCTGCTGGTGAGTGCTTTCAGACTCCTTCAGGTTCAGCTTTGTGCGTATCTGCTCCTCGGCATCACCTGCCTGCACTACTACATAACGCTCATAATACACAATGCTCTCCATCTTCTTGGAGCTAACGCCAAGCAGATAGCCTATCTTATTTGGCAGGCTCTTGAAGTACCATATATGCACGATTGGCACCACTAACTTGATATGGCCCAGGCGCTCACGGCGCACTTTCTTTTCAGTAACTTCAACACCACAACGGTCGCAAACGATACCCTTATAACGGATACGTTTGTACTTTCCGCAATAACATTCGTAATCCTTCACAGGCCCGAATATCTTCTCGCAGAATAAACCATCACGCTCCGGCTTGTAAGTACGGTAGTTGATGGTTTCCGGCTTCAATACCTCGCCATATGAACGGTCAAGGATCGCATCAGGAGAAGCAAGGCTGATTGTTATTTTACCAAATCCCGCCCGCGGACGGTTGTCTTTTTTTACTGCCATATTTTTATTTATTTGAAGAATTGCGTTACCGCAACCCGACGTTTTAAAAATCAATAAGGCAGAGACGCAATATGCGTCTCTGCTAAAAAACTACTATTCGAATTTCAATTCCAAACCAAGTCCACGCAACTCATTCACCAATACGTTGAACGACTCCGGTATACCAGCTTTAGGTATGTTATCGCCCTTCACTATTGCTTCATAAGTTTTCGCACGGCCTATGATGTCATCCGACTTCAGCGTCAGCAATTCCTGCAGGATACTTGATGCGCCATATGCCTCCAGCGCCCAAACTTCCATTTCACCAAAACGCTGGCCACCGAACTGTGCTTTACCACCCAGCGGCTGCTGTGTAATAAGGCTGTAAGGTCCGATAGAACGCGCGTGCATCTTATCGTCAACCATGTGGTGCAGCTTGATAACGTATATGATACCTACGGTCGCTTTCTGGTGGAAACGCTCCCCTGTTTCGCCGTCATAAAGGTATGTATGGCCAAACTCTGGCAAGCCTGCTTTTTCTATAAGGCCTTCTATTTCCTCTACAGTTGCACCATCGAAGATAGGTGTAGCAAATTTCTGTCCCAGTTTCTCTCCGGCCCATCCCAGTATGGTCTCGTATATCTGCCCGAGGTTCATACGCGATGGTACACCCAGAGGGTTCAGTACCACGTCAACCGGTGTACCGTCTTCCAGGAATGGCATATCTTCTTCACGAACTATCTTCGCTACGATACCTTTGTTACCGTGGCGGCCCGCCATCTTATCACCTACCTTCAGCTTACGCTTGCTGGCAAGATATACTTTGGCAAGTTTCAGCACGCCAGCTGGCAACTCGTCACCAATGCTCAGGTTGAACTTCTCACGCTTGTAGCGACCCAGTTCTTCGTTGAACTTGATGTTATAATTGTGCAGCAGTTGGTTGATCAGATCATCAGTTTCCTTATCGCCTGTCCAGCCAAGTGGGTTCACATTCTGGAAGTCGATAGAGCCAAGTGTCTTGGAGTTGAACTTGCCGCCCTTGCTCAAAACAGTCTCACCAAAGTTATTGGTGATACCTGCTGATATTTTGTCTTTAAGCAGTATGGCCAGTTTCTCGAACAGGAAGTTTTTCAGGTCTTCCAGGTTCTTTTCATGAACTTTTTCTATCTTCTCAAGTGCTGCTTTTTCACGCACTTTAGAATTCTTGTCTTTCTTAGCACGCTGGAATAATTGCTTGGATATAACGATACCCTCAGTGCCGCTCGGCGCCTTCAAAGAAGCGTCTTTCGCATCACCTGCCTTGTCGCCGAATATGGCGCGTAACAGCTTCTCTTCCGGTGTTGGGTCTGTTTCACCTTTAGGTGTTATTTTACCTATCAGTATATCCCCCTCACCCACATGAGCACCTATACGTATAATACCATGCTCGTCCAGGTCTTTTGTAGCTTCTTCCGATACGTTCGGAATATCAGCTGTCAACTCTTCCTCTCCAAGCTTGGTATCTCGCACTTCCAGCTCATACTCATCAATATGCACTGATGTGAACCAATCGTCGCGTACTACTTTCTCATTGATTACTATCGCATCCTCGAAGTTATAACCCTTCCATGGCATGAATGCCACCTTAAGGTTACGGCCCAGCGCCAGTTCTCCGTCTTGTGTTGCATAACCTTCAGTAAGGAAGTCGCCTGTCTTTACTTTTTGGCCTTTGCGCACACATGGACGCAATGTCATGCTGGTACTTTGGTTTGTCTTTTTATACTTTGTAAGTGTATATACTTTCAGGTCGTCCTCAAATGATACGAGGCGCTCTTTTTCGCCACGGTCATAGCGCACATGTATGTGGTCTGCGTCCACATACTCTACTACTCCATTGCCGTCAGCATGTATCTGTATACGTGCATCGCGAGCCGCTTTAGCCTCCAGTCCGGTACCTACTATCGGCACTTGTGGAATGATAAGCGGCACAGCCTGGCGTTGCATGTTCGATCCCATCAGTGCACGGTTGGCGTCATCATGCTCCAGGAAGGGGATCAGCGATGCGCTCAGTCCCACAATCTGGTTAGGGGCAACGTCCATGAACTCAACTTCGTCCTTCTCCAGGATCGGGAAGTCACCGGTCTGGCGCGATTTGATTTTATCTTCCGTAAAGTGTCCCTTGTCATCCATCGGCACATTCGCCTGCGCAATCTTTGCGAGGTCTTCCTCTTCTGCACTCAGGAACCGGTAATTCTTCAGGTCTACTTTGCCTTCTTTTACTTTATGGTATGGCGTTTCAATGAAACCCATATCGTTTATCTGGGCGTGAACGCACAGTGTAGAGATAAGACCGATGTTCGGGCCTTCCGGCGTTTCAATAGTACACAAACGGCCATAGTGGCTATAGTGTACGTCACGCACCTCGAAACCTGCACGCTCACGGCTCAGACCGCCTGGACCGAGGGCTGAGATACGACGTTTGTGCGTAATCTCAGACAGGGGGTTTGTCTGGTCGAGGAACTGTGATAATTGTGATGTTCCGAAAAACGAGTTAATAACAGAAGAAAGTGTACGCGCGTTGATAAGATCAATTGGCGTGAACACCTCATTATCACGCACATTCATACGCTCACGGATGGTACGCGCCATACGTGCAAGACCTACACCAAACTGGGCAAATAGCTGCTCGCCCACGGTGCGCACACGACGGTTGCTCAGGTGATCGATATCGTCGATCTCTGCTTTACCATTGGTAAGGCGTACAAGGTATTTAATGATCGATATGATATCCTCCCTGCTTAATACTTTGGTGGTCAGGTTAATATCAAGGTTCAGCTTGCGGTTTATCTTATAACGCCCTACTTCACCAAGGTCATAACGCTTATCACTGAAGAACAGTTTTTCTATGATACCACGTGCTGTTTCATCATCCGGCGCGTCTGAACCGCGAAGCTGGCGGTAGATGTGCTGCACCGCTTCCAATTCAGAGTTAGAGGTATCTTTATTTAATGTATTATATATTATAGAGAAATCACCGCTCACCTCTTCTTTCTGCAGGAATACGGTTTTAATGCCCATTTCCTGTATCAGGTTGCTGTTGTCTTCATCAAGCACGCTGTCACGGTCCAGTACCACTTCATTACGCTCAATAGTCACTACTTCACCGGTATCCTCGTCCACAAAGTCTTCAGTCCAGCTCCGCAGCACGCGAGCGGCCAGCCGGCGACCCAAATTGGCAGTAAGGGCTTTCTTTTCCACCTTTACCTCATCAGCCATGCCAAAGAGTTCCAGTATGTCCTTATCTGTTTCATAACCAATTGCGCGGAGCAGTGTGGTTACAGGGAATTTTTTCTTACGGTCGATGTAAGCATACATCACGTTGTTGATGTCTGTAGCAAACTCCATCCACGCCCCTTTGAAAGGTATCACGCGGGCGCTATATATCTTCGTTCCGTTCGGGTGAACGCTCTGACCGAAGAACACGCCCGGTGAACGGTGAAGTTGCGATACTACTACACGCTCTGCGCCGTTTATGACGAAGGTACCACGGGGGGTCATATATGGGATATTGCCCAAGAACACATCCTGCACAATTGTCTCAAAATCAACGTGCTCTTCATCATTACAGCTCAGTTTCAGCTTCGCTTTAAGCGGCACCGAATACGTCAGGCCACGCTCCATACACTCGTCGATGGTGTAACGGGGCGGGTCAATGAAGTAGTCCAGGAACTCAAGCACGAAAATGTTGCGCGTGTCCGTGATCGGGAAGTTCTCCTTAAACACACGGAAAAGGCCTTCATTGTTACGCTTATCAGGCGTTGTCTCAAGCTGGAAAAAGTCCTGGAACGATTGAAGCTGAATGGCCAGCAGATCTGGGGTTGCGGCTGCATCATTTAACTTTCCAAAGTTAACTCTCCCGGATGCTGTCTTTTTTAGTGGTGTAGCCATAGTATTTTTTATCCTCCTTTATAGAAACAAAAAAACCCTGAAAGCCAGGCGTAGCCTAACTGTACAGGTGATCAGTAATTAACAAAAAACGGTCAAAATTATTTTGCGCACGTACGGTTCCTTTGAAAAAAGGATGGCAAAGATAAGAAACTGCTATTAATAAAGCAAAAAATATTCCAAATTTTCTCAAATCTGTATTTTGGCCTTAAAGACCTTCTATTATCAATATAAATTAATTATTTAATAATGTATGCAATGATTTAAACGGGCTGCTCGCAGTAAACGTGATTGGTTGATTTTCGAAGATAATAATAATACCATGTATAGGGTATTTTGTTTTGTCAAACGAATTACTATTTTAGCGGTTCATTTTAAAACCAAAAAAAAATACTTATGAAAAAAATTATCAAACTTTCAATGATTGGAGCAGCAGCAGTAGTAGCAATTTTTATGTTCCCGTCTTCTTGCAAAAAGAAATCAACCTCTTCAGTTTGCCAATGTAAGTACAAACCGATTGGTTCTACATCCGACACCACTTTTAACATTACATTACCTGCCGGTTATTCTGCGTCGCTCAGTACTTACTGCGCTTCATACGATGCTACTATTAAAAGCGCATATGGCAGCACAGCCGGTTGTTCAATGAAATAATTAAAAATCTATTTACGTAAATGGCCATCTCATAGTGAGATGGCTTTTTTTATTGTTTTTAGGTGGCGTATTCTATTATATCTCCTTTTCAGAACGAACCTCATTTTTAGAGAAATTTAACCACCCATCATTTACGCAATACTAATTATCCCCTAACTTTATAAAAAAATCAGACATTATGAGAAGGCTCCTTCCGCTCGCTGCCATTACGCTTTGCTTCACCTTTGGTCTCATCGCATCATGCACAAAAACAGATGATGGAGACCCCACCGGCAACTATACTTGCCGTTGCTCCGTTACTACATCTTCCGGCATACAAACAGTAGATGTACCGCTCAACAACGTCACGCTTTCCTATGCCACCACCACCTGCGAGACCACCGAAAACACCTACAACAGCACCAACCCACCTTCAAGTTGCAGCATTCAATAATGCTTAAGGGCTGCGAAAACGCTGCCATTAAAGTACAAATTACATAAACCTGTTAATTTAATTTGCAGTGAAATGTCCCGCCTGTTAGTTGGGTCGAATCTTCAAGCACCACCGAAAATGTCCCGGTTATCGTTGTCGCGGTTTTGTTCGTTACCGTAATAGAGCCATGAGCGTCAAACGCCGATTTTCCGGGCGATGAAAAAGTAGCACCGCCATTATAAAGCGAGTTCCATACGCCCGGCACGTTCACTTTCGAGTTAAAATATCTTGTACCCGTTGTGCCGGTATAATCGTTCCAGGTAAGGGTTAAAGGGGTCAATGGGTCCCAAAGCACACCATGTATGGAGAGCATCGCTCCACTCGTAAGCCAGGTTGCATTAACATGCGTAGCCCTGATCGGGGAAGCCCCGCTTACATTGTATGTCATTAAACCCGACGAATCACTGAATGTTTTAGTTACCGAAGAGGAGAACGTTGCCTCCCCACCTGCCGAATTTACTATCTTCTTTATAAAAATGCTTGTATTCCCTTCATTAGCCAGCACCGGGGTGCTGAACGTAGCCACATCGCCACTCATGTTCATTGTAGCAGACGCATTGGAAACAACATTCGCCCCGGCCAGGTCAAAATAAACCGTATAAGCCCCATCCGCTAGTGTTGTGGATGCTATTGATACCAATGTGGATGCGCCCTTCACAAATGCAGAAACACCCTGCAAGCTAAAATTGCCGATGTCCGGGATACTTATCGACGGTATTACCGGATCGTCATCATTTTTTTTTACGCAGCCTGTGTTTGTCGATGTCGTAGTAGCAACAAATAATGCTACCAGCATAATGGATAATCCTTTTTTCATAAGTAGTTTTTTCGTGAATGTATAAAAAATAAGGCAAACAAAAATCAGTTTTCATTATACATGATATATTGGCAGGTTTAACAACTTTTTCAGATTAATTTTGAATCCACATTAACCATATTAAATGAAAAAAATATTCAGAATTTTTCTTACGCTTATGACTCTGGCTACAGGGGCGCTATTCCTGTATTCGGCCTACACAAAATTATTCCCTTCTATTCAGGCTTTTGAATATAACATTGCAGGAAATATCCATGCCTCTCATTCTATAGCCGCCATCGCAGCAAGGTTCTTCATTGGCCTTGAGGCTGCGCTGGGGGCCATGATTATACTTCATTTCTTCGGTAGTCGCAAATGGGTACTGAAGGTCGCTTTCGCATTGGTAGCCATATTCAGCATATACCTCATATGGTTATGGGCAAAAATGGGCGACAACGTCAACTGTGGCTGCTTTGGCGGGGCTATTTTCATGAGCCCTTCCACTTCACTTATAAAAAACGCCGTTATTCTCCTGATCCTCGCCATACTTATAAAGCGCCATAAAGGCTTCTCTTTCGATGCAGCAAACCTTATCCCCATTGCAACCGTGCTATGCCTCGTCACTGCAGCCTATATTGCTTTCCCGGTATTCACTCCCCATAAATTCAAATTTGAAAAGCTGTATGCAGATACATTGTACACCCCTGTAGCCGACCTGAAACACGGCAAACATATAGTGGCATTTCTCAGTCGTTCCTGCTCTCATTGCCGGAAGGCTGCCCTTAAAATGCATGAAATGAAGGAAAGTAACCCTTCCCTGCCCTTTTATATGATTATCGGCGGCGCAGATACCGCATTTTATACCTTCTGGGATGATACCCATGCACAAGATATCCCATGGTCGCTGCTGCCCGAAAAGACGTTCATGTACTATACCGGCGGAGAATTTCCGCAAATAATATGGCTCAATAATGGCAAAGTAGAAGCCAACATCACCTACCCCGAACTTGATCAGAAAACAATAGAAGAATGGATGAAGCAGTAGCTGGAATTGGGAATTTGTTCTTTGGGATTAGGGTAATACCCCAATTTCTAATCCCTGATTCCCAGAAAATACCCCTCCAACTGTTTCGCCACTATATCCCAGTCAAACCGCTCTTTTATTACCCTTACCCCACACTCCCCTACTTGCCTCCGCTGCTCCTCCGAGGAAAGTAGCTCCAACACACTATTCGCAAAAGCATCGGGATCCTGCTGCATGATGGCCCCCTCTCCGCTCTTTATACCAAGCCCGCCAAAACCTATATGCGAGCATACCACAGGCACACCCATAGCCATCGCTTCCAGCACCTTATTCTGTGTACCCGCACCAAACCTTAATGGGGCCACTACCACACTCGCGCTGTTATAAGTTCCTGCCAGGTCCTTTACAAAGCCCGTCACCTCCACATTATCCCCGGCCAGCACCTTCACTGCATCCACCGGTCGCTGACCCGCTATCACGAATTTCACATCCGGCTTTTTCAAACGTATTAATGGCAATATATTTTGTACAAAGTGCACCACCGCGTCCACGTTGGGCGCATAGTCCATATTTCCGGTAAACAATAACGTATTGCTGTGCCCATAATCATGCCCTCTTGGCGCAAAAGTGGTCATATCCACCCCATTCGGCAATAATCGCAAGTTATCCGCGTGGTGCTTTTTTTTCAGGTACTCCAGGTCCTCCGCCGAGCATACCAGCGACAGGTCATACTCTTTCAGCACACCCTCATATTTCAGTAAACGCCTCTGCTCTAAGTTCTCAAATATGGCCGTCAACATCCCACGCTTCACCTGGCTTCTTCGCTCCCAATAAAGCGAGAATGCATCAGGCAGGTCCAGTATCCGGGGTATATCCTTCCGCCCCGCCAGGTACGGAGACATCCGCAAATGCTGCACATGCACCGCGTCGTAATGATGTTTCTCTATCAGCCCGTCTAACTCCCTTTGTAATTCTTCCGACCGGAAATACAACACCTGTAACGGTTCGCTCCGCCAAGCCCCCTGCAGGCAGTTCATCATACTCTTCCACTTAGGCAGGTACACAAAATGCACCTCTTCGAATACCTTCTCCAGCTCGGCCTTATACCCCATATCCTCCTCCGTCTGCGCAAACGTAAGCAGGTGCAGCTCATGGCGTGAATTCAACCTTTTGGCCAGGTTAAATATCTTCAGCTTATCACCTCTGTATGGCGGGTATGGCACTCTGTTGGCAAGGAATAATATTTTCAAAGGCTGCTGCTTTATTAATCGCTTATATCCGACTGTAAAGATAGGGTTCCTCCCTATCCGTTCAAAAGCAATAATAACGACGTAACACAAAATAAAATGAAATAGAATTATATTGCAACTAAACACAGGAGTATGAAGAAATTTTACTGCTCGCTTATTGCCTTTATCACACTGAACGCTTCGGCGCAGATAAACCAGGGCAAACTGTTGTCAAAAAACAGCTACTTCGAGATACCCTTCACCGAGACAACAAAAGAAATTCATACCAAAGTCACTATCAGGGGCGATGAATACGATTTCATGCTTGATACAGGCGCTCCGGCTTTCATTTCTTCCGGTATGCAAAAAAAATACAAATTTCCGCTCCTCCATAAAGGCAAAACACAGGATGCCAGCGGCAACATAGTAAAGACCGAAATAGTGCTGATAGATACTATCCGTTTCGGCCCTTTCATCCTCTCCGGCATACCGGCCATCGTAATTGATATGACGGAATCTCCACTCGAATGCCTCAACCTTCCGGGCAATATTGGCAGCAACATACTCCGCCACCTCTATGTCCAGTTCGATCTGGCAGAACACCACGTTGCCTTTACTGACGATAAAAAATTATTGAAGAAGCATACCACCACCTCCCACTCTATGGTACTCAGTGGTCAGAGCGACGTATATTTCACAGTAACAATTAATGGAGACATTATCGACACCATCCACTACGACAGCGGCGACGCACAGCTATATAACATATCCAAACGCACTATGGATAAATATATTGCCGCATACCCGCAGCACATCATCCGCCGTGGCTATGGCACTATGTTCATGGGCATGGGCGGCGCCGGCGACCCCTTCCCGCAGTATATTGTAAGGCCTCCATCTATTAAAGCGGGCAGCGCCACTATCCAAAATGGCACTATTTCCATTGCCGGGAACAACAGATCGCGTATGGGCCGCAGAATGCTGGATTACGGCCTGCTCCAGCTCAACTATCCCGACAGTTCCTACGCATTTGAACCATACGCTGCCCCTGCCATATCCCCCCGCTTCGATTTTGGCTTTCAGCCAGTATTGGATAAAGATGAAGTTACCATAGGCTGCGTCTGGAAAAATACCGCCGCCGAAAAATTAGGCGTGCAGCCCGACGACCGCATACTAAAGGTGGATGATATAGACTTTACCACCATGAAAAAATGCGAAGCCGTAGATGCCATTCGCAGTGTGAATAAAATTAAAAAAGACACAGTACAACTCACCTTCCGCCACAAAAAGCAAAAACCACAAACTATTACAGTAGAAAGAAAGACCCTCTAAAAAATCCCTATCAACTACTTCAGTATCTCATGCCCCATCTTGTCCCGCTTGGTTTGCAGGTAAAACTCATTGTGCACGTTAGGCACAATCTCTATAGGCACATTCTCCACTATCTCCAGTCCGTAGCCCACAATGCCTGCACGCTTCTTCGGGTTGTTGGTCATCAGGCGCATTTTGTGTACACCTAGGTGGCGCAGTATCTGCGCGCCAATACCATAGTCACGCTGGTCCATTTTAAAACCCAGTTCCAGATTGGCATCCACTGTGTCTTTGCCTTCCTCTTGTAGTTTGTACGCTTTCAGTTTATTGAATAACCCTATACCCCTGCCCTCCTGGTTCATATACAGCACTACTCCCTTTCCGGCCGCTTCCACCATTTCCATTGCCTTGTGCAGTTGCTCACCGCAATCGCAGCGCAGGCTATGCAGTATATCGCCCGTAAAGCACGAGCTATGCACCCGCACCAGCACCGGCTCATCCGGTGTCCACTTCCCCTTTACCAGCGCCATATGGTTTTCGCCCGTATTGGTTTGCTTAAAGGCCACCAGTTCAAAATCCCCATACTTCGTAGGCATCTGCACCCGAACTTCTTCTTTTACCAATGTTTCATTGGCCAGGCGGTAGCTGATAAGGTCCTTTATTGATATTATCTTCAGGTCAAATTTTTTGGCTATCTCCATCAGCTCTGGCAAGCGTGCCATGGTGCCGTCATCATTCATTATTTCCACCAACACGCCGGCAGGCTCAAAACCCGCCAGCCTAGCCAGGTCCACCGTAGCTTCAGTATGGCCACTGCGGCGCAGCACCCCTTCATCCTTCGCTCTAAGGGGGAAAATGTGGCCTGGCCTGCCCAGGTCTTCAGGCCTTGTTGCCGGGTCTATCAGTGCCTGTACTGTTTTGGCGCGGTCTTGCGCGCTTATGCCTGTAGTGCAGCCCTGCCCTATCAGGTCCACAGATACAGTAAAAGGCGTCTGATGCAACACTGTATTGTTCTGCACCATCAGGTTCAGGTTCAGTTCATTGCAGCGGCTCTCTGTGATGGGTGCGCAGATAAGCCCCCTGCCGTGCTTGCTCATAAAATTGATGATCTCCGGTGTCACATTGCGCGCGGCTGTTATAAAGTCGCCCTCATTCTCACGGTCCTCATCGTCCACCACTATTAGCAATTTCCCGTTCCTGAGGTCCTCTAAAGCTGATTCTATAGTATTCAACATAGTCGTAAATCGTCATGCCTTCGCGAATTGCTGCGGCAGATATATAAGTCATAAGCCCTGTTTACGGCCCATGCCCTGCTAACAATCGCACAAAGGTACGACGGTTTTTACTTATTAGTTTAAGAGAAACCCATTACCATTCATCATTCTGAGGGACACACTTAGCCATGAACATCGCCGAACAAAGTACGAAACCACTGAATATCAACGGTCAGTCATATCCCACAAAAAACCTACTGGAGCTTCAGATTGAACTTCAACGTCTTAATCACACCTGTGGCATTGGTACAGGTAAGTGTCATCACATGGGTGCCTTTAACATATGGGGTACCACCCTGATAGTAAAAAACAAGGGGTATAGTGAAGGTGGGCACACCTGACCACGGGCCGGTGTTGGCAATAGCGCTGAACCCGCCCACGCCGGCAAAAATAAAGGACGGGGCACCGGAAAGGGAAACAGTAACATTCTGCTGTGCCGAATCATGGTAGGTAAGGGTTATAGGCATTGACGCTGTCGGGCCTTCTTTCAATATTACATCCTGTACACCATCTACTGTATATGCCTGAACTGTAGAAGGAAGTACGGTTGTATTATTGGTAGTGTTGTTTGATGGTTTAGTGCAGGAGTACACCAGTGCGGAAATCGCAATAAAAACTATGCTTTTAAATTTCATAAAGTACAGGTTATTTAAGGCAAAAATAATACTTCCGCGTCAATAACTGATGAAATCAATCGCAAATACCAAGGGTAGTGAAATGCTATCTCTTTAAGTAAAGCTCCGACGGTTTCTATCTAACCGTCCCCGTAAATGCCCGCAGTAATTACCTCCTTTTTATTACAGCCGATCAGTTCATCACAGCATTTCACACATTCACCCCATTTATATACTATTCCATTAACCATAAATTATTTTTATGAAAAAACTTAGCCAGCCTTATATTGCTGAGATGTACCCCTTACATCACTTACAAATTAATTACATGTTTAGGACGTTATATGCTTTTTGCCTTATCTCCCTGTTCACAAGCGATCTCTTCGCACAGGTAACCCCGGCAGAAAACAAAGAGCTGAATTACCGCATCATTGGGTTCACCGTGATTCCTCGCCGAGATGTACTTGATTATACTTTGGAAATAGCCTCCGGCCATTTTAACTCAGATGATTCCTTCAGAAAAGCCATCTGTGTCACACAAAACAGCAAAACACATAAAATACTTGCAGAGGTACCGGATTTCGGGCGCAACTACACTTGGCAGGTTACCTTTCATTTTTCCGGAACCCCACCGGTCAAAAGCAGACTACGGCATTTCAGCACAGGAATTGTGAATGAAGTAGACCAGAACATTAGCAGACTGAGAGTAGATAAGCCTGCATTGAAATACAAAGACGCGTATATATTCCTCGACGGCCAGAAGGCCCTCTATGATATGAACGGTAAGCCTGTTTGGTACTTGCCAAAGGTAGATGGTGCAAACCATTCACCTCGCGATATGAAACTCACTTCACGCGGTACCATAACATTCATCTCAGACAAGCCATACGAAATAAATTACGACGGCGAGGTACTCTGGAAAGCCCCGAAAAAAGTGACTGTAAGCGGAGGTAACGAAGAATGGTACCATCACGATTTCACAAGGCTCAGCAATGGCCATTACATGGTGTTGGGTACCGAGAAAATACAATTGCCTCGGCAGTACAAGGCACTCATTTCATCGGCAAAAGGAAATGAGGTACCTATTGATGAAGATGTAAATAATAACCTTGCAAAATTCGGCACAATCATAGAATACGACAAAAATGGCAATGTGTTATGGTCTTGGAAATCAGCAGATTATTTTATGCAACCTGCCGTACTCGCTATGCTTAGCAACAATATCAACATATTTGACGTACACCAGAATGCATTTTACTTTGATGAAAAAGAAAAAAATATTTATGTAAGTTTTAAAGGAATCAATTCAATTCTGAAAGTCAGCTATCCCGGAGGCCTTGTAGTGGACAGTTATGGCGACCTACCCTTGGCCGCACCGGCCCGCAAAGGTGAACGCCTGTTCTGTGGCCAGCATAGCGTAAGCCGCTCACCATCTAAGCAAGGTATCGTATTCATCTACAACAACAATAGCTGCAACGACGGTCCACCTAAAGTAAAAATGTTGCAGGAACCTAAGTCAGCCGGTGAGCGCTTGAAGATTGTGTGGGAATACCAATGCGGCACCGATGGCAACAATGCAAAAAAATTCCTCTCAGGGGGTAACGTAAACAGTCTGCCCGATGGCTCAATGCTGGTGTGCATGGGCGGCGAATACAGCAAGGTATTCATACTCAGTGAGGACAAGAAAATCTTATGGAGTGCGCTTCCCGAACGCGACCAAGGTCGCCCCCAATGGGATGTAATGGCTCAGTACCGCGCCAGCCTGGTGGACAGCCGCCAAAAAATGCATGACCTGGTGTGGCAAAAGGCAAGAAGTAACCGTATCGCGCTCAAATAGCTCTTGGGTTAAATGGGACTTGCGAACGAAGGAAAATAAAATCAATCCTTCAACTCGGAGTACAGGGTCCTTCCATTTATTTCAAACCGATTGATATGCGTGGTGGGCGATGCGTAGGAAATGGTCACCCGTTTACCCATTACCTGCTTCCTGAGTGTATCAAGATGCAACCCGTTCTCCAACCCACGGTTTATGTAGTAACTTTTGTGGTGCTTCAGAGAAAAAACAACATCTTTTACACCACCCTCATAAATGCCCGTAACAGTATCCGTTATGGTCCTGGTTGCACAAACAACACATTTACCATTAGGGCCAATGGCAAACAAAACCCCATATACAAGCAGCAACCCGAAAATAGCAGCAATCGCATAACCAATACCCTTCAGTGAGGTCTTTACCATATAGCAGGTTTTATTTGCTAACGGTTTCGGGTGTGTTTTTATTTCATACGTGCTAGTGCCATCGGTTACATTAGCCCCCCGTTGTGCGGGATTTATAATCCAATATTGCTCTGGATACACATCCCGGCCACAAAATACACATTTCAAAAACACCCGAAACCCAGCAAATCTTTAACCACAGCCGAAACTATTTTCCATCACGGTACAGTAACTGTACTGCCATGGTACAGAAAACTGTACCAACATGTCAATAAAATTTGGCAACACCCCACGCTTTTAAGACCTTTATACGGCACTACACACTTCACATGCAGTTGCAGTAAAAAAGTGCCCAAATAGTGCGCAAAAATGATTGCGTAAACAAAGTGAAATACAGTATATTATACATTAAAAGTACTACCCAAAAATGTGCAAAAAATGAAACATTCCATACTCCTCATATCCAGTTCTGCGGTACACGGCTACGGCTATCTCGAATGTAATATGGATGCCATACAGGAATTCCTGTCAGGCATAAGCACCCCCCTTTTATTTGTACCCTACGCAGCCGACAAAAACGAGTGGGACAATTATACCAACAAGGTAAGGGCCGCGCTCAGCCCGTTGGGCATCAAGGTTACCGGAATACACACTGTACCCCCGAAACGTATTTTCACAGCCCATGAGGCCGTCTTCGTAGGTGGCGGCAATACTTTCCGATTACTCAATGAGCTACAGCAGCAGGGCCTCTTGCCTGGCATCCGCGAGGCCGTGATGGCAGGTACTATGCGCTATATGGGCAGCAGCGCGGGCACCAACCTCGCCACACGAAGCATATGCACCACCAACGATATGCCTATTGTCTACCCCAAAGGTGGCTTCGATGGGCTTAATCTCTTCACCTACCAGATAAACCCCCACTACCTCGACCCCGGCGATACCACCCACAAAGGCGAAACCCGCGACCAGCGTCTGGCAGAGTTCC
Organism: uncultured Flavipsychrobacter sp.; assembly: GCA_964430995.1. Lineage (GTDB taxonomy): Bacteria > Bacteroidota > Bacteroidia > Chitinophagales > Chitinophagaceae > Nemorincola. Next base: position 35,048 of record CAYSIG010000039.1, read on the forward strand.
ACCAAATGAATAACACACCCGTAGTTGGCCTTCGCGAGGGCGCGTACATGGGTATCGGCACCGATTTTGCCACTACACATGAGCTATATATAGGCGGCATCAACGGCGCAAAAATATTTATAAAAGGGAAAGCCCCTTACGAGGCACCAGCGGGGCAGAAGTTTATACTATGACACGGGCGGTATCTGCATCGCCGCACATACCGTATCTTTGAAACAACCGCAAAAGAATGACCGCACTACTTATATCTACCTTCACCATCGGCTACATTGCCATAGCAATGGAACACAAGCTGAAAATAAATAAGGCGGCTACCGCCCTCATTACCGGTGTGCTGTGCTGGGTCATCTATGCAATGTCTGCCGCCAACAAAGAATTGGTAACAGAAGAGCTTACAGGTCACCTTGGCGAACTGTCGGGTATACTGTTCTTCCTCATGGGGGCAATGACGATTGTGGAGCTGATAGATGCACATGACGGTTTTGACATCATTACCACAAGGATAACCTCATCTAACAAGCGGCAACTCCTGTGGATAATATCGCTGCTCACATTTTTCCTTTCGCCGGTACTCGATAACCTCACCACAACTATAGTAATGGTATCACTCACTCGCAAGCTGATAAAAGCACCCGAGGAAAGGCTCATTTTTCCCGGCATGACCGTGATCGCTGCCAATGCCGGCGGTGCATGGTCACCGATAGGCGATGTAACCACCACTATGCTCTGGCTCGGCGGTCAGGTCACCGCGGGAAACATCGTCAGCAAGTTGTTTCTTCCCAGCCTTGCCTGCCTGCTGGTGCCACTCACCATTTTATCGCTGCGGATGCGCGGCAAAGTAGAGCGGCCTGACGATAGCATGGGCAAAAACGATACAGTATTGAAGAAAAGTACTCAGTACATTGTCTTATTCTCAGGCATACTCATCCTGCTGCTGGTGCCCGTCTTCAAGATGGTCACCCACCTGCCGCCATACATGGGCATTTTGGTAGGGCTGGGCATTCTTTGGATAATCACCGAGATCATTCATGGCAGGGCTGCTACGGAAGACAGGCAGGCGTTGTCGGTGGCGTACGCCCTGCAAAAAATAGACACACCCAGTATTTTATTCTTCCTGGGTCTGCTGATGAGCATAGCGGCCCTGCAGGTAACCGGTGTACTCTCAGACCTTGCACTACAAATGGACAAGACAATTGCCAATGAAAAAGCGATTGTGGTAGCGATGGGGCTTCTATCATCAGTGGTGGATAACGTGCCGCTGATTGCGGCATCGCAGGGTATGTACAGCCTCAGCCAATACCCTACCGACCATTTTTTCTGGGAATTCCTCGCCTATTGCACAGGCACCGGCGGCAGCATGCTGATAATAGGTTCTGCAGCGGGCGTAGCCGCTATGGGCATGGAGCAGATAAGTTTCTTCTGGTACTTGAAAAAAATCAGCATTGTTGCCCTGCTGGGGTTCGTTGCAGGAATAGGGGTGTTCTTTTTGCAGCAGGTGCTTTTTTAACAAGCAGGTAAAATGCAGATTATACGCGGTCCGAGAGAAGTATCTCCAGTTCCCTGATAACATTGTTGATCACTTTGTTCTGTTCATATCTTTCTGCTACCAGTTCATGTGCCCGCTGCGCCATATCCTCAGCTGCCTGCCTGTTGGTGATGCACCATTTTACACTACGTGCAAAGTCCTCCGGCTTGCGGGCAAGCAGATAGTGCTCTCCTGCCTTAGCCTCTATACCCCTTATGCCCACAGGGGTACTTATTACTATCTTGCCTGCCGCCATAGCTTCGAGTATCTTCACGCGTATGCCGCCGGCGCTCCATAAAGGCACTATGAGTATCTTTTTATCGGCAATGAACTCCTCTGCGCTCGGCACTTCGTTCATACAATGCACCCCATCTACCCCAAGCGCCTTAAACTCTTCCGGCATATTGCGCCCGGCGAAGTAGAACTCAAAATCGGGCACGAGCTTGCGCACCTTATACCAGGCATTATCCACAAACCAACGCACGCCTTCCCTGTTGGCTATCCAGTCCATCGCGCCTATGTGGTAGCCTACCCACTTTTCTGTTGCAGCGCCCTTCTTTATCTTTGAAATATCAATGCAGAAAGGTGCTACAACCAGTGCATTCACCCCTTCAAGCCGTTCAATGAGGTATGCGTCCTTCTCGGTAATGGGCAAAAGGAGGTCATATGCCTTCCAGGCTTCACGTTCAAAATCGCGGATACGCTTGGTGAGGTTAGAGAGGTAAATTCTCTTTAGTGACTTTTTTTCCTTCTTTGCAAGTCCTTGCCATATCTGGTACTCCACGTTGTGAATTCGCAATACGGACAGCGGATTACCATGTTTTCTGATTTCAGGCAGGTAAGTGGATAGATATACACTCTCTACTTGCACCACGTCAGGCCTGAAGGATTTCAATACCTCCACCAGCTTATCCCTGAAACCAGTATGATAAAACCGCCGTGCGTGTTCTGGCTGACGGCTGAACAAAAAATTCTTAAGGATATCCGGCCATTTCAGGTCATTGTTAACATCTACCCAATCGAAGGCATGCAGATGGGTAAACAGTTTGCGTAATTGCTCATGCTTTATGAAATGACGGGTGGTATTCATAGACAAAAGATGTACCTGCCACCCTTCCCTATGATAACCCTCTATCATGGCATTCATGGCAAGGTTGCCTCCATCCTTTAAAGGATAGGGTATCCTGTTAGTGAGTATCAATATCTTACGCTGTGCCATTCAGGTGCTAAAATAGATAAAATACAGGCGTTAAAAAACCATCTTACCTTAAACTTTCTTTGTATTATATTTGAGCTGCAACCTCACACACCCATGCGACCTAAGAAAATAATATTCCTTGGATCAAAGCCTATCGGTTATGAATGCCTGGACTATCTTATTTCGCAAAAGGAGACCCTAAACCTGGAGATAACCGGCATACTCACCCGTAGCAGGAAAGAATTCGGGAACGCACATGACCTTGCCGAGCTTGCGGGCAAGTATGATATACCAGTGCTGAGTGGACTAGACGCCCTGCCCGAATGTGATATCATGTACTCAGTGCAATATCATGAGGTGCTGAAACAGGAACATATAAACAAAGCCAAAGAACTGTGTGCCAACCTGCATATGGCGCCGCTACCAGAGTATCGCGGTGCTAACCAGTTCTCATTCGCGATTATTGAAAATAAGATAGATTTCGGTACTACCATACATAAAATAGACGACCGCATAGACCACGGCGATATACTTTTCCAGAAACGCTTCCCGATACCGGAAAAATGCTGGGTAGGCGAATTGTATAACCTTACCTATAAGGCATCACTAACACTGTTTAAAGATACCCTTACCGATCTGGTGACCGGCAATTATATACCCGTGCCCCAAAGTATGTTGGAGGCTAAATTTGGCACCAGCCTGCACTATAAAAAAGAGATGGCAGATATAAAGGTGATAGATATGACTTGGGACCAAGAAAAGATAGACCGTTATGTTCGGGCTACGTCCATGCCAGGTTTTGAACCACCGTATTATTTGAAGGGCGGGGAGAAGGTGTATTTCAACAATACCCAACCTACCTAGTTACTGTTAAATTCTGCTTCTTGATGTCTTTATCATTTTCAACGCTGTTATAGCCGCCTCCTCACCTTTATGGCCATGGCTGCCGCCAAGGCGCTCCCAAGCCTGCGATTCATTATCAAGTGTGAGTACACCAAAAATAACCGGAACTGGTAGCGTCAGATTCAACTGAAGGATACCCTCTGTTACGGCTTTGCACACATAATCGAAATGGGGTGTACCTCCACGTATCACCGCGCCGAATGCGATTATTGCCTCCGGCCTTTCGGACGTATTACTATAATGCTCCCAAAGCTGCTTGCATGCGAAAGGTAATTCAAAGCAGCCGGGGACAGCTACCTTTTCTACGACATTCGTATTGAAACCTTGAAGAATTTGCTCGCAGCCGTTCAGCAGTTCGCCAACTATCTTTTCATTCCATTCGGTATAAGCTATAGCTACCCGTGGCGATACCAATGCCTCAAGAGAGTGGGTATCAAGTAAGCCGGTGCTGTCCTTCGATTGTGCCATAAAAAAATCCCCTTTTCTACGTAAAGGTAAAAAAGGGGATGAATATGTTTGAGTGAAGATTAGTTCAATTCTCCGAGGCGGGCCAGATCTTTTTCAATATCGCGCGCCTGCATGCTCTTGGGATATTCATCCCTTATGCGTTTATATGCTGCCTTTGCCTCGTTTGCATTATTAGCAGCCTCATATGCAAGGCCCATCTGGTAAAGGTACATTGGTGTGATTGCCATGTCTTCCTTATCAGAAGTAGCTTTCTTAAATGCCTCAATAGCCTTTGCGTTATCACCGCTTTCCAAATAGGCTTGGCCCAGCACTCCTGCGGCCATGCTACCTACCATAGTGCCTTTTCCATCGAAATCGTTCAGCTCCTTTATGGCATTCTTATAATCGCCCATTTTCAGATAGGAAACACCCATGTAGTAATGCGCAAGGTTGCCTGCCGCAGTACCTGAATATTTCTTAGCTATTTTAATAAAGCCGGGGTTCTTGCCGTCACCATTCAGCGCCATATTTAAGGAATCGGCAGCAAAATAGTTAAGCGGAATAGACAAAGCGGTAGATGCTTTTTCTTCTGCCGGTGCTTTATACAATTTTGTATATGCGAAATAACCAATAACCACCACCAGTATGCCGGTAGTAACTGTATTGATCATTTTTTTATTCTTTTCATAAAACACGATCAGATTATCCATCGGGTTGGTTTCCGGGAGCTCTGCTGTTTTTCTTTCCGTACCGGGTTGGGTTCTTGCTGAATTTGCCATTGTTATGATACCCCATACCCCTATAGGGGCTTTTTCTGATTACCTGGGGAGGTTTTTATTTTTAGTTTATTGTTTAAAAATTTTCAATCTCTAATCTACGATAAATGGATAATTCTGGTCTACATATATGTCTTTATATAGCTCACTATCATCAGGCCAAGGACTTTCTTCAGCAAATTGCACAGATTCTTCCACTTCAATCCTCACCTTTTCGTTTATCATCCCTATTTCTTCCTCCGAAGCCCAATTATTATCTACAATAGTCTTTAATACCTGCGTAATCGGGTCCTTCTCCTTATATTCTTCGAGTTCTTCTTTCGTCCTGTATTTAGCCGGGTCACTCATAGAGTGGCCGCGATAGCGGTATGTCTTTATTTCAAGGAAAGTAGGCCCACCACCTTCGCGGGCACGGCGTATTGCCCTTTCTATGCCTTTATGCACCTCTTCGCAACTCATACCGTCTATACTGTCACCAGGCATATCATACGCATCAGCCAGGCGATAGATGTCGAGCACTTTAGAGGTGCGCTCCACCGATGTACCCATAGCATAGTGGTTATTCTCGCATATAAACACCACAGGGAGTTGCCATAACACTGCCATATTGAAAGTCTCATGCAGTAATCCCTGCCGTGCGGCGCCATCACCAAACAGGCATAGTGTAGCTCTGTCTGTTCCGTTATATTGCTCAGCGAAAGCTATCCCCGCACCCAGTCCTATCTGGCCGCCAACTATACCATGTCCGCCAAAAAACCTTTTTTCTTTAGAGAAGAAGTGCATGCTGCCCCCTTTTCCCTTTGTGCAGCCGGTAGCCTTGCCATACAGCTCTGCCATACATTCCTTTGCTGAAATGCCTTTGGCTATTGCCAGCCCGTGGTCGCGGTAGGCGGTGATGACATTATCATCTTCGCGCATAGCAGAGAGCATGCCGGCTGCAATAGCTTCCTGCCCGATATACAAATGGCAAAAACCCCTTATTTTCTGCATTCCGTATAGCTGACCTGCTTTTTCTTCAAAGCGGCGGAGCAATAACATCATCTCATACCAGCGCAAATATGTTTCTTTGTCAAAAGGAGTCTGCACTATTGTTTAAATTTGGTGCGAATTTATAAAAACTTTTGTATCTATCCACCGCTTTGAACAGTATTAATAAAATAACGCTATTACAATACCGCAATTATAGCTCTGCTGTTTTTGATTTTCAGTCACCTGTGACCTGCATTACCGGTCTCAACGGTAGCGGAAAGACCAACCTGCTGGATGCTGTTTACTACCTGTGCTATACCAAAAGCTACTTTAGCGCTTACCAGCAGAACAGTGTGCAGAACGGGCTTGACGGGTTCAGGGTGACCGGCAGATTTAACCGCAACGGCAAAGAAGAAGTGATTAGCTGTAAATGGAAAGCAGGAAAAAAAGAAATATATGCGAATGATGTGGAATATGAAAAGATCACAGACCATATAGGCATTTATTCTGCTGTGATGATAGCTCCCGACGATACCGAACTGATAAATGGCAGCAGCGAACTACGCAGAAAATGGGTGGATAGTATACTGGGGCAGGTGGACAAAACATACCTTGAACGGCTAATACATTATCAAAAATTATTATTACAGCGAAATGCCTGGCTGAAAATGCAGGCTTTCAAACCATCAAGCGACTATACAGAACTGGACTACTACAATGCCGAAATGGACACTGATGCCGATTATATACACCTACAACGCAAAATATTTCTGGAACATTTTCTGCCGCTGCTCGACAACTTTTACCACCGGCTTTGCGGCGGCAAGGAACCCGTGAAAGTGACCTACACCAGCGACCTTGCACAAAAACCGCTAAAAGAATGGCTGGCCCAAAACCTGCAACACGACCTGCGGTACCAGCGAACCCTGCGGGGCATACATAAAGACGACTGGGACTTCACCGTAAACGCACTTCAACTAAAACAATTCGGTTCGCAGGGGCAGAAGAAGAGTTTCCTGTTTGCCATGAAACTGGCGCAATACGCCTATCTAAGTAAACTGCAGGGGCATTTACCTATCTTATTACTGGATGACATATTTGAAAAACTGGACCAGGGCCGGATGGAAGCATTGCTGCATATCATAAACGGAGACGATTTCGGGCAAGTGATACTTACTGATACGCATCCCGAGCGGATAAGGCAGGCGTTTGGCGACGGGGCTGAAGTGGGGTATATTTATTTGTGATTAGGTGAAGCCTTTGCCGAATTGTAAATTTGCCGAAACAAGTAGTAACCCAAAATGATATTTTCATCGAAACTGGTTGAGGATGCGGTACAGGAATTTGCGAAGCTGCCGGGCATAGGTAAGAAAACCGCTCTGCGCATGGTGCTGCAACTGCTGCGTATGGAAGAGGGCGAAGTAGATGAATTTACGGGGGCTGTATCGAAAATGCGGCATGGGGTGAAATTTTGTAAGGACTGCCATAATGTTTCAGACAGTGAGGTATGCGGCATATGCGTGAACAGCGCGCGCAACCGCCGGCAGATATGCGTGGTGGAAACCATAAGGGATGTAATAGCTATAGAAAGCACACAGCAATACAATGGCCTGTACCACGTGCTGGGTGGCATACTCTCCCCTCTTGACGGCATAGGGCCCGAGCAACTGAACATCGGCACACTACAACACCGTATTAAGAACGATGATGCCACAGAGATAATTATGGCGCTGAGCCCCACAATAGAGGGAGACACCACAGTATATTACATTGCCCGACAGCTAAAAGACCTGCCGGTTACCATTACCACAATAGCCCGGGGCATATCCTTTGGCGGAGAACTGGAGTATGCCGATGAAATGACCCTGGCACGCTCTATAGCCAAGCGTTTGCCCATAGAGAATTATGTAACGATACAGGGGAAGTAAAGATTTCACCTCAACCTTAGTATTCACGAAAGATACTTTCATGTTGCTTATCGCGCAATAACTTTAAATTTCTTTTCCCTTTCGAATAACCTAATCTCAGGTTATCTATCCTTGTAGGTCGAGGTAAGTTGTTATTACTGAAATACTGTTTGCATTTCTCTTTATCTCTGGCCGCAGCCAATGTTGAAATACCATCCCAGTTAAGCACAATAGCAGAATCGCCGACTTCCTGCCACTTGCCTAACGATATAATATTTTCTATATGGCACCTATTCTGCTTGGGACTCACCAACAAAAAACGATGATCCGGAAATAAGGTGATAAAAGTATTTATAAGGCCACAATAAGGACGAACACCAACATAGCTTTTACCTGCCCCAACATTACTAAGAACCGTATCTTTATAGTTTTCGCCACCCCACCACTCGTCAAAAGCAATTGGGGACTGAACAAGGTTGTTGTCTGCTTCCCAATTTGCATACTGCCATTCTTGCCAGCCCGTTGACTGCTTTAGGTCATATAGCTTGTTGTAAACGGCACGCAACCCCAATGTCCCGGAAAATCCGTAATCATGTATTTTCTTTACTGTGCCATCGTCAAAATATATATTGAGCATTGCAGTATTTTCATGATGGCTATTAATACTGTAATTATCGCTTAACGACATCATATCAATACAGACAAGCAAATTCCAAAGTTCTCTGACTTGTTTATAGTCAAACACATTAACCAAAACAGAAATTGAGTCTTTCACTCCATCGGGACGGTGATTATATATTGCTGCTCCGTTCTTATTTATCTCTACATAAGTTTCTGAACAATCACCATAACATGCAGAATGATCCCAAAAAATAATCCTTTTTATTTTTGGGCGCATTTGCTGTTGGTGATAATTTATAAAATTATTAAATTTAAAAATAAGTGTGTCATGCACGATTGAGCTATCCCTATAATAAATACCTAGCTCCATATGTTGAGGATGTATATATAGCAAGACTGTTGTGTGGTCATCTAAATAAATCGCCTTTTCAAAAGAATACGGGATACCCCATAAAAATCCCATGACATCAATTATATAGGCAATGTACCCACTGTCCAGATGCATAATTATGACAGACCCTCCGGAAATAATAATATCCGTTTTCCCATTACCGTCAATATCCATTTTATAAAAACTCTTATTAGTATCAATAAAAGCGGAATGGAGTGTATCGGAGTCAAACAATAGATTAATTCTGTCAGGATATTTTCTTACATGATTTGACCCGATGAACTCAATTAGATCCTTCTTTGTTTTTATTGCATCAATTGTATTTGCCCGGCAGTAGTTACCGTACATCAACAAAAAGATAAGAAGCAAAAGATGTTTCACGTACTAAAAATACTTATAAGAAATTAAATTACCTACTTAGCACATTTTTAAACCTGCGCACATCTACATCCGGTGACAAAGGCTCGTTGTGTAACAAGAGGCGCATTAGCATTTCTGCGAAATAAGGGGCCATTGAACAACCCTTGCTGCCCATACCATTGAATATACCTACTGCCGGGTGCACCGGATGAAGGCCAATGAATGGCTTACGTTCCAGGTTGGCAGGGCGCCGGGCAACAATATGGTCAACTATCTTGTATGGCAGTTTCAACCAGTAATCTAATTGTTCTTCTACCTGCTTCCTGAACGCAGGGGTAAGCTCCATATCTGCAAACTTCCAGTCATGTGTGGCACCTACCCAGAACAGGTCATCCTGCCATGGCACAATACTGATGCCCTGCTTGTATATATTGTTTCGGGGCAAGCCGGGTATTGAAACTATCAGCGCCTCCCCTTTATCTTTCGACCATGGCAGACGGTTGAAGTAAGGATCAACAGTGGCGGCCGCGCCATTGCACAATATCACCTTTTGTGCAGTGATGCCTTTATACGATACACCATCCGGTGTTACGCCGCAATCATCCCAACTGAACTTTTCGCTCAAGAGGCAATTATCCACCACCAGCTTTTCCCGCCATGCAGCCAGCATAGCCCTTATATCCAGCAGCAGGCAGGGGGCTATTTTACCTATGCCATAATTGAACCGGAAGTACTTATCCCAATCCCCGGGCTGCATAACAGATAAGTATTCCCCCTCTGTTGATATCTTTTCATTGAATATAGCGCTGCTATCTTGCGTGGGGTGAAAATCAAGTATATCGCACTGCTGTAGTAGCTGTTTACCCAGCTCACTGCCAAAAGAGGTGTAAGACCCAAGAGCAAAAGGAAGGAACGCTTCTATCATCCACGTTCTCACCAGCCGCTTGCCGGTGATGGGGTTAATAACACCCGATGCCACCTTGCTTGAAACTGCTTCTTTACCTTCGTCAATTACCACCACGCGTTTACCCTCACTAATTAGGCTGCGGCTAAGTAATGTGCCGCTAATGCCCTGGCCTACGATTAGATAGTCTACGGTCATGATGCTATCAGATATCTACCTCCCCTTTATACACAAATGCCGTTGGGCCTATAAGCATAACATTCTTTGCCGATAATGGCGTATCCTTTGTAAAGGACACCTTGAGATTTCCACCCGTGGTCTCAATGCTGGTAATAAAATCGCCGGTTTGCCGTGCAGTGGCGGCTATGGCACATGCGGTGACCCCTGTGCCGCAGCTAAGGGTCTCATCTTCCACACCGCGCTCGTATGTGCGCACTAATAATTTGTCGGCCTGGGGCTGCACGAAGTTAACATTTATCCCATCGGGCTGAAATGGCATCTGGTTGCGTATGGAACGGCCTGTGATGAATACGTCGGCGGTCCTGATGTCCGGCACCCATAAAACATAATGGGGTGAACCTGTGTTGAGTATCGTGTAGCCTGTATTAATCTCTATGTCATAAACGTCCTTCATCTGCAGATTAATAGTGCCATCAGTATTTATGGTGGCTAAGTGAGGGCCATCGCTGGCGATAAAGTTGGCGGTAGTATCTACTAGTCCTAAACTTTTTGCGAAAGCCGTGATGCAACGGCCGCCATTTCCACACATGGAGCTTTCTTTGCCATCGGAATTATAATATACCATACGAAAATCGTAACCGGCAGCCTGCTGCAGCAGCATAAGCCCATCGGCACCTATGCCAAACCGCCTGTGGCAAAGGTGTGCCACCTGTTCTTGAGAAAGGGTTATCCTGAAATTCCTGTTATCGAACAGGATGAAGTCGTTGCCGGTGCCGTGATATTTATAGAAGGTTGTCATAGTTTGTTCTTACCGGCAAAGATAACCTTTATGAAATACCTCATTATTTTCTAACTGGTCTCTGCTTTTTTGCGCATTTTTTTGGATAGCACTTTCCATATATAACATACAGTATTTCAAGGCGTTTATACAATCATTTTTGCGCACTATTTGCGCACTTTTTACTCCAAACACAGGCGATGCATTTAGTTCTGTATAAAGGTCATATAAGCGGAGCGTGGAGCCAAATTTTATTGCCATGCCGGTACAGTTACTGTACTATGGCAGTACAGTTACTGTACCATGATGGAAAATGGTATGCAGGCGGGGCAAGGGTTTGAGGGATTTCGAGGGTTTAAAAATGTCCCTAATGCTATACAACACACCTATATGCTACCCGCAAAAGCTATCTTTGGCAAAACGGCATTGATGCAGATACACTTACATACCCATACTATCATTATCCTGCTGAGCAGCGTGGTGATACTCAGCTACCTGTTTAATATGATAAGCCGTATGATACGCGTGCCTTCGGTGATATTACTGATTGGTACGGGCGTGGCCGTAAAACTGGGTTTGCAATACTACGGGTTTGCTACGGTGGAAGTAGAGAAATTGGTAAAGATACTAGGCGCGATTGGGATCATCATGATAGTTCTGGAGGCTGCGATGGACCTGGAAGTGAACAGGAAAAAACTACCCCTGATACGTAACTCCTTCCTGTCGGCCACATTTATTTTTGCGTTGTCGGCGGCGCTTATCGCGTGGCTTATCTCTGCGGCGTTGCACCAGCCTTTTCAGCAATCACTGGTATATGCTATACCCATGAGCATCATCAGCAGCGCTATAGTGATACCCAGCACCAGTCACCTGCCGGAGATAAAGCGTGAGTTTATAATTTATGAATCATCCTTTTCAGACATCATCGGCATACTGATCTTTGACTATATGCTGATGGAGAATGTGCTGAGCATGAAGTCTTTAGGCATCTTCAGCGGCAACCTGCTACTTGCGCTTATCATTTCCTCCCTGGCATCACTGCTGCTGCTTTATATACTCACCCGCATAACGGTAAACCTGCGCTTTTTCTTATTGTTCGCCATCCTTGCCCTAGTGTATAGTGCGGGGGAGATAATCCACATCCCATCGCTGCTGATAGTACTGGTATTTGGCATGGTGCTCAACAATAGCTCGCTATTTCTCAAAGGGCGTTTTGCCCACCTCGCCACACCCGAGCGAATGACAGAGATACTGCACCTGATGCGGTCTATTACAGCAGAAACCTCATTCCTGCTGCGCACTTTCTTTTTCATACTTTTCGGCTACACCATTGACCTTGCCACTATAATAGAAAAAGATGTATTGCTTATTGGTTCGTGCATTGTGGCTATTTTGTTCTTTTCCCGCTTTCTGTACCTGCGCCTCATTTTAAAATCCAATCTTTTCCCTGAGCTTTTTCTTATGCCCCGCGGGCTGGTCACTATCCTTTTGTTTTATAGTATACCGCCGGCCAGTATAATGCCCAGTTTCAATCCCGGCATCCTGTTTTTTGTGGTGGTTGTCACCAGCCTTATCATGATGTTCGGACTAATCTTCTTCCACAAGCATGAGGAAGATATTCTTTGATATTGCAGCTATATGTTCATCAGGTTTAGTTGCTTGGCGCCGGGGCATCTACGAAAAGTGAAACTCATGACCGTGGACAGAAAAATAAAAAATCAGAACCCATATCTTTGCGAGATAACCTGAAAGCACATGACAACACCTAGAAAAACAATACTGTATATAGCCTGCAGTATAGATGGCTACATTGCCAAACCCAATGACAACCTCGATTTTCTACAAATAGTGGAACAGGCAGGCGAAGACTATGGGTATGCTGATTTCATAAAGGAGATAGACACCGTGATTATGGGCAGAAAAACTTATGATTGGGTAATGAAGCAAGTGCCCGAATTTCCACATGCCGATAAAACATCCCATATCATTACAAGAACCCAAAAACCTTCCGTAGGGAAAACGCACTTTTATACGGGCAGCATAAAGGCACTTGTACAAAAACTAAAAAGCGAAACAGGCAAGGATATTTTTGTTGATGGTGGCGCAGAAGTAGTGAATGAGCTATTAAAAGATGAGCTGATTGATGAAATTTATCTTTCTATTATTCCTGTGCTGCTGGGTAGGGGCACACGTCTGTTTAAAGACGGATTGCCTGAGCAAAAAATGACACTTATCAGTTCAAAACAGTTTGAAAAAGGGTTGGTACAGCTTCATTATATACATGCCTGACGAAAGCTTGAGAAAATTTACGTGAATATTACTTTGGCTGTTGCAAACCACAGAAATTGATGAGACGAGTTAGCTATGCACAAGGCTATGTTACAAACCTGATCCAAATGAATTTATACTGTACAAGAGGTACAGCCTGACCGCTGAAAAGCCGTACTGACTAAACATCTACATCATCATTCAGTTAAATGCGCATAATTTTCTACCTTCGTCCCTCTAATAAATAGACATTATGGCTGAACACGTTTATGATAATATTCTGCAAACTGTAGGTAATACCCCATTGGTAAGACTAAACCGTGTAGTGGCCGACCTGCCCTGCAAGGTGTATGCAAAAGTGGAATCGTTCAACCCCGGCAACAGCATAAAGGACCGTATGGCGCTGAAGATGCTGGAGGTGGCAGAAAAAGAAGGTAAGATAAAACCAGGCGGCACCATAATAGAAGGCACCAGCGGCAATACAGGCATGGGCCTGGCACTGGGTGCCATAATAAAAGGCTACAAATGCATTTTTGCAACCACAGATAAGCAAAGCAAGGAAAAAGCAGACATTCTGAAAGCGCATGGCGCCGAAGTAATAGTTTGCCCTACAAATGTGGACCCGGAAGACCCACGCAGCTATTACCAGGTGGCCCGCCGCCTGCAGCGCGAGATACCAAACAGCTGGTATGTGAACCAGTATGATAACCTCGCCAACCGCCTGGCACACTACGAGCAAACCGGCCCGGAGATATGGAAGCAGACCGAAGGTAAGGTAACACACCTAGTGGTAGCGGCCGGAACCGGCGGCACTATAGTGGGCACAGGCAAATACCTGAAGGAACAAAACCCTAATATACAGGTGTGGGCGATAGACACCTACGGCAGCTTGCTTAAAAAGTGGTTTGACACCGGTGAACTGGACATGGGCGAGGTTCACCCATATGTATCAGAGGGATTCGGGGAGGATTTTCTGCCGGAAAACTATGATCGTGACGCACTTGACCTGTTTGAAAAAGTGACAGATAAGGATGGCGCACTAATGGCGCGCCGTATAACACGCGAGGAAGGCATTTTTGTGGGCTATTCGGCCGGCAGTGTGGTGGCGGGCCTGCGCCAGCTGAAAGATAAACTGAAAAAGGATGACCTGGTGGTGGTGATATTTCATGACCACGGCAGCAGGTATGTGGCCAAAGTATATAACGATGAATGGATGCTGGACAGGGGCTTCCTGGAGGTAGAGACCGTGCGCGACCTGATGGGTGGCCTGGGTCGCCGTCGCTTAGTGACCATAGACGAGAACAGCAAGGTGATGGACGCACTGGAACTGATGAAGAAGTATGACATAGAGCAGATACCGGTGATGATGGACAATGAGATGACAGGATCGGTGACACAGCAGGGACTGTTTAAAAAACTGATCGAGATACCCGATGTGCGCGACCAACTGGTAGGCGATGTGAAAGAACATGCATTACCAGTGGTTGACATGGACACGCCGCTGGAACGCCTGACACACTACATAAACAAAGATAACGGCGCTGTGCTGACAAGGGACGAGAGTGGGCAATACAGTATACTAACGAAATATGATATACTGAATGCTTTCTCGAAAGGGTAGCATTAAATGCAGAAGAAATGTGATTGAATGTGGTGGGAATGTGAGTACTAAGTAACTCTACTTAGTAGTCACGACTTATGACTTACGACTCTATGCGCAATTTCAAAGAGGTGATTATTGATATGGGGCGCAAGGCGCCGATACTATTCCCGCTGGTGGGTGGGTTTCACCTGCTATGGCTGGGATGGACGATATGGGCCGATATAGGGGAGCCATTCCCCGGTATTGTGTGGCTTGAAGTACTGTGGATGATCGGCTATACAGTGTTCTGGCTGGCAGCATGCGACTTGCGCAAATGGGGCGCACTGGGATACATAATACTCACCATTATAAACGCAAGCCTGTACTTTGCCATAATGAACGGGCAGCTACAGAGGGACTACTTAAGCAGCATGTTCCTGCTGGATGGGCTGTTCAGCGTTTTTCTGCTTTTCTATTACAAACGCTTCAGCTAGGCCGCATGAAAAGGGTGTTCACAGATATGATGGGCAACCGGGTGGAAGTTGATTTTCCACCTGAGCGCATTGTATCGCTGGTGCCCTCACAAACGGAACTATTATATGACCTGGGACTGGATGATGAGGTAGTGGGCATTACCAAATTCTGCGTACACCCTGAAGCATGGTTCAGGACTAAAAAACGGGTGGGTGGCACCAAGACAGTACATATAGATATTGTAAAGGAGTTGCAGCCCGATCTGATCATTGCCAATAAAGAGGAAAATACCAGGGAGCAGATAGAAGAGCTATCGACGCTATACCCTACTTGGGTGAGCAATATACAGACCATAGATGAAGGATTGACAATGATACGTGAGGTGGGAATACTGGTGGGTAAAGAGGAAAGAGCAAATAGTCTGGCAGAGCAAATAAAGAATGGTTTCGCTGCCCTTCGACAGGTTCAGGGCGACAATACACGGGTATCCTATTTTATCTGGCGTAAGCCCTGGATGTGCGCGGGCGGGGATACGTTCATCAGTGATATGATAAGTCAGATGGGCTGGACAAATGTACTGGCAGACAAAATGCGCTACCCGGAGGTAACACTGGAAGAACTGAAAGATAAAGCCATAGACATTGTGCTCCTTTCTTCAGAGCCCTACCCTTTTAAATACACACACATAGCCGAGATAAAAGCAACACTGCCCTATGCCGAAGTGAAATTAGTGGATGGCGAGATGATGAGCTGGTATGGCAGCAGGATGCTATTGGCGGTTGACTATCTGAAAAAGTTGAATAGTTGATACGTTGTCATATCTTTAATGGAGTACTCAATGCCACTACATGAAGAATCTATTTTTACTAGCTCTGGTTTTCTTTTTCTTTATATTTTCTTCCTGCCATAGCAGCAAGATGGTATGCACAAGTTGCGATGACGCGCCAAAAGCCATAGGGCCATACTCACAGGCGGTAAAAACTGGCAGGATGATCTATACAGCGGGGCAGATAGGCATGTCGCCCGTTACCAATGCTTTTGCAGGCGATGATATAGGTGCACAGACGCATCAGGCGCTGAAAAATATACGGGCGGTGCTGGAAGCTGCGGGGTCAGATATGGAACATGTAGTGAAGGTGACCGTTTTCATGAAAGACCTGAACGACTTCGCGAAGATGAACGATATTTACAAAGACTATTTCCCGGGCTTAAAACCTGCGCGCTCTACAATACAGGCGGCACGGCTGCCAAAGGATGCGCTGATAGAGGTAGAGTGTGTGGCAGTGGTAAAGTAATCAATTCACCACCCCTACCCTGATATGCACCGGCCATCTTACCTCAAGCAACTCGTTGCTGCCCCATGCTTTTTTCAGGTCATTCATTATCATTGATACGGGGTCGTGGTTTTCTTTTTGCTGGTAATGTTTCACACCCGACCATGTACGCAGATAACCGGCCACCTGTGCTATGTTCCATTGCTTCGTGATACCGAACTCCGGCGCCTGCACCTCTGCGAATGGAAACGGAATAGTGCGGTATGCCTCATCCACATATACCCTTTCTTTGTCCCAATATGGTCCGGTGATGTTCACATACAGGTTGTCAATAACCTCATCAATGGCGGGAGCAAGGCGTAATAAACTATATGTCCATACAGCTATGAGTGCACCGGGACGTGCCACCCTTTTTACTTCTGCATAAAACTTTTCGAAATCGAACCAGTGTATTGCCTGCGCCACGGTGATGAGGTCGATGCTGTTATCTGGCAGCGATGTTTGTTCTGCCCGCTCCTCCAGGTATAATATATTGCCCGCCCGCTTCGCCAGATCCAGCTGTGCCTGACTGATGTCGGTGCCATATACCACCCGGAAGCGCTCTGCAAGAGTAGCGGCCACCTGTCCGTTGCCTGTGCCGCAATCCCATGCAATGTTGAAATTATCCAGTCGGCTGAACAGGAAATCGAATATCTCCTTGGGGGATTCAGGCCTGAATGTTGCGTATTCCGACGAACCTGTTGAGAAGTTGTCTATTATCTGTTTCATGGGTATGTAAAGATACTATACAATTCTTTTAGCAACCGGTTTGCCGTCTATATGCTCCAATCCCGTCACCTGTACTATTCCCGGCTTTTTGCCCACTTCTATAGTACCTGCTGTTTCCCGCATCTGTAATGCTGCGGCTCCATTTGCTGTAGCCCATACAAAAAGCATTTCCCAATCAAGCTGCGGAAAGTGCTTTTTAATGCTGTATAACTCTGATACTATACATAACTGATGATTTGACGACAGGCTATCTGTGCCTATGCAGATATTTGCGCCCTCGCTGATAAGCATATCAATATCAGGCAGTTTGTTCTCAATATATAAGTTAGCATTAGGGCATAAACACCAGTATACCTCTTTCAGATAGCTATGAGCGTACTGAATGTCTTCGCGCGCTGAGCAGGTGTTATGCACAAACAGGAATGGGTGCCGCGGGGACATCCAGTCAAGATAGGTTTGCAGGGACGATTTGCCAGAAGGGATAAATGCTGTATCATCTATACTGAACATCTTCAGCAGGTCAGGCACTCTGCCTTGTTTTGCCTTGTAATACCTGTCCTCGTCTTCGCTCTCCTGGTTGTGGATAGAGATAAGCCCGCCGGGTGAATGTGCATCTATAAGCCTGAACAAAGAGGATGATACGGAATAAGGAGCATGTGGCACTACCGACTGACGCAGCAACCTGTTGCTGCCGGTCTGCCCAGCAAAAGAATTGTACACGTTTAGCGCGTAGCCAAAATTACCGGGGGCATGGGCATCATTGAAGCCCAACGCCTCCACGAACGTATGAAAATGCAACGTATCACGTCCACGCAAATCCATAGTGTCTGCCGTGTTCGAAATATCGCCAATAGCCACTACGCCATTCGCTATCAACTCA
>CAYSIG010000040.1:0-48683 GCA_964430995.1 uncultured Flavipsychrobacter sp.
AGCTGCCATTCCTTTAATATCGTTGCTGTTATTTTGTTCATGCCTCTTTATGCTAATGGTCTCTTACCGTATGGCCGGTATAGTGAAGAAATACATCTTCCAGCCTGCGGCAGCCTGCGGTTTCTGCGATAAGGTTTTTGGGCGGGCCTCCTGTTATATATTTCCCCCCGTCAATAATTACCACCTCGTCACATATTTGTTCTGCCTCGTCCATCAGGTGCGATGTATATAAGATGGTTTTTGATCGTTGGCGGTATTCATTCAGAAAGTCAAGTATCATCGCACGCGATTGCACATCTACTCCGGCGGTGGGTTCATCCAGTAGCAGCAGGTCGGGTTCGTGCAGCAGAGATGCTATGATGTTCGCCCTCCTTTTCATGCCGCCGCTATAGGCGTTTACTCTCTTGTCGGCATGGTTGTCTAAGCCCAGGCGCTCCAGCAAATATTTTTTTCTGGTGGCTATCAGGTTTTTATCAAGGCCGTACAGGCGACCTATGTAATCAAAATTCTCATTGGCAGTAAGGTTGCCGAAGAGCGCTATCTGCTGTGGCACCATGCCCATTACAGCGCCTATTGCGGCTATATCTGTGCTGCAGTTTTTTCCGGCTATATGTGCTGTGCCGCTATCCGGTTTCACTATGCCGCATAGTATATTAAAGCAGGTTGTTTTCCCTGCGCCGTTTGGCCCCAGCAGCCCTACTATATTGTTTTTCTTTACAAAAAATGAAAAACCATCCAGTGCGGGAGCCCATGCACCTTTATAATTCTTGTGAATATCCTTTATCTCTATGGCGTATGGCATCAGCTGTGTTCATAAGTTATGCTGTTATTCTCGGTAGCTAAGGTCGCGCACCAGATTTTCAGGCAGTATCGGTAGTAGTTGCCGTGGCAACAGGAACGAGGTCAGCTCTGCCAGTTCCTTGAAAATATAATGGCTGTCTGCCGCGCCGCGCAGGTATTCCGCGCCGCTGCTGCCCCCTGTGCCCACTCGTTTTCCTATGGTGCGTTGCACCATGTGTATGTGCCTGTGCCGCCACATCGACAACATTTCGTCTATCTCCAGTAGTGTGTTAAGCAATTCGTATGGCAGTTGCAGCAACGGATGGTCGCGGTAGAGCATAATGAACAACGCGTTGCGGCTTGCATCTGCGCTGAACGAGCGGCCTGCCGGGTATTCCGCATCATTGCAGAATATGGTATCGAATATCTCCAGATTTTTGCGCTCCATTTCCGACAAGCTCTTATCATATGCACTACGGTATCCTTTCCAGAAGTCCGTTTCGCTGCCAGTCCAATACATCTTGTTCTTAACAAATGGCATCCTTTCCAGCCACTGGTTAATGAGAACCAGCAAGGACTTTTCGCTTTCTGCATTCTTTACCTTTGCCTTATCCTCATCAGTAAGGAACTTCGTATAGTAGTCTTGTCCGTGCCTTTGCTCATACCTGAGCCCAAGTGATGCTTCTATTATCTTGAATTGTATGCTCTGGAAGCCTGATGCGGGCCGCAACAGGTCGCGGAAGTCCAGGAAGTCCAGTGGGGTCATTGTCTCCAGTATGCCCATTTGGTGCACAGCCACATCCAGTATGCTGCATATTCTTTTCAGGCGGTGTACGCTATTATAGATGTCCGGTGTGTTATTATGTATGTTGGGCTGTTTGAATACTTCCCTTACTATCGTCAGTTCGTGTATTATTTGTTTGAACCACAACTCGTATGACTGATGGATAATGATGAACAACATTTCATCATTTGCCTTTATTCCTTCTTTATCACTTTCAGGGTGCTGGGCATCGAGGAGTTTGTCCAGTTGGAGATATTTGCCGTAGTATACCGGCTCACGTTGCTTCGTTTCCATGGGGTTAAATTACAAAATAAAATGGCTCCGTGGTTGTATGTTATCCGCTTGAATATTATGGGTTTGCTATCTGGCTTTTAATGTCATATGTTTTGCACCCTCAGATGCGTTAATATACATGCACTTTTTTTGTGCCCTGGATTTTTATGCATTAAAAATTACTTGTTACTTTTGAAGCCATGAACAGCAATTATCTGCCAAAGGTAACTAAGGAAGCTATAGGCAAAGCCCGCGCATCGGGCGATGAGAATGAGCTGTATGACCTGCTGACGCAGCCATTGCACGAAGAACTCTACCGCCGCAAAACATTTGATTTCCTTGATGAGCTTTCTGATGGCCAGCAGTTGTTACTGGCATACGATTATGCCCGAATGCAGGTAGGGCAGGGTGGGTTTATCCAGTTCATACAGAATGGTTATATAGGTATGCTGCCATCTATGATAGAACAGTTATATAAAATAGGGGCAGATGATATGGCGCAGGTAATGGACGATGTGCTTAAAGTGTATGTGCTTAACAGGGATCTGCTGGGTAAGTCGACCACGGTGGAGGAATTCGCGAGACTGTATGACGAGCTGAAGGAGTTTGAGGGGATTGATGAACGGTTTGCAAAGTATAATGCCCAAACTGTAAAAACCATGCTGGACTATGCGCTGATTCATCTCAGCGAGTTTGTGGTTATGTCAGCCTGATCGGTATCTCCTTTCTTAAATACCTAATTGTTGCCTTATTCCCTGCGGCACATCAAGCATTTTGCTGATCATACGTTTTGCGTGCTCCCTGGCTTTATCGGGTTGCCTGGTGTCCATGTATAGCAGCAGCAGGTTATTGTTGGCTATGCCGTTGAGTGAGTCGGTTTTCAGGTAGGTAGCCAGGTGGTTGATAGCGCCCTCATAATCTTTTTTCTCCATGGCTACCCTGGCAAGATAAAAGTCGGTTTCAAAATAACCGCTCCTGCTTTTTTCTTTCAATAGATATTTTTCTGAAGCCAGTACCGAATCCTGTTTTTGCAGCATTACGCCATAATAGAAATTCAGGTATTTTTCGTTAGGGTTCAACTGCATGGCCTCTCTGAACAGCCTGAACGATTCTTTTGAATCATCCAGCCGGGCGGCCAGCATCATTTTTGCGTAAGCTGAGCGGGGCGATGTTTCCACCGCAGCCGACCAGAACGTAAGACGGTCCTCAAACTTTTTCTGGTGCGTAAAGTTCATAACCGCAAATACAGAGGCTATGGCTATGCCCGCTATAAATGACTGCTTATCTGAAAGCGGGTTGTTGAACAATATGGACTGTGATAATAGCAGTAGTATGCCAATAACGGGCAGATATAACCTGTGCTCAAAAGCCTGTTCGTTCAGGTTGTTTGGTACAAACAGCACCGGCAGCAGGTAGAGCAGGAATATGAGCAGGCCGCTCCATACTATTTTCATATTCCTGTGCTTGTGCAGGAAGATAATAAGCGATAGGATAACCACTGCGGCAATGCCATAATAATAGACGGTATCCTGCTGGGTGGGGAATACGCTCAGGTTAAGAGGGAGCAGGACTTTGCCGAGGTACTGGACAATGAGCGGCAGACGTGGCACGAAGTCGTGGGCTATCTGTGCAGGGGATATATCGGTTTGTATTGTAGCAGCGGCCCGTACCGAGAACCATAACACGAAACACCCTATCCATACGGCATATTGGATGATGCTGCGTTTATCCAGCCACTGCTTATGCAGTACAAAAACCAACAGCACAAAGGCCACCGGAGCGGCGAACACAGCCGTTTCTTTGGTGAAGAAAGCGAGTAGTAAGAATAGGGTTGAGAATAAGAGGTTACCCGTTTTTCCTTCGTTGGCATAGCTGATACTATGTATGAGGAATGACAGAACGAATATGGCCAGCATCGTATCATTGCGGCCGGGTATCCATGCCACTGCCTGCGACAGCACAGGGTGAACGGCGAATATGAGGCAAAGAATGAACGCCCGGATATCGCTGATATGCAGTTTTCTGAACAGCCTGAACAGCAGCAATACAGCCCCCAGGTGCAGCAGCACATTGATGATATGGTAGCTGCCCGTATTTTGTCCGTGGTCGCTGATCTGGTAGTTGAGTATCATCGTGTCCATGAACAACGGACGGTAATAGGGGTCTTTCGTGGCATCAAACAATCCGCGCTGAAAAGAAGTGACCAGATTGCCGAGGTCTTCGTTATAAGACCCGAAATCGCGTATGAAAATGGAGTCGTCCAGTTCGGTGAGGCCGAATGAGAAGCTGGGGAAATAGACCACAAGCACGGCAATGGCCAGCAAAAGGAAGGGGTACGGAATAGCGAACCCCTTTGCCCCGCCGGGTGCAGGTATGCTTTTCTTTATCGCCTCAACCGGTGGCTGAGGCTGTTTAGGTTTTTTACTCACAATAATTCCCGCATGCGTACATTACAAAATTAGAGAAACCCTTTTGCGGGATGTTAGTGCGCATTGATCTCATCGTGCGTGCCGTGCTCATGCAGCATAGCTTGTGCTTTTTCCACTATGTCTTTGCTGCCATGGGCTATTACCAGGTATTTGCCTGCTACTAACGCATCGTGGTATTTTTTCTCGTTGCCATCTTTTACCCCAATACTTACCAGCGCCGATGCCAGACCGCCGCCCAGCAGGCCGAGGTCGAACCCGGCTATGGCGCCTACCAGAGCCCCTGCTCCGTAGAGCACGCCTACGCCGGGTATGGCAAACATGCCTACACCGGTAAGAATACCTAAGGTGGTGCCCAGGACTGTGCCGGCACCAATGCCGCCGGCCTTTATCGGGCTTTTGGGCATGATGTGCATTTTGTCGTCTATCTCTTCTGTTTCTGCCAGACCCATTATAGACAGGTGGGAAACAGGGTATCCGCCATCTTTCAGTTTAGCCACAGCTTCCACTGCCAGGTCGTGATTGTCATAAACACCAATTGTCGCGTTCATAGAATGAAAATTTTGATAAAAATAAGTGATTGCAAGTAGATTCAATAATCATGCAAAAAGTATTGCGTGAGCCGGTAATTCCTGCCGAAAGCTGTGCCGCCCTCCTTCGCTGAAAAAGCCACGGCGGGTAAAAAAGGTATAGTTTCCGGGATTTGTCGTTTTTCGGTAAATATTTATTTTTAGATGTGATGAAATGCTCTGTGGGCTTGTGTTATGTGTTTTATTGCAAGGTATAAAGGGGTATAGTTATACCCTAAAAGGTATATTTATACCCCCAAAGGTATATTTATACCCAAAAAGGTATAAAGTAGTCGTAGTTCGAAGCTCACTAAGAGTCGTGAGTCATAAATCGTAAGTCCGGGAGTGCCCGCATCAAACAAAATAAGTTGCCATCCATTCAAAGAACTTGCTCCATTTTTTTGGAATTATGTAAAGTTCGTGAAGGTGGTATTACCTGCCAAATAAAAAAAACGTCATGGTACAGTAACTGTACCGTCATGGTTTTTGGGTGCAGGCTGGGTAAGGGTTTGAGGGCGATTTTTTGATTTTTTGTCTGAACCCGAATTTGTAGAATTTGCTGAATTATTGGAATTATTTTGCCTGTAATCTATGCTTTATTCAGTTTAGCATTACTTCAACTTCAGTACCCTGATGCGCCCGAGTCCTCCCTCCACGCTACAGGCTCGCGCTTCGGAGAGACATCGGCCGGGACACTCGCGGAGGACGGAAGCTGGGAAACAATTGCAATATGTGCCGTATCCCCGCGCGAGTCTACTTTTCTTTTGCTTCGCCGAAAAGAAAAGTAGCAAAAGAAAAGGCGATTTTTTTCCAAAGGCTCCGCCGGAAAAAAAGGCTTTGCGCTGTTGTGTTGAGTTGCGCAAATCGCTACTCATCAGCATGGCGCCGGTTTTTCTGCCTACCCGGAACTGTGATTTGGCTGGAAGCTTATTGTTACGTTAGTAATTCTATTGTCCGCCTGGAATTGCCATCTACTGCATTAAAAAGGCGCCATCATGTTCTCGGCTGTAGCTCTTTGAATGCCCTTGCAAAAGGAATTTTATTTGCAGTTCCGGATGCCTATCCGGAGCAACACGATTTAAGGATTTTCAGGATGCGCGAATAATTTGCTCCTGTAGTTAATCTCGCCAGTCGGGAGACTGGCAGCATCGCAACCGTAGTGGGAGACATACGGTTAACTGTTACTTTTTATTTTTTTTGATTGATGAACACTACGGACAACTGGGGCCATCATGTTCTAGGCAGTAGTGCCTTGAATGCCTTCGCAGAAGGATTTTTATTTGCAGTTCTTGGTACACACCCGGAACAACGGAGGGATACATATTCGGAGCAACACGGACACAATATTTTTCGTATGTTTGTATAAAATCAGTGCAATGAATGTTGTTGTTATAGATAATAAGCCATACGTAGTTGTTCCTCAAAAAAGCTACGAGGCATTGCAAAAAAAAGCCGCATTAAAAACAAGGGCCGAAAATGTATTATCTGTTGAAGAAGCCCGTGCGCACAGTAAAAAAATGATCAGGAAGTGGGCCGGCAAATAGCTATCAAAGAGTCGGTGGCTGATAGTATCGCAGAAATAGCGTGGTACATAGAATCGAAAGGATTGATCGCTACGGCCGAAAGTTTTGCCGATGGTGTGTATGACTTTTTTATAAAACTATCTGACTCCAGAAGAAGCCATACTATATGCAGGGAACCTGTAAGGGCATTTTTGGGTTATAAGTGCATTTCCTACAAATAGAAATACACAGTTGTGTTTCTGGAAACCAATGAGGAATTGGTTATCTGCGAGTTTCTGCCCTCCAAAAATATTCACTGGTAATTTTTGGTTGCAAACGGGTGGGAGGCAAAATTTCGGCTATATACCCGTGAATTCCGGTCGCAGACCGGCAGGATTGATTAGACACGAGTGATCCTACGGAACACTCGCGCCAGTCGGAGATAATAAAATAATGTATGGAGCTATACTCGCGTTGCAAACGCTGTACCGTGTGATCCTCGTTGCAAACGAGGACCAGTGTGGGGAATTATTGAATAATTAATTTTTGGACAATTCTTTCCTGATTAACAACAATAGTGATTAGGTAAATTCCAGGCGATAAATCAATATGATTCAAAATTGACCTATTCGTAGTAATTGTTGATTTCCCAACTTCTCTCCCAGCAATGTCGGTAATAAGTAAATCGCAATCTAATGTAGCGTCATAATTGACTTCAATAATAAAATAATCATGACAGGGATTAGGCGATACTACCACTTGAGTTGTCTTTTGATTATTTTTTATCCCTAAAGGACGGGAGGTAATGAGGCGTACTAAGTTATTATCCGAAAGATAAATATCTCCATTATCGGCAATAACTAAACCAGTATTGTATGTAAGTTGGGCTAACGTAGCAGGTCCTCCGTCTCCGCTGTAGCCCGTAATCCCCGTTCCAGCAACAGTTGTAATGATACCTGTTGTGTTTACTTTGCGTATTTTGTTGTCATTGCCTATGAATATATTTCCAGCAGTATCAATTGCTAATGCTGAAGGGAACAATTGCGCATCAGTAGCCATACCACCATCTCCACCTGATCCAGTCGTACCATTGCCAGCAACGGTCGTTATCATACCGGAAGGATTTATTTTTCTAATTCTATTACTGTCGATAAAAAACAAATTCCCTGTTTTATCCAGCACCACATCGGCAGTATGGTGGATTTGTGAAGTAATTGCTGGCACACCATCTCCGCTATATCCAGATATACCGGTTCCGGCAACAGAACTAATAATACCTGCGCTGTTAACTTTACGGATTCGATAATTTGCGTTATCAGCTATATATAAATTCCCGATGCTATCTAATACGACACCCAAACAAGCATCCAATAGCGCGGCTGTAGCAGGTCCTCCGTCTCCACCATACCCCCGCACTCCTGGAGTTCCAGCTATTGTTGTAATAACGCCTGATATATCAATTTTGCGAACACAATAACTATTAGCGTCTGCTATATAAAGACTTCCTGAAGAATCAATTGCAATATCAAATGGTCTATTTAACGAAGCAAGGGTAGCCGGTCCTCCGTCACCAGAATATCCCCAGCTTCCATTCCCTGCATAATTGCTTATAGCACCTATAGTTGAGACTACACGTATATTGGAGCAATAGCCATCCACAACAAATAAATTTCCGGTAGTATCAAATACCAGGTTATAGGGTGACTTTAATACTGCATTTATTGCGGGTCCTCCATCACCAGTACATATACTTCCTGTACCTAATCCTGCGATTGTAATAATTATTTGTGTGTTCCCATTCAGAGATGCGAAAAGGGAAATCATCAACACACGGCAGAAACGTGAAATATTCATTTTTTAATGAATTTTATTTTTACTAGTACTCTACTATCATTAAAAATCCCCTCACTCGTCCTCGTTTGCCACGAGGATGCTTTGGCGCGGCGTTTGCAACGCCCTTGTACCGGCAATAAATATACTAAGATAATAAAATACTGCATGCATCTACACAGGCGTTGCAAACGCTGTGCCGTGTGATCCTCGTTGCAAACGAGGATCAGTGCGGAGATAAATATTTTTGTTTTTATGCGGCGGCTGAATTGCGTAAATTTGCGGTGGTAATTGCTTAATTTTCTCCCATGAAATTTACTTTTTACGGCCACGCCTGTTTCGGGATTGAAACAGGGGGTAAAAATTTACTATTCGACCCGTTCATTACCGGCAATGAGCTGGCCAAAGGAGTTGTGGACCCGCAAACCATACCTGCCGACTACATACTGGCCTCTCATGGTCACGGCGACCATGTAGGCGACCTGATAGATATAGCCAAACGGACGGGCGCAAAAGTGATAGGCGCATACGAAATAGCCAGTTGGGCAGAGAAGAACGGCGTGCAGAACGTACACCCTATGAACTTCGGCCCATATAACTTTGAATTTGGGAAATTACGTTTTGTGCCGGCGTGGCACAGCAGCTGCCTGCCCGATGGCAGCTATGGGGGCAATCCCGGCGGTTTTGTGCTGCAACTGCCTGAAGGCAACTTTTACTACAGCGGCGATACCTGCCTGATGCTTGATATGCAACTTATCCCCAAGTATGCAAAACTTGATTTCGCGATACTGCCCATAGGTGGTAACTTTACGATGGACGCAGGGGATGCTCTAATGGCTGCTGAATTTATTGAATGTGATAAGATCATCGGGATACATTTTGATACTTTCGGATATATTAAAATAGACCACGAGGCGGCAAAGAAAAAGTTCAGGGATGCGGGCAAAGAGTTAATATTGCCAAAAATAGGGGAAACGATTACCTTGTAATCAGATTTATCAGTATAAAGTAAACAATATTAAGTCCCTTCGGGGATTTAGGGTGAGAATATGGCAAAAGTAATTGCAATAGCGAATCAGAAAGGAGGAGTGGGCAAGACCACAACAGCAATTAACCTGGCGGCAAGTCTTGCTGTGCTCGAATACAAGACCCTGCTGGTGGATGCAGACCCGCAGGCCAACAGCACCACGGGCAATGGCTTCGACCTGAAGAATATACAGCTAAGCCTGTATGACTGCATGGTGAACGAAACACCCATATCGCAGGTGGTACTGGAGACCCAAACGCCGAACCTGAACCTGGTGCCCAGTCACCTGGACCTTGTGGGCGCGGAGATAGAACTCATTAACCACCCCAACAGGGAGTTTGTGCTGCGCAAGGCCCTGGAGCCGGAGCTGGCCAATTATGATTTCATTATCATAGACTGTTCTCCTTCGCTCGGCCTAATAACGGTGAACGCGCTGGCTATTGCCGATAGCGTGGTAATACCCGTGCAGTGCGAATACTTCGCCCTGGAAGGATTGGGTAAGCTGCTCAATACCATAAAAATTGTGCAGACCCGCATAAATGCCAACCTGAAGATAGAAGGCATACTGATGACCATGTATGATGGCCGCCTGCGCCTGAGCAACCAGGTGGTGGAAGAGATAAAGAACCACTTCGGCGACCTGGTGTTCAATACCATTCTGCACCGCAACACAAGGCTGGGCGAGGCGCCGAGCTTTGGCATGCCGGCATTGCTGTATGATGCCGAGAGTACCGGCGCGGTCAATTACCTGAACCTGGCCAAGGAGATACTGCAGAAGAACAACATGACAAAAATAAAGAACGAGGACAAAATACTGGAAACCGATGAGCATGGCGCAGATCAATAAAAAACAGGGACTGGGGAAGGGTATACGCGCGCTGCTCGATACCATTGACGATGAGATAAACACGCCTAAAGAAGGTGTGCCGGCAGTGTCGGGGCAGAAGGACAACAGCACCCCGCCCGCTACTGCGCGCATCCCCCTGGACCAGATAGAAGTAAACCCCAGCCAGCCCCGCCACGATTTTGACGAACAGGCGCTCATTGAGCTGTCTGAGAGCATAAAGCTGCACGACATTATACAGCCCGTAACGGTTGTAAAGATCGGGCAGAATAAATACCAACTTATTAGTGGTGAGCGGCGTGTGCGCGCCTCTAAGATGGCTGGCCTCAAAGATATTCCCGCATACATCCGCACGGCTGACGGACAGGGTATGCTGGAAATGGCCCTGCTTGAGAACCTGCAGCGCGAGAACCTCAATGCTATTGAGATAGCCCTCAGCTATCGTCAGTTGATGGACGAGTGCGGCCTCACGCAAGAGCAGGTATCCGAAAGGATGAAGAAAGAGCGCAGCACCGTTACCAACTACCTCCGTTTACTGAAATTACCACCTGACATTCAAAGGGCTGTGCGCGACAGCCAGATAAGCATGGGCCATGCCCGCGCCATCATTGGCCTGGAGCATGTGGAGCAGCAATTATATGTATTCCGTGAGACCATGCAGCGTGGCCTTTCTGTGAGGCAGGTAGAGCAGTTGGTGAAAGATATGTCGGCGGAGAAAACACAAACGCCCGGCAAAGTAACCAGCGTGAAACTGCCGCCCGCATACAAGCGTATAGAAGACAACATGGCATCGCATTTCTCTACCCGTGTAAAGCTGGACCGCAAGAAGAACGGCAAAGGCAGCATCGTTATTGAGTTCTACAACGACGAAGACCTGGAGCGGATAATGGATAAGATGAAGCTGTGATAATTTGAGAATTTGAAAATGTGCAAATTTGAAAATGTGATGGGGTACATGGCAGCTTTCGACTTTCTACTTTAGACTTATGACTATGATAGACAACTGGGAGAAGGAAGCCAAAGAACATCAGAAGCTCTACAAGTACCAGTTAGAGAAGGGTAACTTCAACAAGATGCTGAAAGCCCTGCCTGACCTGCATGACGAAGCATTTGCCAAGATCGACTGCCTGCAATGTGCCAACTGCTGCAAGAACCACTCACCACGTTTTAAGCAACCAGATATAAAGCGTATAGCTAAGAGCCTGCGCATGAAAGAAGGTGACCTTGTGGCCCAGTACCTGAAACTGGATGAAGATGGCGATTACGTATCCCGCACTAAGCCATGCCCCTTCCTTGCTGATGATAATACGTGCAATATTTACGACGACCGCCCCAGCGACTGTGCCCGCTATCCTTATACAGATGAGGATGTTTTTTTGAAACGCACACAACTAACGCTGAAGAACACCCTCGTTTGCCCTATTGCTTATACTGTGATGGAGGGGTTGCTGAAGGTGAAGTAGCCAATTCCCGAATTACCAGCGCTGCCCTTGCGTTGCGAAGTTGAAGCCGGCTTGTTTTACTTCTTTCTGCTTGTCTTTGTTCCAGAGGAGGGGGTTGGTGTGGTTGAAGTGTATGAGCCACACCTTGGCTTTGGTTTCTTTAGTCTCGTTTGCGAAGAGCTTCATGGTCTCCACTACCAGTGGGTGTGGCACATTCAGCAGGTTGCGGGCGGGCAGGTCGTTCTCGTCGTAGAAGGTGGCATCTACCAGCGCCACGTCCACACTCTGCACCATATCCACAATGTTTTTGTCCCACTTGCCCCATTTATCTATATCGGGTATGAAGATGAATTTCTTATCGCCGGCCACTATCCTGAACCCGGCTGTTTCGGAGTATTCATCGCGGTGCGGCACACGGAATGCCGATACGGCTATGCCGCTGCCCAGTGGCACTGCGGCATCTACACCCGGCATTGCGCCTTCTTCCATCAGCTCTATGGGCATTATATTGTGCAGGCGCACCAGTTGGCTCCATGGTCCGTTGGTCTCTAAGTATTTTTTCAGTTTGGGCAGGGTATACACCGGCACATCATGGGTGCTCATCACCTCCTTGCCCAGGTGCATGAGGCCGGTGTAATGGCCTATATGCGCGTGAGTGATGAAGATACCCTCGGGCAGAAAATTGTATGTGCCGCCGGTAAGCTCCCTGAAGTATTCTATCTGCGCCACCATATCGGGTGTGGCCTCAAACAGCCACCACTTCTTTTCGCCGGGGCTTACCAGGGCCAGGCTCACCACATGGCGCTCCAGCCGCTTATCCTTACGCACCCGCTGGCAACAAGGCCTGCGGCAGCCCATGTGGGGGTAACCGCCATCCTGCGCCACGCCCAGCGCCACTACATAGGGGGCATCCTGCGCGGGGGAGGGCAGGGCGCAAAGGCAGCAGAGCAGGAGGCAGAGGTGTTTTATCACAAAATGTGGCTTATGGGTAAAGTTCGTGAAGGGGGGATTAGCAGCCAAATAAAAGATACAAGGGTACAGTAACTGTGCCATGACGCAAAAAGTGATGCAACTTTTGGCTTATTATCTGCAACTCAGGAGTAAAAAAAAGTGCGTAAATAGTGTGCAAAAGAATATTTAAAAACAACACAAAATGAATAAGATACATATGCAATCTACTGACCAAAAAAATGCATAAAAAGACATCATGCACCAAAAATATTTTTGTTTTTACATATAAAAGCCCTACCTTCGTTATCATACGGCGCTCTGCCTTTGCGTTTCCTGATCTGTTAAGTCATCCTTTCTCCTCAGTTTCTGCTTTTCCAGTGGCCCGTTGCCGGCGATAAAATATGGTTGTACCCGCCGTAAAAACAGCAACTGATAAACAAGGGAAAATATGGGAAATACGTTTGCCAAGAACGAAAAGGAAAAAAAGAAAGCAAAAGAAAAACAGGACAAGGCAGCGCGTATGAAGGAGCGCAAGGCCAACAATTCGAAAGGGAAGGGCCTGGAAGATATGATGGCCTACCTGGACGAGAACGGCAACATATCATCTACCCCTCCCGACCCGATGAAGAAAGTTGACATATCGCTGGACGATATCCAGTTGGGGGCGGCAAAGATAATGCCTGATGTGGAAGACATAAGAAAGGGCACAGTGGCCTTCTTCAACGAGGCGAAAGGCTACGGCTTCATCACCGACAGCCAAACGAGGGAGAATGTGTTTGTGCATGCAAACCAGTTGTCGGCACCGATAAAAGAAAGGGACCGGGTGACGTTTGAAACGGAGCGTACGCTGAAGGGGCTGAGTGCGATAAGAGTTAAAAAAGTAGGTTAAACATAAAAATGATCATAACAATTAAACAAACAAACAATGCAGGAAGGTACAGTTAAGTTTTTCAATACAACCAAGGGATTTGGTTTTATCACGCCCGCTGCCGGCGGCCAGGACATTTTCGTTCACGTTTCAGGACTGATCGATGAGATACGCGAAAATGACCGTGTAAAATATGAAGTAGAGAATGGTAAGAAGGGGCTGAACGCAGTAAATGTGAAGCTTGTATAATATTCGATTGACGTTAGATGACGAAGGGCCCGTGAGGGCCCTTCGTCGTGATGGGCTGGGGGTTTAGAAATCTGGCCGGCAGGTGTTATCTTCGGGCAATGCAGGGTATTGAGATAATCGTTTTTCTGCTGGTGGTGATCATCATACTGTCGGCGGTGGTTGAGCGGCTGAAGATACCGCAGGCCATTATGCTTGTGTTTGCGGGGCTTGTTATAGGGTTCACCCCACAGCTACCTGATATTGTACTGGCACCCGATGTGGTGTTCCTGGTGTTTCTCCCTCCGCTGCTTTACACAGCTGCATGGCGGCTCTCGTGGCACGATTTCAAGGCCGAGCGGCGGTCGGTGCTGTCGCTTGCCACCGGGCTTGTATTCTTTAGTGTGGTGGCTATTGCGGCGGTGGCGCATTACTTCATTCCGGGCTTCTCATGGCAGTTGGGCTTTCTGCTGGGCGCGGTGATATCGCCTCCCGATGCAGTAGCTGCTACGTCCATCACCCGGGGCCTCAAGCTCAACCACCGCGTTGTATCCATACTGGAAGGCGAGAGCCTGGTGAATGACGCATCGGCGCTGGTGGCCTACCGGTATGCGATAGCAAGCATTGTGACGGGGTCGTTTGTGTTATGGGAGGCGAGCCTGCAGTTTTTTTGGGTGGCATTGGGCGGCATTGCAGTGGGGTTGGCGCTGGGGTGGTTGTTCAGGCACGGGCACAAACGGATCAAAGATGACTCGACGCTGGAAGTAGCGCTTACGTTGCTTACGCCATATGTGGCCTATCTGCTGGCCGAGCATTTTCATATGTCGGGTGTGCTGGCAGTGGTTACAGCCGGGTTATACCTTTCGCACCGGTCGCATGAGTCATTAACCTATCAGACGAGGATGCAGGCAACCTCTGTGTGGATAACACTGGAGTTCCTGCTGACAGGATTTGTGTTTATCCTCATTGGGATGCAACTGCCTACAATAATAAAGAACATTAAAGGGGACTCATTGCTGGAGGCATTTGGTTATGGCGTGCTTATAACAACGGTGGCAATACTGGTGCGTATAGTATGGGTGTTCCCGGGGGCATATGTGCCGCTGTGGTTTGCCAATCTGAGAAAGAAACATAAGGAGCACATAGACTGGCGTTATGTGCTCGTGATATCATGGGCCGGGATGCGTGGTGTAGTATCTCTGGCGGCGGCTATGGCTATTCCGCTTACGCTGGCCGATGGAAGCGCTTTCCCGCAACGTGATATGATCTTGTTCATTACCTTTTGTGTCATTTTCCTTACTCTTGCTGTGCATGGCCTGTCACTGAGGTTTATAATAAAGCTGATGAAAATAAGGCCGGACACAGCCAAAGCGAAAGAGGAGGAAAATGAGATGAGGAACCGTATAGGCACGCAGGCATTATCTTTCATAGATGAGCATATAGCAGGGGGGCATTACCCGGAAGAAGCGGTGCTGCGGCTGCGCAGCAAATATGAGTTAAACCTCAGGTTCGTGAGCGGAAAAGATGAAGATACCCACGCTATGGGGCATAAGGCCAATACAACACTACACGAATATGCAAAAGCCCATAAAAAGGTACTTGACTTTGAAAGGGGCATCATGGTGAAGCTGCATAAGGATGCGACCATGAGCAGCGACATACTCAAAAAGCTGGAACACGAGCTGGATATAGAAGAATCCAGGCTGGCAGAGCAAATGAAGCGGATGAAGCAAGACGGGGAGGCCTGATATGGATGTTTTTTTGATTTTCGATTTGTGATTGGGTACAGAATTATACAAATGCAATCAACAAAGGTGCGATAGAACTTAGCTGCATACACTGCAGCAGCAGGCCTCATTCTATTGCTGACTGATAGCGTGCCCTGGAAAATTCAATTATTGCAGCATTCATTTCCGTTGGCTTTTGAGTGCCGAGCATTATCTTCTTCCCATCTTCTGACGTGATGTACAATGCGTGCCTGTTTCCGATGATGCAAGAAAAATTCTGGGTCTTTGTCCTGCGCCAAAAAATCCTGCCTACAGATACTGTTGATACCGCTTCCCAACTCAATTTCTGCTCTCCTGAGAACGTTGGGAATACCTTATAGTATATGCCAGTTTCATCAATTTTGGTTTCAAGCTGCCTTGATACCATGTAAACAGCAAAGGCATCAATGAATATGATGAAGCCTATCAGTAAACGTCTGACTTTGTTATCAAAACGTGGAATTGCAAAAAGAGTAAGCACTACAAAAATGCCCACTGCTATTTTCCATACTATGGGATAAGCCTGTATCTCGGTAAATGCAGTCATAATACCGCACTATAATGATTTATCCGTGATGCTCCAGTGCACCTAAATACCGCTCTGCGTCCAGTGCGGCCATACAGCCGCTGCCTGCCGCACTTACTGCCTGGCGGTATATCTTGTCCTGCACATCGCCGCAGGCAAAGACACCAGGTATGTTTGTTCTAGCAGAGCCCGGCTGTGTGATCAGGTAGCCCTGGTCGTCCATGTCAAGGATTCCCTGGAACAGTTTTGAATTCGGTTCATGGCCTATCGCCACAAAGAATGCCTTCAGCGGTATGATGGTTTCCTCGCCGGTTACATTGTTGCGCACTTTCACGCTGTCCACCACGCGGTCGCCCAGCACTTCGAGGGTGTCTGTGTTCCAGTACACTTTTATGTTGGCTGTTTTCAGCACCCTGTCCTGCATCACTTTGCTGGCGCGCATTTCGCCCTTGCGCACAAACATATGCACCGTGCTGCACAACTTTGACAAATAGAGCGCCTCTTCACATGCAGTATCGCCTGCGCCCACTATGGCCACTTCCTGGTTTTTGAAGAAGAAACCATCGCATACGGCGCATGCAGAAACCCCATGCCCATTGAGCCGCTGCTCAGACTCAAGCCCCAGCCATTTGGCGGATGCCCCTGTGGCAATTATTACCGAGTCGGCCTCGATCCATGTTTCTTCATCTACCTCTACTTTAAACGGCCGTTGTGAAAAGTCAACCTTAGTGACCATGCCCCAGCGGATATCTGCGCCCATACGCTGCGCCTGCTGTTCGAAATCGACCATCATCTGGGGGCCCATGATGCCATTGGGGTAGCCGGGGTAATTCTCCACCTCGGTAGTAATGGTAAGCTGTCCGCCGGGCTGCAGGCCCTGATACAATACCGGTTTAAGATTTGCGCGTGCTGCGTATATTGCCGCTGTATAACCAGCGGGGCCTGAACCTATTATCAGGCAATGTACTTTTTCTATGTTACTCATACCCACTTGTCCTCCGGAAGGGAGGGATTTATTTTAAATTATGCATTAAAGATGCGAAAGAATTACCGATGCGTCAAATTCCGCTTGTCACTATTCACATGATAAACCGATTTATATAGAATACTTATTATCAGGGCACTACCATTGTCTTTTCCACATTGCCATAGCCTGCCCATATGCCGAGCGCACCATTGGTCATATTTGTTTGTAAATTAATAGGAGAAGCAAACGGGTTGCCCAATGCGCTGCGCGCATAAGAAAAAGTATTCCAGAATTTATAAACATTTCTATCTATGCCCGACCATCTAAGTGTAACGGTATCGCCTTTGTAAAAATACCGGAGCGAGTCGCTATTGACATCCTGCGCGTTCTCGAAACCGGCATAGAGGGGGATATTTGTGAGGGGCTTACCGTTCACGACTTCGTCGTTGAACTGATCTCCGGCGAAGAACTGGCCGCCGTTGCGGCGGGTGAAGTAGCGGACATAGTTGCCCGGGGTATCGGGCTCGGTGAAGTTGGCGAACAGTTGTTTGGCGCTGTCGGGCGTCTTAGGGGTTTTTTTTTTTTTTTTTGGTATACAATTGTTATCTACACCACGCATGGAGGGTATTTTGGTGACAGCGGAATATACTTTGCCATTATGGGTGATGGTGAGGGTATAGAATTTTTCGGCCTCACCGATCATGATATTGCCGAGGGATGCGGTATCAATGGTGTAGATGTAGAATTTGTTTGAGGAGCCGGTGTCGAAGGTGTATTCCCGCAGGGTTATTGTATTGCTGCCATCCGAAACTTTGATGTCGGCACCGTGGATGAAGCTGTTCTGCAGGGTGGAGAGGTCGACCCTGGAGAAGAAGCTGATGGTAGAGGTAAGGAACACATACGGTGGCTGGCCGGACTCCACCGCGCCCTGCACTACAAGTTGCGTGGGCGAGGAGCTCATATTAATGTGCACTTCCTTCTCGCAGGAGGTGAGGGCAGCTATGAAAATGAATGTGACGAGGAGGCTTAAGTAACGCATACAGCACAGCAAAGGTAAGGGCATGTGCGCACATTTTTTTGAATCGTGGTTTGTATGCGTAGTGGTTGATACATAATTAACAATTTTAACAGAGTTTTGCAAACTATTTTGTCTGAACCCGAATTTGAGGAAATAGCTGAATTGATGGAATTGTGTTTGGTATGATGTTGTAAGGGCGACCCTTGCAAGGATTTAGTCGATGCTAGGACGATTAGGCTAGTGGGGAATTTAATGCACATTGTTACCCAATCGGGCTACCGATGCCCTCAATTCGCATACAACCCATCAGGTGTGTACATAACCGGCAGCAGGCGGTGGTTTTTTTCGAAGTAGTCGTAGCTGTTTTTGAGGCTTGCCCAGAACTGAAAGCGGATATTGTCGCCGGGGTATTCGCTTCTGAGGTAGTTCATGCCGCTTTTATTGAGGCGGGTGGGGAATATGTGTACGGGTATGAATTCCTGCCCGTTCATTTTAGCGTTGAGGCAAATGGTGTAGAGTTCTTTTATGCCATCATCGGTCATAGGCATGCAGCCTATGGTGACGCAGCCGCCGTGTATGTATATATCGCCCCCGAGGTGATTGGCAGTGCCGTTCATGCGGTCGGAATAATTGGGATAGTTGAGCAGCATAGAGAGGTAGTATTCGCTATGTGGGTTGAACTCCTCTATGAAATAGAACCCTTCGGGCACCTGACGGTCGCCCTTGGTGCGCTTGGGGCCGAGGTGGCCAGATATGGCGCATATTGGATATGTCTTGATGAGGGTGTAGGGGGCAGTTTCACTATTGCGCGCCCATAGTTCCATCTGGTTCTGTGATTTGAAGGCACGGATGTATATATCCTTTGGTGGCCATGCCATGCCCTTTTTTCTGAATTCGCGGGCGGCGGTATCGCTGTATTTTTTTAAGGCATCGGCAACGCGGACTGAAGATAGTTGGTTGTTGCGGAAAAGCTCATCTTCATTTTGGGCAAAGGCGGGCATACGGGCGCATAGAGCAATAAAAAGAAACCATATTGTTTTTGCCATAGCCTTCCGGGGGAGCATTGTTGTCAGACAAATATAGTATAACTCTTTTACTCAATACCCAAAATGGAGAAAGGGGCGAAAACGCCCCTTTCTATTATATAGAACACAAGAAGGAAAACTTAGTGCTGCACCTGCAGGTTATTGCTATAGCTGATGGTGGCAGTTTTTACGGAAACGACATATAAGCCATTGGCAAACGAAGATACATCGATAGTATTAATGCCTGTGCCGGCGGTGATGCTAACGGTATTGCTGTATAATATACGGCCTGCCACATCTGCGATAACGACACTTGCTTCTTCAGTTGCTTTTGTATTCCAACTGATATAGATCTTGTCGCTGGCAGGGTTAGGGAAAGCAAGTACTGATGATGCAGCAGCACCAACCGCATTTACACTTTGTGTGTGCGGGGTGATGGTCTTGGAAATAGTATGCATAGTGAAGCTGGCAGCAGTCATAGATGGGTTTGCTGTTGTGAGGCTGATGCTTGTATATGCGGTAGTGAGGTAGTTAAGCGAATCGGGGAATACGTAGTATGTAGCGCCTACGGGCAGATTGCTGAAGGTATAGTGGCCTGCGGCATCGGTGTAGGTTTGTGCCATTATCTGGTGGGTAGCTGAGTTTACCACGCATACGTGCAGGTTCTGAGCAGGTATTGCACCGGCGGTACCTTTGTTAGCACCGGTGGTTACATCGCCTGCTATGAAGCCGGGACCTGAAGTAACGGTGCCGATAGCCATAGCGATATCTTTGTTGATATCTGCCGTGCCTGAAATGTGTGGGATGACCAGGGCATTGTACCAGTAGAAATCATTATCGTGGTATGTAGGTATATAGCCTGTGCCTGTGCCGGAGAATGAATCGATAACAGCAGCTTTTACTCTGAATGTATCAGTAGGTACGCCGGTGAACTGGTAGAACGCACTTGTGCCGGATGAGTAGACTGTCATGGAGTCATAAGCGCGGAGGTCGTTGGTAGAGGCATCGAAAGTGATGAGCCAAACTTTTACGGGACCCCAGAAGCTGCCGCTGGTGAAGTTAACAGTACCTGAAATGCCATCGAAAGGAGTAACCGTAACTGTTTTGTAAGATGACGCAGGGCCGCTGCAACCTGTAATGGTATAGGTAATAGTGGCTACGCCTGCTGAAACACCGGTTACCACACCTGCTGCTACTGTAGCGATGCCCGTAGTGGCGCAGCTCCATGAGCCGCCTGAAGGAGTGGCGCTGAGCGTGATGCTGCTGCCCGCTGTGACAGTGGACGCACCTGTGATAGTGCCGGGAGTGGTGGTGCTGGTAACGGTTATTACCCTTGTAGCTACCGTAGTGCCACATACGCCTGTAACTGAATAAGATATGGTAACCGTGCCTGAAGATACGCCGGTGACAACACCAGTGGAAGCGCCAACAGTAGCTGTGCCGGTGCTGCTGCTGCTCCATGTGCCGCCGAGAGCTGTAGAATCGGACAGGGTGATGGTGCTGCCAACACATACGGTGGTGGGGCCGGAGATGATAGCTACAGGAGTAGCCACAACGGTAACAGACTTTGAAACAGGGCATCCGCCAACGGTATAGTTAATGTTAGTAACCCCTGCGTGGCTTCCTGTGACAATGCCGGAAGCGGAACCTACGGTTGCAATGTAGGTAGACGAAGAGTACCATGTGCCGCCGGAAG
Organism: uncultured Flavipsychrobacter sp.; assembly: GCA_964430995.1. Taxonomy (GTDB): domain Bacteria; phylum Bacteroidota; class Bacteroidia; order Chitinophagales; family Chitinophagaceae; genus Nemorincola. The sequence goes on from CAYSIG010000040.1 coordinate 20,520, forward strand.
TGGCTGAGGAAAGCGTAGTGGACGACCCGATACATATAGGTGATGTGCCGCCAGTGATACCGGCAGGAGCCGGGCTGACAGTGAATGTACCATAGACGGAAGCAGAACCCAGGGTGTAGGTAATGGTAACGACACCAGAGGAAACACCCGTCACAGAGCCGACGCCGGAGCTGACGGAAGAAACAGTAGCGATAGAGGGGTTACTGCTGGACCATGAGCCGCCGGGGTCGAGGCTATCGACAACGAAGAGTGAGGATCCGATACATACCGTTCCGGTATTGGGGTAGAACGGCGCCAATGCGTAGGATGCGTAGGAGAGCACCATTGCTAAGAAGCTTAGCGTAAGAAATTTTTTCATAGATAAATGTTTAATAAATTTTAAAATGTACAGTTTTTTTAGGCCTGTGCATATATGACGAGCTGCACAGATAAAACGTTAGTATCGGGGAGGTATTTTTTTATTCAAATACGCACGGGGAGGTGGTTTTGTTCTTAAGGGCACGGTAAACAATTCAATAAAAAAAGGAGGTATCAATGGGTTGATACCTCCTTTTTATGAATCAAATATATGATTATTTTCTGATAATCAGCCTGCCACTGTAATGCAATGTTTCAGACTTGATCATAATCATGTATATGCCATCTTTGAGGTCGGCTAATTCTAATTGTACCTGTCCGGATGCTGCATCTACATTGAGGGTGGAGCGATATACCTCGCGGCCAATGATATCGGCAACAGAGATGGCTGCATTCCCTGTCTCCTGGTTTTCCCATTTGATATGGAGGTTGCCATTTGTAGGGTTAGGGAATATGCTCACTTTAGCTTCTGCAATTAAAGTGCTGCCAACGCTGCCGGGTGCGGTGCCTTTTGAGGCAGACCTGTCTTCCGGACCTTCGCCCAGTGCTACGGCATCCAGTGAAGAGTGTGCCGGAGCGAAAGGCATAATCATTACGGTAATTGTTTTGGAAACTACGCATGAGCCAATGGCATAATTGATAGTAACTGTGCCGGAGGACACGCCCGTAACAACTCCTGTGGTCGGATTGACTGTGGCTTTAGACGGGTTGGTGCTTGTCCATGTTCCGCCGGATACGGCATCACTCAGAATGAGGATACCGCCTACCGCTACAGTGGAGCCGCCGGAGATAGGTGCAGGCGTGGGGTTAACTGTCAGTGTTTTAACAGCACTACAGCCGCCCACCGTATAATTGATATTTACGGTGCCGGCACCAACGCCTGTAACCAGGCCTGTGGATGTAACTGTGGCCCGTGTTGTGTTGCTGCTTGACCATGTTCCGCCGGGTGTAGCATCAGACAGGCTGATGGAAGCACCGACACACAATGTGCCTGCACCAACAATAGTTGATGGAACAGGGTTAACAGAAACTGATTTGTATGCATAACAGCCGCCTACAGAATAATAAACAGTAACTACGCCCGGGGCTACGCCCATTACCACACCTGAACCGCTAACTGTGGCGATGCCTGTGTAGCCGCTGGCCCATGTGCCACCCGATGGTGTGCCAATGAGTGAAACTGATGAGCCAACACAAACCGTGCTGCTGCCTGTAATTGCAGACGAGCCAGGGGTAACGGTAACTATACGAGTAGCAAAACAACTGCCTACTGAGTAGGTGATAGTAGCCGTACCAGCTGCTACACCGGAAACAACACCCGCCCCTGATACGGTAGCAACAGAAGCGCTGCTGCTTGTCCATGTGCCACCAGAAGGTGTAGCAGTGAGCGGACTTGTACCGCCTATGCATACGGTAGCGCTGCCTGATATTACAGGGCTGGCGGTAATGGTCATTGTTTTTGACGCATAACAGCCACCAAGAACATAGTAGATAGTAACCGTGCCTGAAGCCATGCCTGCAACGACGCCCGAAGTGCTAACTGATGCGACAGATGGTGCGCTGCTGCTCCATGTGCCGCCTGGAGGAACCGCAGACAAGGTAGTTGATGAGCCAATACACAAAGTGCTGCTTCCTGTGATGGCGGCGCTGCCGTTGACGGTAACAGTGCGTACTACTGTACAGCCGCCGGAGAGCGTGTAAGAGATGTTCACAACGCCGGCAGTAATACCGTTAACCACACCTGTGGAGCTTACGGTAGCGATGCCTGTGTTGCTGCTGGCCCATGTGCCGCCTGCCGGAGTAGCCACAAAGGTAATGGTGCTGCCCGCACAGAGTGTGCTGCTGCCGGAGATGGTAGCGCCGGCGGTAACTGTAATCAGTTTTGTGGCAGTGCAGCCACCCGAAGTGTATGTGATGGTCAGTGTGCCGGAAGAGATACCTGTAACTACACCTGCTGAGTTAACCGTTGCCAAGGATGGGTTGCTGCTTGTCCATGTGCCGCCAGATGGTGTGGCGGAGAGTGTTATTGTACTGCCTGTGCAAACTGCGCTGCTGCCGGAGATAGCTGCACTTGCGCTAACAGTGACCATATGGTAAGCTGCGCAACCGCTGGTGGTATTGTAGTAGATAGTAACCGTACCTGCGCTGACGGGGGTAACGAGGCCGGTGGATGTAACAGTAGCAATAGCGGTGCTGCTGCTTGTCCATGTGCCGCCGGAAGGAGTGCCTGTCAATGGCAGAGGAGTTCCGATACATGTGGAACTGCCACCCGAAATAGAGGCGCCTGATACGACGGTAATTGTGCGTGTAGCACTGCATCCGCCTGAATTATATGTAATAACAACGGAGCCTGTGGCAATGCCGCTGACTACGCCGGCGCTGCTGATGGTAGCGATGGATGGATTGCTGCTGCTCCATGTGCCTCCAGCGGGTGTGGCTGTGAGTGATATGGTAGTGCCGATACAAACGGAACTGCTGCCGCTGATAACCGCGCTTGCATTCACTGTTACTGATTTGTAGGTGTAGCATCCGCTTGTGGAGTAGTAGATATTTACTACACCGGGGTTGATTGAAGAAACTACGCCTGATGTGCTTACTGTCGCAATTGAAGTATTGCTGCTGCTCCATGTGCCACCGGGAGGGGTAGCTGTCATTGTTGCTGTAGTGCCAACGCATAAAGAACTGCTGCCCGTGATGGTAGCAGAGGTGTTAACCGTCATGAGGCGGAATGCGCTGCAGCCACCAGAAGTGTAATAGATATTGACTACGCCGCCTGCAATGCCGGTAACCAAGCCTGATGAGCTGACAGTAGCAATAGAAGGTGAGCTTGTGAGCCATGTGCCACCTGACGGAGTACCTGTAAGTGTTGTTGTGCCACCTATGCAGATGCTGCTGCTGCCTGTGATGGTGGCGCTGGTGGAAACGGTAAATGATTTTATAACAAAGCCAGCGCCTACGGTGTAGGTGATGTTGCAAGTGCCAGCGGCAACGCCTGTAACCATCCCCGTGGAGCTAACAGTAGCAACGGAAGGGTTGCTGCTGCTCCAAGTGCCGCCGGGTGTGCTGTCGGAGAGGGCTACTGATGCCCCTACACAGGTGCCTGAAGGGCCAACGATGGGTGCAATGGTGGTAGCGCCTGTAACTGTGAAAGATATGGTGCGGAAACAACCGCCTGCCAATGTATAGGTAATAGTGCAAGTGCCTGCCGCAACACCGGTAACGACACCAGTTGATATATTTACTGAGGCTATTGAAGTATTGCTGCTGCTCCACGTGCCGCCGGAAACGGCATTGCTTAGGGTGCTGGTGCCGCCAACGGGAATAGAAGTGATGCCTGTTATTGCCGCAGGTGCAGGAGTAACCGACACAGCCCTTACAGCAGTGCAACCGCCGCCTACGTAGGTGATATTAACCGAGCCTACACTGAATCCGGTAACCACACCCGATGCTGAAACCGATGCAACGGTAGGGGCGCTGCTCGTCCATGTGCCGCCCGAAGGAGTGCCTGATAAAGTAATAGTGCTGCCCACGCAAACTGTGGCCGGGCCACTGATAACTGCGCCGGAAGAAATAGTAACAAGTTTGGTAACGAAGCTAGCCCCTACAGTATAAGTGATAGTTGCGGAACCTGCTGATATACCTGTAACAACGCCTGAACCGCTGACTGTAGCAATTGCAGTATTGCTGCTGCTCCATGTACCGCCGGGGGTGGCGTTGGTCAAAGTAATGGCGGAGCCAACACATGTGGCTGAAGGGCCGCCAATAGGCGGAATAGTAGCAGTTGTAACAGTGAAACTGATTGTAGTGAAACAGCCGGATGGCAGGGTATAAGTAATTGTACAGCCGCCTGCTGCAACGCCGGAAACAACGCCGGTAGTGCTAACGGTTGCAATCAGAGTATTGCTGCTGCTCCATGTGCCGCCTGCTGTAGCATCAGTGAGCGTGCTGGTGCCACCCACAGTAGCAGATGTGATTCCGGAAATGGGCGCGGGCATAGGTGATACTGTAACCGTGCGCGAAGCAGAACATCCGCCAGCGAGGTAGTAAATGTTTGTAACCCCTGTAGCGACACCGGTTACAACGCCGGTTGCAGACCCCACAGTAGCAATAGTAGTGCTGCCACTTATCCATGAGCCACCTGATGGTGTGCCAGACAGTGTAATAACTCCGCCAACACATAACGAGGATGGACCTGATATGATAGCTGAGGAGTAAACAGTCATTGATTTAGTAACGAACCCTGTGCCAACAGTGTAGGTTATTGTTACTGATCCGGCTGAAACACCTGTAACCAGGCCTGTGGAAGTAACGGTAGCAACCGAAGTATTACTGCTGCTCCATGTGCCGCCGGGAGTGGCATCGCTGAGTAAGGTAGATGCACCCACACATGTAGAAGAACTGCCTGTAATAGGAGCAATACTACTGGATGGTGTTACGGTTAAAGACCTTACAACGGAGCATCCTGAAACGGTATAATAGATATTGCAAACGCCGGGAGAGATACCCGTAACGATGCCTGTTGACGAACCGATAATGGCGACAGACGCACTTGATGTGCTCCATGTGCCGCCGGGAGTAGCATCGGTTAAAGTTATCGTGCCGCTCACGCTTACGGTAGCAGGGCCGGAGATGGGTGCGGGTGCGGGAGTAACAGTAACCATACGTGTGCTAAGACAGCCATCAATATAATAACTGATAGTAGAAACACCTACGCCTATGCCGGTAACCATTCCTCCTGAGGTAATAGAAGCAATGGTGGGGCTGCTACTGAACCATGTGCCACCGGAAGGTGTGCCTGTGAGCGTAATAGAATTGCCGACGCAGACAGAGGCCGGACCGGAAATAACCGGAATGGGCGATACTGCGAATGGAAAAGTAACGAAACCTGTGCCTACTGTGTAAGTAATGATAACTGTGCCAGCAGACATGCCTGTAACAATGCCGGTGCCAGGTGTAATGGCAGCTATCGCAGGATTACTGCTGCTCCATGTGCCACCGGAAGTTGCATTGAAGAGCGTAACTGTATTGCCGACACATACCCTCGATGGGCCAGTGATTGAGTCTATCTCTACCCCTGTACTATCTTCTATAGTCACGTGCGCAGTGCATCCGCGGCGAGAGTATGTGACCACGCAACTACCAGGGCCTACGCCAGTCACAATGCCGCTAGTAGTGCCAACTGTAAGTATTGTAGGGCATGAACTGCTCCATGTGCCCCCGGGAGGAGTTCCGGATAGGGTAATAGTACCGCCTGTCATAACGACTGTGGGGCCCGAAATGGTTGGGATAGGGTTGACCGTTATTACTTTGATGGCAGGCAAACCAAGGCCCGGCCGAAAATAAGTGATGGTATCTACTCCCGGAGATACGCCAAAAAGAACTCCTGAAGTAGAGCCGATAGTGGCGATACTAGGGTTAAGGCTGGTCCAGAAACCACCGGCGCAACCAGAGTCCGGGGATATGTATGTGTGCGTAGTGCCAACACAAATACTTTCAGGGCCAGCGATAGTACATTGAGCCCTTGAGGATGCAATTGAAAATAACATACCCAGCAACACAAGGGAGAAGATCTTCTTCATAAAATCATTTTTTGCAATAGTGAATTAATTTCTGAAACGAAAAATAAGACTTTTTTTTAATTAACGTGTATTTTAGTACGTATTTAACAGACGGTTTAAATGTGGAAAACGTTTGCTACCGGTGGAAAATATTTGGTTTTAAATATTCTTTGTATGTGGATAATATTTATGTGCGTAATTATCAGCTATAATTGTAATTGGCAGTTAAAAAAAGCCCGGGGTGACCGGGCTTTAAAAATGTAGTTGATTAATAAAAATATCAATTCTGTATGAATAATTTGCCCTGATATTTTTCACTGCCATTAAATATTGTGAGCAGATATATACCATCCTTCAAACCGGAAAGAGTGATCTGCGACTGTCCGGACGGCGAGGTAACATTAAGAGTTGAAGTATGTACTTTACGTCCTGCCATATCGGAAACGATGACTTCGAAACTGCCTGTGGTGAGGCCCTGCCATTGAACGGTCAGGTCGCCGTGTGAGGGGTTGGGGGAAACATTTATCGCGCCTGAAAGTGAATTGCCCGGCTTGATATTGTCCTGCCCATCATCATCATTTGGCTGTTTAGAGCTACTGAATACATCGGCGACAGCCCCTGTAGCATATGCAACATTATCATTGCTTACGGGAGTGCTCGGGCCAAATGGAGAGAAGTACACGACAATAGTTTTGTAAACACTGCACCCGCCTGCCCAATAGTGGATATCCGACGTGCCGGGGGTGAGGCCTGTTATCAGCCCTGTTGCAGGGTTTGCCATTGCTACCGTGGGGGTGTATGATACCCATGTGCCGCCCGGGGTAATGCTGGAAAGTGTGATGCTGGAACCCAAAGCCACACTTGTAGGCCCTGTAATGGGTGCGGGGTTGGGGTTTACTGTTACCGCCTTTGTGGCATAACATCCGCCGCCAATGGTGTAGCTTATTATTGCCACGCCAGCACCAACACCAGTAACATCGCCTGATACTACCGATGCAATAGCCGTGCTGCTGCTGCTCCAGGTGCCGCCACCTGCAGAGGCTGAAAGGCTTATGGTGGAACCTACGCAAACAGGGCCGCTGCCTGATATTGTAGCTCCAGCGCTAATTGTTAATGAACTGACAGTATAACAACCATTGAGTGTGTAGGTGATATTAACCACACCTGCAGAAATACCCGTGACCATGCCCGATGCGCTAACTGTGGCGCGAGACGGATTGCTGCTGGCCCATACACCGCTTGATGGAGACCCGATAAGGTGGAGCGGAGTGCCGATGCAGACACCAGAGCCGCCTGTGATAGTGGGTGTGGGGTTGACAGTGACCGGTTTTGTGCTGAAGCAACCGCTGAGTGAATAGGTGATGGTGGCAGTGCCGGAAGAGATGCCCATTACATTGCCTGAAGGATCGACAGTGGCGACAGATGGCGCACTGCTGCTCCATGAGCCGCCGCTGGATGCAGAAAGCAGGATGGAAGAGCCGGAGCATACGATGCTGCTGCCGAGGATGATAGGCGCACCAGTTACTGTTACGGTTCTGTACGTGTAACATGAGCCGAGTGTGTAGGTGATATTTACCGTGCCTGTAGTAAGCCCTGTAACTGTGCCGAATGGGTTCACCGTTGCCCTGAATGTATTGCTGCTTGTCCAGGTGCCACCTGATGGGGTGCCTGTTAAAGCCAGTGCAGAGCCTATACATGCAGTACTGCCACCAGTGATAGATGGAGATGTATTGATGGTAACTGATTTGAAAGTAAAGCAACCACCAATAGTGAATGTGATATTTGCAACGCCACCGGATACACCTGTAACCATACCTGATGCGTCGACTGTTGCAATAGCGGTGTTGCTGCTGCTCCATGTGCCGCCTGAAGATGAGCCTGATAGAGAAAGTGTATTGCCTGAGCAGATGGGGCCGCCGCTGCCGGTAATGATGGGCGTGCCATTTACTGTCATAGCTTGGTATGCATAACATGTGCCGAGCGAGTAGCTGATGTTCACTGCGCCGCCGCCAAGGCCGGTGACAACGCCCATTGTATTAACAATAGCCCTGAAAGTGTTGCTGCTGCTCCATGTGCCGCCTGAAGGCGAACCTGATAAAGTAACCGGTGAGCCGACACATACCGAGCTGCTGCCGGAAATGGTTGGCGATGCGCTAACGGTAATGGTCTTATACGCAAAGCAACCGCCTGTAGTATATGTGATATTCACCACTCCGGACGAAACACCTGTGACCACACCGGAAGAAAGTATGGTGGCAATGGCAGTGTTGCTGCTGCTCCATGTGCCGCCTGAAAAGGATGCAGAAAGTGTGCGTGTATCACCAACGCATACGGGGCCATCGCCTGAAATGAGCGGGGTGGTATTAATAGTCATTGTTTTGTAGGATGCACAGCCGCCCATGGTGTAGCTGATGTGTACCACTCCTGATGAAAGACCTGTAACAATGCCTGCAGTGCCAACAGTAGCTATCATAGCGTTGCTGCTGCTCCATGTGCCGCCCGATGGGGTGGACGATAGAGTAACCGATGTGCCAACGCAGGAAACATCGGGGCCAGAAATGGTTGCGCCCATGCTAACTGTAACGGGTTTGAATATATAGCAGCCACCTTGTGTGTAATAAATGTTTACAACGCCGGGGCTTACTGCTGTAACCAGACCGGTGGGGCTCACTGTGGCAATGCCGGGACTACCGCTTGTCCAGGAGCCGCCGGAAGGGGTGGCGGTGAAGAGATCTGTATATCCGAGGCAAATGCCATCGCTGCCTGTGATGATGGGGCCGGCGTTGACAGTGATCGTGAAGAGTGAGTAGCAACCACCCGAGTAGTAGGAGATAGAGGCAACGCCCGCGCCAACGCCTGTGACAACACCAGAGGAACTAACTGAGGCAATAGCGGGGTGAGAGGATGTCCATGTGCCGCCGGGCACAGATGCGGTCAAAGCACCTGTGAGGCCAACACAAACGGAAGGAGCGCCGGAGATAGTAGCGGGTGGAGCAACCGTGAACAGATGTGTAACATAAAACGCGCCGACTGTGTAGGTAATAGTTGCAGTGCCCGCAGCTATGCCGGAAATAACACCGAATGAATTGATCGTAGCTACAGATGGGTTGCTGCTGCTCCAGGTGCCGCCGGGAGTGGCGTTGCTTAGTGTGGCAGTAGTGCCAACACACGCGCCTGAAGGTCCGGTGATAGGCGTTAATGAAGTGCTGCCTACGGTAAACGGTACGTAAACATAGCACCCGCCAACGCTGTAGGTAATATTGCAAAAGCCTGCCGCCGCGCCGGTAACGATACCTGTGGCAGAACCCACAACAGCAATCAGCGTATTGGAGCTGCTCCATATGCCACCGGGAGTTGCATTGCTTAATGTAGTCGTGCCACCGGGAGTGGTTGTGGTAGTGCCCGTAATTGGTGCGGGTGCGGGGTTAATAGTTATTGGTTTGAAAGAGTAACAGCCACTTGCGGTGTAGTAGATATTCACTACGCCGGTGCTGACTGCGGTAACAAGGCCAGTGGGGCTTACGGTAGCCACTGATGGGCTGCCGCTTGTCCAGGAGCCGCCGGTGGGGGTAACCATTAATGTGCTTGTCATGCCGACGCACAACATGCTGCTGCCTGTGATCACCGGAACAGGATTTACGGAAACAGTATATACTCTATAACAGCTGCCTTGCGTATAGGTGATCATCGCCAGTCCTGCCCCGGTGCCGGTTACCACGCCGGCAGGGCTTACAGTGGCTATAGCTGAACTTGCTGAGCTCCATGTGCCGCCTGAAGGCGTACCCGCCAGCGGCACAGTAGCACCTACACAAACGGAAGTGCCACCTGAAACAGAGGGTGATGAATTTACAGTTACTGATTTTGTTGCGAAACAACTGCCGGCAGTATAAGTAATGGTAACAGTACCAGCTGCCAGGCCACTAACAACCCCTGTGCTGCCAACTGTTGCTATGCCCGGGCTGCTGCTGCTCCATGCACCACCTGAGGGCGTGGCTGTGAGCGGCAAGGGACTTCCGATGCAGGCCAGTCCGCTACCCGTGATAGATGCGGCAGGGCTTACTGTGATTGTTTTATGTGCCGAACACCCCATGCGTGTATAGGTGATGGTAGCTACGCCGCCGCTAATGCCGGTGACTATGCCCGTTGTACCCACTGAAGCTATGCCTGAGCTGGTAGTACTCCATGTGCCCCCGGCGGGTGTTGCGGTAAGCGGAATAGTCATGCCTGCGCAAACAGTGCCGGACCCCGAAATGGCAGGGGTGGTATTGACCGTGAATGCACGGGTTACATAAGCAGTGCCGATTGCATAAGTAATGGTGACTGTTCCTGCGGTTACACCCGTTACAACGCCCATGGCGTTAATGGTGGCAACTGAAGTGTTGCTGCTGCTCCACACACCGCCCGATGGGGTGGCTGTAACCGTAGCAGTAGTGCCGGCACATGTGCTTGTAGCGCCACTGATAGGCGATATAGAAGCGGTGACTGTAACCAGCGCGGTGGCATAGCACCCGCTGTGCGTGTAGGTGATATTGCAACTGCCTGCGGTAACACCTGTTACAATGCCGGATGCTGAGCCTACGGTAGCTATAGATGCATTTGAGCTTGTCCATGCACCACCTGCTACCGTATTGCTTAATAGGGTGGTGTTGCCTGTGCCCACTGTAGTGATACCTGTGATGGCCGGTATTGATGGCCCGACGTTGATTATCTGGTAGGCATAGCAGCCACCGCCTGTATAGTAGATGTTGACCACCCCGGTACCTACACCCGTAACTACGCCTGATGGGCTGACAGTGGCCACTGTAGGTGTGCCGCTGGTCCAGGAGCCGCCTGCGGGTGTGCCTGTAAGTGAAATGAGGTTGCCTGTGCAGACACTGGTGGGGCCTGTAACAGCGGTAGCGGCATTAACTGAAAAAGGCGAAGTGACAAATGAAGCCCCTACAGTATAGGTGATAGTGCAACTGCCAATGGACATACCCGTAACGCTGCCCGATGCACTCACGGTGGCCACCGAAGGGTTGCTGCTGCTCCATGAGCCACCGGGGGTGGCATCGCTGAGGGTGGCTACCCAACCTACGCAAGTGCTGGTGCTGCCGATTATGGGGTCGATGGCATATGCCGATATTGCAAAAAACAAGCCCATAATCAGGGCGAAGAACTTTTTCATAATGCTTTGTTTGTGGTAATGTTTCAGGATGCCTGTTAATACACAGGGTTAAGGTTGGTACAGACCCATGCAAGGTAGATAAATTTCAAAGGGGGTAAAATAATTATAGATGTCTTTTTTGTTATTGGTTGGCTAATGATTTCCATGATTTTTGTTAACGGGCGAAATGGATGAATGTATTTAAAAAAAGCATCCCCCGACTTCGGAGGATGCTTTTTAATATGAACAAAAATCTATGATTCCTTAATGTGCTATCATCAGCTTGGAAGTGTAGAAAATATCTGACGACCTGATAGTGATGTGATAAATACCATCGGGCAGGGTATTCAGGTCAAGTTCTGAATGGTAGTCGGCAGCCGCGGGGTCTACCTCTGTGTTGTAAACGGTAGCGCCTTTCATATCCCTTACTACAATGCCTGCATGGGCAGTAGTGGTTACCGGCCATTCGATATTCAGGATGCGTGATGTAGGCACCGGGTAAACTGCCAATGTAGCATTGGTGGTTACACCCAATATCTGAGTATTGTCGTATGGTTTGATAGTGCCGAGGGTGGTGCTTTTTCTGAACCCAATGCCTGCGGCAGAGGCAGATGAAGTGCTGAGCGTGATGGTGGCTGATGGGGTAGTGTAATACTTGTGCGCTTCGGGGTAGATATAGTAAGTACCGGCGGCAAGACCAGTAAACGAATAAACACCGGCTGCATCGGTATAGGTGTAGGTGATCATGCTGCCTGAAGTATTGTAGAGATAGATGAGCATGCCGGGTTCGGGAATATCGCCTGCTGTACCTTTGCCTGCGCCTGCCACCACATAGCCGCTGATGAACCCGGGCCCTGAAGGTACAGTACCATATATCATGCTGATGTTCATATTATCCCTGGCGCTTGTGTGGCTTACGCTTGCTGCTGCGTACCAGTTGGGTGTAGAGAGGCCGTATGTAGGTATGTAGCCGCTGGTGCCAGCTATGGTGCCGTTGAGTTTTGCCTTTACAAGGTAGCTGCCTGCTGCTGGTGATACGAACTCGTAGTAAGGGACACTGCCCGTGAGCATACAAGTGGTGGTAGAATCGAGTGCAGTGATGGAGCTATCGGATGGGTTGAACTGTATGAGCCACACTTTAAAGACATCAGTTGAAGAACCGCCTGTATACGTTAACTGGCCGGCTATGCGGTTGGCATTAACACTAACGGTAGCTGTATTGGTGCAGCCGGAAGCGGCTGTGCCGGTAACGGTGTATGTAGTGGTTGTAGCAGGAGTGGCATCTGTAATGCCACATGCTGAGCATGAGAGGCCGGTAGTGGGCGCCCACGAGTAGGAAACGCCACCTGAGGCTGTGATGGTTTGCGCACCGCCGCATGGGTATGTGGATGATGTGGTGATGGTGGGCGGTGAACTTACGGTAACCACAGCGCTACCGGGCATAGTTGCGCTGCAGCCGGTGGTCGTGATTGTGGCTACAATAGTATAGGTACCTGCGGTAGTGATGCCGGGAAAACTGATGGCAGTTCCTGTTCCTGCCACAGGTGTACCTACCGGTGTGCCGCCCAAATAAAGCTGATAGGTAACACCGGCAGATGAACTGCTTAACCCAACAGTAACCCCACTGCCACCTGTACAATAGCTGCCGCCGCCGGTTACTGTGTAGGTGGCTGGTAGCGGACTTGTGGACAGTGTTACGGAATCATTCATTATTGTGAGGCAAGATGTGCTGGGATATGCCATGATGCAATAGAGTCCGGGAGTTGTTACAGCGCCGAAACTGAGGGGGCTGCCGGTGCCTGTGATAGGGCCTATGGCAGTCCCGACACCTGCTTGATATAAAACATAACTAACACCTGGGTCTGAACCGCTTAATCCAAAAGATACACCCGACCCGCCGGAGCAAAAGCTGGCAGTGCCACCGCTACCACCCGTCATGGTATAAACTGTAGGGGTGGGGGTGACGGTAAATGATTTGGAGGAAGCGCAACCTGTAGGTAAGGTATAAGTGATGGTGGCCGTGCCTGGAGCTACGCCAGTGACCAATCCGGTACCACCTAAAATTGCTATCGATATTGATGAGGAAGTGAAAGTGCCGCCCGCTATACTTGCGCTGATAGGAGTAGTGGTAGTGCCCCCGGCGCATATAGATGACGGGCCGGTGATGAGGCCGGGGGAGGGGTTAACTGTTATTATTTTTGTTGTTGAACAGCCTGTGCCGAGCGTATAGGTGACTACCGTGGTGCCGGCAGAAACGCCGGTTAAGACACCGGTTGCTGCGCCAATAGGAGCAATTGATATGCTACTGCTCGACCATGTGCCCCCGGAAACTGCGTTAGTTAAGGTTATGGAGCTGCCTACGCAAACGCTGGATGGGCCTCCTATAGCAGCCGGCGGCGGATTGACCGTTACCGGATGGGTAACAAAACTTGCCCCGACCGTATAAGTAATGGTGGTGACACCCGTGGAAAGGCCGGTGACGATGCCGGTGGATACACCTACGGTAGCAACGGCTGAGGTTGAGCTCGTCCATGTGCCGCCTGGAGTACTGTTAGTGAGTGTTATTGTATTGCCATCACAAACAGCGGACGGGCCCGATATTGGCCCCTGGGCAAAAGATGATGCGCACAGGAGTAGTGCGATGATAGTGAGTGTACAGTGTTTCATAATATTTTTTTTAGGTTTTTAAAATACCGTGCTATACTATAAGGCGTAATTAATAATACAGATGTTAGCGCAAGATAAAAATATTTATTCATTTAATGGAAAATTTTATATGGATACTTTCTAAATAGAAAATTCCCGGAGATCCGGGAATTTTCTATTAACTCACAAAAAATATTCAATTATTTTTCCACAACGATGCGCCATGTGTAGCTCATTCCTACGGCGCGGAGGTTAACGAGGTATATGCCGGCTTTTGCACTGCCGAGGTCAAGCTGTGTTTCTCCGGTTTTGTCCATATTCAAGGCACCGGTATACACTGTACGGCCAACAACATCTGTTACCGATAATGTAGCATTGGTGGGTGTTTGCTCAGCCCACCTGATATTTATTATGCCTGATGTTGGGTTTGGATAAATATCGATATTACCTGAAAGCTGTGCTACCGGTGCTATGCCTGTTACGGTTAGGGGTTTTATCTGGCGTGATGTGATGAACTGCCTGAAGTTTACCCCCTTTGCACTGTCGGTACCATCGCCTACAGCTATAGCGGAAGAAGTGGTAGTGGTGTACAGGAATTCTTCGGGGTAAATGATGTAATTACCCGCTGCAATATTGCTAAATGAATAATTGCCTGCTGCGTCGGTATAGGTATAGGTAAGTATGTTGTTACTTGAGGCATCTTTAAGGTAAACGATCATTCCCTCAGCTGGTACATCACCAATCGTGCCTTTGCCTGCCCCTGATGATATGGTACCGCCTATAAAGCCCGGACCGGCGGGTACTGTACCATAGATCATATTGATATGCAGGGTATCGGTGGCGTTGGTGTGGGCTGCGTTTGCGGCGGCATACCAGTATGGTGTAGAAAGGCTGTAGGTAGGAATGTAGCCACTTGTCCCGGGCACTGTGCCCAGCAATTTAGCTTTTACGCAGTAGTTGCTTGCAGGCTTGCCGGTGAATTCGTAGTATGGTGTGCCGGAATTCATGCATGTGAGCGTAGAGTCAACTCCGGTAAGGGTGCTATCAGCAGGGTTAAAGCGGATGAGCCATACTTTGAACACATCGGATGAGGCGCCGGTATATGAGATGTAACCGGATATCCTGTTGCCGTTCAAGGTTACTTTTGCCTTCGCTGAGCATCCATTGGCGGCAGTACCGGTAACGGTGTAAACGGTAGTAGCCAGCGGACGGGCGATGGTAGTGCTGCATGAAGGGCAAGACAAGCCGGCCACGGGAAGCCATGAGTAAGATACCCCACCATTAGCAGTGAGCGTATAAGTGCCGCCGCATGCAGCTGCTGTGCTGCCTGCGGATATGGCAACAGCACCATTAACAGTAACAACAATGACCGATGTACAGCCAAGCAAAGAATAGCTGATATTGCCCACGCCTACCGACATGCCTGTGAGCACACCGATGGTGCTGCCGATAGCCGCAACATTGGCAATGGCTGGGTTGCTGCTGGTCCATACGCCGCCGGGCGTACCGGAAAGGTTCACGCTGGTGCCTACGCAGGTACTTGTGGAACCTGTGATGCTGGGGTTGGGTCTTACTGTCATTGTAACGCCCGCACTGACGCTGGCGGGAGTGGCGCATGGCGCACTGCTGGCCATATTCACGGTCACTACATCGGCATTGCCCGGTATGTAGCTGTATGAGCTGCCTGTGCCGGAGATAACGCCATTGACCAGCCACTGGTAAGCGGGTGCGGACCCGCCATTCACCGATGTTGCAGTATAGGTTACCGTAACGCCTGTACAAACAGTATCATTGGGGCTGACACTCAGGGTTACAGATGGCGAGACCGTTGCAATAACAGAGATCACCGCGCTGCCCGACATATTGCTGACACAGCCAGTGGCAGGATTGGTGGCGATGACCGTATACGTGCCTGAGTCTGTCTGAGGGCCGAAATTCAGTACCGTACCTGATCCTGTAAGAGAACCTGCAAGGGCGGGGCCATTATAAAGCCTGTAGCTCATGCCTGCGGTGGAACCGAGGAGGCCGATAGGTACGCCGGCACTGCCGGAACAGTAACTGCCACCACCCACCATTGCATAGATATTGGGCAGGACATTGATGGTGACCAGGGCGCTGCCAGCCATGAGGGTGACACAGCCGGTGGTCGCAGAAGTGCCTTTGACCGTATATAAGCCTGCGGCAGTTTGTAAGCCGAAGTCAAGCGCGGCACCTGTGCCCGTAAGTATACCGCCAACGGGGGTAGCGCCATTGAACAACTGGTAGGTGATGCCTGATGAAGATCCGCTGAGTCTTACATGCACACCTGTATCGCCTGTGCAATAGCTGCCGCCGCCCAGAACAGTAAACTGTGCCGGTAGTGGAATGATAGAAATTACCGCGCTGTCGAACATTATGTTTGTGCAGCCATTCAGTGTGTTAGTAGCTTTTATTGTATACTTTCCTGCAGGTGTGCGGTAACCAAAATCAAGAGGCCCGCCAGTACCGGGAAGGGTGACGCCAACCAAGGTGTCGTTGCGCAGCAGCTGATAGCTGATGCCAACGGAAGAACCGAGCAGGCCAACAGGAATACCCGGCCCACCTGAACAATACGACCCATCACCAGTAACGGAGAAAACGGTGGGAGAGGTAAGTATTGCGATTGACGGACTGCCTGTCATATTGCTTGAGCAACCGGTCATGGTATTGGTTGCTGCTACGGTATAAGTGCCGGCAATGGACTGATAACCAAAGCCAAGTGGAGAACCGGTGCCGCTAACGGGGCTGCCTACAGCCAGGCTGCCACGAAATAACTGATAGCTGATCCCGGTATTGGAAGAAGACAGGTTGATTGGGATACCTGATCCGCCTGAGCAATAACTGGAACCCGAAGATGTAACATTGTAAGCTACAGGCAGCACATTTACCGATATTATTTTTGTACCGGCCATTGTCCTTGCGCAGCCTGTTACGGGATTAGTGGCCACGGCAGTATATGTGCCGGAGGTGAATATGCCAAAATCAACAGGTGCGCCGGTGCCTGTAACTGAGGAGCCGGAAGCAATGCCTCCGTTAAAAAGCTGGTAGCTGATACCGGCATCTGAGCCATTAAGGCCAATGTGGCTGCCGGGAGTGCCGGAGCAATAGCCGCCACCACCCGTTATTGTGTCCAGAGCAGGTAATGGGTTTACGGAAATGGAAGGGCTGCCGGACATAATAGAAGTGCAACCGGTGACAGGGTTTATAGCAATGACATCATATGAGCCTGCGGTGGTAAAGAGCCCGAAATCAATAGGAGTGCCTGTGCCTGTAAGGGGAAGGCCGATAGGGGTAAAGCCGCGGCGCAACTGGTATTGTATGCCTGTGGAAGATCCACTCAGATTGACGTGAACGCCGGTGCTTCCGGCGCAGATCGTTGACGCCCCGGCGCTTACAGTATACGCATTAGGCAGGGCGTTGATGCTGACCGAGGCGCTCCCATTCATGTTGTTAACGCATCCGGTAGTAAGGTTTGATGCCTGAACAGTATATATGCCCGCGGCTGACTGCAGGCCAAAGCTTATCGAGCCACCTGTGCCTGTTACGGATATTCCTGTGATGGTGCCGTCCCTTTTTAGCAGGTAGTTCACCCCGGTCTGCGAGCCACTGAGATTAATCGGGTAACCCGACCCACCGGCACAATATACCCCGCCTCCAGAAACATTGTAGGCGGCAGGCAGGGCATTGACAGAAATGTTGGCAGTGCCACCCATATTGTTTATACAGCCGGTGGTGCTGCTTGTACCCTTGATCACATAAGCCCCAGAAGTTTGCAGGCCAAAATTAAGCGCTGACCCTGTGCCAGCTAATGAAGATACCAGGGTGGTGCCGCGGAACAACTGATAAGTTACTCCGGTTTGTGACGATGCGAGGCTGACAGGGTAGCCGGTTCCGCCGGCACAGTATGCACCACCAGAAGAGACTGCGTATGACGCAGGCAATGGATTGATGCTTACAGGACGGGTACTAAAGCACCCGGTGAGCAGTGTATAGCTGATGGTAGCTGTGCCTGCAGATACCCCCGAAACAATGCCTGAAGGCCCTACGGTGGCTATGCCGATACTGCTGCTGCTCCATGATCCTCCCGCGGTGGGGCAGGAGAGCGATATGTTATTGCCAAGGCAGGTAGTCGCTGTGCCGGAAATAGCAGCGGGCAAGATATTGACGGTGACATTAACGCTGTTTGAACATCCCCCGGCAAGAGAATAATAAATGGTGGCAACGCCTGCTGCCATAGCGGAGACCGCACCTGAAGCAGAGCCAACAGTGGCAACCCCCGGGCTACTGCTGCTCCAAACGCCCCCCGGGATTGAGTTCATCAACGATGTTGCGCTGCCTGCGCAAATGGATGTTGTTCCGGAAATGGATGTGGGGGTGGCATTGACAGTCATGATGAGGTCAGCGGCACAGCCGGTGGGCAACGTGTAAATGATTTCAGCGACACCGGGGGAAACGCCGGATACAAGGCCGAACGAATTAACTGAGGCAATACCGGGATCGGAGCTGGACCATATGCCACCGGGGGTAGAGTTAGTAGCCGCGGCAGAGATGCCGGTGCATACAGCAGAAACGCTGCTTATGGAAGATGGCAGCGGATTGATGGTCACAGTTGCCGTAGTGAAGGTCAGATTGGTATAAGTAATGGTTACTACACCCGCAGTGACACCCGTTAAAACACCTGTAGCAGGGTTTATTGTGGCTATCGAGGGGTTGCTACAGGACCATGTTCCGCCTGTAGTAGAATCAACGAATGTCACATTTGCCCCTGCGCAAACATCAGAAGGGCCGAGTATGGGCCCTACCTGTGCGCCTGCGGCAACAGATATGAGTACAGACAATAAGGTGAGGGTTATTAATTTCATTAAGTTCTTCTTTAAGGTGATAAAACCCAATTGTATGTTATCAATATGTTGTTTCACCCTTTGCATGTATAAGGCGTAAAAAAACGGGTGAATGTTAGTATTATCCTGCATATTTTTTTGTTTAATAATGTACATAGAGTCTATTATATAAACGAATTATTTTATATTTTTATTCTGTTTCATTCTTTACTATTCTCATTGTCCTTATTTTATGGCCTGAATTATCGAAAAAAGATATTAGATAAACGCCATTTGGGAGATCTCCGAGATTGGCCCTGCTTACATTCTCTCCTACGGTCAGCTCTTTCCCATCCATGCACAATATCCTGACGGTTAATGGTTTACACCACTGGATGTATATAACGGATTGTGCGGGATTGGGGTATATGACAATGTCATCGGGATTGCAGCCGCTTGCAACGACCTGGGCAGACCGGGCCGCGCACCCATATTCATTAGAAACAACCACTGCGTATTTGCCTATGGAAGTGACAGTAAAAGAATCGTTGGTTGCACCGGAGACCGGGGACCCGTCCAGAAGCCACTGATAGGAAAAATATCCGGCAGGCACATACAGGATGCTTTCGTTCTGTGTGATTGCAGGGGCAGTTGGAAGAGGATTTACTGTTATATGAGCGGTGGCCGTATCTGTGCCGCAATGATCAGTAAAAATATAGCTGATAGTGTCTATGCCTGCCCTGATGCCGGTGAAGGTGTTGCCCAGAATGGCAACATTGGTATTGCTCAGTTGCCAGGAGCCACCAACGGGAATGCCAATTGCGAGGGTGGTGTCGCCCACGCATATAGCTGTCCGGCCTGTAAGGAGTTGTGCGGTCGGGACCGGATCGACGGTGACGATATAAGTTGCTTTATTGGTGCAGATGCCATCACTGACGGTGTAAAGCACTGTGTCTTTTCCTGCGGTTAGACCTGTGATCAAGCCGGTAACAGATATGCTGATATTGGTGTTGCCGCCGCTCCATATGCCACCGGCAACAGCATTTGCCAATGTTGCGGATTCCCCTACGCACAGCAATGAATCCCCTGTAATTTTTCCTGCATCGGGAAGCGGGAAAATGGTAATGTCTTTTGAAGTAGAGAGCGAGCCGCAGGCATTTGTGAGGGTGTATGTGATTGTTACACTTCCTGCGGACTGGCCGGTAACTATGCCGTCTGAAACAACTGCGTTCAGATTACTGGCGCTCCATATGCCGTTGCCCGTGGTGTCGGTCAATGTGATGGAAGACCCGACACATACCCCCGAAGGGCCCTCTATAACCCCTGCATATACCAGTTTTGGATTTACGCTTACATGGACCATAGTAAAGCTGGTATCAACACCGTTAGTGATGTTCACTAAAAAGCTATCATCGCCTACAAAGCTTGTGTATGGTGTATAAGAAAGGCCGGAGGGGAGGTTGTACCCGCCGGTAGAAACCCTGGCGTAAGGGAAAGTAGCAATGGTGCCGTTTGCAGGCGGTATGGCTACCGTCCACAGGTCCGTTTTACCTGTGGTGTAATCAACAACTGCAAGGGCTGAGTCGATCTGTGAGGAAACATTTTCGCAGACATCGATGTGCTGAGACCGGCCATTGTAATAAGAGAGGACCTTGTGTATTTTGCGCGCCCGCTGATTGGCTAAGTCAATAAAATAGATGGAACTGCTGTCATCGGCCAGAACTGACAATGGTTGGTTAATAATGGTTGATGTAGCAATATATCCATCTCCGTTGAAGCCCGGAGTTCCGTTGCCGCATATGGTGGTGATCATACCTGCCCTGTTAACTTTTCTTATCCGGTTATTCAGGCAATCGGCAATGAGCAGGTTGCCCATTTTATCTACTGTTATGCCTGTAGGCTGGTATAGCCTTGCGTTCGTTGCAGGCCCGTTATCGCCGCCAAACCCCGGAGTGCCATTACCGGCGATAGTAGTGATGATCCCCGCTGTATCTACCCTGCGGATGCAATGATTGCCGGTGATGCCGGCCCCCCCGTCGCAGATATAAAGATTACCGACATTATCGGTAGCGAGGCCCCATATGTTGCTCAGTTGAGCGTTGGTAGCGGCGCCCCCATCGCCGGTATATCCGTAGCTGCCGTTGCCGGCCACAGTGCTGATGATGCCGGCGCTGTTTATCTTGCGCACCTTGTGTGTTTCCAGGTCGCCTACATATACATTTCCTGCGGCATCGGCAGTTATGCCGAATGGCCTCAGGAATTGTGCAACAAGCGCCGGGCCGCCATCGCCCGCATCGCCCTGAATGCCGGTGCCGGCAAAATTATTAATGATACCCGAGGAACTGATCCGCCTGACCCTATAGTTCGATTGATCTGCAATGTAAAGGTTACCGGCACCATCAATAGCGATACCCCAGTTGTCGAACAGCTGCGCATTGGTTGCCTGTCCGCCATCGCCGCCAGAACCGGCATATCCGTTGCCTGCGATCGTGTTGATAATGCCTGTCGCGGCATTTATCCTGCGCACGCAGTAGTTTTGCTGGTCGTTTATGTAGATATTGCCCGCGGCATCACGTATTATTGCAGTAGGTGTGTGAAATGATGCTAAAGTAGCGGTCCCGCCATCGCCATAATAAACAGTATCCCCATTTCCCCCTACTGTTGTCACTATCTGCCCGTGTGCCTGAACGGGGCAAACAGCTTTAGCAGCCATCCACAAGAATAGGAATAGGTAGGACTTCATACCTCTATTTTAGGCTTTTTTTTTGATTTAATGATACAATTTGCAGGTGATTAACCATATTCTTTATTGTAATCGGTGGGCGTACCTTATAGAAAAAATGACCCCTCAACTTAATAGTGAGGGGCCATTTTTTTAGTTTGGTCAATACCAGTGAAAACCAGATTGATAGGAAAATAGGATCATTTGGTCAACTTATAACCAACGGACAGGCGAAAATAGGGCGCTGATAGGGGAGCGTTTAAATTATAGCCTCCTTTGTAGTCGGCTTTAGCAGGGTTTTGTTGTATTTGTGCATCCAGAAGCCATTTTGTGCGATAGGTATAGGATATACCAACCATATAGCCTGGACGGAACTGGTAGCCGGACTGAGCAGGTACCAACGGGCCGTCATCTGAAGAAATATTCTTGCCTGTATAAGTAAATCCTGTTAGTGTGGGTGTGCCGGTCGGGGCTGTATTTGAAACAACAGTTTTGTCGTAAGATCTGACGATGTTGTCCTGGGTATAGGTCTCTTCGGTTATAGCGGGGTATTTGCTATAGACCATATTTGGCCCGCCATACACAGACAGATGTTTTGTGACGTTGTATTTAAGCATTACGGGCAGTTCATACTCTATAGCTGTGCCGCCGGTCTTGTTTGTTTTTACTATCGAGTCGTGCGTCTGTGAATAGGTGTAGCTGGTAGTGTAGGTGGTGACAATGTTTGAGCCACTACCTACGGTCTTTACTACAGTGGGCCCGTTCTGTGTCACTTTAGCATCTTCGGGGTTAGCGTTGTAGTAAGTTTCAGGAGCGCCAATCGTTCTGTTTGGTGACGATGCTGCTTTGATGGCAGGCTGTATCATTACGGAGAACTTAGGACTAAGGTTGTATTGGAGATAGGGTGATACTACGGCCTTTTTCGCAGCATCGGCTGTAAAGCCCCCCTCATAACCCATCTTCACACCTGCTTCAAACAGTGGGAAGACGGGCTTGTGTTTGGCTTTGCCTTTAATAGCGGCAGTAACCGGTGGGGTGGTGGTACTCTTGATATTTTCAGTACCTGCGGGTACTTCGGGTTTAGCTACGACTGATAGGGTCGTATTGGGGCTGGCATCAGTTACAGGGTCATTCGTAAAGTCTTCGGGTGAAGGGTTTGAGATAGGGCTTTTTTGATAGGATGAGGTAGATTTAGGGGCATTATAGGTAGAAGAGGGGTTTACGGATGTAGTTTTGTTGCCATAGTTGCGGGTTTGCGGTTTTTTGTTTTGTTTGCTTTTTGTAGAGGCAAGGGCCATTTGTTTTGAAGAAGCATTATGTGGTGTATTATTGACAGGGGATGCTTGTTTGTTGTCAGCTTCGTAATTATTACGACCGGATGTAGTTGTGTTACTGCCAACGGTAGCTGATGTTTCACCAACACCTGTCTGCGCAGGCTGTGCGCCAGTAGTGCTTTCGGTGTTGCCGTAGGGGGCTGGTTGTGCGCCTTGTGTGGTGTTGTTTTGAGCCAGCGGAGCAGTCTGTGTATTGCCTGAATTGCTCATTTTTTCCTTACTGACAACGACCCCGAGAATCACTATCGCTGAGATGATCACAATATGCGCTATCCAGCGAAAAGGAAAACCGGAAGGAACGGGGGCTAACCCGTCCAGGCGTGTTTCCAGGGCATCCCACACATCCGGTGGAGGGGTTTCCCTGTAATTGCCCAGCTTTTCTTTGAAAAGGCGGTCAATATGTTTTCGATAGTTACTCATTTATTTTTCTTTTACTTCAACAACTGGTTTATCTTTTCTTTCAACCGCCTGCGTGCATCGTTTAGGTGCCAGCGGCAATTGTTTTGTTTCAGGTTCAGCATTTTTGCAATCTCCTTGTGCGAGTAATTTTCAAATACGAACAGGTTGAAAACTTCTCTTTGGGCATCCGGTAATGTTTCAATGACCTTCAGCAATTCTTTATGCGACAATCTTTCTACCTGCTCACTGTGTATATAGGCATCGTCTTCTTCTACTTCTTTTACAGGTTCGTCCTTTGCATTTCTCCTGAAGTGGTCCGTTACCGCATGTACCACTATCCGCCTTACCCAACCCTCAAATGATCCCTGGAACGAATACTGGCCCAAATCTCGGAATACCTTAAAAAAAGCATCGTTCAATATCTCTTTTGCGACAGAATCATTATTGTACACATATTTTTTTATGGTACCATAAGCCTCCGGTGCATACAGGTCGTATAGTTTTTTTTGCGCACTACGCGAATGTGCAATACAGTCCCCAATCAGTTTGTTGAGTTCATCTGCCATGACTGAACCCTTTTCTGAAGCAGGAAAATGAGTGCTTACGTGTAATGTTTTGGGCAATGCGCTGTTCAAATTTGACTATTTCTACATCTTCACAATTTTTCAGTTTTTCAGACACTCAATGACCTGTTAATTATATAGGCGTCTTTCTATCGAAAAATGTTAGCGTTATAGAAATATTTTTTTAAAACTATGTATTTTCAATCTTCGAATAGGAGAAAATCGTATTAAAAACAGACCTTCCCCATTAAATAATGTGAGAAGGTCTATAAAGTATCGTTCTAATATTATAGCAGGCGGCCTAATCTACAATAAACCGGAACATGGTATTGCCATGGGCCGATTTCATATTTAAAATATACATTCCTTTTGCCGGTATGTTATCGGGTTGCACCAACTCATCTACAAGGCCATTAGTCGTAATGATATCTTTTCTATATATCACCTGTCCTAATGCGTTTATTATTTCGAGGACAACCTGATCACTGTTGGTTTTACCCCTTATGGTAAAGGATCCTTTGTTCGGGTTTGGGAAAAGGGCCATTTCGGCTTTCTGTCCGAGGTCATTTATTCCTACATCACCAACTGTAATGATGAAAGAATTGAAAGTGGACAATTTGCAGAGGTCTGTGCCTGTGGCCACGCAGGTCACAGAATCATTGTTTGCCAAAGTATTGGTAGTGAATGTATCGGTGGTGGCGCCGGGTACCGGGGCGCCATTCAGCAGCCACTGATAAGAGGGGGCCGGCCCGCCGGAGGGTATTGTGGCAACGAAGGTGACGGTAGTGCCGGGGGCTATAAACAGGCCGGGATAAGCACTGAGTATGACTGGTGGAATATAGGGCGCAACCACATTGAGTGCTTTTTGTGCAACTGCCGTGTCGGGGGACGGGCAGGCTGCGTTGCTGGTCAGCTCCACGGAAACCACATCACCACTTACAGGCGATGAATAACTGAATGTGCTGCCTGTGCCCGAGTTGACCCCATTAAGCTGCCACTGGTATGCGGGGCTGGTGCCGCCATTTACCGGGGTGGCAATATATGAAGGCGTGGTGCCTTCGCATATCGTATCGGCGGTGCCGGGTGCAGGTGCGATGGTGACGGCGGGAGCAACTGTGGGGTCGATAGTGATGGCCTTTGAAACGGTTCGGGTAGCACAGGTGTTGGAAAGTGTATAACTAATCGTATTTGTGCCGGCAACAAGGCCGGTAATGAGGCCGAGCGTACTTACAGATGCTGTGGTATTGGCCCGTGACCATGTGCCGCCCAGGCTGAGATTGTTGAATTGTACCTGGCTGCCGTTGCAAACATTTGCAGGGCCGGTAATGGGGCTCATGCCGATAGTATTGCCCGTGGTATTGGTAAGTACCGGCAGGTTTTCGTCGAAGTAAATGCTGGCGCGGGTAAGAATATTTGTGCCATCGGGCAGTCCTGATTTTGCATTTGCAGTAAACACTACCTGTCCATGACAGGCATCATGATGAGAGCTGTCGGGCAGGTTAATGTTCGGGAAGTCGAATTTTACGATTGTGCGCCCCCCCCATTTTACTATCACCACATTTACCGGTGCGGAAGACGAAACAAGTTTTATTGTTTTAGGATTTATATTATCAGGTAGGGTATCTATTACCGCAATGTTGCGTGCGGTATCATTGCCCATATTCTCAAAGTCTATAGTGTACTTCAATTGCGTGCAGGGGATGATCAATCCGCCGGGATATACGGTTATCCTGTTAGGGTCATAAGATGCACGAACTGTATCCACGCGTTCCTGGTAATTGTTGGATGTGTCCAGATCACCTGCAGTCGGTGTAATACGATAAGTGGAGAATATAGTGTCGCCTGCTGTAAGCGGTGTGCCGCTTCGGGTAAGAGTGTAGTTAATGTGTGTACTAAATGGGGAGGTTGTAGAAACAGTTAAAGGGTTAATGTGCCAGGTAACCGTGTTGCCTGCTACTGAAAACGGGGCAGGTGAAGAACTGTGGAAATTATATTTAGGGTTGACACTCATGGTTACCACCGTGCTTACGCCCGTGCAGAAAAGATTGTTGAGACTAATAGTGCCATTAGCAAATGTGCTGCTGCAATTCAGATTTGTGTTGGTGATGCCGATATTCATAGCTGAGCTGGTGATGCAGTTAAAGCCCATGAGCTTGTCGTAATAGGTATTTGCCATTGAGGTAATGGTGTCATAAATAACGCCATCTGCGGGGCAGGTGAATTGCAGCCCGGTATCGTGGGCTATAACCCTGAACTTATATATGGTGCCGGGCGCGCCGAGCGCTTTATAATAGAAACCATTGGTGCTTACGATGGTATCTATATGTATGCCGTTGGAGTCAACCTCGGTATAAACAGGGTGGTAAATAACCTTATCCCCGCCATCTTTAATACAATTGCTGTTGGCATCGTAGTAGAAGAAAACAGGCAGTGTGCGGCAGAAATTATAAGTAACCGAGGTGGTGGCGGAATCCTGAGGGGTGGTGCCGTCATACAATACTTGTTTTACCGTATATGTGCCGGGCAGGTTGTAGTTGTGGAAAATATCAGCATGGCACTCTGAGTCGGCAGAGAAAGAGTGCAGCGTTGTAATGTCGGAAGTGCCATCGCCGTAGTATGTTTTGACTTTAGTGTCGAGGCCCACGCCGCATGTGTTGATCTGGAAGTCGGGCCCCACACAGGAGGCTGATGGTGTATTCAACACAGGATTAGAAGTAATATTGTTGTACACATTTACGCGCACCACCGAAGAATAGGCGTATAAGCCACTGGAATAACAAGAGAGCTTGCAGCGGTACCATGTTTTCTTCTGAGGGTGAACAACTATCTTTTCAAAATTGCCGCCGGGTACGTTATACCACGAAAAGCTATCGGCAGAGTATTGCCACTGATTGATGATGCCGCAGGTAGTTGATGCGCCTGTGAGGTAGAGGGTATCGGCCTTGCCGCTGCAATGAAAAGTGTAAGTGGCATTGGCTGTGCCCCCTGTGGGTGTGCCCGAACAGGACGAACTGACCGTGATGCTGCGGGTGGAAACACAGCCGGTGGCAAATGAATTGCAGGTGATGGTGGTGGAGCCGGGTATATTGCCTGTTACCACGCCCGCTGAAGTGATGGATGCTACGGTAGGGTTGCTGCTTGTCCAGGAGCCGGGTATGCTGGTGCTGAGCATTATGGTATCTGATACGCATACGCCCGACGCCCCGCTGATGGCAGGTGTGGGGTCTATGGCCATAGGCGTGGTAGCACTGCAGCCGGACACGGTGTAACTGATAGTGGCTGAACCGCCGCCGATACCGAGGACGATGCCGCTTGTGGCGGCAACTGTTGCAACAGCAATATTGCTGCTGCTCCACGAGCCGCCGGGGGTAGTATTATAGAGGGTGGATATTGCGCCTGCGCAGATGCCCGTAATACCCGTGATAGCTGCCGGGGATGCACGGACAGTAACCGGTTTAGTGACAAAGCCACAGCCGCTGCCGATGGTGTAGGTGATGGTAGCAGTGCCCGCACTGACACCGGTAACTATACCGGTAGATGAGCCCACTGTGGCGCGTGAAGTGTTGGAACTAGTCCATGAGCCGCCGGGTGAAGCATCGGTGAGCGTGGTGGTTGTGCCCACACATGCCGTGCTGCTGCCGGTGATGGGCAACACAAGGTTAAGCACATTGATATTAATAGTGGCATAACAACCCGTGGGTAAGGTGTAAGACACAGTAGCAATGCCAATAGCTACGCCACTGACCACGCCGGTGGTGCCGACTGTGGCCACCGAAGGATTGCTGCTGCTCCATGTGCCGCCTGCCGTAGCGTCTGACAAGGTAATCACAGAGCCTACACATACACTGCTTGGGCCGCCTATGGGGGCGGGGGCGGGGAGGACGGTAAGAGTGGCCGGCCCCATGTTTCTGGTGCAGGCGGTAATATCATTAGTGGCAACTACAGTATAGGTGCCTGGTGCAGTTTGAGTGCCAAAGCCTATTAATGAACCCGTGCCAGGAACAGGGACTCCAACCGCTGCTACTCCGTTAAATAATTGGTAAGTCACGCCTGTTTGAGAACCTGTAAGAAACAGAACAGAGCCTGCGCTGCCTGAGCAAATACTGCCGCTGCCTGCAAAGAAAAGAGTATAAGCGGCAGGTTGTGAATTAACTGTTACCGGTAGAGAAACCGTGCCTGAACTATGGGTATATATAATATTGGCTGATCCTACAGTTAGGGCATTCGCTACTCCTGAGGTTGAACCAACGGTAATGATAGCTGTATTGCTGCTGCTCCATGTGCCACCTGAGGTTGCATTGGTATAATTACCGCTACTCCCCTGGCATATATTGGCGGGGCCGCTTATGGGGCCGGGGATGGCATGCGATGCAAAAGAGAGCAATAAAGCGAATAAAATAAGGTGAAAGTGCTTCATAGGTGCAATTTACGATTTTATGGGCTATGGTTTCAATTTGGTCATTCCGTATTTTGGAAAACACGTCCATTTTATGGAGGGTTTAGGTGCCGTGCCAAAAAATAAGTAATTGATTATCAATTAATTGAAATTTTGGCACGCTGTTGGCAATACTCCTTGCAACAAACAAACAAACAAACAGAAA
>CAYSIG010000041.1:0-46389 GCA_964430995.1 uncultured Flavipsychrobacter sp.
CAAAGAACTTGCTCCATTTTTTTGGAATTGTGTAAATCTCGGTAATCTAATAAAAATAAAAAAAAAAAAAAAAGCGTCATGGTGCAGAAACTGTACCGTAATGGAAAAAAAGTTTTTCCCCGGTAATGCTTGCCAGCATTATGTTTGGCGGGTTTCTGAATTTAGTGTGAATATGTGTATATGACTGGTTTTGAGTTGGTTGCCGAGTGTGTGAAAATTGCCATTGCCCTAATTGTTGCGGCCATTGGCTCTATGGGTGTTTCGCAAGGGCGACCCTTGCAGTAGTTCAGGACGAAGCGAGACGCTTCGACCAGATGGGACAACTCCGCCGGGGACGGAAAAAAACTATTGGGTGATTCCGGTATTGGCTACACGTTCTTTCACCCATTGCAGCACCAGTTCCAGTTGTTCTTCCCGGCTCAGGTTGCTGTTATCCAGCAGCAAGGCGTCAGGGGCCCTGTGCAGAGGACTTTCTTCGCGATTGCTATCTATATAGTCACGGAGTTCCAGGTTATGCTGCACCTCGTCTATCGAAATATGAGGATTTGTTGCGTACATTTCTTTGAAACGCCGCATCACACGCACCTCCGGGTCGGCCGTCATAAATATTTTTAGTTCGGCATCGGGAAATACAGTGGTGCCAATATCCCTGCCATCCATTACTATGCCTTTTTTCCTGCCCATGCGCTTTTGCTGGGCTACTGCAAAAGAACGTACTTCTCTGATGGCGGCTACCTCGCTCACCTTTTCAGATACGATCATATCCCTGATGTAAGGCTCCACGTCTTCGCCGTTCAGTTGTATCTCTGAGCGCTGTGCATCTTCATTGAAAACAAAAGAGAGGTTAATATTGGCAATGGCATCAAGCACGGCAACCGGGTCTGTATAGTTTACATGGTTGCGCAAAAAGTAAAGCGTTATGGCGCGGTACATAGCACCGCTGTCAATGTAATGATAGCCCAGCCTTCTGCCGAGTTCCTTTGCCAGCGTACTCTTGCCGCAGGAAGAGTACCCGTCTATAGCTACAATTATTTTGCGGGATGACATCAGGGCAAAGTTAATAGAATTCATGTCTTCAGATGAAATGAGAGTTCATTATAATATCATTAATATAATGTTTATTATGCTAAGGAATGATGATTAAATAAAGTCCACCATCTTACTCGTTCTTTTCCATTTTTATTTCGTTGCAAAAGTCTTTAAATAGCTTGCTATTCGCAGATTTTGCGCCTCAAAAAAAAGAAAAATAACTTCGCAATATTATGGACTTTATTTAATCATCATTCCTAAATAATATATTATTAGCATCTATCAACTTATCCACCTATTTTTGCACCCTAAATAAAAAAATTGATGAACCTGGAGTTCAATAAAAATGAAGACGGGATGAAGCTGGCAGTGAGCCAGATGAAGCAGCGGCAGGCGGTAATAAACCTTGGTGGTGGTAAAAAGACTATTGACAAAAACCGTGAGAAAGGCAAAATGCCTCCCCGCGAGCGCATACAATACCTGATAGATAAAGGAAGTGTATTTACAGAGATCGGCTCATTTGCCGGTTATGAAATGTATAAGGAGCATGGTGGCTGCCCGGCAGGTGGCACCGTAGCAGGATTGGGTTATGTATGCGGCAGGCAATGTGTGATAGTAGCCAATGACAATACCGTGAAAGCCGGTGCATGGTTTCCCATAACAGGCAAGAAAAATCTGCGTATGCAGGAGATAGCCATGGAGAACCACCTGCCCATAATCTATATAGTAGATAGCGCGGGCGTGTACCTGCCTATGCAGGATGAGATATTCCCGGACAAGGAGCACTTTGGAAGGATATTCCGTAATAATGCACAGATAAGCGCCATGGGCATTCCGCAGATAGCCGCGGTAATGGGCAGTTGCGTGGCAGGTGGAGCGTATCTTCCAATCATGAGCGATGAAACGCTGATGGTGGAACAGAACGGGTCTATTTTCCTGGCAGGGCCTTACCTGGTGAAAGCAGCTATAGGCGAGGATGTGGACATACAAACCCTGGGCGGTGCAAAAACACATACGGAGATAAGCGGCATAGCTGATTACAAGTTTGAAACAGAACAGCAATGCCTGGACCAGGTGCGCCGTATCATAGATAAACTGGGTGAGCAGCCACGTGCCGGTTATGACCGGGCAAAGCCTGTAATGCCTAAGAAAGAGCTTAGTGAGATATATGGACTGGTGTCGCACCTGAACAATAAGAATTTTGATGTGGTTGATGTGATAAAATGTATAGTGGATAATTCGGAGTTCGACCAGTTTAAGGAGGATTATGGCAAGACGATTGTATGTGGCTATGCGCGTGTAGATGGCTGGGCTGTGGGCATTGTAGCCAATCAGCGCAAGATAGTGAAGAGCGGAAAGGGTGAGATGCAGATGGGTGGCGTTATATATAATGATAGTGCCGACAAAGCAGCACGCTTCATTATGAATTGCAACCAGAAGAAGATACCGCTGGTATTTCTGCAGGATGTAACCGGCTTTATGGTGGGCAGCCGTAGCGAGCATTCGGGTATTATTAAAGACGGCGCAAAGCTGGTGAACGCAGTGGCCAATTCGGTGGTGCCGAAGATCACCATTATTATTGGCAATTCGTATGGCGCGGGTAACTATGCCATGTGTGGCAAGGCATATGATCCGAGGTTTATATATGCATGGCCAAATGCGAAAATAGCGGTGATGGGCGGTGAGCAGGCTGCTAAGGTATTGCTGCAGATACAAGTGGCATCGCTGAAAGCTAAAGGCGAGATAATAGACCCGGAGAAAGAAAAGGCGCTGCTGAAAGAGATAAACGAACGCTATGAAGCACAGACTACACCTTATTATGCTGCGGCAAGACTTTGGGTAGATGATATTATAGACCCTGCAGAAACAAGGTCGGTAATATCAGAAGGTATTAATGCTGCAAATCATTCGCAGGTGAATAAGGATTTTAAAATGGGTGTGTTCCAGGTGTAAAGGTTTAATTTCCGGGCATTTGATAGCTTTATACTTTCGACTAGAGAAATGATTGAGGTAAAGAACGTACAGAAGAGTTTTAATGGTAAGGTGGTTTTGCACGATGTCTCTGCCAAGATGGAGGCCGGCAAGACAAACCTGATCATTGGAACTAGTGGCAGCGGAAAGACAGTGCTGATGAAGATAATGATAGGGCTGCTGTCAGTGACATCGGGCGAGGTGATATATGAAGGCAAGGACATTACCAGGATGGATGTAAAAGACCTGAAAGAACTGCGCAAGCAGATAGGTATGCTGTTTCAAGGTAGTGCTTTGTTTGATAGTAAGACCGTGGAGGCCAATGTAATGTTCCCGTTGGATATGTTCACAACGATGACCTACCGTGAAAAACAAAAGCGGGTGAATGAAGTGCTGGCAAGAGTGAACCTGGTGGATACCAACAAAAAATTCCCTGCTGAGATAAGTGGTGGAATGAAAAAAAGAGTGGCTCTGGCTCGTGCCATTGTACAGAATCCGAAATATCTTTTTTGCGATGAGCCTAATTCGGGCCTTGATCCGCAAACATCGCTGGTGATAGATAAGCTGGTAAAGGAAATAACAACCGAGTATAACATTACTACGGTGATAAATACCCACGACATGAATACCGTGATGGAAAGCGGCGACCACATTGTGTACCTCTACCAGGGAAACAAAGAGTGGGAGGGCTCGAACAAAGACATCATTTTCAGTAAGAACGAGCGGTTGAATAGTTTCATTTTTGCATCTGAGTTTCTTGCCAAGGCCAAGGAGATGAGTATGCTGGAGGGAAAAGGGGGAGAACGCAGGTAATTGTTCCATACTATATACTTAGGGAATAATGAGGTATCAGAGGAAACATTTTGTAGTTACAGCTGTGCTTGTCATTGTGCTGTTTTTCAGCCTTCCGCGCAATTATGCATGGCTTTCTGTCAATATTCTTACCCCACCTGTCAGTTATGCCGATCAGCTGAAGCAATTGGATCCCGTTGACCGCAGGATACTCAGGTATGGATACTCATACGGGTTCTACATGTCTCTGGCTGGTTTTTTTGCACGGGTGTCTAAAGATTCAACATTAGTTCTTTTTCCGCCCAACGATTATTTCAGGAGCAGGAATATAAATTTCAGTGTGCCCGAGCCGGCGGAGTTTTACTATCATACCGGATACAGGGCTGTATGGGCGAATAGTCCGGATGCCTGGCGTGCGAATTGTGTTGTCGTTCCATATCAGAATTGGGTGACATTGAAGGGCATACGCAGCGAAGAAGAGACACATCAATTGCTTGAACTTTATAAACCTTATCTGCCCCGATGAACCTGTACGGACTCATATTCCTGCTCATCGCACATTTCTTTACTGGTAAGGGCCTGCTGAAGTTGTTCAGGCTTCAGTTGTCTTTTGTTTATTCGGCCTGCTTGTCTATAATTCTGGGGGTCATTTTGGCCTCGTTTGTGCCATGTATACTCCAGTTATTAAGTATACCTATCACCGCTATGTCGGTGGCCATTGGTGTCGGTTTGTTTGCCTTGGTGTTTAGTGTACCCCTGCTTGTGAAAATTAAGAGGCCCGGGTTTGCCGGATTTAAGTTGCCCGCTGCGCATGAATGGCCGTTCCTTCTTGTTATTCTCTTGCTGGTGACAGTGAGCGCATGGCGTTGTTTTTATTTTCCTCCCTCGCCACGCGATCTGGTTACCGGGCCTGAACTGATAGCCGAGTACACAGTGCAGGAAGGCACTATGATCAATTCTGTATTTACCGTAGACCTCTCTACAACTAACAATATTTTCAAGTCGCCTTATATTACCGGCCTGCAGATAATCTATAAACTTCTGGTATCCCCGTTTGGACAAACCTGGCTTACTTTTTTGTTTATTTCTTTTACGGTATGGTTGTATGCGCTGTCTGTCAGGCGCCTGCATTCTTTGCTGGCAGGCTTTCTTGTTCTGTTCATCCTGTCTGTACCGGAACTTTTTGCCTATAGTTATATGGCATTGTACGACTACAGCAATATGGTGTACTTCTTTGCAGGCTTTTATTTTCTTGCGCAGTTTATGGAAAGCGGGAAACGGAATGAGTTCATATTTTCAGCTTTCTTATTTGGCCTGGCCACCTATATAAGAACGGAAACATTAGTGCTGGTCGGATTGACGCTGCCATTGTTGTTTAATTATTTCCGCAAAAGCAGGGTGAAATATACACAGGCGCTGTTTCATACAGGTGTTTTTATGGCTATACCCACGGCATTCTTTTTCATTTGCATATACGGCTTTGTGAAAAATTTCGTCCCCATTCCTTTTGATGCAACCGGCCAGTTGAACCCGAACCTTGGTGATCTTTCGGTATTCTACCAGAGGTTTGCTGACTTTAACACTATAATTATTTTTTCAGAAGAGTGTATTTCTATTTTCGGGTATTTCATTTTCTTTTTCTGCATAGTTTTCCTGGCCGACCTGCTTTGGATAAGGAAATTTAACCCGGAAAGCCGCATAGCATTATATGGTATATTGGTTGTGTATATAGGACTGCCCCTGCTGGGTTATTTGTTCCCCCTTGTAGACCTCGCCAATACCACAAAACGTGGTTTGTTTAAGATTTTCCCATTGATGTTTTTTTATATGTGCAACAGCGGGGTATTACTCCGGCTCTCAGCATATTTAAAACAACTCGAAAAACCCGGTACGGCAGCATAAGTTTTCTGCCAGTGTTTTGGAGGGTTTCAGCAATAATTAAATTTTAATAAAGTGTTTTGCGTCATAATAATGACTCAGGTAAAGTTTGTATCTTTCCGGCGGTATGAGCGATCATACCCTTTTTTGTCGAATAGCCTGTTTTTTTTAGACGCAACGGGCCTTTTAATATTTAATAATAAATAATGTATGTTTGCTTATCTGGAAGGGGAACTGGTGTACAAATCACCCTCACTGCTTTATCTGGCGGTAAATGGTGTAGGGTATGAGTTGAATATCACGCTCCAGACCTATGGGAAAGTGCAGGACCTTGATAAATGCAGGTTTTATATACACCTCCAGGTGCGGGAAGATGCATGGGTCTTGTATGGCTTTGCCGATGAGGAGGAGCGCGCCACTTTCAGGCAGTTGCTCAATATAAGCGGGGTTGGGGCAGCAACCGCCCGCATCGTGTTATCGTCACTGACAACAGATGAACTGGAACGGGCTGTGGCCACTGAAGACAACAAAACCCTGGAGCGGGTAAAGGGTATAGGCGGCAAAACCGCGCAACGTATTATTTTAGAGTTAAAAGGTAAGCTTTCACCCAGGAAAAATACACCCCATTTATCGTCTGTAATACACAATACAACGCAGGAAGATGCGTTAATAGCATTAGTGAATTTAGGCATCAGCAGAAGTATGGCAGAAAGTGCAATTAAGAAAATTGACAATGTGTCTTCGTTGTCGGTTGAGGAACTGATAAAACAGGCGTTGCGCGCTTTGTAAAAATCACTAAAGAACTAAGATTGAAGGGGAAAAGTAATTTTGGATATATTATTTTGTTATTTATAGTGCTGGTGGCAGTTATAGCAAATACTGCTGCCCGCGGCTACCGCCCCCGTTTTGTTTTTTATTCCCCTGAGCCCGATACCACAAGCAATAAAGACAGTCTGGCGAAGAACGACAGTGCCCGGAAATTAAGATTCCCGATCTATGACCGCACAGGCGACCCTGTAGTAGATGCTCAAAACCCCAGAAGCATAGACCTGAACGATCCGAAAAATGAGCAAAGGAGCTTTGATTATGACCCTAAGTCGAATAACTACAACTACAGCGACAAATTGGGGAACGATTTCATGCGCAACCCCACCTACCTCACACTTGATGAATATGGGAAATACAGGGGCAAGCAGGAGGAAGACGCATACTGGCAGCGCAGGATGGACGGGCTGATGCTTTTCAATAAAAAGCCCGAGCTGCCGCAGATGTACAAAGAAGGCATTTTCGATCGCATATTCGGGGGCAATTCCATTTCTGTAAAACCACAGGGTAATGTCGATGTAACATTTGGCTGGGTTGGGCAGAATATTAAAAACCCCACATTGCCACAGAGGGCCCAGAAATATGGCATTTTTGATTTTGATATGCAGATGAACATCAACCTGCTGGCAACGGTGGGTGATAAGCTGAAGCTGAATATCAGCAACAACACTAAGGCTACATTCGATTACCAGAATATCCAGAAGCTGGATTATAACGGCAAAGAGGATGAAATGCTTAAAAAGATAGAGGCGGGCAATGTGAGCTTCCCCCTCAGGAGCAACCTGATCAATGGCGTCCAGTCATTGTTCGGTTTGAAGACGCAGTTGCAGTTTGGCAAACTGTGGGTGACGGCTGTGCTGTCGCAGCAAAAATCGCAGCGTAAAAGCCTGACCATACAGGGTGGCGCGCAGTCGCAGCAGATAGCCATAAAAGCCAGCGGATATGAGGATAATAAGAACTTCCTGCTGGCGCATTTTTTTCGTGATAACTACAACTATGCATTGAAGGATTTTCCGAAGCTGCGTTCCAATATCAACATCAGCAAGATACAGGTGTGGATAACGAACAGGAACGGCGTGGTGAATGGCGTGCGTAACGTGGAGTGTTTCATGGACCTTGGTGAGGCGCAGCCCTACAACAAGGCAATGTATAACCCCAATACCACAGTGCGCAACGGGCTGCCCGATAACCAATCAAACTTCCTGTACCGCCAGCTGGTGCAAAACCAGTTCAGCCGCCAGCAGAGTTCGGCTATCAATACCCTTGTTACCACATTAGGCCTGCTGCAGGGGCAGGATTTTGAAGCAACTACCGCCCGGCAGCTCTCTCCATCCGAATTTTCTTTTCATCCCCAGCTTGGCTATATCATGCTGAACACGCAGATGAATCCGGAGGACGTGCTGGGTGTGGCCTACAGGTACACTTACAAAGGGAAAGTATACCAGGTGGGCGAATTCGCAGAAGACCTGCCGCCCGATACCAGCAATTCAAAGGTGATATTCCTCAAGCTGCTGAAAGGTACATCGGCAAGGCCGGTTTTGCCAGTTTGGGACCTGATGATGAAGAATGTTTACGCACTCGGCGGACTGGGCGTGTCAAAGGATAACTTCATACTGAACATCTTATACCAGCAGCCTGCAGGCGGAGACCTCAGGTATATACCCGACGGACCATCAAAGGGTATACCACTGCTGACCCTGCTTAACCTTGACCGGCTGAACGCGCAGAATGACCAGGTACCCGACGGTATATTCGATTTTGTGGAAGGAACGACCATAAATACCCAGCAAGGCAAGATCATCTTCCCGGTTCTGGAGCCATTCGGCAGCGATCTTTCGGCATCTGCATTCGGCCCCCAGCCCGATCCGCAATTGAGTAAAAAGTATGTGTACCAGGTGTTGTATGATTCGACCAAGGTGGTGGCGCAGCAATCGCAGCAGATAGACAGGTATATACTCAAGGGCAGCTACAAATCATCTTCATCATCCGATATTTTTCTTGGTGGTTTTAATATACCACCGGGGTCGGTTTCTGTTTCTGCCGGCGGCACACGGCTTGTGGAGAACCAGGACTATACAATGGATTATAGCCTGGGCCGCATAAAAATATTGAACACAGGTATTTTGAATTCAGGGGTGCCTATCAATATCCAGTATGAGGACAATGCTACGTTCGGGTTCCAGCAGCAGAACTTCATGGGTTCAAGGATAGATTATTATGTAAATAAAAAACTGAACATAGGCGGTACATTCATGCGGCTCAATGAACGCCCGTTTACACAGCAGGTAAGTTATGGCGAAGATCCGATAAAGAACACAGTACTCGGGCTTGACGCAAACTACCAGTCTGAGGTGCCCTCACTCACCCGAGCACTGGATAAATTGCCGGTATATTCTACCACTGCCCCTTCATTTTTAAACACTAATGTGGAGGTGGCCGCATTATTGCCCGGGCAGCCAAAGCAGATTGCCGCGTTAGACCCGGAAGGATCGGTATACATTGATAACTTTGAAGGCACGAGCAGCAGTTACGACCTGAAGTTCCCTTCGCAGGCATGGTCGTTGGCGGCAACGCCATTTGGCGCTATCGGGTTGAATAATCAGAAGCTGTTCCCCGAATCGGCACTGCATAACGACCTGAAAGTAGGGGTGAACCGGGGAAAATTTGCATGGTATAGTATAGAACCCACACTCATTGACAATGGCGGAGGGTCTCCGAATTATGTGACCAAAGAGCCGAACCAGCACTTTATCAGAATCATCCAGCAAAAGGACGTATTCCCAAACAAACAGATAGCGTCGATACAAAGCATTTTGGCGACTTTCGACATTGGTTTTTATCCCAGAGACCGTGGTCCATATAACTTTGATGCGGACAATGTGGACAATGACGGAAAACTGCTGAACCCTACTGTGAGGTGGGGGGGGATCACACGCCCTATTGATAATACAGATTTCGAGGCATCGAATGTTGAGTATATCCAGTTTTGGGTGATGGACCCTTTTGTGCACAACAAAAATCCTAACGCAAAAGGAGGTTCGCTGTTCTTCAACCTGGGTAATATTTCGGAGGATGTGGTAAAGGATTCCAGGATGTTCTTTGAGAATGGTATTCCCGCTCCGTTTGATGTCTCTAAGCTGGATACTACCGCTTTTGGTTACGTGCCTAAATTTGCGCAGCAGATAACGCGCGCTTTTGATAATGACCCTACCTCGCGCACATTGCAGGATGTGGGCTATGACGGCCTTCTGGATTCAGCTATAGCAGCCGGTCAGTTTGATGAGCGTACTTATTTTGCTGATTACCTGCTTAAGCTTCGCCAGAAATTGGGCGCAGGCAATCCCGCGTTTCTTGATGCTTACAGCGACCCTGCTACCGACAACTACCATTTTTATCGTGGCTCAGATTACGACCAGATGAATAATGGCGATGGGCTGGGTATTCCCGGGCGTTACAAAAAGTACAATAGCCCGCAGGGCAATTCACCCATTACCGCTGCCAATGCTGCATTCGCTACTTCTTCTACAACCATCCCTGAATCGGAAGACGTGAACAGGGACAATACGCTGAACCAATCTGAAAGTTATTTTCAGTACCGTATCGATTTTACGCCTGGCATGCAGGTGGGTACAAATTATATCGTCAGCATACAGGACAACCCTCAGGGGGTAAAGCTGCCTAATGGCAAGTCGGAACCGGAAAGATGGTATCAGTTTAAAATACCTGTACGTGAATTTACCCACCGTATAGGTGGCATATCTGACTTCAGGTCTATACGGTTCCTGCGTATGTTCCTCAATGGATGGGAAGATAGTACGATTCTTCGTTTTGCCACCCTGGAGCTGGGCCGCAATCAATGGCGTACCTACATATATAACCTCGATAATCCTGATGAGAATATACCGCAGCAGCAACAGGGGCTTACAGATTTCACAGTCACATCGGTAAACATTGAAGAGAACGGCAAAAGGGACCCTGTAAATTATGTGTTGCCACCCGGCGTGAACCGGCAGCTGACCACAGCGGCCCAGAACCAGGTATTGCAGTTGAATGAGCAGTCGTTGTCGCTCAGGGCTTGTGCCCTGATGGAAGGTAGCCGCAGGGCCGTGTATAAAGAAGTGAATGTGGACATGCGCCAGTTTACTTACCTGCGCACATTCATACATGCCGAATCAATGGTTGGTTCGCCGGCCATCAGGGATGCTGATGTGAGCGCATTCATAAGGATAGGCAGCGATTTTACACAGAACTATTATGAGTATGTAGTGCCGCTTGCGGTTACTGCTCCCGGAAATAATCTGGATGTGCAGGTATGGCCTGCCGCAAACCAGGTGAACCTGCTGCTGCAGGACCTGGTGAATGCCAAGAAGGAAAGAGATGCCAAGGGCTTGCCCAGCACCCAGCTTTATTCCACTACTGACTCCAGGGGCAACACCATCGTAGTGTTAGGGAACCCTAATATCGGCGCAGCAAAGAATATTATGCTGGGCCTGTTTAACCCTAAAAAATCTCCGCAGAGCCCGGGAGACGATGGATTGCCAAAGTGTGCGGAAGTTTGGTTCGATGAGCTGAGGATGGCGGGAATATATGACCGTGCCGGCTATGCGGCTGCTGGCAAGGTATCGGTACAGCTTGCAGACCTGGGTAATGTAAATCTGTCCGGCAGTATGCATACCCCCGGCTATGGCAACATAGACCAGAAGATAAACCAGCGCCTGCAGGACAATTATTACCAGTATAACACATCAACCAATCTGAACCTTGGTAAGGTAATGCCGAGGACTTGGGGTGTTCAGTTGCCTTTCTTTGCCGGGTATACGCAGAATGTGAGCACCCCTAAATATGACCCGTATAATGAGGATGTATTGTTGGGCGACCAGTTGAGCGGTGCTAAGAATGCGCAGGCTCGCGATTCGATAAGAAAGGTGGCGCAGGATTTTACCTCTATCAAGAGCTTTAACTTTACTAATGTACGGATACAGGGTAATCCCTCTGCCCCGGCAACGAAGACCCGCAAACCGTGGAGTGTCAAGAATTTTGATTTCAGCTATTCCTACAACGACCAGATAAAGCGCAGCCCCACTATTGAGAAAGACCAGCTAAAGACGCAGAAATACGGCTTAGGATATACTTATGCGATCAAATCAAAGCCCATTGAGCCTTTCAGGAGGATGATAAAATCGAGGTCCAAATGGCTTTCACTCGTAAAGGACGTTAACCTTACCCCACTACCATCCACATTTACCATGCGCAATGACCTGAACAGGATAACGGAGGAGACCAAGGTGCGCGATTTCAATGATGGAAGCGGGTACAGGATACCGCCAACATTCTACAAAAACTTTACATGGAACCGGGCCTATACCCTGCGATGGGAATTGATGCGTTCCCTGTCCCTCGATTATGCCGCTAATAACATATCCAGGATAGATGAGCCATACGGACGAGTGAACACAAAAGAAAAGAAAGATTCGCTATGGCGCCAGATAGGGACCTTCGGGCATAATACCTATTACAACCAGACGTTCAACAGCACCTATAATGTGCCGCTTGCGAAGTTGCCTGTTACCGACTGGATGAACTGCCGTCTGAGCTATTCGTCTAACTATACCTGGACCACAGCGCCCCCGGTTGCCTATGAGTTGGGTAATACAATAGGCAACACACAAACAAAAACAATCACAGGTGAGCTGAATATGACGCAGTTATATAACAAGTCGCGCTGGCTCAGGGCGCTTAATAACCCAAGGGTAAAGAAGAAGCAGGCAGGGCAAAGCCAGCCTGCGGGAAATACCGTTACACAGGGAGATGGTGAGTCGAAGAAAAATGTAAAAGATCTGCGCAAGCAGGGTGGCGCGAAAAAAGATGTTTTTGGAGAAGACGCAAAAGGTGATGGAAGTGATGGATTGGCAAAGCCTGGCGGCAAAACGAAGGGAGGTAAATCGGATACCGGTAAGGCTGAACCTGATGTTACAAGGAAAGAGCCTTCGGATATGAAGAAAGACCCCGATAAAACTGATCCGGTAAAAGAAAAATACGGCGGCTTGCTTCAGAATGTGAACACGGCGAATATGACCGATAAACAGATTGATTCGGTGGTGAAGGTGCTTAAAGCACAGGAACATGCGAAGAAAGTGGCAGAAAAGGCAAAGAAGAAAAAGGAACGCAAAGCAGCAAGGAAATTGAGGCGCAGTAAAGTACCGCAATTGTCCCCGGCTCAGGATGCGATAGGGCATGTGCTTACTATGGTGAACCGTGTAACGGTCAATTATTCGCAAACAGCGGGTACCATATTGCCGGGTTATATGGACAGCACCCGTTTCATGGGCATAAATAATTATTCGGGTGCCCCCGGCCTCAATTTTGTTTACGGGTACCAACCTGACGGCGCATGGCTTGCACGCCAGGCAAACGCGGACAAGCTTTCAAGGGATACATTCTTTAACGCCCAGTTCCAGCAAAATTATTCACGCAACCTGAACGCCCAGGCCACGCTGCTGCCACACAAGGATTTCCGCGTGGATCTGACACTTACACAGACATTCAGCAAATCGCACAGCGAATTGTATGCAGATACCAGCTATCACCCCGACAGTTCTTTTCATCACCTGAACCCTTATGAAGGCGGATCATTCAATATATCCTATGTTGCTGTAAAGACCATGTTTAAAAATACAGAAGTGGGCTCGCCTACCTATAATCAATTCCTTTCAAACAGGGCTATCATCTCCCGTAGGCTCGGGACAAGTAACCCATACACCAATGGAGTTCCCGATCCGTCCAATCCCGGCTATTACAAAGGGTACGGGCCGTTCTCCCAGGACGTGCTTATACCTTCATTCATTGCCGCTTATTCCGGCAAAAGCGCTGAAAGCGCTGCTTTGATAGACTATAAGCATACAAAGGTGAGCGATAACCCGTTCAAATACTATACGCCGCTGCCCAACTGGAAGGTTACTTACAATGGCCTTACCAAACTGCCGTTGTTCTCATCCATATTCTCCAATTTCATAGTCACCCATGCATATACCGGCACTATGTCTATGAACTCCTTCAACTCTAACCTGCTCTTCAACGACCTTTACGGGCTGGGCTTCCCGTCCTTCCTTGATTCGAACTCAAACAACTATGTGCCTTTCTTCCAGGTGCCCAATGTGACTATTTCGCAGGCATTCAATCCCCTCATCGGCTTTGATATGGCCTTTAAGAACAACGTTTCCGCCAGGTTTGATATACGTAAGTCGAAAATGGAGAGCCTTAGCCTTATTGATTACCAGATCAGCGAGAATGCCAGTACGGAATATGTATTCGGGTTCGGGTTCAGGAAGAAGGGCATTAGGCTGCCTTTCACCGTATTGGGTGTGAAAAGGCTGAAGAATGAACTTATCTGCAAACTGGATATAGGTCTGCGCGATGATAAATCGAGCAATACCTTCCTTGCCAACAATATAAA
Organism: uncultured Flavipsychrobacter sp.; assembly: GCA_964430995.1. GTDB lineage: Bacteria > Bacteroidota > Bacteroidia > Chitinophagales > Chitinophagaceae > Nemorincola. The sequence continues at coordinate 13,949 of CAYSIG010000041.1, forward strand.
TGTAGTATCTCGCGGGCAGAAGGTGATACGTATATCGCCAACCATAGATTACTCTGTGAACCAGAAACTTACCCTGCATTTTTATTACGACCGCCAGCAGACCATACCATATGTTTCCAATTCATACCCCACTACTACTACCCGTGCGGGTGTTACGCTGAGGTTCCTGTTTGCTCAGTAGCTGAAAGCATAATTTGGCTTGTATGAAAAATTATTTATGTGAATAAGTGATGGGGGTATAAAGCGGCATTATTTTTTTATATCGTATATTTGTAGTTATAAATTTTTATATAAATGGCCCATTCCTTCCAGGAGCATTTTGATGCACTGATAGATAAAGATGTAACCATAGAGCCCAAAGACTGGATGCCCGATGATTACCGCAAAACGCTTATCAGGCAGATTTCGCAGCATGCCCATAGCGAAATAATCGGCATGTTGCCTGAAGGCAACTGGATCACCCGTGCCCCCAGCCTGCGCCGTAAGGCGGTATTGCTGGCAAAAGTGCAGGACGAGGCCGGCCACGGGCTGTACCTATATAGCGCCGCCGAAACATTGGGCGTGACCCGTGACGAACTGTATGACCAGTTGCATACCGGTAAAGCTAAATATTCATCCATATTCAATTACCCCACGCTTACCTGGGCCGATATGGGCGCTATAGGCTGGCTGGTAGATGGCGCAGCCATTATGAACCAGGTACCACTTTGCCGTACTTCTTACGGCCCCTATGCGCGTGCAATGGTGCGTGTATGCAAGGAGGAGAGTTTTCACCAGAGGCAGGGGTTTGAGATAATGCTTACCCTGTCTAAGGGTACTGCTATACAGAAAAAATTAGCACAGGATGCATTCAATCGCTGGTGGTGGCCATCGCTCATGATGTTTGGCCCGCCCGATGCCGAGAGCCCGAATACAGAGCAGAGCGTTAGGTGGCGCATCAAGCGTTTTACTAACGATGAGCTAAGGCAGAAATTTGTGGATGTGACTGTAGAACAGGCTAAAGTACTGGGGCTGGAAATGCCTGATAAAGACCTGAAATGGAATGAAGCGCGCGGGCATTATGACTTCGGCGCTATCAACTGGGATGAATTCTGGAATGTGGTAAAAGGCAATGGACCTTGCAATAAGCAGCGTCTTGAAACCCGTAAAAAAGCATGGGAAAACGGGCAATGGGTGAGAGATGCCGCAATGGCACACGCGCAAAAGAGGAAAGAAAAAGCGGCTAAAGCCGCATAATGCTGTTACACATCGTTTTTTAAGAGTTCGACATGGAAAAGGAAATAAAGAATAAAAGCGAATGGCCATTGTGGGAGGTGTTTATCCGCAGCAAGGCCGGTCTTGATCATAAGCACGCAGGTAGCCTGCATGCTGCCGATGCGCAAATGGCGATAGAAAATGCGCGCGATGTATATACGCGGCGTATGGAAGGCGTGAGTATATGGGTAGTGGAGAGCAGGCATATTCATGCCTCCGATCCCGGTGAATCGGAATCGCTCTACGACCCGGCGAATGACAAAATATATCGCCATCCTACTTTTTATAATTTGCCTGATGAAGTGAAGTATATGTGACGAATGATTTATGATGCGTGATTTATGATTGTTGACCATATTAATTGATAAGATATTTCATGGATTCCCAATTCCTAATTCCTGATTCCAGATTGCTGGACTATACCCTTAGGCTCGCGGATGACGCATTGATACTGGGTCACCGCCTGGGCGAGTGGTGCGGCCACGGGCCGGTACTGGAGCAGGACATAGCACTGACCAATACATCGCTCGACCACCTGGGCCGTGCCCGCAGTTTATACCAATACGCTGCCGATCAGTTTAATGCATTTTCTCCCGAGGCTAAAACGGACGCCTTTACATCTGTAGCTTTGCAGCAGGTATTTGCCACAGGCTCACCCGTAGATGAAGACGACCTTGCGTACCTGCGCGATGGATGGGATTTTCGGAATGTACTGCTGGTGGAGCAGCCCAACAACGATTGGGCATATACCACAGCACGTGCTTTTTTCTATGATGCGTTTAACTATCTTTTCTTTAAAGCACTGGTAAACAGCAAAGATGAAACATTGTCTGCCATAGCGGAGAAATCGCTTAAGGAAGTTACCTATCATTTGCGCTGGAGCAGTGAATGGGTGGTTCGGCTGGGTGACGGCACAGACGAAAGCCATCAGCGTATGCAAAAGGCCGTGAATGAATTATGGAGCTATACCGGTGAGCTTTTCATTGCCAACGAAACAGATAATGCGTTATTGCAACAGGGTATAAGCGTTGATCTAAATGCGCTGAAACAACCCTGGGCCGATATAGTTCAAAATGTGTTTGCAGAGGCGAATATTATTGCGCCCAAAGATACATGGATGCAGCAGGGTGGTAAAGATGGCCGTCATTCCGAGCACCTGGGCTATATACTTGCCGAGCTACAGTTCATGCAGCGTGCATACCCCGGTATGGAGTGGTAATTTTATTTACTACTTTGCCCGGTATAATTTTTCTTAATTTCATTGAATGGCCACATCGTTAGTTTTGCCCTGTTATAATCCCCCGCCGGGATGGGAGCTAATAGTAAATGCCGCCTATCACAGCTTTTGCGAAAAAGCCGATAGTGCGGTGGAACTGGTCGTTGTGATGGATGGTGCTGCAAGCAAAGAAACTAATGAAGGGCTCACTTTTCTTGAGCAGCATATTCCCGGTATTAAAGTGGTACGGTATGAAGAGAACCGGGGCAAGGGATACGCGCTCAGGCAGGGGGTGGCTGTCGCCTCAGGGGATATCATTATATATACGGATATTGATATGCCCTATACTATGGAGAGCCTCTATACCGTATACGATGGGTTGCGCAAAAATGAGTATGATGTTGGGGTGGGGGTGAAGAACGAGCAATATTACGCCCAGGTGCCGTTTGTGCGCAGGGTTATTTCCCGCTTTTTAAGGATGCTTATCCGTTTGTTCCTGTCATTGCCCATAACCGATACTCAATGCGGGCTTAAAGGTTTCAGGCGACCGGTGGCTGCACTTTTTCAGCAAACTACCATAGACCGCTACCTGTTCGATCTTGAGTTTGTCCGCAATTGCTTCAAGGGTAAAAAGCTGCGCGTGAAGGCTATTCCCATTACGCTCAAAGAAAATGTACGTTTCCGTAAAATGGATTATCGTATCTTATTGCCCGAAATGCTGAATTTTGCAAAGTTGCTTTTCAAATAGACCTGATGAATAAACTGCGAAATACTATATGGCTTTTTGTGGCTATCATTTTTGCAGTAGGGCTGGTCATACTTACGCTTTCGGGTATGGTCACAAACCCGGCCCACGTTATTCCCGAGCTTGGTGGTGATGCTATAAAGAATACGTTCACCTATATTTATCACAGCACGCTTGGCAGCGGGTATTGGTTCGACGGGATGAATTATCCCTATGGCGAGCATATAGTATATACCGATGGCCAGCCGGTCCTATCAGTTTTGCTGGCGCGTATAGGTGGTGTTACCGCTGAGGAGGCGTTGGCAGTGTACTGGATATTGCTGGGTATATCTTATGTGTTGTCTATAGTTTATGTGTACCGCATATTGCTGCAATTTAAGGTGCCGCCTTTCTGGGCCATTGTTTTTGCCGGTGTCATTTGTATTTGTACACCGCAGATATTGCGCCTCAAAGGGCATTATGCATTGGCGTTTCCCTGCATTATCCCCATGCTTTTCTACTGGACCATAAGGTATCACGAGCGCAGCCATTGGCGCTATTGTGTTTATTTTTTCGTTACAGGGTGTATAGCTGCTTTCCTCCATCCCTATTATGCGGCGCTGATGCTGGTATGGACAACTTTCTACCTGGTCGGTTATTTCTTTTTTGTGAAAGGGGAGCTGATGGCTAAAATGAAACACGCCGTCTGGCTGTTCACTTCTGTTGTTTTTGTGCTTGGGGTAGTAGGTGTTGTGATGAAGCTGACAGATCCTATTAAAGACCGCCCAACAACGCCGTTTTATACATTGCATGAGACCTGCACCCAAGTCAAACATGTAGTAACCTCTGTCTATTCGCCAGTGTGGAACATGTTCGAAAAGTCAGATAAATACCATATGGTCAGCAGCGGGGGAGAAGGCTATGCCTATGTGGGCCTGGCGGTTATGCTGGTAGCGGGCATCAGCTTATTGCTTACACTGATAAAAAGTGTGCGGCAGAAACGGTTACAGGTAGTAGGCGACCAATATGGTTTTTCTCCCGTGTGGTTATTTACAGCTTTCGCAGCCCTGCTATTTGGCATGGGCATACCTTTTAAGTGGCACATGGAATGGATTATGCAGTACATGTCCATTTTTAAACAGTTCAGGTCGCTGGGGCGTTTTAGCTGGATTTTTTATTACATCATCACCATTTATGCTGTGGTAGTCTTATATCACTTCTGCGCCGGGATGAAGGGTTGGAAGAAATATGTGTTGGGCTATTCTCTCTTATTACTGTCTCTCGGGTTGTGGGGTTATGAGGCATCAGGCTATGTGAAGTTCACCCGCGACCTTTCACTGAAAGCCGAGTACTATTATGGTGTGGTATATACGCCTAAAGAACAAGGCTGGGAAGCATTTTTAAACGAGCATCATTTTTCGGGCAATGATTTTCAGGCTATACTCATCATACCTTATTTTCACATTGGTACTGAGAAGCTGTGGGTAGGCGACCCCGACTGGAAGATCATGCTGTCTGCCAAGGCCGCGCTGCAATTACATTTGCCGGTGATAGATGTTATGATGTCACGCTCTTCATGGTCGCAGGCCATGGGCCAGGTGAAGATTGATGGCGGTCCGTTTACCGATAAACCTATACTCCGTGATATAAAGACCAGGAAGCCCTTCCTGCTCATGCATTTTGAAGAGGATTCTCTAAATGTGGATCAGAAATACCTGCTGCAGGCTTCAGTGCCGATAGGGCATTTTTCGCAATGCCATGTATATGCCTGCTACCCCGACCGCCTCGCTGCAAATGATAAAAAGTATGCCGATAGCGTCGCTGCCATATTGCCCTTCATGAAGCAGGGTGATACTGTTATCAATAGTACTGCTCCATGTTACATAAACCACTACGATGAAAAAGCCGGTACACATTTGTTCGGCACCGGTGGGGTGCCGGCTGAGGATAAGGATAGTACGGTATTAGTTACCATCCCTGTTACATCAATCCCCGGTAGAGAACTGTATGAATTCTCCTGCTGGTTCCTGCTGGGCAACCAGGACTTCAGGTCGCCTTATATAACCCTGCAGCTGCTTGGGGACCACGGTGCCGTAGTAAGCGAGTGTGATGCCGTTACTAACAAGAGCGTGGATAATCATGGTATGTGGTTCCGCTGTTCAAAGTATTTTCGGATACCTGATAATGTAAGGTCAGTAAGGTGCAAGTTGAGGAATATACCCAAGCCCACCTACATAGCTATGGATGAGCTGATGCTCAGGCCAGCGGATGCGCTTATTATCTCAAAAACGCCTGATGGTACGGTAATGGTAAATAATCATTTTTTAAAACAAAAGTAAAGTGTGTGCGTATGACCAGTGACGATATTTGGCAATGGCTGTCAGCAGTAACAGACCCCGAAGTGCCGGTGCTTACCATACTCGATCTGGGTATTGTGCGTAAAGTGGAAATTATTGATGGGGATAATGCGCAGACGGTAAAAGTCACCATTACTCCCACTTACAGCGGTTGCCCTGCTATGGATGTGATTGCTATTGGCATCAAGATGGCATTGATTGGTCATGGTGTAAAGAATGTTGAGATAGAGCAGCAGATCAGCCCTGCATGGACTACTGATTGGATGACCGAAGAAGGAAAGGTGAAACTGAAAGAATATGGAATCGCTCCACCAAACAGGAAAGCATTTCAGGCATTGGGCCTTTTCGAGGAAGAGGTGACGAGCTGTCCGCGTTGTGGTTCGGAAGAAACTGAACTGGTAAGCCGGTTCGGCCCCACCTCCTGTAAGGCGCTTTATAAATGCCTGTCGTGCAAAGAGCCGTTCGAACATTTTAAATGTCATTGATCATGTACGAAAACAAAGAACAGCCACTGGCTCCCGTGAAGGTGTATTACAGCAGGCTTTTGCGGAACCTGCTCATAGCTACGGGCATTTTATCTTTCTGCCTGCTCCTTGGTATTTTCGGCTATCATTATACGGCAGATATCCCTTGGATTGATGCGCTGCATAATGCCTCTATGATACTTAGTGGCATGGGGCCTGTGGTCACTATAAATAATTTTTCGGGTAAGGTATTCTCCTCGGCATATGCCCTCTTCAGTGGGGTTGTTTTTATTACCAATATCGGCTTTATACTTGCCCCGGCTATTCACAGGCTGTTTCATAAGCTGCACATGGACTATGGCCTGGATGAGGACGGGCAATAATTTGCAAGTAAATATTTGTTTATGTTACTTTTTCATTATCTTTAAGAAAAAAGGTTATGAAAAAAATACTCACTTTAATCAGTTGCCTGCTTTTTTCGGCCATTTATACAAACGCCCAGATTTTCTGGACAGAGAATTTTGGCACATCAAGTAGCGCAAGTGTGATTGCATCAGCCTATACGGGGCCAAATGGCACGTGGGGTATTTCTACTACAGGTTCTGAAGGCGTTCTTCCTAATGAATGGTATGTAAGTTGCCAAGAGGCAGGTCAACTTGCCGGTACCTGTGGTTCCGATTGCGGTACATCTTTCGGCCTTGGTCCAACATTACATTTGGCATCTGCAATAGGCGACTTGGGTGCAAGCTATATTGCCGGCAGTGCTTTTTATGTTACCGACCGCCGCGCAAACTCACCTACTATTAATTGCACCGGCAGGTATGGTATAACTTTGGCATTTTACTATATAGAAGCGGGAGAACTCACTGATGATGATGCTTCTGTGTGGTATTCACCAGACAATGGCGTTACGTGGAGCTTGTTGGTAAATACGCCCAAGACCGCTCCGATATGCCCTGGCATCACTCCACAGGGAATGTGGACGCATTATACATATTCTCTCCCCGCAAGCGCCGACAACAATTCGAATGTAAAGATTGGTTTTCGTTGGGTCAATGATGGAGATGGTACCGCTACAGACCCCTCATTTGCTGTTGACAGTGTTTCTTTGAGCGGAAGCCTTTCGACAGCCACCCCTGTCCCATCATATACAGTCACTCCCGGCCTTACTGCCTGTACCGGCAATTGTCTGTTTTTTGACAATACCACTACAGGTGCTATAGATAGCCTCAGGTGGAGCTGGACCGGCGGTCTAATGGCAGCTACAGATACCATGACGATGTGCTACATGGCAGCCGGTACTTTCCCTATCACACTTACGGTGTATAAGTCGGGTACGCCTTATACTACCAGTCGTACCATTACTGTCAACCCTACCCCCGCGCCTATTACTGGTTCGCATACCGGTTGCGTCACCATACCCACTCCACTCAGTTGCACTACACCCGGCGGCACGTGGTCTAGCAGCAACCCATCCATAGCATCCGTGGGTGCCACAACCGGCATTGTTACAGGTGCTGCTGCGGGCTCTGTAAATATCTCCTATTCCATTATGGGATGTAATGCCATTTATACGTTCACCGTTTATCCACTGCCATGTACATTAGGCTCGCCGGTAACCAGTGCTGATATCAATGGGGTAGAGATATTCCCTAACCCCGCTACCAATGAGCTTTTCATCAACATGGCGGATGGTGCGTATGCTGCCTACGAAATTACCAACGAAGTAGGTCAGTCACTGGTGCATGGCGCTATCTCCATGTGGCAGACAAGGGTAGATGTTAGTACATTGCCCGCAGGCCTGTATTATATAAGGCTGCGTGGCGAACATGGCGGCACGGTACGTAAGTTCGTGAAGGCGGAATAATACCCCGCCTTACCTGAACTCAAATCCCGACTTCGCAGTTATATCGGCTACTGTCGTTTTAAAATCCGCCGGTTTCCCCGATACCGCAGTGGTGTTAGGGAAAATATAGGCTGACCATTCTTTGGTCTTGTAGTCATATATCACCTTCCAGCAGTACTTGGGCACCACTACTTTGTTGGTGCCTATTTTTTTGGCTACGCCATAGCTGCCTATCCACACATAAATAGAGTCATGCTCTATGGCCATTTCGCGCTCCTGCACTTCCAGGGATTTCCATGCTCCTGCATTGAGCCTGTGTGTTTGCGGAAACATATTGCTGAAGTAAAAACATTCTGCCATTGCCTGTGGCCCGTGGCAGCCATTGTCGGCGGCAGGCATGTTGTGGCCACGGTCATAGCCGCTGCCTGCATAGTCTTTGTCCAGGTCGGTTGCTGTTACATTGAATGGGTCCGGCGCAAATTTGTCCGATCGCTTTATCGGGTCTTCGCAGTTCACGTCGTCAGCCCTCAGTGTGTACTCTACCACCCAGGGTATATGCACACTGTTCACAAAATGCGACCTGTACCAGGTATGTTCCAGTGTCACGGTATCCAGCCCGCGTGTGCGGGGCTTTAAGGCCTTTGTGCCCGTGGCGGCCGCTTTTACTTTTACCGGCGCTTTAAACAGTTCGTCAAGCGTAGCGGCCAGGCGAATGCCGGCATACAGCAACTGCCTCTTTACCACTATCTTGTTCCGGGTCACATAGGCCCTGTTTATAGTGTCGTTCTTAAAATTGTATATGCGGTTCAGCAACTGCCGTGAGTCCTTCATCCAGGCTTCAGGGTTTATCATCCTGATCGCATCGATCTTTTCATCCGACAGGGAGCCGAATAATTCCATGCAGTCATCTTTACTTATTTTTTCTCCTTCTATTATCTCGCTGTCCCATACCTTATGCAGGTTTGATGGTTTGCTGATATAGGTTACCTCAACATTGTTGCCGCCAAGGTCGCTGCCGTAGCCAGCGTGCAGTGGCTGGGCTATATCGCCCACCAGGTGAAAAAGCACCAGCAGGTCCTGCTGTATCTGCACATCGGTGAGGGTTTCCTTATGTTTCAGTTCTTTGATCACCCTGTTCAGCTCGTTCACTATATTATGCGCGTCTGATGGCTCAAAATGCCCTCCCGGCTCCAGGTTGATAAAATGCCAGGGCTTCATATACGCATACTTCGGGTTGTTGCGCATATCGTCCATCCAGGTGCCTGCGGCGGGCACGCTTATATTGCCCAGGTATTTCAGGATTTCTTTCTGGGTGTTCTCGTCCAGCATTTCGAACCCGATCTCGGCCACCATCTGGTGTCCTTTTTTGCCCCATGCCCCCGCAGAAAGAGGCAGGTATACAAGCGCAATAAGTAATAGTGCAGTTAGCTTTTTCATAATAAATGCATTTTGGTGAGTTAACCGCGACAAAATAGAGATAAAAATTAACCTGTGGTACGGGTAAATAACGGTATTTTCAAAAATATATCCTTGCCGCAGTCTCCATTTTGAAGGATTTCCACCATTACGCCTTTTTCTTCAGAAAAAGCAGTTGCCCGTAGTGTTCGGCAAGGTGGGTGGTTCGGCTGGACAGCACATTCAGTTTGCAGCGGTATGGCTGTTTCGCAAAATCTTCTTCCGATACAGCTGTGTGTTTTGCCAGCCATTCCTGGGGCTGCATATTTCTGAATGCCGTATTCAGCGCATCGTTCACCACTTCCCATTTTTCCCTCAGTTCCGCGGCCGGCGGCATCGCCTTCCCCGATTTGTCGGGGCTGGCAAGGAATATCTCGTCCAATTGCGGGTAGCGTTGCGCGCCTATACCCAGCAGTGGCTGCATTTTGTCATGCACTGCCACAAGGTGGCCCAGCAAGTATATACCCGTATTTCTGCCCGGTGATACTTCCCGTTGCAGGTCTTCATCGGTAATATCGTTCAGCACTGCGCTTGTTCTTGCCAGTGTAGCGTTCCAGCTGTCTACAGCTATTTTTATCGCTAAGTTCAGATGTTCCATATTTTGCGGTTTTATTTTTTCTTTTTCGATTGGGCGTAAATAGTTTCTGCCATTATCACCTCGTTTGCGCCTTCCAGGTAGGGGTTTCTTTTCAGGGTCTGCTCCACTTCCTTGTCAGTTACTGCCTGGTAGTCGGTCACGGGTTTGTAGTCCTTGTCAAAATATTTTTTCAGCCTATCCACATATTCCAGCATTTTCCTCGAGTTCAGCGCTTTCGTATCATACTTCAGCTGCGCCACGTACTCTTCTTTTATCCGCACCAGTACCGTAGGGTTATCTACCTTTCCCTGCTGCGCATCGTCATAATACACGTCCAGGTTTTTGTATTCATTCTGCTGGCCGGCAGTAAGCGCTATATAGTCGGTGCCGGTAGTGGGGCCAAACTGCAGGTCCCTCGACCGGTTCTCTCCCAGCCGTACATTAAATACCGGCTCTTTCGAGCGGTGGGGTTCTCCCAGCTTATCCGTATATTTCCTTGATAGCGGCATTTCACGGGTATCTATCGCGTAGGCATTTTTCTTGCGGTCTTCGGCATACATCCTGTACTCTTTCAGAGCATCGGTCACTACATCCGTAAAGGTGTAGGTGTCCTTTGTTTTTGTTCTCAGGTTGTGTATCGTCACTTGTTTCTTCCGGCAATGCTCAATATCTCCCGTACTGAATTTCTCTCCCATCAGGTCTTTGTAATTATTGAACAGGTAGTTCTCCTGCGGGCTCATTTTTGCTATCAGCAGCCTGCAGTTCTTCTCGGCTGTGGTGCGCTCCCATCCTGCGCGTTCCAGTTCTGTAGCTACTATATTGTTCAGGCTCACTTTAAAGAAGTGGTGCGTCTCCTCGTCAAAGCTCAGCAGTTCGCCCCCTTTAGTAAAGTTGATGACCAGGTCATTGTCTATAGGGTCATACTTCATATCCTGTTTTATAAGCCTCACGCCCAGGTCTGCCGCAAATACGGCATCCACACCCTCCACCGTATTGGCGCTCACCACGTCATCTTTGTCTTTTATTTTCAGCACGCCGGGGTTGTTTTTGGCTATACGCTCAAGTATCTCTATCCCTGCTGCGTCCTTGGCCAGATGGTCAAGAATATCCCTGATGGCCTTGTACTTTCCGGGATATTTTTTCCAGTCAATGTCTACCCGCGCCACCTTTGCCCAGTCATAGGGTTGTTGCGGGGCATTCGGGGCTTGTGCTTTAGCAGAAGAACAGGTAAATAACAGTATGGCAAAAATCAGGCATGATCTGTTTATGTCATATATGTAGGGGCGTTTGTGTAGCAGCATATGATGGTATGAAGTTACGGCATTTCTCTCATTTCATAGCTGTGGCGGGAAGGAGGTATTTCAAGTATTCGCATCTGATTTATTGCGATAATAAGGATATTGGCGCACTCCTGCTGTCTGCCCGGGCAGTTTCGGATAGGGGGGCTTCCCTGCCCGCATGCATGGGTGAGGTCATATTGGTAAGGCTCGTTTCCTCATCGTTGGAGGGAAGGGATGAATTTTTTATCCGGAAATAGCAATAATTTTGGCGCTCATTTTCCATCATGATAACGCTGACAAGGACAGACTCCTCAAACCCCGATTTTCGCATGCTCGTTGCAGCACTTGATAAAGACCTTGCTATAAGGGATGGCGACGACCATGCATTTTACGCACAGTACAATAAGGTAGACCTGATAAGGCATGTAGTGCTTGCATATGATGGCAGCGAAGCCATAGGTTGCGGGGCTATAAAAGAATATGCCGTTGGCATAATGGAAGTGAAACGCATGTATGTGCCGCCCGCCAGGCGAGGGCAGGGCATAGCCTCCCTCGTGCTCAATGAGCTGGAAGCATGGGCCGGGGAAATGAACTATACAAAATGCATCCTGGAAACAGGACTGGCACAGCCCGAGGCCATTGCCCTCTACAAGAAAAACGCCTACACCATTATCCCCAACTATGGGCAATATGCCGGGGTGGAGAACAGTGTGTGTTTTGAAAAGAGGTTGTAGTTCAATACAAAAAGAGTACACGGTATGACGTGAGTGTTCCTCCGGATTGCTCGTCTTGCGAATCCAGCCAGTCTGCGAAATTTGCACCTTATTTCCCTCAATTCAACAAATTCGATTTCAGACAAAATGTTAGCTACATTCTGTTAAAATAAATTTTTCAAACGCCCTTTTCGGCTATAACCCGCGCCCACAGCGCAAACTATTTTCCATCATGAAAAATAGATTTGGAGTTGATTACCTCTCTGTTGTAACTTTACTTATATCGTATTCCGAAGTAAAAAACCGGGCTTACGAAATGAAAAAAAGTGCGCAAATAGTGCGCAAAAAGATATTTAAAACAAACAGAAAATGAATAAGATACATATGAAAGCCACAGCTCCAAAAAAAGCGCAATTTTATTACGCTCCGGGCACTGATTATCTGCGGTTTAATTTTATTTTCTGTGGTAATTTGAATAATTTTGCAGCCTCATACACAAAAAATTAATCCCATACGAAATGGCATTTGACATAGATCTCATTCAAAAAGTTTACGATCAGTTACCCGGCAAAGTAGAAGCCGCCAGAAAATTATTAGGTCGCCCCCTTACCCAGGCCGAAAAAATACTGTATTCACACAGTTATGATGTTCCCGCATCGGCCTACAGCCGCGGTAAAGACTATGTGAATTTTTCGCCCGACCGCGTGGCCATGCAGGATGCCACCGCTCAGATGGCCCTGCTGCAGTTCAGCACGTGTGGCCGTGATAAAGTGGCAGTACCCAGCACCGTGCATTGCGATCACCTGATACAGGCTAAGACAGGCGCGCAGCAAGACCTTGCTACCGCACTCGATGTGAATAAAGAAGTATACGATTTCCTTGCTTCCATTTCTAATAAATACGGTATTGGTTTCTGGGCCGCTGGCGCAGGTATCATTCACCAGGTAGTGCTGGAGAACTACGCATTCCCCGGCGGCATGATGATAGGCACCGACAGCCACACGCCTAATGCAGGTGGGCTTGGTATGGTGGCTATAGGTGTAGGTGGCGCTGATGCGGTAGATGTGATGGCCGGCCTGCCATGGGAGCTGAAAATGCCCAAACTGATAGGCGTGAAGCTCACCGGCAAACTGAATGGTTGGGCATCGGCAAAAGATATTATACTTAAAGTAGCGGGCATACTTACCGTAAAAGGTGGCACCGGCGCCATTGTAGAATACTTCGGTGAGGGCGCAGATAACCTGAGCTGCACCGGCAAAGGCACTATCTGCAACATGGGTGCTGAAATAGGCGCTACCTGCTCGATATTCGGCTACGACAGCAAGATGGCCGACTACCTGAAAGGTACTAACCGCGCCGATATAGCGGCAATGGCCGATAAGGTTATTGAGCATCTGCGCGCAGATAAAGAAGTATATGACAACCCGGAAGCATTCTACGACCAGCTTATAGAAATTAACCTGTCTGAACTGGAGCCTTATGTAAATGGCCCGTTCACACCGGATCTGGCAACACCGATAAGCCAGATGGCCGCTGCGGTAAAGGAGCACGGCTGGCCCGATGAGGTGGAAGTGGCGCTGATAGGCTCCTGCACCAACTCATCTTATGAAGATATTTCCCGTTCCGCCTTCATTGCCAAGGATGCGATGGCGAAAGGGCTGAAAGCAAAAAGTGAATTTACCATCACACCGGGTTCTGAAATGGTGCGCTACACCATAGACCGCGACGGTATGCTGGCCACGTTCGACCAGATGGGCGGTGTGGTGCTGGCTAATGCCTGCGGCCCGTGTATAGGCCAGTGGGCGCGCCACGTAAACGACCCTGCTAAGAAAAATACTATTGTCACTTCATTCAACAGAAACTTTGCGAAGCGTAATGACGGGCTGTCATCTACACACGCATTCGTTGCCTCGCCCGAAATAGTTACCGCATTTGCTATAGCCGGAAAATTGTCATTCAATCCGCTTACCGATAAACTGACGAATGAGAAAGGTGAACAGGTGATGCTGGATGAACCACAGGGATTTGAGATGCCCCCATTGGGCTTTGATGTGAAAGACCCCGGCTATATTGCCCCTGCAGTTGATGGCTCTAAAGTGCAGGTATTGGTAAGCCCTACAAGCGACCGCCTGCAGCTGCTGGAACCATTTGCAGGCTGGAACGGCAGCGACATGAAGGGACTGAAACTGCTGATAAAAGCCTTTGGCAAATGCACTACCGATCACATATCTATGGCAGGCCCGTGGCTTAAGTACCGTGGCCACCTCGACAATATCTCGAACAACATGCTGATAGGCGCTATCAATGCCTTCAATATGGAGCCGAATAAAGTAAAGAACCAGCTTAACGGCGCATACGACGAAGTGCCTAAAGTGCAGCGCGAATACAAGAAGCACGGCATAGGCAGCATAGTGGTAGGAGATGAGAACTACGGCGAAGGCAGCAGCCGCGAGCACGCAGCTATGGAGCCCCGCCACCTTGGTGTACAGGTAATACTGGTAAAGAGCTTTGCCCGCATCCACGAAACCAACCTGAAAAAACAAGGCATGCTGGCCATCACCTTTGCTGATAAGGCCGACTACGATAAAATACAGGAAGACGACAATATTGATGTTGTGGGCCTCACCACATTCGCACCCGGTGTGCCGCTTACACTTGTGTTGAACCATGTAAATGGCACCTCTGAAGAAATAACAGTGAACCATACCTTCAACGAACAGCAGATAGAATGGTTCAAGGCCGGCGGCGCCCTCAATGTCATTCGCAGGGATGTAGCAGCAGCGGTATAGTACGGATGGTTATTGATTAATAGGCGCCCCGCACGATAAACGTGCGGGGCGCTTTCTTTATTGATACTGTATATAAATAGGCTTGGGGTATAGCTTCTTCAGCACCTCTTCAGGCGTCATTATGGTCTTCCACGGTGGTGTCTTTATATCGTTCTTGTAGAAGAGTTTGAAACCGGTATATTGCACCGGCTCCCGCACTATCGCCAGTTTGTAGGAGTTCACCTTCTTGGCCGGGAAGCCCCATCCGTCCATGTCCATTACTATCTGCACTTCCGGCTGTAGCTTTATCTGTTTATAGTTGGTCACCATGCCCTGCGTAAACCTGTGTATCACCAGCATTTTGGGTGGCAGGTTGTTTTTCTTTACCAGCTGCGCCAGGTAGCCCGATACGTAATTTATGTCCGCTGCATCAAAGGTGCCTATCACAGTTCCCGGCTTCTTCCCTGATTTCATAGAGAACTCAGGGTCTATCGCAAGATGCACATTAGGCAGTTGCAGGTATTTCTCTAACTGCGGTATCTCGTATTGCACGGTGCTCAGCCCCACCTGCACATCAAGGAATACTATTGCGTCTATTTTCTTAGCTATCTCCATGGCCTTGTCTATCTGCGCAAAGGGCATCCTCAGTATGTACTTTCCCCCCTTGCCGGGTGCTCCCTGCGCAGTCACGGCTATATAGTGTATGGCAGGTATAGCCGGAGTAGATGGGTCAGCGGCAGTCCATTTCTTTACTTCACCTTGCAGCTTCTTCACCATCTCGTCGGGTGGCAGTTCACCAAGTATACCCATGCGTGTAGAGTAGAAGTTACCGTAATAGGCTATTACCCGCTTAAAGGGCAGTATAGCGCCGGGCAGCGGATAGTCCGTTTTCACCGGCCACCCATACTTTGGCGAATCATTTACAAGGCGTAGATTCGCTTTATTATACAAAGCAGTATCCAATGTTGCGACTGTAGGCGGCGGAGGGGATGGAGGTTCCGGTGCATGAACGACGGATGGGGTATCATTTTTAATTGTGCTTTTAGGAGCATCTTTTTCGCTTTTCTGTCCATTTGATGAGTTGCAGCCAAGGAGCATGATACAAAGGATGAGATTCATGCTTAATGAAAATGTTCGTATATTATGTATCTCCATTCTATCGCAGATGTTCTTTTATTTGTTTTGTTAAGAATATTTTATTTAATTTACAATTAGATGAAGCAATTTTTATTTCAGTGTAGCTTTGCCGGGAATTGGATTTGACCTTACAAATATGCGTAAACTATATCACATAAAGAATTTTATTGAGTGGCATGCATTCGGAGTTTGCTCGGCTATGGGCGAACGGATGGGTGTAGCTACGGCGCGCATACGTTTGTGGTTCATTTACATTTCTTTCCTTACCCTGGGGTCGCCGGTTATTGTTTATATGGTTCTGGCGTTCTGGATGAACATTAAACGGTATATCCTGCTGCGCAGGAGAAATCCCCTCAGGTACCTGTAGTTTTTCACGCAGCATTCTAGATAAAGTCGTACTATTATACTTCAATCAGTGCGTTCGTTATGGCGCTTTTGTGGCAGCAGCATAGGGTCAAGATACTTTCATTTATTGTCGCTATATATAGTTTTCCGCTGCACTTCAGCCGTGCGATACCTTATTCGCTGGATGGTGGCTGGATGACCTCGCTGAACCTTGCTATTCGGGATAAGCTTGTTTTTGGCAGGGACTTTATTCTACCATATGGCCCCTTGGGTGTGGTTAGCACTCGGTGCAATTTGTACGTCAGCAACTTGCTGTTACTTGCAGCAGATATTTTCCTGTTTGCGGGCTGTTTCCACTTCCTGAAAAAACATATAGTGCCCAGAGGATGGTTCTTCTTTGCGCTCGTCACAATGCTCATGTTCCGGAGCGCCGTATTTTCCCAAAGCCTCTTTTTGATCTTTATCATCTATGCTTTGCTCAATCTTCAGAATAAGTTTCAGGATTATTTTGAGTTGGCCTATTGCGCGGCCGCGGGTATCCTGTTGTTTTTTATTAAGATCAATTATGGGTTGCCTGCTATTCTTGGTTTGCTCGTATTGGCCTTCATCATGGCCATAAAAATGCCGGGCAGGATTCTTTTCTTTTTTGCTTTTTCTTCGGCGCTGTTCGGGGTTATTGTTCTTTCTGTACATATCGACCTTGCAGGTTATCTTAAATACAGCATGCCCTTCCTCTCCGGGTATGACGAAGGCGGGTACTGGCCAATAAAGCGCGGAGAAGAGGTGTTTATCTCTGCATTACTGCTGCTGGCGGTAATTAGCGGTATTGTTTTCAGTTACGTATATCGGTCACTGAAAAAGCAAACCGCAAACCTGCATACAATATTGTTTGCGGGCTGCATCGCCATTACCTCCTTTCTGCTATACCGGAATGGTTTCACAAGGGCAGACTTCTATCATTACGGGGAATTTTTCGCGGTGATGCCATTTTGGACGATGGCCCTTGTTGTACTTAGTGGGCTGCATGAAAAGCTGGCCGCAAAGGTCATTGTCATACTGTTCGTTGCGTTAGCTGGTTATAATCTTATGCTGCCCGACATCAAAGACAAAGCACTCAGAACAAAGCACTATCTAAGTTACCTTTCCCCGGTAAGTTATTTTGAGGGGATATTCACTGAGCGTAAAATGGATTTTGAACCGATACGCTTACTCGGAGTAGATAAGGTAAAACAGATTGGCCGGCAGACTGTAGACATTATGCCCTGGGAAACTGAACTGCTGTTATATCATGGACTCAATTACCGCTCCAGGCCGGCACTTGGGTATGCACCTGTCTTCGATTCCCTTAATGCTGCCTATTTTTCCGGACCGGCCCGGCCGGAAATGGTAATGATACAGAACTTCCCTATCGACTATAAATACTTTTTCTGGGAAGAATCAATGACCAAGACCTCCTTAAGGCTCAACTACCGATACGACGGTTTTGCGGGGGTAAATGGCCGCGATTCATTGAAGAATGGCTACTTCGACACCTACCTGCTATTGGAGCACCGCGGTGATACACAGGTATATCCCCGGTTTGAAAAGATTGGTACCCGAACTGCGCGGCTGAATGAGAAGGTAAAAATTGATTTTCCGCCCGATGAAGCCGTCTATATGACCGTACATTTCAAATATACTACGAGAGGTAAGCTTCGCAGGATGTTGTTCCAACCGCCAAACATGCATGTGTTCTTTTACTATGATGACGGTAACAGGGGCGCTTACAAGGTGTCAGTACCGGCACTGAATCAACCCGTACTGGTAAACAAGGTCATTCAGAACCAGGAGGAGATGAAATACTTTTATGCAGGTGAGCTGAAGAGTTGCAGAAACATGAAGATCTTCTTCTTTCACTCGGTTACACCGGGCTTTGAGCCTGAATACACCATTGAGTTCATGAAACTAAAAAACTATTAGGGAACAGCCGGCCACATCTTATGGTTATTATCAGGAATGTATTTATTAACCCGAAATTATAATGTATCCATGCCCGGCACTAAAGCCCTCCCGGCAGGCGCTTGTTCTAATATAAAGTTTTCAAAAAGTTTTTAAAAATGTCTATCTTGCAACATAGAAAACAAATCAAAGGCTATGTTAAGACGTTTGAGAATACCCTTATTATTGTTATCTGTAGGCGTATTGTCTTTTGCTGCATGTAAGAAGAACATGAGCTCAGACGATCCGCTGCCTGAAGCATATTTCCCTACCGTGCTGATGAGCAGCGACAACTTTGTTTTGTATGGTATCCATCCTTCTACAGGCGCCCGCGTTTGGGAATTCAGCATGCCGTCGGACACATTTAATGTACCCCAAAAGCATAGGATACTGAAACCATCGCCGCTTGTATATAACGATATGGTGTACCAGGCGGCGGTGAACTCTGATACCATCTACAAATTAAACGCAAAGACCGGTGCCCTGGTGGCAAAAATGTGGCTGCCGGGCCATTCTCCTGTAAGCCCTCCGGGTCATTTCTTTACGGTGATGGCTACGCCAATTGCTGATGCGGGCCTTATATATCTGGCTACTACAAACGATACTTTATATGCCATAGACACGGGTACCGGTGCCATTAAATGGAAATTCGGGTCTCCGCTGCATGATGGTTCGGGCTTTGTATCTTCGCCTGTTATTCATAAAAACCGGATATATGTGGCCTATCAGGGCGAAGTTGGAAATAATGGTCACATCTACTGCCTGGATAAGACCGCAGGACCGGATATATCGGGCAACTGTATATGGGATTATCCCGGTGTAGGCGCTATAGATACTACCGCTAGGTTCGTTTCTTCGCCAAGTATCAGCGAGCCTTACCTTTACATAGGTGGCTATAACGATAGCAATTTGTATTGTATCTATCTCGACCCGATGCCATCATCATCTACACCTCCTGTACCGGAAATTGGAAGGGTGCGCTGGACGTATAAGACCAATGGCAACATCCTCAGTTCCCCTACTGCTTATGCGGGTATGTGTATTGTAGGCTCTAACGACTTTTATATGTACTGTATAGATACACAGACCGCAGCTGCAAGGTGGAAGTTTAAAACCACCAGCCAGATCAATTCATCACCCATCATCAGCAATCAGACTGTGTATATAGGCAGCTACGATTACAACCTGTATGCCATCAACATACTGAATGGCAGCCAGAAATGGAAATTTGCTACCAAGGGGTTGATCAAATCGAGTCCGGTGCCTTATAAGGGCAGCGTCTACGTGGGCAGCTATGACGGCTACCTGTATGCGGTAGACTCGGCTAAGGGCACACTGAAGTGGAACTTCAAGATCAATGGCAACATACAGTCATCACCCGCCGTATCCGATTATTCAGGTATACAGTATAACAGCGGCGTAAGCGGTTTCAATACCAGCGGCAATAACAACTAGTACCCGCCATATGGACATAAAGAACAGGGCTGCGCTGATGGCGCGGCCCTGTTCTTTGATGGGCCAATCAATCAAGCAACTAAAATTTGATTTTCAACCGTTTACTCGAAAAACGATTGCGCATTCCTTGCTCATTTTTGCCCGTTTGCTGCCCAATTCAGTTTACAGTTGACGATCTGAATATCTTCCACAAAGTTATCGGGTGGTCGGCTGCGGCAATTGGTAAGCGAGTACAAGTCGGGTGCTATTCTTTAATGAATTTCGCCGTATAACTGGCCAATCCGGATGTTATGGTTACAATATATACCCCGCTGGCCAACCGGGAAATATCAATCTTATCCTTGTTATGCGTGGCAATAGATGCCCTGCCGAGCATATCAGTAATCGTGATGTCATAAGGACTTCCTTTTTTTAGTGAAATATTTATTTCATCCCTGGCGGGGTTTGGATATAACCACCACCCGGCTACTCCATTACTTTCAAGGTTCCAGATAGAGTTAGGCACACATTTTGCAATACTGCTGATCTCGGTATTTGAAACCTGCGCAGAAAAATTGAACAGGCCCATTGTTAGCGGGCTGCTCACATACAGCCAGGGTGTATCTACATAATTGACTGTAGCAGAACCTGGTGAAAAGGCGGTGTCTTCACAATACGTAGTTTCATCAGAACCAGCCCTGATAACATTCACTGTATTATTTCCGCTAACATTAAAAAAATGGAATGAGGTATTATCCATATTGATAAAGCAGGCGGAAGTTGTACTTACTGCGTTGGCAGGAATTTCATTGAAGTACCTGGATGCGCTTACTTTCAAACCGGTATCCATGCGTACTGACCTGAAGCCCGGCGCACCATCCATAGCAGGTGCCTGTGCTGAGATCAGTAATGTGTGGTCATTACAAGATATACTCCTGGGGTCTATCTGGGTTATGGCATTAGACCGTAACACGGATAGTGCTGTGTCGAGGACAGTTATTAATGTGGGGCCAACGCCATCGTGCCCGAGGGTAGTGGGAACAACAATATATAGCCTGTTATTGAACATTCTCATATGGCTACTGCCAATGCGTGGACCTGACACTGTTGTAATTGCATGGGTATTAAGCATGTTTCCCGCATGATCGATTTTCAGAGTTACAGACCGTCCGAATGGACCGGGGTAAGACCCGCCGTTAATATATATCCCCTTTTGATCATTATATATTATTGTTGACGGGTACTCATTTGATAAAACAGCTCCGATTCTTCTTGCCCATATCAATGTGGCATTTGTATCCATTTTAATAACTGCGAAATCACTTTCACCACTTGTGTCAGTAACAGTGCCCGCCATATATAAATTTCCATTCCTGTCGCCGGTAATGGAATGTAATTCCAAATAATCTGAATTTTCAAAAGCTTTTTGCCACACAATGGCCTCTGTGGATAAATTGTATTTCAATATACGGCCGGCATATTGCGTATGATAAACAGTTGCAGCTATGTAGAGTATGTCATTTATTCTATACACACTGTTTATCCTGATGTTCGAATCTGCAATAGATATATCCTTACAGCTATATACCCATCCTGTATTTTCGTTGAACCTGATTATGCATTTATTGGTGATCAGCAACACGCAGGTATCATACTTTTCGGCATAGATAGATTCGTCAGTTTTATTGCCTCCAGCCACAGAGGAAAACTGTTTCTGATAGGTTCCCTGTGCATTGATATCAGCAGAGATAAAAACGATCCATAGAATTGAAATGAATATCGTTTTCATATTTTCAGATTTGGTGGTTCAGGGTGTTGCTGACCATAACTTTTTCAAAGCTATGGTAATTGGCGTTTTATTACTCACCTGTTTAGTAAGTGCTGCAATTCAATATATAAGTGATTAGTGATTTATCAGTAATGCCACGATCATAAAGGCGGATGTGGAACGTGGAGCGATAAGCAGAAGGCAGATTAAGCAATCTGCCGGAACGAGCGAGCACAACCTCTTTTCAAAAGAAATGCTATTTTCCTCCCCCGGCATATTGTCCATAATAGGGGATGGTTGTGCCGGGCGTAGAAAATATGGTAGTTACAATCCCTAATGGCGAAGTATTTATCAAGTGCCGCAACGAGCCTGCGAAAATCGGATTTGCGTAGCCTGTTCTTGTCAGCGTGATAATGATGGAAAATGAGCGCCGAAATTATTGCTGATTCCGGATAAAAACCCACTATCCCTCAAGGGGGGGAGAATTACCTCCGTCCATGGCTTTAGTTATTTACTCTTTTTCGGATAGCACTCTACAAGCACCTCGCCCACATTGTATTGAAGCTTTTTCTTCTGCCAATCATAAGGCATCTCCAGCCTGAAACCCGAAAAGCGTGTGGTAATCGGGATATCCGGAATCTGATAGTGAAAGACATGAACGTCATTCACAAAAAAGCTGACGGTATTGAATTCATCCTTCGATATGGTAATTTCATTCCAGTCACCACTTACCCAACTTTTCGCTTTGCCGGTTTCCACCACTTCATGATTGGTCTTCCAGTTGTCGTAGACCACATCTATTTTAAATTGGCCTTTGTCATTGATCTCAAAATAGACATTATCATCGCCACATGAGTAGGCGAATTCTGCTGAAAATTTAATGAACATTTTATCGGGACCGTCTTTACGTTTTACCCAGAAGTGAACGCTGCGGCTGAACTCAAAGTCGCGGCCCTCAGTATAACAATCGCCCGAACCACATGAAACGCCAAACCATGAAAACCGCTGCAATGAATCATAATACATGAATGGCAGACCATCTGCAAGATAAGCCTGCATTCTATCTGCAAAGCCCCGGCATTTTGCTTTTGCTTCACTATTTTGTACATCAGCAACCCACGGAATATTGCCTTTGCCACTGAAGTCATCACGCTGACGGATGGTGTCGGATGGATAAACCGGACGGCAATATTCAATTTCGGAATGGCGTGGGTGGTAACGCGATTGGTTGTATCGTGGTTTTCGGTAACGGCAATAACCGCCTATCCATATAGAACCGTCTTCCTTCGGTTCATTTTTAGGTTTTTCGAAATCCATCGGCGCTCTGAAGGAACTACTGCTACCCAGGTAATTGCCGGAGCCTGACTGGCTTCTCATCCGGTCGATCTTATATTGCTCCGCACTGAAGGTGGTGCCCCCACTCAACTTTTCTACTTCCCCGGGGCGCCTTTGCGCTACGGCGGTGACTGCCTGGAAATTGACTGCAAAACATAATAGAGTCATGAACCGGCATGAATTGTCCATTAAGTGTTTTATTGCCATGATGTGAGTCTTAGTTAATAACCATTTTACCGTGTGCTATTTTTATCCCGCCGTTCTGAACGTTATAGAAATAGAGCCCTGAAGGCAACTCATCCGCGGATATGATTGTTTCTACAGTAATTACGGGCATATATTTAACTACCCTACCGGAAGCATCCGTTATGATCACAGAGGCATCTGATAGCCCGTTTGGCGCATCTATTTTCAAAGTAGTCGTGTGGGTGAACGGGTTAGGATATAATTGCGCTGTTGCCACTATAGACATTTTTGCCACACCGGTAGTAGCCATATGTTTGACGAGGGTATATTGGTTCGTCTGCGCATGATAAGATGCAACTATACCTATATTTGGCGAGGTGACATACCAGTTATAATCATAATCGCCCGGGCCCCAGTATTTGTATAACCGTACCACATTGGTGTAGGTGGCGTGTGGCGTTATGAGGGTGCCGTGACCATCGTAGGTAACATCAACAGTATTGGCGCCGCCAGTAGTTTTCTGAAAGGTATCAGTAAATGTATTTGTGTAGCTGAACGGAAACATCAGGTGCGACTCAGGATTTGGGGTGTAATCCTGGCCTGTGCCGGTACCTGAGTAATTGTTGGCAAGCATCTCCCATCGGGTTGAAGACAGCCGCTGATATATATACTTTACACTCCCAGACACAGGCGTGATCTGAGCACACAAGGTAGCGGTGGGAAATGCAGCAAAATACGGAGTGGACGATGGGGTGACAAAACTAACCACTCCTGATGCGGTTGGCACCAAGGCACTTAAGTTCCATGTAACTGCGGCTCCGCCTGCTCCCGGAAGCACTGAACCAGTAGCGGCGTACAGACTATCTGTTGTGCCCACCGGAAAAGGCGACATTGTGTTCACAATTACGGGCTGCGCAAAAGATGCAACGCTCAGGCCTGATAATATAAGACCGGATAAAATAAATTTTGTAAATGTTCTGTTCATAAATCCTAGTTGTTTGGTTTAGTATAATGAGTTCACATCAAGGTTACCCACTTTACAAAACTATGCAGACAAGTAGTAGTCTGCAATTACACTTTAGTGGTATTTATTTCAGGAACCTTACAGATCTTGCGGGTTCAACATAGGGGTTGCGGGTATTCATTTGCACTAGGGGAATGCGCTGTCTGGCCTGAATGTGCAAGGCTATCATTCACAACAAAAGGCTGCCATTGGCAGCCTTTTGAAATATAATATTTATAACACTCGGGTGTCCGGATTATGGGAAGATACCGAGCTCTTCGTATGATACGCCTACTTTGTTGATGGCAACGATAAAGGCCGCAGTACGCATGTCTATAGCGCCGTCGTACTTTTTCCATTCGTCGCGGATCTCGTGGTAAGAACCGATCATAGTATCTTCAAGGCCTGAGTAAACGAGGTCAACCTCATCAGGGCCGTGGAGTATCTGCTTCCTTTCTATATCGCTTACCTTTTTGCCGGTCATGCTTTCCACCGAGCGGAGCATGCTGTCATTCTGGTTTTCGCTGAAACGCTTGTCCATACGTCCGAAACGAACGTGGCTGAGGTTCTTTAACCACTCGAAGTATGATACAGTAACACCACCGGCGTTCAGGTACATATCCGGAACCACGATAACGCCTTTCTTAATGAGTATTTCATCAGCCTCAGGAGTAAGCGGGCCGTTGGCGGCTTCTCCTATTATCTTAGCCTGTATACGGTCTGCATTGCTGCCGTTAATTACATTCTCAAGCGCAGCGGGGATAAGGATATCGCAAGGCAACTCAAGCGTGAGTGCGCTGCTATCTATGTTCTTAGCGCCGGGGAAACCATGCAGGTGACCGGTAGTTTTGCGGTGCTCCACCACTTTGTATAGGTCGAGGCCGGCCTCGTTGTATATACCACCCTCGTGCTCAGCCAGACCGACAATAATTGCACCGTGATCGTAGAAGTACTTAGCTGCATGGTAACCCACGTTGCCAAGACCCTGAACAATCACTTTTTTGCCTTCGATACCTGTGGTCATGCCCAGCTTCTGCATATCTTCAGCAATACTGCACATTTCGCGGATACCGTAGAACACACCAAGGCCTGTAGCCTCAGTGCGGCCACGCACACCACCTTGTGTAACGGGCTTGCCGGTAACACATGCCAGGGCATCAACTTCGCCTGGTTTCAGTGAAGCGTAAGTATCTACGATCCAGCTCATTTCGCGGCCACCAGTGCCGTAATCAGGAGCGGGGACATCGATGCCGGGGCCTATGAAGTTCTTCTTTACCAGCTCGCTTGCATAACGGCGGGTTATTTTCTCCAGCTCGAAAGCTGTGTATTTCTTTGGGCTGATCTTGATTCCGCCTTTGGCGCCACCAAAAGGAACGTTAACGATAGCGCATTTGTAGGTCATGAGTGATGCCAGGGCCATAACCTCGTCCTGGTTCACGTCCATGCTGTAACGGATACCACCCTTACAAGGAAGCTTGTGGTGAGAGTGCTGCACACGGTAAGCTTCGATAACCTCGATCTTATCGCCGATACGCACCGGGAATTTCATACTGTATACCGAATTGCAGGCCTTGATCTGCTCAAGGATACCTGATTCGAAGCGAGTGAATTTTGCAGCTTTGTCGAAGTTGCGTTCTACACCCTGAAAAAAGCTGTAGTGAGCTTCCTGGGTTGGCTTAGCAGTTACTGGTTCCACCTTTCTTTTTTATTTTATTTGTGATTAATTATGATTTTTTTCCTTTTCTAACCTGCTTATTTTACGATCAAGATATACGAGGTATGCGAAAATTCCCGCAAAGATAGTAGCTAATACGGTAACCACAACGTATATTTTGCCATTGGCGCGCATAGCATCAGCCATCTCGGGTTCCGCACTTACGAATAGCGGAGTTATTATTAATAAAAAAATGATTATTGCTATACGCTTGCCCATTGTTATTGATTTTGGCTTAAGCCGGTTTATCCATTTTGTTCCATTAAAAATTATCCTCCCTTTTATAACGTATCAAAGCCACCCTCACCATGAGGCTCGATACCCACAGCCCTAACAATATCCACCCCATAACAGCCGGGTAAAACACTAACCTCATATCACTATCCAGATCATACTTTGCAAAAGCCGGATTACCGCCATTGCCCGGGTGCAGGGAATCGACCATGCGGGGCAGAATGAATATAAGGGGTATCATTAATGCGAACGCGAAGACATTGTACACCGCACTTATGCGGGCCTTTTTCTCCTCGTCCTTAAGGCCGCTGCGCAATATGCTGTATGCAAAATAGATGAGCATACTGAGGGCGGCACCCAGCAGTTTGGCATCAGGTGTCCATGCGGCGCCCCAGGTATATTTGGCCCATTCCATACCTGTAGCATAGCCTAATATATTAAAAACAATACCAGTATTTGTGAGCTGAACGGAATAAATATCATCCTGCATATTGTTGGTTCGCAGGTATCTGATGGCGTAGTAAAAAGCACAGGCATAAAGCACTATCATGGCAAACCATATGGGCACATGGAAGTAGAGGTTGCGTATGGTCTCATTAAGTATCTCGAGCCGGGGAACAGGCATAAGGAATCCGGCTATCATGGTATAGCCCAAAAGGATGAAACAAACTATCTTCCACCACCAGCTGCGCATCGGCGACTTAACAATTTTTGCAAAAGTAGTGCTTTAATAGCAATGAGCAATTTCATTTCCGTATACGTCAAATAAGCATAACTTATCATGCAATATGGGGCCAATCGTTCCGGCTGAACAAGCGTAGGGGTGTACTACTTACTGAAAAAATATTGCTCTTTTTCTATCAGTTTCGCTGCTATCCTCCTGCGGGCATCTTTGGTGTTATATGCAGCCACTTTTGTAAAGCGCTTTACGCCCATCAGCATCATGCGCTGCTCATCGCCATCGGCAAAGGCATTCACGGCATTTTTGCCTGCGGAATTGATACGGTCGCCGGCATCATAGATGAAGGTGCGGGCTATATCTGCTGCAAGTGCTGCGTGTTCATGGCTACTGCCCTGCATTTTTATGGCACGTATCAGTATTGATTCGGCCTGGAAGGTATCTATGAGCATATCGGCAAGGTTCATCAGTATCTCTTGCTCATATTCCAATTGCATCATCAGCTTCTGGGCGGCTGCACCGGCACACATCAATATCGCCTTCTTGAAGTTGGCAATGACCTTCAGTTCTGCAGCAAATGGTGTTTCGTCCATATCGAAGTCGGGAATGCTCATCAACTCCTTCTGGATGGCCATGGCAGGGGCCATGATATTGAGCCTGCCCTTCATGGCGCGCTTCAGGTACATATCAATGACCAGGAGCCGGTTTATCTCGTTGGTGCCTTCAAAAATGCGGTTGATGCGGCTGTCGCGGTAAGCACGGGAGATATTGTATTCATCGGAAAAACCATTGCCTCCATGTATCTGCACCCCTTCGTCCACCACATAGTCGAGGTTTTCCGAGCCCAGCACCTTCAGCATGGCGCATTCTATGGCATATTCCTCTGCTGCGCCCAGCAAGGCGTTCTCGTGCTGGCCTGCATTTTCCAGTTCCTGCTCCTTGCCATCTATCCATGCGGCGGTGCGATAGAGCGTACTCTCCGATGCAAATATCCTGATGGCCATTTCAGCCAGCTTGTGCTGTATAGCGCCAAAGGTGGCTATAGGCACTTTGAACTGCTCACGGGTTTTGGCGTATGTAATACTTGTTTTTAATGCTTGTTTGGCCCCGCCGGTGGCAGCTGCGCACAGTTTGAGCCGGCCTATATTGAGTATATTGAAAGCGATGATGTGCCCCCTGCCGGCTTCGCCAAGCAGGTTTTCTTTTGGTATTGTGCAGTTCTCGAAAAATACCTGTCGCGTGCTGGAGCCTTTTATGCCCATTTTGTGCTCTTCCTCGCCAAAGGATAGGCCCGGGGTATTGCGTTCTACAATGAATGCGCTGAAATCTTTACCGTCTATCTTGGCAAATACGGTAAACACGTCGGCAAAGCCTGCGTTCGTTATCCATATTTTCTGGCCGTTGAGGATGTAGCTTTTGCCATCTTCACTGAGTTTGGCCGTTGTGCGGGCAGCAAGCGCATCTGAGCCGGAACCGGGCTCTGTGAGTGCATAGGCCCCTTTCATTTCGGCTGTTGCCAGCTTGGGGATGTACTTGTCTTTCTGCGCCTGTGTGCCGAAGTAAAGTATGGGCAAAGAGCCTATGCCATTATGTGCAGCCATGGCCACGGCAAACGAATGGCCGCCACCGAGGCATTCATTGATTACAGTAGCCGTAACAAAGTCCTTGCCCAGCCCGCCATACTGCTCGGGGAAGGCAGCACCGAGCAAACCCAGTTTCCCCGCTTCATCAAGCAGGGACTGCATAAGCCCCTCTTTCTTTTCGTCCAGCTCTATAAGATGCGGTATGACATCCTTTTGCAGGAACTCATTGCACATGTCTATGACCATGTGCTGCTCTTCGTTAAGATCTTCTGGAGTGAAGGTATCTGCCGGGGCAGAAGCCTGTAAAAGAAAACCGCCACCGGGTATTGCTGAAGTATGCGCTTGTGTATCCATGGGACTAATATTATTACAAAGCTATTAATAAATCAGACTCCTTTGCCAATAAAAACGGGCAGCCTGCAGTTAATCCTTCGGAGTTGGGTTCACCTCATAATTTTTAGGGATAGAGAAAGGATAATCCTGCACCTCATCGAATTTCACCCGGTTAAAATCCATTTCCAGGGTATAAAAGTCATTGCCGTTCTGCAGGTTCAGTATTCGGTCTGTAGACATGAGCCGGCCATCGGCCCTCTCGTATTTATTATACCTTGTTATCGCCTTCGGGCCATTGGGGGTGTGGGTAAGCAATTGTGCAAAGCTCATGGTGCTGTCGGCTTTCCTGTAGGTAACCTCCTGTATATAGCCGGAATCCTCTACATGCAGCACCCACTTATCGTCACTGTTTGATGCGGCGGTAATAACCCCATCGCGGAGGGGCTCACCTAAGATGAGGTTTTGCAGGGACGAGAAATCCACGCGGGAAGGGAGTATTTTCGACATATTGGTAAGGGGCACACATACAGCGGTCTTCTGAAGGTTATTGACCATAAAAAAGCTATCAGGCGTAACGAGCACCTTGGCAACTGGGATACCCCCCAATGCGGTGATGTTTATCCATATAATGCTGTCTTTTCTAAGCCGGAAATGGGCGGTAAAATCCTGTTTTTCATCAGGCGCTTCCATGTGCATCTTCGCCTTGCCGGAAAAAGTGCGGTATTGCAGTCTATTCGTCCATAGGGGAGTAACATCGGCAATCAGTTTTGCTGATGTTGCTACGCTATCCACAACGTTTGCCAGCGAATCAGAGTGTAATATAGAATCGGCTTTAGCGAGGGAATCGGTGGCATTCCAAACATATACCTCCGGTTTTTTTCCTGCTACCAGCTTAAGAAACGAACACGAGTAAAGGCCACCTGTGAGTATAAGAAGAACAACCCCGAGAACAAGTTTATTCATACAATTTCCCTTCGCTTATTTTTTTGTCGAGCACGGCATCATCGCCACCGCCCATTGATTTTGCTTTTTTCCAGTATTCGAGCGCCTTCTCTCTTTCGTTCAGCTGGTAACAGACATTGCCCAGGTGGTCGTAGAGTGTTGCATCAGCATGGTCTCCCGCGGCCTTTATGGCGCGCTCAATAAAATCTTTTGCCTTGAGGTAGTTTCCTTTTTTGTATTGTATCCAGCCGTAGGTATCGAGGTAAGAGGCTTCATTGGGCCTCAGGTCCAGGGACTTTTGCGACATCCGCTCGGCCTCATCCAGCTTTTTGCCCCGCTCTGAGAGAAAGTAGGCATAATTGTTCAGGACGGTAACATTAGAAGGGTCAAACGATAACGCTTTTTCAAATGCTTTGTCAGATTGCTCGTCCTGTTTATTGGAGTGGTGGATATCGCCCAGCAAAGCATACATGTCTGCCAGTATCCTTTTATCGTTGTCGGGCTGCATGTCAATAGCTCTGTTTATGGCATTGATGGCCTGCGGGTATTGCTTCTTGTTCATGTAGCCAATGCTGTTGAAGTAACTGTAAATGGCCACATTAGGGAAAAGGCGCATGGCGCGCTCACTATTCTTTATCAAAGAGTCGGCATATTTTTTGTCGGCATAATTTACCAGGAGCTTATTCCAAAGGTTGGGGTTATTAGGTTTTATGCGCAGCGCCTTGCTATAGGCCGCCATAGCGCTATCGTGTTTGCCGGTAAGGTCGAGCAGGTCGCCAAAAAAAGCCAGTGCCTGGTCGTCTTCGGGGTGCTGTGCTACCAACTCCCTGATGATGGGCAGGCCTTCCTTTCCGATCAGAGAATCGTTCTGGAGGTTTTGTATGAACGTTTGGAAAATACCCAGCTGGTCTTCCGGCTCCACATTCTTCGACAGGATAACGGCTTTCACATGCTGCCTGTATGCTGCCGTATCACCATTCTTCAGGTAATTCTCGGCAACACCATACTTTATCAGCGGGTCATCAGGGATGATCTTTGATGCCTGCTCATAGACCTCTACGGCTTTCGGGTGCAGTTTGTTATTGTCATATACATCAGCCAGCAGTTTGTAGTATTTGGCAGTCTTGGGGTCGGCGGCTATCATTTCTTTCACCACGCCGGCGGCCTTCTCTACATCATTCATGTCGAGGTAAAGCTGCATCTTGCGCAGCATCATTTCCTCATCACCTACATGCTTCAGCAGTGCTTTATCAAGGTATGTTATTGCCTCGCTGTACTTTTTTGACTTTGCATAATATTCGGCGGCAAGCAGGGCGTAGTTGGCCTCGCCGGGTTCGGCTTTATAGAGTTCCACAGCAACATTGGCAGCATCAGCGAAAGCACCCCTGTCGGCCAGTAATGACGCGTAATGCTCTTTGTACCACTTGTTTCCGGGGCTCAGCGATACCGCCTTTTTAATGTATTCTTCTGCCTTTTCCGGTTTCTTGCCTCCTGAACTGATGCGTGATAACTCATACCATGCGGCCGACACTTCGGGCCGTGCATCCACGTACCGCTGAAGCAATTCAGCTGCGCGGCTGTCGTCATTGTGCATCCGTGCCTTCATGGCATCAAAATACCATTGGTCGGATAGGGCATTTTTCCCCGCCCTGGTCATGTCAATTACCGAGTCACCAAGCTCCCGCTGCCCGTAAGCAGTCGGTACAGTTGCGCACAGGAAAAAGGCCAGGAATATTACGAACCGTTGAAAACTCATATCTGGGAAAAATCACCGAGGCTTACTTCCTTCGGTTTATCAATGTAAGTTACGCTTTTCCCAATGATGGAATTGTCTATCCGCGCATTTTTAACAATACTATCAGCCCGGATAATGCTGTTGGTAATGCGGGAGTCTTCTATCGTCACCCCTTTTTCCAGAGAAACGTGCGGGCCTACCACAGAATTTCTCACCACCACGCCATCGGCTATGAAACAGGGGGCTATAATGGTGGATTGCTCAATGGCCGCTTTATCAGATACCAGTTGTTCCGTATCCCGCTTCAGCTCAAGAATGCGCTGGTTGGTATATACCGCTGCGTCTTTAAAGCCACAATCGAACCATTCCTGCACCTGGTCGGTATAGAACTTAATGCCTTTTTTCAGCATATGCTCCATAGCATCGGTGATCTGGTATTCTCCTTTCAGGGTAATGTTGTTATCAATAAGACGCTGCAGTTCTTTTTTCAGTCCGTCACCGTCTTTAAAATAATAGACGCCAATAATAGCGAGGTCTGAAACGAACTCCTGCGGTTTTTCCACAAACGCCTCAATCTCATTGCCGTTGTTCAGCTTCACCACACCGTAGGCGCGGGGGTCTTCCACTTTCTGTGTCCACACTATTGCTTCCTTGTTCTTATCTATGGCGAAGGTGGCATTGAACAGCGTATCGGCAAAGGCGATGAACACATTCCCCGAAAGCGTATCGCCCGCACATAAAATTGCATGTGCTGTACCTAAAGCCTGCTCCTGGTAGCATATCTTTCCCTTTGCGCCCAGCGCTTCTGCCACGCTGCACAAGTGGGCTTCTACTTCCTTGCCGAAAGTGGGCGCTATAACGAAAGCTATTTCTTCTACTTTTTCATTGCAGGTAGCGAGGATATCCTCTACCAGACGCTGTACTATAGGCTTGCCTGCTATGGGCAATAATGGTTTTGCTGTAGTTAGCGTATGGGGGCGCATCCTTTTGCCCATACCCGCCATTGGAATAATAATGTTCATTAAGTTGAAATGTTAAAAAGTTAAAACCTATAAGTGCGTTATTCGTTATTCATCAATGAGTGCCGGAGTGGCCAAAACCACCCTCGCCCCTCGCTGTTTCTTCGAGTATTTCTACATCATCCCAAACTGCCTGCTCATATTTTGCTACTATCATCTGTGCAATGCGCTCACCATCACTTATCACTTGCTCCTCGCCCGAAAGGTTGATGATAGCCACCATTATTTCCCCACGGTAGTCGCTGTCTATGGTACCGGGCGTGTTTATCAGTGTCAGGCCTTTCTTTATCGCCATGCCGCTGCGCGGGCGTATCTGGGCCTCATAACCCGCCGGAAGGGCGATATACAACCCGGTAGGTATGA
>CAYSIG010000042.1:0-46148 GCA_964430995.1 uncultured Flavipsychrobacter sp.
GTATAATTATACCCTAAAAGGTATATTTATACCCCCAAAAGGTATAATTATACCCAAAGAGGTATAAAATAGTGGTAGTTCGAAGCTCACTAAGAGTCGTAAGTCGCCGTGCCCGCAGCAGATAAAATAAGTTGCCAGCCATTCAAAGAACTTGTTCCATTTTTTTGGAATTGTGTAAAGTTCGGGAATGTGGTAGTGGCGGCAAAATAAAAAAAACGTCATGGTACAGTAACTGTACCGTCATGGTTTTTGGGTGCTGTGTGGGCGCGGGTTTGATCAGGATTTTCAGGATTTGAGAATTTTCAGGATTGTGCGTGTTGCATACGCGAGTACACCACCCCAGATTGTCGCCAGCTCCAATCATCCCCTCCTAAAAACAGGAGGGGAGTGTGTTACGCAGCACTCATTTTACTGACTCATGTTGTGTCATTGCACGGAACGAAGCAATCTCACCATATAAGTTTACCCGCGTTTCAAATACTTTTCCGGTGCATCCGCGAAACATTCGCGGGAGTGGAGAGAAATTAAGAGAAAATTAAGAGAGTTTCGGGAGGGAATAATACCACTGAATCCATATTTACTTATAATTTTAGAAAAAAAAGAAGATGCAAAATCATGAAATTGACTACCGCATAATAGGCGAAGAAATGCAGTATGTGGAAGTGGAGCTTGACCCCAATGAAACCGCCGTGGCTGAGCCGGGCAGCTTTATGATGATGGAAGACGGCATACAAATGGAAACCATATTCGGGGATGGCAGTCAGCAACAGGGCGGGCTGCTGAACAAACTGTTTTCGGCGGGCAAGCGTATGCTGGTGGGCGAGAACCTGTTTATGACCGCATATACGAATGTGGGCAATGGTAAAAAAACTGTTTCGTTCGCATCGCCGTATCCCGGCAAAATAATAGCGCTGGACCTGATGCGCCTGGGTGGCAGGGTAATATGCCAGAAGGATGCGTTCCTGTGTGCCGCAAAGGGTGTATCGGTGGGTATAGAGTTTCAGAAGAAATTAGGTACCGGCCTGTTTGGCGGGGAAGGGTTTATAATGGAAAAGCTGGAGGGCGACGGCATGGCCTTTGTACATGCGGGCGGCCACGTGGTGCAACGCGAACTGCGCCCCGGCGAAATACTGAAAGTGGATACGGGCTGTATAGTAGGCTTTACGCGCACGGTGAATTACGATATTCAGTTTGTAGGCGGCATAAAGAATACGCTGTTTGGTGGCGAGGGTGTATTCTTTGCCACGCTGCAGGGGCCGGGCACGATATGGCTGCAAACCCTGCCTATAAGCAGGCTGGCTTCACGTGTACTTGCCTATGGCCGCCCCTTCGGACGTAAAGAAGAAGGCAGCATATTAGGCGGGATAGGGAATATATTTGATGGTGACGGGGTGTAGTGGCTGTAAGATTTCATATTATACACTAACTTAGTAGAAACGCACTCTATATGGGCATATTCACGAAAATGTCGAATGGCTGGCAATTAGGTATTAGCAGCTTTAAGGTATTGAATGCTAACAAAAGCCTCATTCTGTTTCCTCTGTTGTCAGGCGCATCACTACTGTTGGTTATCGGCCTGTCGGGCTACCTGCTGTATAAGGGAGGAGATTCGGTTATTGACAGCATAGAACCGGGAAGTGTATGGTTTTACGCGCTCATTTTAGCGTTTTACTTAGTCAATTACTTTATAGTGGTGTTCTTCAACATGGCACTTATCCATTGTGCGAAGCTATATTTTGATGGTGAAGAAGTGAGTTTGTCGAAAGGGTTACAGTTCAGTCTAAGCCGTTTGCCTGTTATTTTTTCATGGGCACTTTTTGCAGCTACGGTTGGCACAATACTGCAGGCTATACAAGACAATGCAGGCTGGCTTGGCAGAATCATCACGGGCATAATAGGTATAGTATGGGGTGTTGCCACATTTCTTGTAGTGCCGGTGCTGGCCTACGAAAATGCCGGTCCGGTGGATGCTGTAAAACGGTCGGCGCAACTGATGAAGGAAAAATGGGGTGAAAGCATCGGAGCTTCTTTCAGCTTCGGATTGCTGCTGTTCCCGTTTTTTATTGTGTTTGCTATTGTGAGTTACGGTGTAGGCTACTATACTGATGAAATGATTGGTATAGCTGCATTTGTTTTAAGCATGGGCTTGCTTTTTGTTATTTCCAGCACGCTGCAGAGTGTTGTTATCAGTGCTTTGTATGCTAATATTAATGGCAATATCAGTGAACACTTTCGGCAAAAGACAATTGATGGCTTGTTTGAGTCGAAAGAATAAATGTGTGATAGTATAAAAGAAACAGGCCGCAATTCGCGGCCTGTTTCTTTTGTTTGCGATGCGATTCTATTTCATTCTACAGGTCTTTGAGTAACCTGGCCCCATGATAAATACGTGCCACAGAAACTTCATCATCATTTTCTATTCTGTAGATAATCCGATAGTGTCCTTCTTTCAGCTCTCTTATTGTATCATTTTCGAATTCACGCACAACCTTACCTAATCTGACATGATTTTTTAATGTGGTAATTCTATTCAGGATGTTAGCTACTACCTTCTCAGCATAAAATTCAGAATCATTGGAGATATAATCAAAAATTGACTTTAAATCGCCAATAGCCGCCGGAGATAGATTTACTTTCGCCATCCTTTGACGATTTTTTCGACTTCATCCAAAGGTACTTTTTTCCCTTCGTCAATTTGCTTAAGGCCTTCTTCAACCTTTTCAATGAAAATCAATTTTTCAATTAATTCGTCCACATCAAATTCCTGCGGCATTTCTTTAATTGCGGCAGTGGCTGCATCTTTAGTCATAAATTTATCTTTTACACAAAACTAAATAGTAGTTTGTTGTTGAAATGTTAGAAAGCAGTTTGCTTTCTAACATTTCCAATCCTTTACAACAATCTTACACCATCACCTTCTTCTTATACTCTCCCTTACTCTTCCTGATGTTGCATGCCACTACTTTGTATTCGGGGCATAGTGCATCGGAGTCGGATATGCTTGAGGTGATATTATTCATCATTACTTCGGGGAAATGGAATGTGCTGCTCAGGATACCGGGCTTTACCTCGTCGGTAATCTTTGCTTTCACATCTACTTTTCCGCGGGCAGATTCCACGCATACCATGTCGCCATCGGCTATCAGGTGTTTTGCTGCATCTGCCGGGTTTATCATCAGTACATCATCGGTGACTATGAGTGCATTATTAGTGCGGCGCGTCATAGCCCCGCAATTGTAGTGCTCCAGTTCACGGTTGGTAGTGATAATATACGGGTACTGTTTTTCATTATCCACAAGCTCTTTCGACTTCTTGTAGTTGTTGTGTATGAACTTACCCTTACCGCGTTTAAATGACTCGGTATGTAAAATGTCTGTGCCTATACCTTCCTTGTTCACCGGCCATTGTTTTCCATTAGTGCCGAGTTCATTCCACTTTACCCCTTCAAAGAACGGTATGATCTGTGCTATTTCGTCGAGGACCCATTCCGGATCATATTTTTCCGGTTGCTTGTAGCCCATACGATTCATGATGTCCAGCATTATCTGGCCGTCGCTTTTTGTTCCTTCTATAGGCTCCACTACAGCATTCACACGCTGTATCCTTCTTTCGCCATTTGTGAATGTGCCGCTCTTTTCAAGGAATGAGGCTGCGGGAAGAATTACTGTTGCCATCTTAGCCGTTTCGGTCATGAACAGCTCCTGAACTACGAACAACTCCAGCTTGCCGAGGGCCGCCCTTACATGCTGCGTGTTAGGGTCAGTCTGGCCCATATCTTCGCCCACTACCCACATAGCTTTCAGTTTGCCATCGAGGGCGGCATCATACATCTGTGGTATTTTCCAGCCGCTGTAGTTGGGAAGTTTTGCATTATAGAACTCTTCGTATTTTTTATGATACACCGGGTCAGTTACATCGAAGTAGCCGGCGCCCTGGTGTGGCTGGCAGCCCATATCGGCGGCGCCCTGCACATTGTTTTGTCCGCGCAGCGGGTTCACACCTACTCCCGGTCTGCCAATGTTGCCTGTTATCATGGCAAGGCTGGATATCATCATAATGGTGTGGGTGCCCTGCGAATGCTCGGTAACACCCAATCCATGAAACTCCATTGCATTAGGTGCTTTGGCGTAGGCTATTGCTGCTTTACGAACCAGGTCTTTATCAACACCGGATATCTCTGCAAGCTTGTCCATGTCCTGCGAAAGCACTTCCTGCTTAAATTCTTCATACCCTTCTGTGCGGCGCTCAATGAATTCTTTATCCTCCAGGCCTTCACTGATGATATAATACAGCATCATGTTGAGCACGGCCATATTAGTGCCGGGCCTCAATTGCAGGTGGTAAGTGGCATATTTTGCCAGCTCTGTGCGGCGCGGGTCTATAACGATAGATGTTTTGCCGCTTACTGCCAGCTGTTTCAGCTTGGCGCCTGTAACAGGGTGGCCATCAGTGGGGTTGGCGCCTATTACCAATATGCAATCGGTGAGCTGAATGTCTTTTATAGAGTTAGTAGCTGCACCGGTACCAAAAGTGCGCTGCATACCAAGGGCAGTAGGTGAGTGGCAAACACGGGCGCAGCTATCGATATTGTTAGTACCCATTACCGCGCGGATGAATTTCTGCATCAGATAATTCTCCTCATTCGTGCCGCGTGCTGATGATACACCGGCAATAGCATCGCCGCCATATTTGTTCTTAATTTCTGTAAGTTTTGCAGCTATATGGTCGTACGCTTCATCCCATGTGGCTTCCACGAATTCGCCATTCTTTTTGATGAGGGGTGTGCGCAACCTGTCTTTATGATTATAGAACGAGAAGGCAAAGCGGCCCTTGAGACATGTATGGCCCTGGTTTGCTTCGGCTTCATACGGTGCCTGTATTGATTTTATTTTGCCGCCTTTTACCGCTACCTCCAGATTGCAGCCCACACCGCAGTAGGTGCATACAGTGCGTACCTTTTCATCAAACTGAATGGATTTGGATTCAAAAATATCTGAGATAGCGGAAGTAGGGCATGCCTGCGCACAAGCACCACAACTCACGCAATCTGAATCTTTAAAATTGACCTCCATGCCCTTGATGATATGGCTGTCGAACCCACGACCACCCATGCTCAGCACAAACTGCCCCTGCACCTCATCGCAAGCACGCACGCAACGGAAACAGTTGATGCACTTGGAGAAGTCGGAGGTCATGTAGGCGTGGCTCAGGTCTTTCTTCTTGTCGAGATGTGTTTTTCCTTCGGGGTAACGAACGTCACGGATGCCCACTCTCGCAGCTACTTCCTGCAGCTCACAATTATTATTCACTTCGCAGGTAAGGCAATCGAGCGGGTGATCAGTAAGCACCAGTTCAATGATGTTCTTCCTCAGCTTTTGTACCCTGTCGGATTCGGGATAAATGAATGAGCCGGGCATTACCGGTGTATGGCAAGAGGCCATTGTTTTCACAGGGCCACCTTTGGTCAATGCAACATCTACACTGCACACACGGCAGGAACCGAATGGTTCGAGGTTGGGCGCATCGCACAGGGTAGGCACGGCACCTTTGCCGAAATGCCTGCGGATGAGCGAGAGAATGGTTTCGCCTTCTTTTACTTCGTAGGGCTTATCGTCCACATAGGCCACCTTCGCATCAGTTTTCACCTGTCCGTTGCCAGGTATCCCGCCTGCTCCCGGCTTGCTCTCTACATAATATTGTTTGCTCATAGTGTTTGTTTTATGAGAAATACTGGGCTAATTCGTTATCAAAATATTTCAATGAATTCCTTATAGGCAACGGCAAACCACCGCCCAAGGCACAAAGTGAACCTATCTCCATTGTGGTTATCAGGTCAGTAAACAGTTCGCGGTCCATTTTATAATCGCTGGTGAGCGCCTTGCCTACCATTTCGTAACCACGGGTAGACCCGAGGCGGCAGGGGAAGCATTTACCACAGCTTTCGTGAGCTGTGAACTGGAACAAGTGCTCGATATATTTTATTATCGGGAAACCTACCGGCAGGCATACCACTGATGCATGGCCTAGTAGAAATCCGTTTTGTGCAAATGATTCAAAGTCGATAGTAAGGTCATTTATTTTCTCTACCGGTACTAAACCGCCCAGCGGGCCGCCTATATGCATGGCTTTAACAGGCTCACGGAAGCCACCGCCGAGGTCATTCACCACTACAGACAAGGGAGTGCCCATATCCACTTCGTAAATGCCGGGCTTGTTAAAGAAGCCATCCAGTGATACCAGCTTTGTACCTGTTGACTTTCCTTTGCCTATTGCGGCGAATGCACCACCGCCATTGTCCACGACCCAAGGTATGCAGGCAAGTGTTTCCACATTGTTCACTACTGTGGGTTTGTTGAACAGGCCGTGCTGTGTGGGGTACGGAGGCCGTACACGCACTTCAGGGCGCTGGCCTTCTATGGAAGACAGAAGCGCTGTTTCTTCGCCACAGATGTAAGCACCCTGGGCTTTTATGAGTTTGAAGTCGTAATTGAAACCAGAGCCAAGGATATTTTCACCTATGAGTCCTTTTGCACGAATCTCGTCGATCGCTTTTTGTGTGATTGCTATTGCTTCGGGGTATTCGCCACGTATGTATACAACGCCGGTATTGGCACCCGCAACAAAGCCTGCTATTATCATGCCCAGCAACACAGCGTGCGGTCGCTCTTCGAGCAGGTACCTGTCGCTGTAAGCACCGGGGTCGCCTTCATCGGCGTTGCAGACAATGAATTTAATATCGCCGGGTGTGTTTTTGCAGGACTCTAACTTGAAGCCTATTGGGAAGCCTGCGCCACCACGGCCGCGGAGGCCGGAAGTTTTTAATTCAGCCAGCAAAGCATCGGGGCCGAGACTGAATGCTTTGGCCAATGTTTTATAGAATACATCAATGTCGGGAAAGTCGCAGGTGAGCACTGGTGTGCCTATGTGTGCTACATTGTATTTATCAATAGGTTCAGGTGTGCCCGCTTTTATTGCCGCAACTTTGTCTATGTCATTGCCGGAAAAATTGCTACCTCCGTAATGGAATGAACTGTTCTCATGGCACCTGCCGAGACAACACATCTCACCTATTTCTTCATCTTTGAATTCACCACGCAGCTTTTCTTTCAGCTTATCCTGGGTGCCTGCTGTAAGGCAGGAGCTGCCATTGCATACGTACACCTTCTTTCCCTGATTTTCAGGGCGTAAAAAATCATAGAAGGTTACTGTGCCATAAACATTGGCAGTGCCCATCAGGAATTCTTCCGCCAGTTTTTGCGTTTTTTCTTTTGAAACTGTACCCGTTTCGCCGGCAGCAATACCTAATTCTTCAAATAGGTTTTCCCTAAGCCCTTTCCTGCCTGATAATTCACCGAGATTTTTAGACATAATACTATTACTCCCATTTGGGGAGGTTTTCTATTTCAAATTTAGTGAAAATTCTTAATAAATGGCACGGGAAGGGCCTGTTTTAACGCCGTTTAGGGGGCATTTCATGCAAGGGCATCCAAAAGGACCTCCATCTTACTGCCGCGTGAGCCTTTTATCAAAATGGAGCTGTCAGCAGGTTGTTGCGATTTTACGTATTCCGCAGCTTCAGCAGAAGTATCAAACCAGGTATAGCCATTCTGCAATCCCTTAAATTCCTTTCCTACCAATATCACTTGCCTCCATTGGTAATTTGAGATAAATGACACTAAATCACGATGTTCGTTTTGTTCCTCGGGGCCCATTTCCTTCATGCCACCTATCCAAAGTAGTTTATTTGGGAGGGTGGTTGCTGCGAAATTTTTGATTGCAGCACGCATACTTGTTGGGTTTGCATTATAGGCATCGAGTATTATTTTATTGCTGCTTTTCTGCAGCCATTGCGACCTGCTGTTATCAGGGAGATAGGCTGCCAGGGCCTTTTTTATATCATTGATAGCTACCCCGAAATGCAATCCTACGGCTATTGCCGCCATCACATTCGGGAAGTTATAATCGCCTACAAGGTTTGTATCTATTGTTGTTTCGGTGTGTGCAGAAAGCGTAGCTATGCTTAGAAAAACATCCTTCATTATTGGTTTGCCGATATACTTTGCATTGGCGCTGCCATAAGTAACCTCATGCTGTATCCCTAAAGCCATGGTAACCAGATAGTCGAGGTCTGTATTGCGGAAGATAGTGCCATCGTTCGCCTTCAGGTAATCATACAGCTCCCCTTTGCCCTTGCGTACGCCTTCTATGCCCCCAAACCCCTCTATGTGCGCTTTGCCACAGTTGGTGATGAGCCCGTAATCGGGCATAGCTATTTCGCAGTAGCCAGCTATTTCTTTCTGATGGTTGGCGCCCATTTCTACAATGGCCATTTGGGCATCGCTCTTTATTTTCAGCAGTGTAAGCGGCACGCCAATGTGGTTATTCAGGTTGCCTTCAGTGGCATAAGTGACAAACTTTGTGCGCAATACGGCGGCAATCAGTTCTTTGGTTGTTGTTTTACCATTAGAGCCGGTAATGGCCAGAAAGGGGATAGAAAATTGCAGCCGGTGATATTTTGCAAGGTGCTGCAGCGTAGACAAAACATTATCTACGACAATACACCTATCATTCACTGCATATGCGCGGTTATCTATTACGGCATATGCCGCGCCCTTGTCCAGAGCGGATTGCGCAAATGTGTTGCCATCGAAATTTTCACCCGAGAGAGCGAAAAATATGCAGCCTTCACGCAGTTTGCGCGTATCGGTTTCCACATTTGGATGCTGCAGGTATAATTTATACAGTTGGGCTATTGTCACTTGCTAAGTTTTATGACGGTATAAAAATAAAGAACCCTCCCGATACATCGGGAGGGTTCTTATGAAAAGTGTTGTATTTATTAACGTTTGTGGTATTTCTGCCTGCCGAAGCTGTTACCGCCGGGTTGGTTATCTCCATCAGGGCTGCCAAGGCGATCCATTACGCAACGGAAACCAATTGTATTTGATGATAAGCTGCCTTGCATGTAACGGCGTGTGCCAGGTGACAGCCAGTAAGCACGGTCTGCCCAAGAACCACCTTTGTACACCTTGGTAGAATCATTTACCAGCGTATTGCTGCCATAAGCATAAGAGCTGTTAGAAAGCGAATCACCATCTTTATAGTTGTTCAGATCAGATGTTCTTGATTCATAACGGCCGTTAGCCAGTATCTCAGCATTAGTTACCTGCTGGTAAGGAATGCGGCCTAAAGTATCCACTTCTTCTACGTTGCCATCTTCCTGCAATTTGAAGCGATTATAAACATTACCACGGAATGGACGGAATTCGTTAACATCTTCGTGCGACTGAGGGCGGTAAGTATCCATTACCCACTCGTTCACGTTACCTGCCATGTTATACAATCCGAATGCATTTGCTAGGAAAGAATTCACAGGCGAAGTGATATCAGCATTATCGTTCAGACCACCGGCAACACCCATCGCATCACCTTTGCCACGCATGAAATTACCTTCAAATTCGCCCTGAAACTGGTTGTGCAAACCATAGCGAGTAGTGTTTTTCGGGCCCCATGGCAGTGTATTACGGTCTGTAACAACCTCCTCACCACGACGGCGCTTGTTTTCTGGGGTCGGGTTATTGCCAATCAGGCCGAGGGCAGCGTATTCCCACTCAGCTTCTGTGGGCAGGCGGTAGTCTGGCAGATAAACACCATCAAACCTCCTGGATACACGCCTGCCGGCACCGTTAGGGTCAAGGTCGCGATGTTTATTCGGACCTACAGTACCCTGATAGTTACCTGTAAGGTATGATTCAGTGGTAAATACGTCTTCACCCGACTGAGTAGCGTTTGGCCTTAACTCTCCTTTATAAATAAGCAAAAGCTCATTCACACGGTCTGTACGCCATTGGCAAAAATCATTAGCCTGGAACCAGTTGATACCAACAACAGGATAGTTGTTGTAAGCGGCATGCCAGAAATAATTTTTCACATAAAATTCATTGAACCCGAGGGGCGAACGCCATACAGTACTGTCGGGCATTCCCTTCAGCACCACATCGGCATAGTCATTGCCATATACACGGAACAACCAGTACACATATTCCCGGTAGCTTACGTTAGCTACTTCGGTCTCGTCCATGTAGAAAGACGAAACGGATACTGTGCGCCTGAAGCTGTTATTCTCAAGAGTCGGCATCTCATCATCAGTAGCGCCCATTGTAAACCTGCCTCCCTGAACGAAAACCATGCCTACGGGAGTCTGCTGCCCCGGATAATCGGTTACTTCATAACCTCCGAACCTTCTATCGTTTAGCGGCCAGCCTGTTACTGCCGATACCCCAGCCCCCTTACCTCTCTTCTTAGAACCGCTGGAACATGCACTGAATACCGTTGCAGCGCCTATACATAACAAGCCTAAACCAATGAGTTTTCTTTTCATAATTTACCAAAAATATTTACACTAAAAAGCGGGTAAGTTGTTAAAAATC
Source organism: uncultured Flavipsychrobacter sp. (assembly GCA_964430995.1). GTDB lineage: Bacteria > Bacteroidota > Bacteroidia > Chitinophagales > Chitinophagaceae > Nemorincola. The sequence goes on from CAYSIG010000042.1 coordinate 10,431, forward strand.
GTTACAATGTTACCTCATTCTTTTCAAATTTTCAAGCTTTCCCCACCCTCAGATAAAAAAAAGTTCACAAAATTTATTTTTAAGGATATAATATTTGAAATATTATCACGTTATTTCAGGAGTAAAATGCCAATTCCACTGAGTTTTTAACAGTTTTATTGTTTAATTTTGATATAAACATACCCGCTCCGGCGGGCAGTAACATCAGATATATATGAAAAAGATAATACCGGTAACCTTACTACTGTTTGTGCTAAGTGGCATACAGGCAATTTTCGCGTTCTCGGGCAAATTCGAGGTTAAGGAAAGTGATATTTTCAAGGGCTATATTATTGAAAAGATATGGCTGAATAATTATGCAATGCCCAGGATCAGCATTACTGAGATCGGCTACACCCGGGATGTAGCCCTTCCGGCCGATGTCCTGCTTTCGGATCCGCTGAAATTTAGCGCACAAATAGGGGTGGACCGTAAAAGGCCATTTTTGGTAGTGCGTATTCCGGCTTATGTTGCCGGAAAGGATGCGGCACATGCAAACAGGGTAAACAGTTATACCTTATCATTCGACGATGAACCACAGGCTGTACCCCACTCTGCCGCCAAGACGACCGATGTATCCACTTCGGTACTGGCTACCGGCACATGGTACAAAATAGGCATCACCAAAACCGGTTTTCACAAAATTGATAAAAATGTGATAACCGCCATGGGCCTGAACCCGGCAAATATTAACCCTTCAAGTCTGCGTATTTTTGGCAACGGGGGCAGAATGCTTTCGGAAAATAACGTAATAGACCGACCATCCGACCTTGTCGAAAATCCCGTACAGGTGAGCAGCAACGGAGACAATGTTTTTGATAACGGTGAATACGTTATTTTTTACGGGACAGGGCCTATGGGATGGAACAAAGACAGCCTGAACAGCAGGTTTACCCACCTGAAGAACCTGTATACGGATACAGCCTACTATTTTATCTCTACAGACCAGGGAAATGGAAAGGCGATTACACAACAGCCTGCCGCAGGCACGCCTAATGTAACGGTCTCAAGCTTTAACTATTATGATGTACACGACCTGGACCTGGTAAACCCCGCAACTGTAGGTAAAAACTGGTATGGCGAAACTTTTACATCAGGCAACGCCTCCCAGACCTTCCCATTTGATATGGGTGCGCCGGTCAGTGATGTATCTTGTACGGTATCATTCGCATCTACTTCTAATGTTGGCGGCTGTTCTTTCAATGTATTGTTTAATGGCAATCAGATTGCAGCGGGCAACTTTCCTGGAGCGACATCGAGCGATTATGTGATGAACCTCACAAGCGTGAGCGGCTCAGTGGCCTCAAGCCCGCAGCTGAGTAATATAGGCATTACTTTTGTGCCCAGGGACGGAAGTGGTATCGGCTACCTCAATTACATCGAAATAAATGCACGACGCGCTTTGTCTGTCAGCGGCGACCAAATGAACTTCAGGGACTGGCAGAGTGTTGCCCCCGGCAACATAGCAAACTACCAGTTAACCGGGGCAACCGGAAGTACCAGCGTATGGGATGTTACTAACCCATTATCGCCTGTAAAAATGAGTGGGACGCTAAGTGGCAATATATATTCCTTTGTGCAGGAAGCAGGCAGCCTGCATGAATTTGCAGTGATGAACTCCGCCAATGTGTATACTCCGGTATATGCAGGGCAGGTTATCAATCAGAACCTGCATGGGCTACCGCAACCCGACCTTATTATTGTCACCAACCCGGCATTTCTTTCCCAGGCAACACAACTGGCCGATTTCCATAGAAACCATGACGGGATGAACGTTGCGCTGACAACAACAAACCAGGTGTTTAATGAATTTTCATCGGGTGCGCAGGATATATGCTCGATAAGGGATTTCGCGCGCATGTTTTATAAGAGGGCCGGGACGGACAGCACAAAGATGCCCCGTTACCTGCTTTTGTTTGGTGGCGGTTCTTATGATTACAAGAACCGGGTATCAAATAATTGCAACTTTGTACCCGTTTTTGAATCAGCAGAATCTTTAAATGACCTGAACGCATTTTCAAGTGATGATTTTTATGGGTTTCTTGATGACAGCGAGCACCTGGAAAATACTACCCTCCTGAATGTGCTGGACATAGGCGTGGGCCGCTTACCGGCAAGGAACACTGATGACGCGACCAACCTTGTGAACAAAATATTGAGCTATTCATCGCCTGCCAGCCTAGGTCCGTGGCGAATAGCCACGACAATAGTGGGGGACAAAGGCTGCGTTGGGAATAACCAGTATGATGCTGCCGGTAACCACCTGGAAGATGCGGAGGCCGCAGCGACATCAATACGGAATGCAGGCAAAAACCTGTACAATACGGAAAAGGTATATGTGGACGCGATGCCTATTATCTCAACTCCTGCCGGTGCAAGGTGCCCTACGGCAAATGCTGCACTGAACGAGCAGGTATTCAAAGGTACATTTCTCATTAATTATACAGGGCACGGAAATCCGCAGGTATGGTCGGGTGCGCGCATACTTACACAAGATGATTTTAACAACTGGAACAACGGGCCTAAGTTACCGATAATGATCACGGCAACCTGCGACTTCGGGCAGTTTGACCATCCTCAGTTCGTATCAGCTGCCGAGCAACTGGTGTTGCGCAAGACAGGCGGCGTAATTGCCATGCTTACCACTACGGAGGCTGTGTATGCGTTCTATAACCGTAAGATCAACACACAATCACTCACAGACCAGTTCAGCAGAAGGGCTGACTATTCATGGAAACAATTCGGTGATGCATACCGTCATGGCAAGAATATGACCTTTATCTCATCCACCAACGGTTCTGAACTTATTAACTTCCGCAAATTTGCTTTACTGGGCGACCCTGCGCTTACTCCTGCTTTCCCTGAATTTGAAGTGACCCTGGACAGCGCTACAGATGGCTATACCCTAAAGCGCACAGACTCGATAAAAGCATTGGGAGCATATCTAATAAACGGGAGCGTAAGGGATCATGGAGGTAATGTAATTAACAGTTTCAATGGTATGCTGTCAGTTTCCTTTTATGACAAGATGAGGACCATTACCACCATCAGCGGCTGCGATGATGCCTACCAGGTGCAAAACAATATTATCTATAAAGGGCGTGTATCTGTCACTAATGGCCATTTCTCTTTTACTTTTATTACGCCAAGGGATATCAACTATTATTTTGGAAAGGGCAAAATAAGTACCTATGCTGAAAATGGCTTAACGGATGCAGCCGGTGCCGATACGACCATAGTAGTAGGCGGATTTTCAGACCATCCGGTTATCAGTACAGAGCCACCTGTTGTGAAGCCGTATATCAATGACACCCTTTTCTTAAATGGCGGCATCACTGGCAGCAATACTTCGCTGTTCGTTTCTCTTTATTCAAAAACAGGTATCAATGTTTCGGGAAATGATATAGGCCATGACCTTACTGCAGTGCTGGATGGCAATAACGAAACTCCATATATACTGAACGACTATTATGAAACAGCCCCTAATACTTACCAGCGGGGTTCTGTATCATTCCCAATAACGGGGTTATCGAACGGCAGGCACTCAATAACCGTAAGGGCCTGGGACGTAAATAATAATAGCGGGGAAGGGACAGTAGATTTTGTAGTAGTGGATGGCAAAGTGATGGATGTTCAGCAACTGATGAACTATCCTAATCCATTTGATAATATCACTCACTTTGTGTTTGAGCACAACCACCCTGATGAAGAGCTCAACGTAGAAATAAACATATATAATACGGCAGGATCCCTGGTTAAAGGTATCCGCCAAGTGTTTACTCCGGGAGGCAGCCGCACCAACGAGATCACCTGGGACGGAACTGACGGTAACGGATCAAGATTACCCTCCGGAATGTATGTGTACCGCTTAAATATATCTACAGAAAAAGGTTATAAGTCGACCGCATACCAAAAACTGATAATCGTACGTTAATAGGCTACAGACTCAAGATTATTATTGAGAAAATGGGTAAAAATAAATACTTTTGCAAAACTTTAAAAAATATAATAATAACAGAATGGCCAAAAAATTAATTTTAATAGGCTTAACCTTATTAACGGGTATCTCATCTAATGTATTTGCCCAGTCTGGTACAAACATTAATGGAACAAGGAATTTTGTTACCACGGCTGTACCTTTTTTAAGAATATCTCCTGACGCGCGTGCAGGCGCTATGGGTGATGCAGGCATAGCAGTTTCTCCCGATCCTAACGCACAATACTGGAATGTGGCCAAAATACCTTTTTCGGACAAGAACTATGGGGTTTCGGCAACATATACCCCATGGCTTAAAGACCTTGTGCCGGATATTTTTCTCGCCTATATAGCCGGATATGGAAAATTTGGAAAGGATAATGTCAATGCTATCAGTGCGTCGATGCGTTATTTCTCGCTTGGAAATATAAACTATACGGATTATATAGGAAATTCACTGGGTACCGGTATGCCGCGTGAGTACTCTTTCGACCTCGGGTATTCCCGCAAGCTCTCTGAATTTTTATCGGCCGGTCTTAGTTTCAGATATATCCATTCCGCAATTGCATCAGGTGTGAATTACAGCCCCGGTGCAGGCTACAAGCCCGGTAATGCAGGTGCTGCCGACCTGGGTGTTTATTACTCTAAAACGAAAGAACTTGATGGCTTCAGGAGCAACACCTTCAGTTTCGGGGCTGTGGCAAGTAACCTTGGTTCAAAAATCTCGTACAATTCCACGCGCAGGGATTTTATCCCGATGAACCTTGGCTTGGGCGTAGCCTACTCCTCGAAATTTGATGAGTATAATAAGATCACTTTCGCCCTTGACCTGAACAAACTGCTGGTGCCTGCATTGACGGCTTCAAACGGAGGCGACACACAAATAACTGTTGTGAACGGTATCTTTAAGTCATTCTCTACCGGCGACCAGATCAAACAAATCAATGTATCGTTGGGTGCTGAATACTGGTACCAGGACATGATCGCATTTCGTGCCGGCTACTTTTATGAAGATAAAACCAATGGCGACCGCCAATATATCACCTGCGGCCTTGGTGTGAAGTACAATGTATTCCAGTTGAATGCTTCTTATCTTGTGCCTTCAGGGTCCGGCATTACACGTAACCCGTTATCTAATACACTGCGATTCTCGCTCATATTTGAGTTTGACAAAATAGAGAAAGCAAAAGACGATGAACCTGAGGCAGAACAGCCTAAATAATAATAGACAGATTACAACACATTTAAAAAGCCCCTGAAATTCAGGGGCTTTTTAAATGTATCGGCGTTTGCAACTATTCCGTATCAAACCCTTTCATCACAGGTATGCCCTTTACTATGCTATAGATAACAGGTGCGTGATGATAAACAGCATTGGTAAACCTGTTGCCCAAAATAACAATAGTCATATTTTCCTGGATGAACCTGTAGAATGAAGTATTGTTGCCATGCCACCAGCCATTATGATAGATGACCTTATTGCCATTGGTGTAGCACAGCATGCGCCAGCCGAGGCCGTAGTTCTTAATGCCCGGCTTTTCGAAAGAGCAGGGGCCATAGGCCAGCTCGATAGTGCCATTGCCCAGCAGCTTATGCTGGTAAAAGGATTGGTCCCAACGGAACATATCTTCGGGGGTGCTGTAAATGCCCTTATCTCCGTAAACACCATCTGCAAACATGTCGGGCTCGCGTATCCACGTTCTTTTATAGCTGATGGTGGCGTTGCCTGGAAGGCCTTTTGCAGGGTCGTAAACAAAAGTGTGGTACATGCCCAATGGCTGGAAAATATATTTTGACATGAAGTCAGCGAAACGCATTTCTGTAATCTTCTCTACTATACTGGCCAGTATAGCGTAATTGGTATTGCAATATTTGAAGCGTGAATTTGGCCTGAACTCAAGCGATGGTCTGTAGCGGGCCATCATAGCCATCACATGCTCGTTATACACGGGGGTCTTCATGTTATGCGTGTAGCGCGGCACCCACTTTGTATAATCCGGGATGCCCGAGCGGTGGTTGAGCAGCATTTTTATGGTTATGCCGGAGTAGGGGAACTCTTTGATATGGTCTTGTACCAGGTCATTTAAATCGAGGTATTTGTGCTCATAGAGGTATAGGATAGCCGCACCGGTAAATGTTTTTGAAATGGATGCTAACTGAGTGGAAGCCCCTGCACTTAAGGGTATCCTCCGCTCTTTGTTGCTGTAACCAAAATACCGCTCGTAAATTATCTTGCCGTTGCGGCCTATAAGCACACCACCATTAAATCCGGCCTTTACCTGCTTGTAATAATAATCGTCAAGCTGTGAAATGATATACCTGTTATCCATACCTGCGGTATCATATACAAGTTTCATGGGAGGGGCCTGGATGGGTGTTTCCTGAAAGCGTTTATCATCAGTGCGGGCCGACACTTTCTGAGATTCTGAATGACAGCCAAGAAACAATAAAGAGAAAAAAGTGGTTATTATATAATGGGAAGTTGAACGCATAATTCTTTAAACAAAATTATTAGTGTAGTAAAAAAATCAGTCCGCTAGTTCATTTTTAACAAATTTAATAATATCATCGATAAAGTCATAGTAACATTGGTTGAGGTGATAATAGTTTGTCACAAATAATTCATAGGCTTTGTGAATATCCGGCATGTGCTGTGCCCTGCGGAAGAGCCCTTCCAATGACCGCTCCATACCTTTGAGGGAGCGATAGTTATACAGCCAGTTGTGCTCCTTCATGTGCGGAAAATAACCCGCAAACTTAAGAGGGAATATTTGCTGATACTTATCTAACTGTGCATACGTCCGTTCGGTGAATGCAAGTAAAGCAGCGGTGCCGGTAAATATCTTAGGGTCATTGGCGAGAAAATGGTCGTAAAGTGTATCCATTATAGCGCCCGCATAGAGGCCGTAATGCTCGCGGAACAGCAGTTTAGCCCTGATTGTAGCGGGGTGCTTATCGGCATAGTCGTCAATTTTTCGGTGCAACTCGATGCCCCTTCTCACGCCGGGGGGGAATGCTTCCAACGCCAACCTTCCCTTCACATGGTCGCCGATGGCGTTGCCCACTAATATTTCTTCATTATCAAAAGAAAGGAATGCATGGCCCAGGTAATTCATTGGTGCAAAACTACAATAATAAGGCGTGAGAAATGCCCTGTGTTATCAAATGGGTTACTCATCCTCCACTGGCCCTGCAAGCACCTTGTCAACAATGCGGCTAATCTGCCTTTCATCCACCTGGCCTTCTATGAATTTCTTATACCCCTTGCCCGGATGAACAATTATGGTGGCAGGTATTGATCCTTCCCACCTGCTGTCAATTTTTGGAATGAACTCGTTAGGGTTTGTATCTGACAACCAAGCTACTTCCGGCGTGAGGCCTTTCCGCTCTATGAACCTTGCCAGCTTGTAAGGATAATCTTCTTTAAAATCCATGCTTACCAGTATCACTTTTACATTCCGGTTCATGTACCGCTTGTTCAGCGCATTGAATTCGGGCAGCTCCTGTACACACGGCAAACACCAAGTAGCCCAGAAATTGATGATATATAAAGTATCTTTGGATGAGGTGTATTTTATCAACTGTGTGGCGCTTAAAGAACGTATTGACTGTGCCTGCACACAGAAAGAAAAAGAAAGTATTACAAAGAGAAGAATAGCTTTTTTCATGTAATATCATTTGATACCTGGTGCAAGGTAGTAACCTTTTTTTGTATTAAGTTTGTTGCCATTATGGATAAGAAGACAGCCCTGCTAAAGGAAAAGACATTACAGGCATTAAAAGGTGGTGGTGATACCCGGATAGAGGCGCAACACAAAAAAGGAAAGCTGACAGCGCGTGAGCGTTTACAGTTGCTGCTTGATGAAGGGTCGTTTGAGGAGATAGGCCAGTTGGTTACTCATCGCAGCCGTGATTTCGGAATGGAAAAGGAAGTGTATTTAGGCGACGGTGTAGTGACAGGGTATGGCACCATAAACGGAAGGCTGACCTATGTTTATTCCCAGGATTTTACGGTATTTGGCGGCAGCCTCTCGGAAACACATGCCGAGAAGATAGTGAAAATAATGGAGCTGGCCTTGCAGAACGGGGCACCTGTGATAGGCCTTAATGACAGTGGTGGCGCGCGCATACAAGAGGGCGTGGTATCGCTGGGCGGGTATGCGGATATTTTCCATCGGAATGTAAAGGCATCGGGCGTGGTACCGCAGATATCGGCCATTATGGGCCCTTGTGCCGGCGGGGCAGTTTATTCCCCGGCAATAACCGACTTTATATTGATGGTGGAGCATACTTCTTACATGTTCGTGACCGGGCCCAATGTGGTAAAAACCGTGACGCACGAAAATGTAACGAGCGAGGAGTTGGGTGGCGCACATACACATGCATCAAGGTCTGGCGTTACGCATTTTGCCTGCGCAAACGAAATAGAATGCATAGAGCATATAAAGAGGCTGCTCAGCTACATGCCACAGAACTGCGAAGAAGACGCGCCGGTATATAACTATGATGCCGCCGATGAAATGAGGCAGGGGCTGAACAACATTATACCTGCCAACCCGAACCAGCCGTATGATATAAAAGAAGTGATAGCTGAAGTGGCTGATGCCGATTCTTTCCTGGAAGTGCATAAAGAATACGCTGAAAATATTGTTGTGGGCTTTGCCCGCCTCGCAGGCCGCAGTATTGGCATAGTAGCCAACCAGCCGGCGTTTCTTGCAGGGGTGCTTGATAATAACTCCAGCAAAAAAGGCGCAAGGTTTGCCCGGTTTTGCGATGCTTTCAATATACCGCTGCTGGTGTTAGTGGATGTACCCGGCTTTATGCCCGGCACCGACCAGGAGTGGCACGGCATCATTACCAATGGAGCGAAGCTATTATATGCACTAAGCGAAGCTACGGTGCCTAAGGTAACTGTGATAACCCGCAAAGCCTACGGAGGCGCATATGATGTAATGAACTCAAAGCACATAGGGGCAGACCTGAACTTTGCATGGCCATCGGCGGAGATTGCGGTAATGGGGGCAAAAGGCGCTGCTGAAATTATCTTCAAAAAAGAAATATCGGATGCTGCAGATCACGATGCAATACTTAAAGAAAAAGAGGCCGAATACCTTGAGAAATTTGCTAATCCTTATGGCGCGGCTGCACGAGGTTTCATAGACGAGGTAATTGAACCTTCTGCTACACGGGCCAAGCTGATAAAGGGCTTTAAAATGCTGGAGAACAAGGTGGCCAAAATGCCTAAGCGTAAACACGGGAATATTCCGCTTTAAGTATTTTTAAGGTTTGTGGGCGTAATAAGGTACGCCTTTAACCTGTGCGTTCTGTATTTCAGCTTAGTTATGCAACCCCTCATAGAGGCTTAAGGTGATAATGAGCAAATAAAGAAATAACAAAATAACAAATGTCCTTTTCATAAAATTGAGTTTTGATAGGTTCAACTTGTAATTAGTGTAACGCAATTTCTGTGCCACTTTGCACTACAGTTCACACATTTGTTTTTTCGGCAACCCTTCACCTGTTACGGACGAACGCAAGAAAATATAAGAGTAAAAGAAGCGTGGCTATGCCTGTGGAAATGAACAACGCCTGCGCCCCGAAAGCGAACCATACCCAGCCCGCAAGGCTGCTGGCCGCAAGGGTGCAAATGCTTTGGAAAGCGGTATAGGTGCCGATGGCAGTAGCTGTGTCTTTGCGGTCTGCGACGTTTGATATCCATGCTTTGCTCACACCGTCGGTAGCTGCTGTATAGATGCCATAAACAAAGAATAAAATGAAAAACGCAAGCACGCTGCTGCTGAAGGCCATACCGAAATAGACAACAGCAAACACAACTAACCCGATAAGAAATACTTTTTTCAGCCCTATCCTGTCACCCAGCCGGCCTAAAGGGTAGGAAAAAATTGCGTAGACAAGGTTGTAAAAAATATATGCGCCTATAGCGGCAGTATCGCTGAAGCCTGCGGCCTTTACACGCAGTATGAGGAACATATCAGAACTATTGAACAAGGCAAACAACAACAGGCCGGTGACCAGTTGTTTGTATATGCCGGGGCTTGATCTCCAGTATTTTGTAAAATCAAGGAAGCGCACAGTTGCCTTTTTCCCGGAAGGTGGGTGTGTTTTTTCTCTAATGAAAAAAGTGAAAGCAATGGATATGGCACCGGGAAGGAAAGCTATAAAAAATAACGTGCGGTAATCCTGCGGGAAGAAATAGAGATAAACAAGCGCGGCTACCGGGCCGAGCACCGCGCCAAAGGTATCTACACCCCTGTGAAAGCCAAAGACCTTACCCTTTGTTTCGGGCGTAGCTTCATCTGACAATAGGGCATCCCTGGCGCCGGTACGCACCCCTTTGCCAATGCGGTCGATAGCCCTTGCAGAGAATATCCATAAAGGGAATGTAGATAGCCCCATCATGGGTTTTGAGATGGCGCTGAGTGAATAGCCAAGCCTTACGAATGGTAATCTCTTCCCAAAAGTATCTGATAGTTTTCCGAAGTAGCCTTTGCTGAGGCCGGCAATAGCCTCCGCAAAACCTTCGAGCACACCAATAAGCAAAGCTGAATACCCCAGGCCGCTAAGGTAAACAGGTATGACAGGATACAGCATTTCACTGGCAATATCGGTGAACAGGCTGACCAGTGACAACAACCACACTGTTCTTGTTACGATCTTCATAACATGTATAAAGTTAGAAATTGGTCCCGGTATTTAGTGTGTGGGTATCGCTATTTTTGCAAAGTGAAGCCAATTGTCCGTTTTATTGACCTGCTGCTGTACACCAGCTTGTTTGCCGCATTCTGTGCTACCGGCTTATGCATGGCCACGGAAAGGCTTATTAACGACTATTCGCCTCCAATAATGAATAGCCTGCACGCATTGGTGTTCGGCAGCACACTGCTTGTTTACAATACCCCGCGCATAGCGAGAATGCTGAATGGCGGCCTAAGGGCCAAGCATGGATATGCCAAATGGTATGTTTTCTTTTTTTGCTTGGGTGTAGTTATTACCGGGTTGGGGTTATACGGGCAGTCTCCGGCTATGCTTGCAGTCAGTTGTATATTAGGCCTATTCGCGTTTGGTTATTTTCTGCCGGTGTTGCCTTTTAAAAACAAAAGGCGATTACGTGATTTCGGCTACCTGAAGATAATGGTGCTCACCGGTGTATGGACAACCGCTACATCTGTGCTGCCCATGCTTTACTGGCAAAAGAACTTAGCGGCATATCCGCTGGAAATGTTGCTGCGTTTTGTTTTCGTTTTTGCACTTTGTGTCATGTTTGATCTTAGAGATATGCGTCATGATCTTGAAAACAAGATTTATACATTGCCAAATAAGGTAGGTATTAGTAACAGCTACCGCCTGATATATGCCGCGCTTATATTGTTCGCAGCCATAAGTATAGCCCAGTATCTGCGCTATCCTATTTCAGCACGGCTTGCCGGAGCACTCATAACAACTGCAGGCACATGGCTGATAGTGCATTATGTGAAAAAGCACTCCTCTGATGACCGATTATACCTGCTGCTTGTGGATGGTGCAATGCTGATGTATGCTGTGTTGGTATTGTCATTGAATTAAAACCATACTGCGTAATATGCACAAAAAACGGGCTGTCTTTATTAGCAAAGACAGCCCGCTGCTTATTAAAAATATGTACAATTATTTTACTACTGATATTATCTGCCTGTTGCCTTCGTTCTCCAGCATCACCATGTAAAGCCCTGTAGCCCAATTGCTTGTATTGATGCTTGCAGTACCATTAATGGTCATTTGCTCATTAGCTATTGTGCGGCCATTCAGGTCGTAAACATGCACGGCATAAGTACCTGCTTTTTCAGCCTGCAGGTTCAGTATGTTCGTTACCGGGTTAGGGTAGGCGGTAACGCCGATGTTGTTGGCTATCTGTGCTACAGAAGTAGTAGCGGCTATTGGTGTTAATGAAATTGAAGTATTGCCGGACAAGTCAGTAAGGTCTGCAGAACCTTCGCCGCTAACGGCATTTAAAACAGTATACATAGTAATATTGCCTACCGCTGTTGCCGGTGCTGTCCATGTAAACTGGACATCATAAGATCCGGCACTGCCTACTATGGTGGATGTGTGCTCTACAATCTGGAGAGAAGATACGGTGTGGCCCGTTACACTCACGGGGAAGCTGCTTGATGTACCTGCCTGAACCTGTGCAGCACCAGTGCCACTCACCGAGGCAAATTGGAACCCGAATTTGGTAAATGCTGAACCAGTTCTCGTGCCATGTATTTTAACGGTATAAGCCCTGCCGGGCACGTAGCGTGTAGTAGGTACACCCCCCGCAGAATCTACAGTAATAGTAACTGTAGTTCCAGCTGCTGTGCCATGACAACCTACAGCACCACAAGTAGCAGTAGTACCTTTAGCACCTGTCCTGTTACCGATGGCACCACTTAAGGCCGGGCTGCTGGCGCTGCTCGACAATGTAACATATCCCATTGCTGCTACCGCTGTAAATAGTAAAAGTCTTTTTTTCATACTTAAGAGTTTTTTTAGTTTTTTATGAATTAATTTTATGATTATTTTTTATAATGCTTCATTCAAATATAGGTACTTTCCTAAAAACAAACAAAACTATGACAGATAGACGTGAAAGGCGGGGGTGAACAGGATGAAACGGGAGAAATGCGGGATAAACGAAGGCAAAAAACAGGAATTTGGAATTTGGAGTTTGGAATTTGAATTTTGCGCAAATCTATGGGACATAAGAAACTGATCCGTTTCCGGGCGCTGGATACTTTTGCGAATGCTCTTCAGTACCCTGAAAACACTGCAGGAAGCTGGCATAGCTGGTTTAAGAACACAAACCCGATTACTCTTGAGCTGGCCTGTGGCAAGGGTGAATATAGCGTGAACCTGGGCAGGGAACACAAAGACCAGAACTTTATAGGTATTGATATAAAAGGAAACCGGATGTATACCGGGGCGAAAGCGGCCTTGACAGAGGGACTTGATAATGTAGCATTTTTACGCATACATATAGGGCAGATCGCCGGTTATTTTGCGCCGGGGGAGGTAGATGGTATCTGGATCATATTCCCCGACCCCTTCCTGAGGAAAGGAAAGGCCAAGAACCGGCTTACCCATCCCCGTTTTCTGCATGCTTACCAGCAGATATTGAAACCCGGGGGGCGTATCAATCTAAAGACAGACTCGAAGGAGCTTTATGATTTTACGCTGGAGACCATTGAGGAACAGGGCTGCACCATTCATGAGAATATTGCGGACATATATGGACAGGGGAAAGCAACCGGCCCACTGGCCATACAGACGTTTTATGAAAAGATGCACCTTGCAGAGGGGCGCACTATTTATTATATTTCTTTTTCTCTGCCTGCAAACCCCATAATTTTAACAGGGCGGTTTGAAATTAAAGATGAACTTAGCGGAGCATAAAGATTATTATTTATTGCCCAATGGTTTGCTGGTGTTTACGGCATCGTATCTTTCCGCCCGCGGGTATTGTTGTGGTAATGGTTGCCTGCATTGCCCATATGAATACGTGAATGTGCCGGAACCTAAACGAAGTGAGCTAATAAAGAGTCCAAATGAAAACATCACCCGGGAATAAGGAATCTATCTACGATGCGATATATGACATCGTTCGTTGTGTGCCCAAAGGCCGGGTTACCAGCTATGGCGCAGTGGCCGCGGCTATTGGGGCTGCGTCTGGTGCACGCGTGGTAGGCTATGCGATGAACAACTGCTTAGCCATTCAGCCAAAAGTGCCCGCCCACCGTGTGGTGAACCGTAATGGGTTACTTACCGGCAAGCACCACTTTTCGCCGCCTGAGAAAATGCAACAACTGCTGGAAAAAGAAGGTATAAAAGTAAAGGACGATAAAGTTGTGGACTTTGAAACCTTGTTCTGGGACCCTATGAAAGAATTGGCATTTTAGCGGGATGCTGAAATTTTTACGTTAACCGAATTGATTGGAATAGTTTTTGTAATTAATAAATAAAATAACGGCAGCCGCCACATATGTATCTCAAACAAACCCGCCCTTTATTCGTTCTTCTGGCTATCCTGTTTGCGAATTATTTTATTTCCTGCGAACCGCAGACTAAGAAGCCTGCACCAACGGGCTTCAGCGATAATGATTTTACCAGCAAGCTCAAAAGGGCAATAAAGCCATTTGATACTGCTAATAAAAAGGTATTCAGGAATATAACTGATGATGTGCGGTTCACTTATCAGTCTGACGACTACCAGCCTATATGGGTAAAAGAAAATTACAGGCCGGTATCGGCAGCAGGAAAACTGATAGAGGAACTGGAAGATACCTATTGGGATGGACTGGATACGGTGCGATACAAGCTAGCAGATTTAAGGAACCTGAAAATAAAGCTGGACACAACCAAAGAAAATGATGTGAAGGATGCTATAGCATTTGACACGGCGCTTACACGCTGCTACCTGCTTGCTGCACGAGAGTTGCTGATAGGCAGGCTATCCCCGAAAAAAGCGGATTCACTATGGTATCATGCTAATGACTCTGTATGGAATGCGCCGCAATTACTTATCAGCGGCAAAGGCAGTTATCCTTCGCTGAGTGATTTTAGAAGCGAGGTACCCACTTATAAACTGCTGAGAGAGGAATACAAGCATTATACAGAACTAGGCAAAGACAGTTCTTTTTTGCAGGCAGTATCAGCTATACACTATGTGAAGCATCCGGATAGCGAAATGCTGGAGAATATATTCAAAGTGATAGGCGATGAGGTACCGTGGGTGGAGACTGTACCTAATGACAGCATCAGCGAACTGAAACAATTATATATGGCTTATCAGAGCTACAGGTGCATTCCATTGACTGGCAGACCGGATAGCATCACTTTGGCATCATTGGCCACGCCGGTGGATACCTTTTTGCAAAAGCTGGCGATTAACATGGAGCGTGTACGGTGGATGCAACGACAATTCAGCGACTTGTATGTTATAGTCAACGTATCGCTTATGGAGCTGTTCCTGCGCAGGGATGGCGAAAATGCTATGCATATGCGGGTGGTAGTGGGTAAACCGGAAAGGCAGACGCCTTCCCTCTATGCAAACATGGCCAATGTGGTTATCAATCCACCATGGGGGGTGCCGCCCACAATCCTTAAAAAGGATGTGCTGCCCGGCTTACAGAAAGGCGGCAAAAAATATCTTGATAAGAAGGGGCTGAAGGTGTATGACAATGAAGGAAAACAAGTGCGGGCTTCCACAATCAATGCAAAAAACTACCGGAAATACAATTATAAACAGGCGCCCGGCGATGACAATGCGCTTGGGTACGTAAAATTTAACCTGCCTAACAAATGGGATATATACCTGCATGATACGCCACACAGGGAAGATTTTGTGAAGCGCTTCCGTGCGCTTAGCTCAGGGTGTATCAGGGTGCAGCGACCACTAGACCTTGCCATATATATACTCGCAGACCTTGAAAGCAAACGATACACACCCGGCAGGCTTGACACTGTAATTAAAACACATAAAACGCGCTGGGAGGTACTCAAAAATAAGATACCCGTACACATCACTTACCTGACCGCATTTGAAGACACTACCGGCAGGCACATACAGTTTACGCGTGATATTTATCGCCGCGACGATAAGCTGATGACGTTATTGAACTGATATTGTTTTGACACTGTCCACACGGCCATTGCTGATGTATTGTATTGTCTTAACCTTTGGGCGGGTATCCGTAATGCCGGGCAGCTCACCTTCAAAAGCATCAAAGCGGATATTGGCAGGTTTTTTATTCAGCCAGGATGAATTGCTGAAGTAATTTTTTTCGGGATAGTAAATAAATAAGCAGGTGCCTTCTTTTATGGTGTTGATAATGGGCTGGGAGAGTTTGGTGGATACAGCCGGGCAACCCCAACTGCGCCCAAGCCTCTTTTTTGCATCAATGATCTTGTCATTTACGTACCCGGAACCATGCACTACAATGCCTCTTTCAAACGCGGCATCATTATAGCCGGTATCCATGCCATTGAGGCGCAATGATGTGCCATGCTCACCGTTATAGGTGTCGCCTGTAACATAAAATCCGAGGGAGCTTTTGTGTGTATTCGGCCTGTTAGAAAAAGAGGTTGCGTAATCATCCCCCGAACCTTGCCCATGGGCTACGTAGGTATTGTACAGCACCTTTTTTTTGCCCATATCTATTACCCACATCCTGTTTTCGGTAGAGGCAAGCTCAAGGTCGCAAACTGTAAGGACATCCCCTTTCAGCAGGCCGCTGCTCTTTAAGTTCAGGTAACCACGATAAGCCTTGTCGAAAACCTCGTAAGGCAAACGGTCAACGCCACTAAAATCAATTTGCTGATAAATACCGGAGATGTAAGCCTCCACTCGCATTTCCTCACCAGACACATACTCACCTGCGGTCACTACCTTATCGGTAAAAGAACACATAAGATACAGCCCTGCGCACAAAAGCATTTTCTTCATTATCTTATTAATTAATGGTTAATAATCGGGTTCCGGGTCTTGCAAAGATACAAAATAGTTTTTGATTTGTTATGCATCACCTCTGCTAACTTTTATTTAACAATTCATTATAACATGTTCACAATCAATCATCAGGAATATGTAGACACGACATTCACAGTGTTATTGGGCTTAGATTCACTTATATCCAGCTATCTTAGCCCTATGTTTCCAAGGTTAATATGTATATTTTTTGTATTTTCTGTTTCTTTCAACAGCTATGGGCAGGGGGAGGACATTTGTGATGCTGTTCTTACGATTACCCGGGATGCGCCCAATAAATTCCGCAATATCAGGGGAAAACAATTGGGGTCGAACCGGAACGCAACTATGTGGGAATCAGGTATTAAAGTACCCGGAGCTATTGGTGACAGGTTTGTATTATCCATGGGGTTGTTTTATGAATGTGCTTTCTTTCAGTCGAAGAATAAAGCGGATATAACCCCTGTATATGAAAAGTACAAAACCCTTCTGAACGATTGCCTGCTGCATGAGAGCTATACTTTATCATTGCATCCGAATTTTTTTCCGGGTATGGGTGTGTATAAAAAACTGGTATTTATGCGTGAACCGAAAAAAGATGAGAACCCGGATAATGCACCCCCGCACATTACACTGGAAGCTACGTACAACATGACTGCGGGGATATATACCCTTGTGCTGTTTATTTTTGAGCATTAAAACATCATGATCATGGACCCGATAAAAGACTACTTAGAAATCAACAAAGCCCTTTGGGATGCGAAAACGAAGGTGCATACCACGTCTGATTTTTATGGTATGCAGGGTTTTCTGGATGGAAATACTACACTGAACGATATTGAATTGGGCCTGTTGGGTGATGTAAGGGGTAAGAAGATACTGCACCTGCAATGCCATTTCGGGCAGGATAGCTTATCGCTTGCGCGCATGGGCGCAAAAGTGACAGGGGTAGATTTTTCGGGTGAGGCAATAAAGAAGGCCAGGGAACTGAATGAGCAATTAGGATTGGACGCTGAGTTCATCTGTACAGATATATACACGCTGCCCGATACCTTAGATAAGCAATATGACATTGTTTTTACATCATACGGCACTATAGGCTGGCTGCCCGACCTGCAAAAGTGGGCCGCGGTGGTAGCCCGTTATGTTAAACCCGGAGGGTTTTTCCTGATTGCTGATTTTCACCCTGTTGTGTGGATGTTCAGCAATGATTTCAGCCATGTGGCTTATTCTTACTTCAACAAAGAAGCCATAGTAGAAACACTTGAGGGTACTTATGCAGACAGGAATGCGGATATAAAAAAGATGGAAATAGGCTGGAACCACGACCTGTCTGAAATACTGCAAAACCTCATCAACGCCAGCCTTACCATCACAGCGTTCAGGGAGTATGAAACATCGCCGTACAATTGTTTTCAGAATATGGTTGAAGTAAGCCCCGGCAAATTTCAGATAAAGGGTATGGAAGGAAAGCTGCCTATGGTATATGCAATAAAAGCAACAAAATAATATAAAAAATGGCAGAATGACACAAAACTTAAAATGAGACCATACATGTGTGTTCTGTTTTTAAAAGTTCACCCCGACTAAATTACTCCCCCCACAGGAGCGATGCAGGAAGGTATCGAGGACTGGGCCTGGTTCACAAAAAACTTACAAGCATGGGCAGATAGCCGGCCATTCGCCAATATTACGAGCGATGGTTACTTCTGCCGATACGGGCACATTATCATTTCTCCTGACCATTTAAGACCTATATTTGTTACAAATACCGGTGCATTTTTGAATACCACAATAAAAAAAGCATTTTTATCTCGCATTGACGACCGTAAGAACTTATGGGTATTTGGTGTTTTATGGCTGCTCACCTTCGCTATTTATATACCTGCTGCGAAAGCAGGCTGGGTACTCGATTCTGCCGGATGGCTCAAGAATATCAGGAACCTGAACTTTTGGGATTATATAAATAATGCCCAGTCTGGCATACCCAGCCTTTACCAGTTCACCCAGCTGACCACGTATATCTTTTACAAATTATTCAACGCTAACCCCTATGCATGGCATGGCCTGATGGTGAGCATGCATGCCGCGAACAGCTTCCTGTTTTTTATACTCTGCTCAAAATTATTTGATGATTCGGGTATAAAGAATGGGCGACGCATAGCGTTAGCCGGGGTAATACTGTACACTGTGTGCCCACACATTAGCGAAGTAGTAGTATGGGAAGCCGCATACCACTACCTGCAGGGCTTTCTGCTCATACTTCTTACGCTGTTGCTTACACAGCGGTTTCTGCATACACCTAATAAGAAATATGCGATTTGGTCGGCAGTTATCTATTTCTGTGCCACCTACTCGCTCGAAATTTTCTACCTCACCCCCTGGTTCGTCCTCACGCTGGGCCTCTATTACCGACATGCATTAGGCTGGGATAAAACCATTATCAAGAAAGTGTTTACGTGGTTTGTGATACCCATGCTGCTGTTATTCCTGCTGCATATTATTATTCTCAGGGTTGTGTACCATGGGCAAATGGCACACTTAGGACAGAATATATGGCAACCATTCTCCGCATACATCTGCAGACCCCCACGATACATATTTCACATTCTTTTTCTTGGTAGGTTCTTCCCTCTTGAGGTGCGCCGTGGTGTGTACCAGGCCATAGGCTCTAATGGAGCACTCATCATTTTTTACAACATATTCGTTCTTGTATGTGTGCATCTAGGTTACCGTTTCAACAGGATGCAGATGAAAGGCCGCGCAGGAGTATTGTTGTTTACATGGGCCGTCATAAGCATGGGTATAATAATGCCGCTTGCATTCCCTGATATGATGCTGCTGCACTACGACAGGTATACCTATTTTCTTGATGCATTTGTTTACATGCTTCTGGCACTACTGGCCAGCTATATAGCCGTTGCATCCCTTAGAGTAATAGCATTTGTGCTGTATGGTGCAGTCAATTTATTCTTTACCACCCGGCTGAATTTATTGTGGAAACATTCAACCTATATAGACAACCGCTTACTGAAGGACTTTCCGGATGCAGGAGGCAAAACCGTGATATTGTTGAATGTGCCCCAATGCATGAACGGGCTCCCCATGATAGGCGCAGAAAAGGATGGTGCATTTAATTTGTTGTATAAGTTGTTTGTGAATAAAGACGCTACAGGTGAAATATATGATGTCGCGGCCTACAACATGCTGACAAGGGAAGACGGGGCCCACGTATATGTGCATAATGACAGCCTTATTACCGTAACACTGAACCAATGGGGCACGTGGTGGTGGTATGAACAATATGGCGCGTACAGCTATGAGAATGATGCCTACAAACTTGATATGAAAGACATGGGCCACTGGTATGACCTGACCCTTAAACATCCGTCAAGCCAGTACCTGATCTTGTACCAGCAGGGGGAGCAGTGGAAGAAAGTGAATATGAAGAAAACACATGAACAGCAATACTAAAATAACAAAACGAAAGAACCGGGAATGAGTGCAACGCCACAAATAAAGCAAGTGAGTATAAAAAACTATTGGGCTTTCCCTGCTTTGTGGTTGCTTACGCTGTGTATATATATTGCCACTTCGCGTGCAGGATGGGTGATAGACGGGGTTGGTTTCCTGTACAACATGAAGCATACCGGTTTTTGGGAATTCATAAACCGAACCTATTCCAGCGACCAGAGTTTTTACCAGGTGCTTACATCCCACTACTACTTGTTCTATAAGCTATGGGGGCTGAACCCTTGGTTGTGGGGGCTGCTGTATATTACCTTACATTCATTGAACGCCTATCTATTCTTCATTTTCAGCAAAAAGATATTATCTGATACGGGCATTGCAAAAGGCGGAATGATAGCCATCAGCAGCGCTGTCATATTCACTATATCGCCCCATATTTCCGAGATCATTGTGTGCAGGGCATACTTTCACTACCTGGTGGCACTTGCCCTCATCCTCTCCATCCTGATTTGTGTTCAGCAATACCAGCACCGGCAAGATAGCAGATATATAGCTGCCACAGCGGTATTCTTCATACTGGCTGTATTCACTCTGGAGATTTTCTACCTGATACCTGTATTGGTCTTATGCCTTGCTGCATACTATCGTTTCGCATTGGGATTTGAAAAAAAACAGCTCCGGAAAACGTTGCTGTACTTTTTTATTCCACAAGTTATATTACTAGGTGTTTACTTTCTTGCCCTGGTCTCTGTTTACAAGCAGTTCGCTCCCCATAGAGTAGAATTTGAGCAGGGTATCATCGACTACTTATCAAAACTGCCCAAATATCTTTTCCATATTGTTTTTCTGGGCAGGTATTTTTCTGCCGGTGTGAAGGATACAGTCTATGCCATATGTAATTCATGGGCCGCACTCATCGTATTCTACTCCCTGCTTACCTATGTAGTGGTATATTCCTTCCGTCGTTTATCGACAATGGGCAATTATGCCAAAGCCACGTTTCTTTTCTTTTCACTGGGGATGCTCAATCTCTGCTTCCTTATGCCGCTACAGTTTCCCGGTTCGGCATTACTGGTGTTTTACGACAGGTATGTCTATTTTGCTGCGGCATTCATCTACCTCCTGCTGGCCCTGTTGGCGGCCCGATTCATTCAGAACAAGTATGTTATCATCGGGTTGTTCTGTATCTACATAGACCTGAATCTTTACTTTACCATACAGTTGAATACCTACTGGATAGACTCAGACAAAATAAACAATAAGCTGATACGCAATTTCCCGAACGACGAAAGTAAAACGGTTTTACTACTGAATAATCCGGAGAATATGAATGGCGCGCCTATGATAGGCGCCCAGCCTGAGGAGATGTTCAAAGGCATGCTGGAAATATATACCGGCTATGCCGCGAAAAATACTATTTACGATGTAGCCTCATACAATATGGTGACTGACTACAATGGCGCGCACGTAAAAGTGATTAATGATACAGTGATCTCTGTAATGCTTAATCATACCGGCACATGGTGGTGGTATGAAGGGCATGGGGCAAAAAGCTATGAAACACCGGATTACAAAGTAGATGTCAAATCCGTTGGCCAGCGATATGACCTGATACTGAAGCAACCTTCAGAAAAATATTTATTGCTGTATAGCGTAGGCGACACCTGGAAAAAGGTGGACATGAGCAAAATAAATGTGCAGCAGGATTAATGCCACACTACCCTTTCTCTTACCCGCCTACAGCCTGCTGTGCTTTAATAATTTGAATACCGGAACTGACAGCACCGCGCCCAGGGTAGGCGCAAGAATGTATAACCATAAATGTTCGGAATGGCCACTGGCCACCGCCGGAGCAAGTGATCTTATAGGATTCATAGACGCCCCGCATACCGGACCGGCAAACAAAGCCTCCAGCCCTACCACTGAACCAATGGCCAGCCCCGCGAACATGCCCTGCTCTTTGCTGCCTGACGCCACATTCAATATAACAAGCATCAGGAAGAAGGTAAGTATTGCTTCCATGATGAACGACTGCATTTCAGTACCTGAAGGCATGGTGGCACCCAGCATCTCATTTGCCGGAAACATTGCTTTTAAAGTAAAACTTGCGGCAACAGCCCCGGCCATCTGGCTGAAGATATAAGGGCCAAGCTGCTTCAATGGAAATCGGCCCGCAACGGTAAATGCTATACTCACTGCGGGATTGAAGTGTGCCCCCGAAATTTCACCGAAAGCATAGATCAGGCTCATAACCACCAGCCCGAAGGTAGCGGCAATGCCCATATGGGTAATAACCCCGTTAAACTGCTGGTTAATAACGATAGCACCGGTACCGGCAAATACCAACGCATAGGTGCCTAAGAACTCTGCAATGAATTTTTTCATCCTACTTCTTTTTCATGAAGTTAACATGTGTTACCCAACATAACTGCAAATAATAAAAGTTTGTCAGGCTGGTTTGGCTGTTTACCCAGAAAATATACAACGGGCCAAGCTCAAAACTACCATTATGCTTTGTTTTGTACCCTATGCCGGCATAAGCCCAATTCTCTCCGTATATAGCCGTTGCGCCTTTGTAGGTGTTGAAAAAGAACTCATTATAGGCGCTGAAATATAGCTTGTCAGTGCTCCTGAGCAGGGGTGTGGCTAACCCGAACAAATACCTTACCCTGCTTGTATAGGGACTATTCCGTGTTACCATATCTTCAATAAACCTGCCATCATATCTTAACCTGTGCTTAATCGATGTTTTGCCAAGGTCGTATCTGTAGGTACCCTGAAGATAAAAACGGTTCTCATTCCGGTAATTGTCTTTAAAAGGACGCTGGCGCTCAAACACATAGCTACCCGTGAGCGAAAGGTGCGGGTTAACCTTATAGCTCAACGCCTGCTCTGCGTAGAACGCAAACAAATTTGGTTCTTCCTTCACACCCTTTATCTCCTCGTTGATGAGGTTGAATGCCCCAAAATAATAAATGCTGTAATCTAGCTTTTTGCTGATGGTGCCGCTATGGTCAATTGTGGGGAAGACACCATAATTGCTGCTTTGGCCGGATACCTGCAATGCATACAGCAACAATATCGTGGCCGGGATAAGTCTCGGTCTCATTAATGTTTATATAAAAGTTGATCAGAAGGCTTTTCTCAGCATTTCGGCATATTCGTCGGGCAATGGGCTGTTTTCAACAGCCTTTGCTGCTTTTTCAACATCGTACTCAAACCTGACGAACTCTACCTGTATCGAATCTTTCCGGGTAATGCTGCTGTGCTCATCTATTGTCAGCAAAGCATAGCAACCCCTTACATCCCCGTCCTTCGGTTTGCCCACCGAACCAATGTTGATTGCATGAAGATAGGCTGGTGTATCACCTTCGTGCTGCTCTATTATCCTGTGATAGGGCTTGTGCGTATGCCCGAAGCACATAATGTGGGCATCTGCTCCATTCATTATCCGAACCATGCTTTGCTCATCCCTGTCTTCGAAGAGATACTCGTTTATTTTCCTGGGGCTGCCATGCACCAGCAACAGGTTCAGCTTATCGTCATTAAGCTGGTACTCCACACGTATATGCGCCGGAAGACTTCTTAAATATCTCCGCTCATCAGGCCCCACTAACTCATTAGATAAGGCAATAGAGATTTTCCCCATTGCCTTATCTTTATCTGTCTTGTATGCACAACCACATTCAACACTTGTCCTCCCGATGCCAAAATCATAGTTCCCTGCTATGGTGGGTATACCTCTGCCGCGAATAATGTTGATCACTTCATTAGGCCAAATATTATACCCTACCAGGTCGCCAAGGCAATATATAGCATCGGGCCTCCTGCTATCAATATCGGCAAGGCAGGCCTCCAGTGCCGGGAGGTTTGCATGAATGTCTGAAAACAATGCAATTTTCATATACTGATGTTTTTGTGGTTTTTTATGTGCAGTTCTAGTTGCAGCAGCCCGGCGCGCAGCAAGCCTCCGGCTTCTTTGCAAATACCGTAATGCTGTATATACCTAAGTTGCTGTTTTTGAAAGATGCAATCTCTTCAGGCGACAAGTATTGCGCTAGTATATCATCCGGTATCACAATGGCCTTTTCCTTTTGCACGGTGATATCGCTGAAACCCGTGCTTTTAATCAGTCCCATGTATTCTTCCTTCTGTATAGCGCCTGATATGCAACCTGCATACATCTCTGCCACATGCTTCAGTTTTTCAGGCAGTTCGCCTACCAGCACCACATCTGAAATACTGAAGTGTCCGCCTTTCTTTAATACACGGAATATTTCTTTGAACACATTGCTTTTGTTGGGCACCAGGTTCAGCACGCAGTTGCTCACTACTACATCAGCTAAATCAGCTGTTACAGGCATTTTTTCAATATCCCCCTGCCTGAACTCCACATTATTGTAACCCAACTTATCTACATTGGCCCTTGCTTTACTGATCATTGCGTCAGTAAAATCAATGCCTATCACCCTGCCTTTTTCGCCTGTTACTGCACGTGCAATAAAGCAGTCGTTGCCGGCTCCACTGCCCAGGTCTATCACGGTATCCCCCGCTTTTATCTTAGCGAACTCAGTCGGCAATCCGCACCCGAGGCCTAGGTCGGCATCGGCATTGTAACCTTCCATTTTTGTGTAATCATCACTCATTATGTTGTACACATCAGTGCTGCAACAGCTTGCCCCGCAACACGAACTCTGGTTCGTTTCTTTGTCCTGCAATGCTATCTCACTGTACTTCTGCCTTACCAGGTCTTTCAATTCTTGTTCTGTTTGCATAATAATTGTATTTTAAGGTAAATAAAAACTTATTGTATTTAACAGCACTCCGGGGCGCAGTTATCTTTACATGCCGGCTTGATCTCCACAAAGAATTCAGCGAACAGTTTCCTGTACTTGTCCCACACTTTTGTGTCAATGCAATAACATACGCTTGTCCCTTCTACTGCCCCCTGTATCAGGCCCATCTGCTTCAGCTCCTTCAGGTGCTGGGAAATGGTAGGCTGCGCCAGGCCCAGTTCGCCCACAAGGTCGTTGCAAATGCAGGCGTTGGCTTTTACCAGGTGCTGCAGGATGGCTATCCTGGCAGGATGCCCGAGCACTTTGGCAATATTGGCCAGTTCATTCTGCTTTTTCGTAAAGAGGTCTGTCTTACTGATACCCATAATCAATCGTTTCATTGCAATATTACGATGAATAGAATTACCAGCCAAATATTTTTCTGAAAATAATTATCCGGCATTTCTTACTTTGTGTGTATCAATGAGTTCCGGTGTAAAATTAGAAAGGGGGTTATCCCTCTGGCAGGCTACGGCCATCAATATGATAGATATGGTGGGCATAGGCCCATTTGTTACCATGTCTACCATAGTAGCTTTTATGCATGGGCCTGCCAGCATACTGGCGTGGCTGCTGGGCGCAGTACTCTCTTACGCCGACGGCATGGTATGGGCCGAAATGGGCGCACGCTGGCCGCAGGCAGGCGGCAGCTATGTGTTCCTGAAAAAGTTATTCGGGGAAAAGAAGGGTGGAAAACTGATGTCGTTTCTGTTCATCTGGCAAACTACCCTGCAGGCGCCATTGGTTATTGCCAGCGGGGCTATAGGGTTTGCTAATTACTTCTCTTACCTCGTGCCCGTATCAGATGTGCAGAAGAAAATGGTGAGCGGTGCCCTTGTGCTTGTACTTATTGCATTGCTATATCGCAACATTAGAAGCATCGGGCGTATATCTGTTGTGCTGTGGATAATAACCGGCGGCACCATCATCTGGCTGATACTCTCCGGCATACCCCACTTTAACGCCACACAGGCTTTCGATTTGCGCATGGACAGTTTTGACAGCAGCTCTTTATTGTTTGTGGCTTTAGGACAGGCTTCATTAAAATCAGTTTACTCCTACCTGGGCTACTACAATGTATGCCACCTGGGTGCGGAAATTAAAGACCCGGCAAAGAATATACCCCGCAGCATACTTATCTCCATCACGGGTATTGTCATCTTTTATCTTGGTATGCAGACGGTAATTGTGGGTGTGCTGCCATGGGAGACTGTCGCCAATTCTGATTTTGTTGCCAGCCTTTACTTCGAGCATATCTACAATACTGCTGTAGCGCAATTTGCTACCGTGCTCATCCTCATTATTGCACTGGCATCGCTGTTCTCCGCTCTTTTAGGGTATTCGCGTATACCCTATGCGGCAGCACTCAATGGCGACTTCTTCAGTATATTCTCAAAAGTGCACCCAAAATATCACTTCCCGCATTTTTCATTGCTGGCAGTAGGCGGGGTGGGATTCATATTTAGTTTGCTGTTCAGGTTAGGCGATGTGATTACGGCTATACTTGCCATGCGGATACTTGTGCAATTCGTATCACAGGCTGTGGGGGTAATTGCCTGGAACTATAACCACCGTGGCGTGGAAAGACCATATAAAATGCCCTTATTCCCACTGCCGGCAATTATCAGCATCATAGCCTGGCTGTTCATTTACCTCACCATTAAGCCAGGTTTTATTATTGCTTCTTTGGGGATTATCGGCTTGGGGATTGTAGTTTATTTTATGAGGAAACAACTTACTAAGCCTGTATCACCATAGACCGCATTGATATAGACCCCATGTCTATTGTGTCATTGAAATAGGTGATGTGCTCATTCTTCTCCTGAAGGCCAAGTATATAAAACAATGGCAGCAAGTGGTCGTATGAGGGATGGGCCATTGTAGCCGTACTGCCTAGTATTTTCTGGTAGTTGAGTATGGATGCATGGTCGCCTTTGTCCATCCAGTTAGTGAATTTTGTATCAAACTCTACTGCCCAGTCAAATTTCTTGCCGGTATTGTTCCAGTCAATTCTCCCGAGGTTGTGTACCAGGTTACCGCTGCCTATTATCAGCACGCCTTTCTCCCGTAGCTTGCTTAGCTGCTTGCCTATCTCGTAGTGGTAGGTTGGCGGCTGGTCGTAGTCGAGGCTGAGCTGGTACACCGGTATATCGGCCATAGGGTACATGGGCAGCAGCACACTCCATGTGCCATGGTCCAGGCCCCAGCTATCGTCTGTCTGCACATGGGTGTAGGTGATCAGTTCCGCTGTCAGTTTTGCAAATTCAGGTGTTCCGGGTGCAGGATACTGCTGGTCAAACAACTGCTTAGGAAACCCACCAAAATCGTGTATGGTCTTTGGCTTGCCCATGCCGGTCACTTTAGTGCCCTTTGTCAGCCAGTGAGCTGATATAGACAGTATGGCCTGTGGCCTCGGCAATTTCTTACCAATGGCTGCCCAGCTCTTATGATAGGCGTTGTCCTCGATGGCATTCATGGGCGAGCCATGCCCCACAAACAATACCGGCATTTTTTGCGATGCGGGCAAATGCCTTCCCAATGCTTCTAAAGCAGATAATGTGGACATACCTGAAATTTGTGCGACAGCCAACAGGCCTCCCGCTTTTATTAATGTTCGCCGGTGCATGTGATATAAAATTAAGCCTTCCGTCCAATAATGTGTACAATACAAATTTACGTGTATATACATGCATTTGCAAATTCTTCCTGTTATCAGCTTATAAACTGCCGTTATAATGCTTATTTTTACCCTAATGGCAGCCGAAATACAACCCGTATACTTTGCACACCTGTCGAAGGACAAAAAGCTACTGCCCATACTGCTCACCGTAGACCCGTACAAGCTGAAAAAAAGAAAAAATATCTGCCTGCGCCTGTGCGCCTCTATTATGAGCCAGCAACTATCTACGCGCGTGGCTGATGTTATTTTCAAACGCTTCCTCGAATTGTATGGAGGAGAAGAACCTACACCCCAACAGATACTCGATACCCCTTTTGAGAAACTCCGCAATATTGGGTTGTCTAATGCGAAAGTGAACTATGTGCAGAACGTGGCCCGGTATCTTATTGAACGTAGTGCAGATGACAAAAAGCTGTACAAAATGACTGATGAAGAAGTAATAGCGTTTCTTACACCTATTAAAGGAGTAGGCAGGTGGACGGTAGAGATGTTGCTGATGTTCACATTGGGCAGGGAAGATGTTTTTGCGGTAGATGACCTGGGCATACAGCAGGCCATGACCAAAATATACAAGCTGGATGCAACCAATAAAAAGGAGATGAAGGAAAAAATGTTGAAAATTTCCGCTAAATGGGCGCCATACCGCACCTATGCCTGTTTTTATCTCTGGAAATATAAAGACACTAAATAACTTTACACACTAGCTCCCCTTTAGGGGTTGGGGGCATCCGGGCATGAAAGACCATTACAGGACATTAGGGGTAAAAGCATCCGCATCACAAACGGAAATAAAGAAAGCATACCGTGCGCTTGCTGTAAAATACCACCCGGATAAGAACCCTGATGACCCGCTGGCTGAAGCGCAGTTTAAAGAGGTACAGGAGGCATATGCCACGCTATATGACCCTGCAAAACGTGCAGTATATGACGATGAAAGATGGCTGGCCGGCATGGGCACTAAAAACCATCAGGTACAGGAGGTAACACCCGCATGGCTGATGAAAACCTGCTTTGAACTGAATGCCAGCCTAAGGACCATAGATACCCACCGCATGAGCCAGAAGGCCCTGAGGTCATATATACTCCTTATTCTTACCGACGCACACCTTGCCGTACTACGCCTGCACAATGACAAACATGCAAACAGGACTATCATTATAGAAATACTAAAAGCTGTAAAAAAACTGGAGACCCGGTACCTGGATGAAATAGAAGAACGGCTTATTACCCTGGCAGGAAAAGATGAAGAGATGCTTAACGCAATTGATGAAAAAATTGATGACCGAAAGCGAAATGCCCTTTTTGAAAAATACCTGCCCTACTTTGTCATTTTTGTAACTATCGTACTGTGCCTGTGTATGTACTATTATGCAGGGGTAAACTGATTATTCCGCATTCAGAAACCGCAGCATTATTTTCATCTCTTCGATCACATTATATATTATGGGACAACTGCCGTAATAATTCAGCGTGCCTGCCAGCCGCGCCTTGAACCCCGGCTTATGCAAGTGTGGAAAATCACGGCATTCTGTAAACCTGCTTTCGTAGATAGTACACTTTCTATCAGAAAGAAAATGGCAGGGGATTGTATTAATAAAACAATTACCTCCCTGGCTTTCTTCAATATATTTCTCTTTAGCCACAGAAGGGGACAGGCGAAGATGTGCGGCAAGCATATCCACCTCTTCATGGGTCACATTTATCACCAGTTTTTGGCAACAGTTGCCACAAGCAGTACAATCAATAGCGCTACTTACTTTGGCGTTAACAAGGTGCGCCATGTTATCCAGTTCCGTAGTATCATGATTGCGCAATGAAAGGAGAAAATGAGCATTTTCTTCACTTTTCAGCTCCGCTTGTGCGGCTAAAAGATCAAGGTCGGTTATATATTCGGCAGCCTGGGGCAAAAGATAGAAAATGATTGACAAAGATAGACCAAAGACGCTAACTATAATCGTTTTGCTTCATCCAAAGACTTTTCGCTACGTTCACTTTGCCCGCTGCCAAACGTATATGTTATTGTCAGCGAAAAAGATTGTGATGCGTTCCTGTAGGTAGTACGCGCATAATAATTGGCCCCATAGTCGCGCCCATTCAGTCGGAAGATGTATAATGGATCATGCGCAAAAAACCTTGCAGACCAGTTATTGTTTATTTTTTTAGATGCGCCTAGGTCAAATCCATAGATAGGCTCAAAAGCTGATGTCAGCGACCACCTGCCCCTGCTATTATACCAGCCAATAAATTCTGCTTTCCATCCCTTACCCATATCAAACCTGCTGCTGCTGTGTATGGAATACCCGCTCCATTCTGTTTTTTTCCAAGCGTTATTGAATATCCCTTCAAATGTTGCATGAAACACCGACGCATAAAAATTCAAAGACCACCACTTGTACAAGTCCTTATTAATATCCACGCTCAAATAGCCATAATTATTTGCAGCAATATTCCTCATTCTGTTGTAGCTGGTATTTGAGGGCCCTTCAACAGTAACATATCCTTGTATCACATCTGTAGTGCCGGAATAGGAAAGGGTGGTTATTACGGTATTCTTGAAGCTGTGTTTCAGTTCTATGTTATTGGTGTACTGCGGCATCAATGCGGGGTTGCCTACGTTGTACATGTTCTGGAAAGAGTAATAGACAAAAGGGTTTAACTGCCGGTATTCGGGCCGGTCAATTCTCCTGCCATAGTTCAGCTCGAACTGATTGTTGGTATCAAGCTTGTAAGTAACGAATGCAGTAGGAAACAAAGAAGTATAGTTTCTTGTGAACCGGTCATTATGAACATATTGCAACCCCGAAGCGGATGTATGTTCTGCACGCAGTCCTATGCGCGCCTCCCATTTTTTATTTAACTCTTTAGCCAGTGTCAGATAAGCTGCGCTGATATTCTCGTTATACAGAAAGTGATTGGTGCGACCGGTATCATTTATCCATGCATTATTCTCAAACAGATGAAAGTTTGCATCAAAATCCATGGTCACCCGGCTGGCTTTGATGCCCGATTCAATTTTCAAGCCCTTTGTGAGGGCAATGGCGTGGTCTGCTTTGAAACTATAAATATTGATTGGCGACTTCTGCATACTGTTCACAATCACCGGTTCCTGCAATGGCTGCATCTGGCTATTGTAAAGTGTCCTTATAAATTCCTGATCGGCGTTCTTTGAAAATGCGAGCGCGTCCAGATTTATATCCAGTGTATGGTCTTTAGAAAACTTGTGCGATATATATGCATTGGTTACTACTTCCTTACGAATGTGCCCCTCTGTAGCCAATGTATTGTTATAGGTAGTATTGCCTCCGATATAGTCTTGATAAGTGACCGGAACATACGAACGCATCGTATTAGGATGATACGCACCTCTGATATTCACGCCGATGGTTGTATTATCAGACAGGCTATAATCAACACCAAGCCTCAAGGTAGTATGGCTGAAGTGCTCCTTTGGTGTGGACTGACTGTTATTGCTGCCTGTAACTTTCCCTTGGGCATCAGTGTAGTACATCTCCTGTGTCCATGCTGCAAAGCCGATGGCTTGCATATCACTACCATTCAGCAATATATTCAACTTGTTTTTTTTATAATTCAGCATAAAACTTTCACTACGATTGTAATAAACCCCTTGCTGCCAGCTGAGCGATGTATTTCCATTCCATCCGGGCTTTTTATTCTTTCTGAGCTTTATGTTTATGATGCCGGTATTACCTGCTGCATCATATTTCGCCCCCGGCTGTGTTACCAGTTCTATCTGTGCGGCTTCATCAGCCGTGATGGTTTTAAGATATGCCGCCAGGTCGTCGCCGGTAAGGTATGTAGGCCGGTCATCAATTAATATCAGCACGCCGTTCTTGCCCCGCATAGATATAGCCCCATTCTGGTCTACCAGTACCCCCGGCAGCCTGCCCATAAGTTCCAGCACATTAGATGAGGTTGTTGCAGCGGAGCCTTCTATATTTACTATTGTTTTGCCCAGACCCATTTCAATGAAAGGCTTCTTTGCAGTTATAGCAACTTCGCTAAGTGAGGTGCTTTCCTTTTGAAGATCTATGTCGCTTGAATATTCCCTTGCTTCAATCAATTCTATTGGCTGCATCCCCGTTTTATGCCCTACAAAGCTGGCAGTAACAATGTACTTACCCAATGCAACACCCCGGAATGAAGCCATCCCTTTCTCATCGGTTATCTCCGCTCTTATCCAGGCCGAGTCAGCGGCATAGAGTAGTGATACTGTCGCGGCATCAACAGGCGCACCTGCCGCCGATACTTTTACAGATATACTTGCTGTCTGCGCAAAGATGCCTTTGCTGAAGCATGCCAGGAAAATAAGGAGCGTAAACAGGCGCATAAATAGTGTTTGTGCGCCAAAAGTATCTACTGCCTATGCGTGAGGTATGTTTATTAACTTAAATTAACCGCCCAGGTTAATTTGATGCTAATGTGATAAGAGGTTTCCTGGCATAAAAAGGTGTGCTAATTAAATTTTGGCACTCCTGTTTTCACAGAGCAAAAGCTACTTCATCACTACCTGTAGTGTTTTTCTCGTTTCCTGCCGAAGTAGGATTTGTTTGTCTTTTGTGAGCTCAAACACTGTTTCAGGGTTGAAGTGGCGAATAGTGAGCAGATGCACATCTTCGTTAAGGGCTACCTTATAGTCCACACTTAAAGCTTGTACCAATGCCTTGACTTTGTCTTCTCGGTTGTCAATACAGGCTATGAAGCTGATAGCTGCATTTTGTATCAGGTTTATTTTCACTTTCAGGTCGTGGAAGATGCTGTAGAGCTTGCTTAGGTTGTCTTCTGTGATGAAAGAAAAATCTTTAGTGGTTACCTGTATCAGCACCTGGTTATCTTTCAGCACAATGATGGGCGGGTAGTGAGCGGCATCTACTTCGCTTTTTATTACAGAACCCGGTATGCTCCTGTCGAAGAAACATTTTACGTATAGAGGTATGTCTGCGTTCTGAAGTGGCTTAATAGTTTTAGGGTGGATGATCTGCGCGCCATAGAAGGCCATTTCAATCACTTCGTTGAACGATATGGCATCAATTTTTACGGTATTCGGAAATAATTTAGGGTCGGCATTTTGCAGGCCGGCCACGTCTTTCCATATTGTCACAGATTCGCCATGCAGCATGGCGGCTAATATAGCAGCGGTGTAATCTGATCCCTCACGGCCCAGCGTAACGGATTTGCCATCGTCGGTGGAGCCGATGAAGCCCTGTGTGATGACAACCTTGCCCTGATTAAGTATATTTCCAAGTATGGATTCTGCGTTATACTTTGAATAGCCCCAGTCCACTACACCATCGCGGTAGGTGTGATCTGTGCGGATCACATTGCGTATATCTACCCACTCATTGGCTATGCCATGTTGGGTAAGATAAATCGAGAACATGCGCGAGGATAATAATTCGCCCAGGCATACTATCTGGTCGTAAGAATAATCGTAGCGGCTAGGGTCAGTGCTTTTCACAGCCTGCTCCAGTTCAGCAAAATGGGCCTTCAGCGCCTGCTCTGCTAATGGAAAATGTGACGTGTCAAGCAAAGTTTTTGCGTAGTCTATATGTTGTTGTTCCAGTTGTTTGGTTGCGTGCAATGCGGCATCCTTATCTCCTTTGCAGGCGGCGTTCACAATGCTTTCAAGGGCATTGGTGGTCTTGCCCAAGGCAGAGAGCACGAGTAGTAAAGGTTTATTTTCTTCTTTGATAATGGGGAGCAAAGCCGCCATCCTGCCTGCATCAGCTATGGATGCACCGCCAAATTTAAAAACACGCATAGTTTGAGTAAAAAGTGAGCAAAGATAAAAATAACTATTAACACAGGTACAGCATAACGATATTCATAACGAAAGGAAAGGCCATTCAGGGACGTAGGTGTCTAAATCACCTTTTTCCCCCTCATAGCATCTTTCAGCGCTGCATCCATTACTCGCTCGGCGTATGGACGGGAAACGTCATTCAGTATTTCGGTAGCATTATGAATGAGGTCTTTGTCTTTTGCTGTTATGGCATCGCGCAGCTTTTGCATGTGTTCGCCGGTGATTGCCATTTCATCATCAGATAGGAATTCCCGGTGCTTCACGAGGAATTTTTCAGTGGTGTCCAGCATTTGCTGTGCTTCGGTAGTGGCTTCTACCAGGGCGCGCACCTTTATATCGTCTTTCGCATGAGTCAATGAATCGAGCAGCATATTTTCTACTTCTTCATCGGTAAGGCCGTATTGCGGTTTCACGTCTATGCTTTGGGCCACACCGCTGCGGAGTTCGGTCGCGCTTACTTTCAATATTCCGTCTGCGTCTATGAGAAATGTTACTTCTACCTTCGGCAATCCTGCAGGCATGCCGGGTATGCCGGTGAGGTTGAACTCGGCCAGTTTACGGTTGTCCTGCACCAGGTCGCGCTCGCCCTGAAATACAGATATACGCATTCCGCTCTGCCCGTCTTTATGGGTGGTGTATTGCCTCCCTGCTTTATTAGGTATTTTAGAATTGCGTGGAATAAGCACATCCATGAGGCCACCCATGGTTTCTATACCCAATGAAAGGGGGGTAACATCCAGCAGCAGCATTTCGGTATTGTTGCCGGCAAGTATATCTGCCTGCACCGCTGCGCCAAGCGCCACCACTTCATCGGGGTTCAGGCTGTCAAACACTTCCCTGCCGAAAAATTTCCGCACACTTTCTTTCACCAGCGGCACGCGTGTGGAGCCGCCCACCATTACTACGGCATCTATCTGCTCCGCCTTCATTCCCGCATCGCGCAGTGAATTGCGGCAGGCCGTAATAGTGCGGTCTATAAGCGGCTGTATGAGTGCATTGAATTTTTCCATGGTGAGCGTTACCGGCTGGTCGTCAATGGCCCCCTCATAGGTGTCATTATCTGTAAGGTGTACTTTTGCCTGTTCTGCTTTTACCCGGAATTGCTGTGCCAGCGACTTGAAGTCCCGCAATTCGGCATCGGTGATACCGGTTTGCTCCTGCCAGTATTTTACTATTGCATTATCCATATCATCGCCGCCCAGATAGGTGTCTCCGTTGGTGGAGAGTACCTCGAAAATGCCATTGCTGATGGTGAGTATGGATATATCGAAAGTGCCGCCGCCGAGATCGTATACGGCAATGGTTTTTTCTTCTTTATGTTTTGCGCCAATGCCATAGGCGAGGCTCGCTGCGGTAGGTTCATTGATAATGCGTAGTACATCGAGGCCGGCGAGGCGGCCGGCATCGCGGGTTGCCTGGCGCTGGGCATCGTTGAAATATGCAGGCACGGTGATGACAGCCTTGCTGATGGGCGCTTTTAAAATGTGCTCGGCGCGTTTTTTCAGTTCCTTCAGGATATAGGAGGATAATTCGATAGGAGAGTAGAACTTATCGCCCACCTGAATCTTCACCAGCGCATCGGTGCCATCGTCTATGATATTGTAGGCGAAAAACCCGGTATCCTTGCTGACGTCCCTGTATGATTTGCCCATGAGGCGCTTTACCGAATAAATGGTGCGTTCCGGCTGGGTGATGAGCAGTTCTTTGGCCGGGGTGCCCACGGTGGTGTTGCCAAATTCGTCGAAATGAACAATGGAGGGCACGAGCGCCAGCCCGTCGATGTCTTTAAGCGCTATAGGCTGCTGGGTGTCGCCACGCACAATGGCTATAAGGCTGTTTGTGGTGCCTAGGTCTATGCCCACTATAATCTCTTCCTGCTGTATGCTGCCGGTAACAAGGTTGATGGCTACTTTGCCCATAATTTTTCAGAACTGAGGTGCAAAGGTAGGCTATAATGGCGCAATGCCTGAATAGCCGATAGCGCAATTGATTATGGTATCATTAGCAAAGCTGATACATTACCAATGCGGGTATTATATGTAATTTTTACCACTATCAGGCTGAGCCAGGTGCCCTCCTTCGCTGAAAAAGCTACGGCGGGTGAAAGGTATGATTTTCGGGTTTTGTCGTTTTTCGGTAAATATTTATTTTTAGATGTGACGAAATGCTCTGTGGGCTTGTGTTATGTGTTTTATTGCAAGGTATAAAGGGGTATAATTATACCCTAAAAGGTATATTTATACCCCCAAAAGGTATAATTATACCCAAAGAGGTATAAAATAGTGGTAGTTCGAAGCTCACTAAGAGTCGTAAGTCGCCGTGCCCGCAGCAGATAAAATAAGTTGCCAGCCATTCAAAGAACTTGTTCCATTTTTTTGGAATTGTGTAAAGTTC
>CAYSIG010000043.1:0-45305 GCA_964430995.1 uncultured Flavipsychrobacter sp.
TTACCCTGCCAGCTACTACAGGTACTGTTTCTGCTGCTTCTTTCACAGTTTCAGGTCAGGCTAGCTACACTTACGCTATCACCCTGCCATCTACTTGTACTATCACTGACGGTGCTTCACACAACATGACTGTTAACAGCTTTACCAGCTCACCATCTGCTACAGGTACTTTAAGCTCAGGCGGTACTCAGACACTCACTGTAGGTGCTACCCTCAACGTATCTGCTGCACAGGCTTCAGGCACTTACACCAACGCTACTGGTGTTCCGGTAACTGTTAACTACAACTAAGAACAATTTTTTTCCATGGTTAAGTTGAAAAAACGCTCGCGGGGAGCGTTTTTTCGTTTTTATGCCAATTCATAATTTATACAAAGCTGTTCCGGATTAGCATCTGGAACTAAAAATAAAACCCCTTCTGCGAAGGTATTCATTGGGCCAATAGTTGAAAAATTGTTCCTTAGCCTGTCAGTGAAACCCCTCAAAAACCGTGATTCAAAAATCACCCCCTCAAAACCGCTACAACCCGCGTCCACAAACAATAGTCAATTCCATCATGGTACAGTACGCGTACCGCCATGGTACAGTAACTGTACCATCATGGTTTTTAAATTTCGCAGGAACAACAGCATTAATGAACTTTACTCAACTCCAAAAAAATGGGGCAAGTTCTTTGACTTACTGCTTTATGAAACTCCGTGCTGTGCCGGATCGTCATACCCATGGGTCAACTGCAAACTGCAACTCACGACGAGGCATACGACCTATTACTCACGACTTACGACTTTTTTATACCTTTTAGGGTATAATTATACCTTTGGGGGGTATAAATATACCTTTTAGGGTATAAATATACCCTTTTATACCTGAACAAAAAACACATAACATCAGCCCACAGCGCATTTCACGCTCACCCATCCTTAATTTTTACCCGCTGTCGGACGAAATCCCGAAATTATACCCTGGTCGGGTATAATGTTAAAAAATAAATTTGTTGTTGGGGGCAGATGATTTCTCCGTACCCGGCTGAGTCTCTTTGCTTAGCCCATAAGCGGCCAAAGTGCTCACCGGCATCGCCTGAAAAACAAAAATATTTTTTGTTTTTTCTTATATATCACCTCGCTTGGGTGCTTTTCTACTGCATTGCCGCCTGTTGTTTTAACGCAGCAATTTGGCTATCTTTGTAAGGTTCAAAAAATCCATTTGAGCACAGTTTTTAATTGTGCCCGGAAGCGGTGTTTTTGACTATTCCTCTTGGTAAAATAAATAGCAACTGTTTTGAATAACAACATAGACGAAAACGAAGTTTTGTCAGTACCCGCCGAGTATGGCGCGGATAGTATACAGGTATTGGAAGGCCTTGAGGCGGTGCGTAAGCGCCCCGCCATGTATATAGGCGATATAGGGGTGAAGGGCCTGCACCACCTCGTATATGAAGTAGTAGATAACTCTATTGATGAAGCGCTTGCAGGGCATTGCAAGAACATCACAGTTACCATTCATACTGATAATTCCATTAGCGTACAGGATGATGGCCGTGGTATACCAACGGGTATCAATGCCAAAGAAGGGCGGTCTGCACTTGAAGTGGTAATGACCGTGCTGCACGCCGGTGGCAAATTTGATAAAGACAGCTACAAGGTATCGGGTGGGCTGCATGGTGTAGGTGTAAGCTGCGTGAACGCACTGAGCAGTCGCCTGCATGTAACTGTGTGGCGTGAAGGAAAAACATTTGAACAGGAATATGAAAAGGGCGTGCCGGTGTACCCGGTTCGTGAAACAGGGGCTGCATCAGGCCATACAGGCACATTAGTTCATTTTCACCCGGACGGGACCATTTTTAAAGACACTGTATATAACCGCGAGATACTGGCAGGCCGCCTGCGCGAACTGAGCTACCTGAATAAAGGCATCCGCATAGTGATGATAGATGCCCGCGAAATAACGGAAGCTGGCCAGATGCCTACCGAAACTTACTACAGTGAAGGCGGCATAGTAGAATTTGTGCAGATGCTGGACCGCACGGCCAAAAGAGACCCGCTGCTGGCCCACCCTATATTTGTGGAGGCCCATGACAAGGACTCAAATGTGGCGGTAGATGTGGCGCTGTCTTATAACACATCGTACAACGAGCATATCTTCTCTTACGTAAACAACATCAACACCATAGAAGGCGGCACACACGTGGCGGGCTTCAGGCGTGCAATAACGCGTGTATTCAAATCGTATGGAGATAAGAACAAACTATTTGAAAGAGCGAAAGTAGAGATAACGGGCGATGACTTCCGCGAAGGGCTGAGCGCTATCATATCGGTGAAAGTACCTGAGCCGCAGTTTGAAGGGCAAACAAAAACCAAACTGGGTAACAATGATGTTATGGGCGTGGTGGATGTCTGCGTGAGCCGAGTATTGGAAGCATTTCTTGAAGAGCACCCGAAAGATGCCAAGATGATCATAGATAAAGTGATCATAGCGGCACAGGCCCGGGCTGCTGCGCGCAAAGCGCGTGAAATGGTGCAGCGCAAGAGTGTGCTGACCGGAGGCGGTATGCCCGGCAAACTTGCTGACTGCTCAGAGCGCGACCCTGAAAAATGTGAGCTGTACCTGGTGGAAGGAGATTCGGCCGGTGGTACTGCCAAACAAGGCCGCGACCGCAGCTACCAGGCCATCTTACCACTACGGGGTAAGATACTGAACGTGGAGAAGGCACAGGAATACAAAATATACGAGAACGAGGAAATCAAGAATATGTTTACTGCCCTTGGGGTATCTGTAGGCACTCCTGAAGACCCAAAGGCACTCAACCTGACGAAACTCCGCTATCATAAGATCATCATCATGACGGATGCCGATGTGGACGGCTCGCACATCGCTACACTTATACTCACTTTCTTTTATCGCTACATGAAAGAGCTGGTACTACAGGGTTACGTATACCTGGCACAACCCCCGCTGTACTTAGTGAAAAAAGGCAAAGAGCAAACCTATGCATGGGATGAAACTGATCGCATAGCGGCTGTAGCAAAGCTGGCTAATGGCAAGGAAGATTCTGTAAGCATTCAACGATATAAGGGTCTTGGTGAAATGAACGCAGAGCAACTGTGGGATACTACCATGAACCCCGAAACACGAACCTTAAAGAGCGTAACTATAGAAAGCGATACGTATGCCAATGAGATATTCTCTATGCTGATGGGCGATGAAGTGCCACCGAGGAGGGAATTCATTGAGACCCACGCCAAGTATGCCAAAATAGACATTTAGGTAGTGTTTAACCGTACATCTTATATTCCGGCAGCCTAACCAGGCGCCGGAATATTATTTTATTAAAGGTTCCATGTATTCAACATAAAGTATTATAATTGTGTATCTTTGATTTAGCAGTGGTAGCTTGATAGCGTTTTTATATAACGTTAACAACTTAAAAAAACGAAATATACATAAATAAAATACGCTAAATGAACGAAAGCTCAATTCTGGATAATGAAAAAAATCGGATTGCAGCGCTCTACCAATTGCAGGTACTCGAAACCCCGGCTGAGGAAGACTTCGATGATATTGTGACACTTGCCTCCCAAATATGCGAGACCCCCATTTCCACTATTGCTTTTGAAGATAAAGACCGGTACTGGTTTAAAGCTAAATGTGGTATAGATATAACTGAAACCTCAAAGAAAGATTCGTTATGCGCCTATAATACAGCCGGCGATGACCTTTATGTGATTCGTGATTGTTGTGCGGACGTGCGACTTACCAGCAGCGAACTTGTAACAGAAAACAAGGTCCGTTTTTTTGCCGGCGTCCGCCTGATCAATGAAGATGGCTATACGCTTGGCTACCTGTGCGTG
Organism: uncultured Flavipsychrobacter sp.; assembly: GCA_964430995.1. Taxonomy (GTDB): domain Bacteria; phylum Bacteroidota; class Bacteroidia; order Chitinophagales; family Chitinophagaceae; genus Nemorincola. The sequence goes on from CAYSIG010000043.1 coordinate 3,848, forward strand.
ATGGACCATAAACCACGTGTACTCACTGATAAACAGATAGCCGGCCTGCAGATACTGGCCAAGCAGGTTGTAATACTGCTGAAATTACGGCTGCAGATCATACAACTGAAAAAGACGGAAGAAGCGGCGAAAAGCAGCGAAGAGTTGATGAATACTATCTTCAACAATTCGATAGACGCGGTAATAGTAATGGACGAAAACCGGATAATAACCCAGTGGAATCCAACGGCCGAAGCTATTTTCGGGTGGAGCGCAAATGAAGCTATAGGGAAGCCTTTCAGTAAGACCATCATACCGGAACAATACCGGAAGGAATACGTGCAAAGATTAGATAATTACCGTACTGATAATGAAGCCTCCTTCCTGAACAAAACCATTGAGACCAAGGCGCTAAGAAAGAACAATATTGAGTTTGATATAGCTCTGGGTATATCGCCGGTGGAAATAAAAGGACAGCGGTTCTTTATCAACTTCGTGAGTGATATCACCGAACGGGTATTCGCCACCAACAAACTTGACAAGCAGAAAGAATTCTACGAAAATATATTAAACAGCCTGCCTACAGACATTGCTGTATTTGACCCAAACCATAAGTACCTCTTCGTTAACCCCGGTGCAATAAAAGATGAGGAGCTACGCAAGTTCATTGTAGGGAAGGATGATTTTGAGTATGCGGCTTACCGCAACCGTGACATGTCGATAGCACAGAAGCGCAGGGAGCAATTCCTGGAGGTGGCCAGCGGCAAAGAAATAAGGTGGGAGGACACAATAAAAGACCCTGAAGGCACGCCTATAACCCATTTACGCCGGTTATTTCCTGTACATAATGCACAAGGCGAACTGACTATGGTGATCGGTTTCGGGCTGGACATCACCGACCGTAAGATAATGGAGGAGAAGCAAAATGCGCTTGTGAAGCAGCTCTCCACGCAAAACACGCAGCTTATAGATTTTTGCAATATTGTATCGCACAACTTAAGGGCGCCGCTGGTAAATATGTCGATGCTGGTAAGCTTTATTGAGGAAACACTGGACCCTGAAGAACAGAAGGAAATGATAAGTAAGCTAAACCCGGTGCTGGAGAACCTGCATACAACATTCAATGAGCTAGTGGAATCGATACAGATAAAGCAAGACCTGGAAGTAAAATCAGAGAAGATAGTGCTGCAGGATTATCTGCAACGCACTATTGATGTGTTGAAAATGGAGATCAATAAATCAGAGGCAGAAATAATTCATGATTTTGATGAATCGCCGACAGTTTATTATCCACCAAAGTATTTATTGAGTATATTTCATAACTTAGTGAGCAATGCTTTAAAATATCAATCCCCGAAACGGAAACCGGTAATAACACTCCGGACGAAAAGAGAAAATGACAGTATCATATTATCTGTATCGGACAATGGGCTGGGGATAGATCTTGTAAAGCACCAGGAGAACTTTTTTAAGATAGGCAAGGTGTTTCATAGGCACCCTAATGCGAAGGGATTTGGTTTGTTTATGACCAAAACGCAGGTGGATGCTATGGAAGGCAGGATATGGGTGGAGAGTACCCCTGATGTGGGTTCCACATTTTTTATTGAATTTAAAAAGCAGTAGTTTGGTTATGGAACCGGTTAAGACCATATACATTATTGATGATGATAAACTATTCGTTTTCCTCACCAGAAAAAGCATAGAAGAAACAAACCTTATTACAGAAATAAAAGAATTCGGAGACGGGCAAATAGCTATTGATCACCTTAAACAGATATGCGGCCAGGCAGATTTATTGCCGGACATCATATTTCTTGATCTCAGTATGCCGGTTATGGATGGTTGGGAGTTTTTGAAAGAATATACCGAGCTGGAGCCAAAGATTGGTAAGAAGATCAAATTATACATCTTCTCTTCCTCCATATCGCCACACGATCTTGAGCGTGCAAACACCATAAGCGCTGTTACTGATTTCATCATTAAACCTTTATCGAAAGAAAAATTCATTGAGGTGATCAACTCCTGAGCAACCGAAGCCAACGAACTAACCTGCAATGTTTGATAACCAACTGATAAACTTTGAGCTGCTGAAAAAAAGGGCCTACAACCTAAGGTGGGCAACCGTTCCGGAAGGAGTAATACCACTTACCGCAGCCGATCCTGATTTCCCTTGTGCCCCTGAGATAGCAGATGAACTTTGCCGCTTTGCACGCGACCGATATTTTTGCTATGGTCCGGCCGAAGGCATGACAGCTTTCAGAGAGGCAATGGCGAATTATTACATTACGAAAAGGAGGATTCCGGCTTCACCGGCACATATATTTCCGGTAGACAGCGCGGCGTTTGGAATCTATATCACTTGTAAAGCCTTTTTATCTCCGGGTGATGAGGCGATAATTTTTGATCCGGTCGATTTTCTTTTTCGCTATTCTATAGAGACTGTGGGGGGGGTAGCTGTTCCGTTTCAGATACCGGCGGGGACGGATAATGTTGATTTTAAGCAATTAGAAAAACTAATAAATAATAATACAAAACTCATATGCCTTTGTAACCCACTGAACCCCACGGGTAAGGTTTTTACAAAACAGGAATTGCTCGCATTAGGAGAGATTGCCATAAAACATAATTTACTAATTTTGTCGGATGAAATATGGAGCGACATAATATTCACGCCATATGAATATACGAGCTTTGCCTCTTTAAATGAAGAAATCAGGAGCAGAACAATAACCGTTACCGGGTTCAGTAAAGCATTCGGCCTGGCGGGGTTACGAATCGGTGCGGTAATGGCATCTGATCCGACGCTCTATAAAAAATTACTGGATGCATCGCTGCACAATTCAACCGTTCATGGGGCTAATGTGCTGTCGCAGGTAGCCGCCACTACAGCATTAAATAAATGTGTATATTGGCTTAATGATTTTTTGAAGCACCTGCAGTTGATGAGGGACTTGTGCGTGCGTGAACTGAATGAGGTAAATGGTTTCAAATGTGTTCCTCCCGAGGGTTGTTATGTTGCATTCGTGAACATTTCGGGTACGGGAAAAACAAGTAAAGAAGTGCAGCAGCTATTGCTGGAAAAGGCTAAAGTAGCTGTGGTACCGGGATTAAAAGAATGGTTTGGTGAGGGAGCTGAAGGCTACATCAGGTTGAGTTTTGCTACATCGGGTGAAGTATTGAGCGATGCCCTTTTGAGAATAAAAACTACTATGAAACAGATATGAAGGTCGTAATAATAGGTGGGGGTATTGCCGGCCTGACGTTTGGCATCCTTTTAAAAAAAAGGAATATTGATGTCGTCATCAACGAGCGGTCGGTCGGTATGCCTGTTCGCGGGCATGCCTTCCTGATGCACAATGACGGCCTTGCCATATTGAAGGAAATGAACCCCGACAAAGATGTCCCATTACCCGGGAATAAAATAAACTCCTTCAGTTTAAGACGGCCAAACGGTACAGAAATAAAACACATACAGCTGCATTCGTGGTTATGTATCAAAAGAATAGACCTGATACGCTACTTATACGATAGCCTGCCCCCTGAAGTAATAAAAGAAGGCAGGACATTTTCGCATTTTATTTATGAGAACGGTAAAGCGGTTGCGGCAGCATTTGCAAACGGAGAGGTGGAGTATGGCGATATATTTGTTGGGGCAGATGGAGGCAATTCGCGCGTGAGGGACCTGATACTGGGCAAGGTAAAGTTTACGCCTGTGAATGTAAAGGAAGTAGTAGGTGTAACGGCAAATACCAAACGGAAATCAAAAACGGTATTGAACGAGTTCATTAAATTCCAGAATAAGAATAACGGGCTAGCGTTTGGCATGATTCCCACATCCAGTAATGAGTACGTGTGGTTCATGCAGTATGACCCCGCAATATCAGACCTGACACACGGCACTCCGGAAGAACTCAAATCATTCTGTAATAAATTACTCAATACGTTCCCTGCATCAGTCACAGACCTGATAGAAGGCAATGATTTTACCACAACCTACGTGTGGAACACACGCGATTTTGACCTGCTGCCTACATTCCACAAGGGGAATGTGGTGCTGATAGGCGATGCGGCGCACCTTGCACTGCCATTTACAAGCGCCGGCACCACCAACGCCATTGTGGATGCTGAAGTGCTGGCCAAAAGCCTGGAACACTACCCTGACTATGAAGATGCCTTTAGGAAGTACTATGCATTGAGGGCCCACGATGTTTCCAATCACATCAAATTGGGCCGCGAGTTAAAGAGTTTATTCCTGAACCCGCAAAGCCAGAACGATGACGACATACCGGTGCCACTGATAGCCAGTAAAGAAGACCCCTCGCTGGCCGCCAGGAACAAGTTGATACAGGTACTGTATTTTACAGACCCCATATGCTCCACATGCTGGATCATCCAGCCTTTGCTCAGAAAACTATCGCTTGAATACGGTAAGTATATCAACATAGAATACCGCATGGGTGGCCTGCTGCCATCATGGGAAAATTATAATAAGGGAAAGATCCGTAAACCATCGGACGCGGCAAAACACTGGGAAGAAGTATGCGTATCGCATGAGATGCCGCTTGATGGTGATATATGGGAAGAAGACCCACTACCATCATCATACCCTCCATCCATAGCTTTCAAGGCGGCACAGATGCAGGATATCAACAAAGCGATCCTTTTTCTGCGCAGGATAAAGGAAATGGTTTTCCTGGAAAAAAAGAATATCATCCGCTGGCCTTTTCTGGAGAAAGCGGCCTTTGAAGTGGGCCTTGACTCGGCGAGGCTTTTAAGGGACTTTGATGGTAAGGCAAAAGAGATGTTCAGGGATGACCTGATTCTGGCAGATCAGCTTGGTGTTCGCAGTTTTCCTACCCTTTTCTTCCGGAACGGATCAGGCCAGCAGTTTGCCATCAGGGGTTTTCAGCCATACCAGCAGTTTGAAGAGATCGTATACAAACTTATTCCCTCGGCCCAGAAAGAGGCAATAAATACAGATCCATATTACCTGTTCGGCCAGTTCAATACCATGACGAGCAAGGAATTCGCATTGCTCAGCAATATACACAAGGATGACGCGGCGCGGATACTTAACGACCTATACCGGAAAGGTGACATTGATAAATACGAAAGTAAGAACGGAGTTATCTGGATCAGTAAGTTAGATGCTATAAAATACCCCAATGTAGCTTAACACCCACTTATTTTAATCTGATGAGAAAATATTCTATTGCAGCGGTTACCAGTATATCAGTTCTGCTATTTGCTTTTGCGGCGGACAAATGGATGACCTATACATCGGCGCGGGGACATTATTCCATTATTTTTCCGGGTACGCCGACGGAATCGGTTGAGGAAACGAAAACGGAAGAAGGCCAGCCAATAAAAATGCATATGGCCAGCTACTCACCGAATGACAATGAAGTGTATATGGTGGGGTGGGTGGATATGACTGCGTTCTATCCTAAAGATAAGTCGGTAAAACAAATGCTAGAAGACAGCCGCGACGGGGCCGCGAGCGAAATGAAAGCAACAAATGTGGTGACTACTGCCACCAATCTCACGGGTAACCCATTCATAGAATTTATTTTTTCCAATGCTGATTTTGCCGGGAAAGACCGGATATACCTGATCAACAAAAACCAGTATTCTATTATTTCTATCAAGTCCGGCACACAGGGCATATCCCCTGCGGCTGACAGGTTCATCAGCTCGTTCAAGTATATCCGGTAAACATATCTAGCCACGCAAGCCGCGGCAAAAAAAGGACAATCGCAAAAAAAGAGCAGGGAATACCTGCTCTTTTTTAATGCTTAGTTTTTTGATATTATGGTGTAACATGGATATCGTACTCGATATGCACGTTCACTTGTGTCATTGTTGTTCTTGCCCTTCTCATGCTTCCGCTAAGATCATAATATATAGTAACAGGACCTGAATTTGGAAGATATGGTTTCATGTTGGTAGTGGTATTCACCGGCAATGTCAATGAAGAAGACATTCCATCCGGGTTGCCATTCACTTCACCAAGTTGAGTAGGTGTTGAATTCACACTTGTATGGAATGATGCTTTCGCGTCGCTGAAATCACCAAAACTGTTTGTAGAGCTTGGATTCAGGATAGTGAGTACGCAGGATTTGAACTTGAATTCATCAATATTTTTCATACCAAGCGTATTACTTGTCTTGTCCTTGATAAAGCTATCAAGATTGTAAACAAATGTTCCGGAACCGACAGTTGCGTAGGAACCGACAGCTGTGGTAGGCGGAACGTCGATTGTTACATCAATACCCTGCCATGTAATCGTTTGTGCTATCTTATTAACAATTTTGCTGCAAGAGTTAAATGTTAAACCAATGGCCAACATTGCAGCCGATAAAAGTATTTTCTTTTTCATACCTGAGTTTTTTATTTAGCAATAAAGGTATGTTTTTTATAAATATCATGCTACGAATAGCAAAAAAACTTTTTTATTGAAAAAACAATAATATGTGTGCTTTTATAAAACAGACGAGCATGTAAATGAAGAATAACACTACTTGACAGTCAGAGCATCATATTTTGATATTAATGCCATGTAAGCTCTTAATCGCAGTATATAATTTGTGGTTGTTACGCAAATCCTTCTTAAATTGAGGATGGTTTTATACATTCGTAACAATTTATTCCGGCATTATGAAGAAACTATACTTAGCAGTCATCGCATTGTTCATTTCTATCGCCTCTTTCGCGCAGGTAGGCCCTATTACCGGCACCCTGATTGTGTGCGCAGGCGATTCAGTGACCCTCTCTTCTACACCCCCCGGTGGTGTATGGAGCAGCGCTAACCCATTTATTGCATCGGTAGGTTCGTCTTCCGGCGTGGTGACAGGAGTTTCTGCAGGGGTGGTCACGATTACCTATACTGACGGGTCCTTGGGCTTTGCCGTTGCCGATGTGACGGTGAACCCGGTGCCAGTAATGTCTTGCGGCACCACAGGTATGTGTTCAGTATGTGCCGGCGATTCAATCCTGATATCTGCCTCCATACCCGGCGGCACGTGGAACAGCAGTACACCCGGCGTAGGAACTGTGGATCCGCTGACAGGAATGGTTACCGGTATCGCAGGCGGCACTACCACCATTACCTATACATTACCAACAGGGTGCTTTGCGACTGCTGTAGTTACGGTTAATGCGATGCCAATACTTTATTGCGTTACAGGTTGCTCCTATTGCGCAGGCGGAACCGGCTGCAACGTGGGGTTAAGCGGATCTCAGGTAGGCATAATGTACTCATTATATAATGGCATCACGCTTATGGCCGGCCCCGTGGCAGGTACAGGCAGCCCGCTGAGCTTTGGCTTGCAAACTGTACCCGGCACTTATACCGTTACTGCATTCAATCCATCAACCGGCTGCAGGAACACAACAACCTGCAACGATAGTGTTGTCATCAATCCGAACCCTGTAATATCAGGCGCGGGTACTACAACAGGTGTGCATGTATGCATAGGCACAGCATTGCCACTCACCGCATCCATCACCGGCGGCGTATGGAGCAGTGCCAATACCAGTATTGCTACGGTGGGCTCTTCTTCTGGTATTGTTTCGGGTGTGACTGTGGGTGTTACCACCATCACTTATACTTTGCTATCAACAGGTTGCTACGGCACTATCGCTGTTACCGTGAACCCTGTACCAACAATATCGGGAACGCTTTCTTTATGTATAGGCAACACCACCGTGCTTACGGGCACGCCGGGTGGCGGCACATGGAGCAGCGTGGGCACAGTAGCATCTGTAACCGGCACGGGTGTAGCAACAGGGCTGACCGCAGGCACACAAATAGTTACCTATGTTTCACCGGCGGGATGCGTGACAACGGGAATAGTGACGGTTAATCCGTCGCCCCTAGTTACAGGGGGCACCACTATATGTGTCTCATCGACTACATTGCTCACCGGCACCCCATCGGGCGGCACGTGGAGCAGTTCTAACCCCGCAATAGCCCTTGTGGGCACCTCATCGGGTGTGGTAACAGGCATTACTGCAGGCACAGCCTTTATCACCTACACTTTGCCTACCGGTTGCTTTAAGACAGTATCTGTGAATGTGATCACCACACCTGCACCTATCTCGTGCGCAGCGGGAGGTTCGATACTCTGCCAGGTATGCGTGCTGGGCACAATGACACTGACCAATGCTACTCCGGGTGGTGTATGGAGCAGCAGTAATCCTGCGGCTGCCACTATCGGGTCATCAACGGGGCTGGTTACGGGTGTTGCTGTGGGTGTAACCACTATTACTTATTCATTAGGCGGCGGATGCTTTACAACTGCATCGCTTACTGTAAATCCATTGCCGGCACCTATCTCCGGACCAAACACAGTTTGTGTAGGTTTCGGTGTGACGCTTACTAGTGCATCTCCGGGTGGCACATGGAGCAGTTCCGGTGCTGTAGCAACTGTGGGCCCGGGCACCGGTATTGTAACAGGTTGGGCTACCGGTGTTGAGATAATAACATACACATTGCCCACCGGATGTTTCACTACCTACACGGTTACAGTTACCCCGCTGCCTTGCCCAGCGCTTGATGTGAATGGCCAACTGATAAGGGCGGAAGTGGAGCTATTCCCTAATCCTGCTCATGAAGAGATTACTATCAGTGTGAATGAGAATGCTTATAATTCAGTTACCATCACCAACAACATTGGCCAGGTGGTGGCACAAAAACAGATATCAAAAGGATTAAACACTGTAGATGTTAAATCGCTGCCTCCGGCTATTTACTATGTCACCTTCAGAGGTGATAATGGCATTACCGTCAAACGGTTTGTGAAAGATTAGCAACGATTTTTCAGCCTAAAACGAAAGAGTATCCCTGTGGGGATACTCTTTCGTTTTAGGCTGAATCTGTATAAAAATTTTCTGACGGCTATTGCTTTCTGTTATTTTAAACTATCTTTCATAGCAAATAGCTATTTTATGACACCAGCAGAAAAAAGAATAGTATTAGTGACGGGAGCCACAGGTGGCCTGGGCACCGCAATGTGCAAAAAACTGTATGATGATGGATATACAGTAGTTGCCAACTACCGTAACGAAACAAAAGCAAAGGAATGGAAGGAAGCCCTGCACAAAGAGGGATACGATATTGCCATTGCCTATGGCGATGTGGCAGACTATGAATCGTGCGGGCAGATGATAGATAGTATAAGTAAAGAGATAGGCAATGTTGATGTGCTGGTGAACAATGCCGGAATAACGAAGGACGGGGCGTTCCGGAAGATGACATATGAGAACTGGCGCGCGGTATTGTCAACAAACCTTGACAGTGTCTTCAACTGCACCCGCCATGTTATCAACCCCATGATAGAGAAGGGATTTGGTCGCATCATTAATATTTCGTCGGTTAACGGCCAGCGCGGGCAATTCGGGCAGGCCAACTATTCTGCTGCAAAGGCAGGAATGCACGGCTTTACCAAAACACTGGCGATGGAAGTGGCCAATAAGGGTATTACGGTGAACACCATTTCGCCCGGCTATATAGGCACAGATATGGTAATGGCTGTAAAAGAGGAAGTGCGTAACCAGATAATAGCACAAATACCTGTGGGCCGACTGGGCGGCACGGAGGAGGTGGCCTACCTGGTGTCGTTCCTTGCATCGTCGCACGCCAGCTACATAACAGGCGCAAACCTGAGCATAAACGGCGGGCAGCACGTGTATTAAAATAATAGCCTGAAATCCGCAGCAACCTGCGTAAATTTGTGTTATGAAACGAGGCTTGTTATTTGTGACTATATTGATTTCTTGCCTGTCTTTTTCATGCTCATCGGGCGAAGAGGGCAGTAAAGATGGGATGCTGTTTTTTGAAGGAGGCTGGGCGGCTGCGCTGCAAAAAGCCGGGGCAGATAAGAAACCGATTTTCCTGGATATCTATGCCTCATGGTGCGGCCCGTGCAAAATGCTGAAGAAAAAAACCTTTACCGATAAGGGCGTGGCCGAATATTACAATGCGCACTACATCAATTTATCTTTTGACGGTGAGGAAGGCGAAGGCGTGATGCTGGCGCAGAAATACCATATAACCGGATATCCTACATTAATTATTCTGAACCCGGACGGCAGCGTGCTAAAAATGGCGACAGGTTTTCTGCCGCCTGATGAGTTCCTCGCCTTCGGTAAGCTATAATAAATGCCACATCAGAATGAGTATCTTTACAGTAGTATATAGTATCTACAATGGGTGAAAACGTGATCCGGCTGGCAATTATTGACGATCATCCGATAGTGATGGACGGGATAAGGTCGCTTGTAGGCGACGACCCGGGTATATCTATTGTCATCACCACATCATCGCCCGCCAGCCTGCTGGAACAATTGGAGCACACAAAAACCGACATACTGCTCACAGACATTGTGATGCCGGAGATGAATGGTAATGAGCTCGCTAAGCTGGTGCGCAAAAAATTCCCCCATATAAAGATACTTGCGCTGAGCATGAGCGGGCAGGGAGATATAGTTAACGAGATGATAAACGACGCCGACATTTGCGGCTACATACTGAAAAGTGTGACAAGGGAACAACTGCTCACCGCCATACACAAGATAGCGAAAGGGGGCATATACTTTAGCGAGGAGGTACTTGCCGAACTGGCCAAGTATAAAGCCCCTGATACGGCAAACGAGCCGGCGCTCACAAACAGGGAGGTAGAGATAATACAACTGATGGAAAAAGAAATGGGCAATAAAGAAATTGCCACAAAGCTATTCATCAGCGAACGCACGGTGGAAACACACCGTAAAAATATCTTCAGGAAGCTGGGAAAGAACTCACTGATAGGCGTTATCAAATATGCCTACGACCATAAGATAATCACACCCTCTCATTAATTGAATAGTGATGAGCAAATACATTTCCCTTTTCCTACTCCTCCTCGCATTTCAATTATCAGGACAGAAAATTCAATGGAAAACGATTGTTCCCAAAACGGATGCATCTTTCCGTGGCCTGTCGGTAGCCGACGATAATGTGGCGTGGGTAAGCGGTAGCAAAGGCTGGGTAGGCAGAAGTATTAATGGAGGTACTGACTGGACATTCGCACAGGTAAAGGGATTTGAAAAAAACGATTTTCGCTCGCTATATGCATTTGATGCGAATAATGCCATCATAGCTAATGCCGGCAGCCCAGCCTATATTATGCGAACCAATGATGGCGGGAAAACCTGGAAAATAGTTTATCAGAATAACGATACTGCTGCTTTTTTTGATGGTATTGATTTCTGGAATAATAGGGAAGGTATTATTTATGGCGACCCTATAAATGGGCGTATGCTGATACTGAAAACAAAAGATGCCGGCATGACATGGCAAGAACTTCAAACCGCAAGCAGGCCAGCACTACAGGAAGGTGAAGCGTCTTTCGCGGCAAGTGGCACAAATATTCATTGCTATGGAAATAGTAAGTTACTTGTTGCCACAGGAGGCAAAGTATCCCGGCTGTTTATTTCAACTGATAAGGGCGCCACATGGAAAATAAATACTCCGCCCGTCATTCATGGCGAAAGCTCCACAGGCATATTTTCTTTTGCATTTCGCAATGATAATACAGGAATAATATTGGGCGGGGACTACAAGCAAGATACCCTGAAAAACGACCACATTTTCTACACATCCGATGGTGGCAAAAACTGGTTTAAGCCTGTTGTGCCAACCAGGGGTTACAGGGAATGTGTAACCTATATCAACCCGCTGACGGTATTGGCCACCGGCCCCGGCGGCACAGATATATCATATGATGGAGGCAACAACTGGAAACCCTTATCTGATGAAAAGGGTTTTCATGTGGTACGGAAAAGCAGGAAAGGTAACCTGATAATTATAGCGGGAGCCGGCGGCAGAATCAGCAAGCTAACTTTATAACATTATATTTTTGCCCTCACCTGTTTCACCTCGTCTGGTGTAATGGTGCAAGCGCTGTTCCCGAAATTGCAATAGATATAGGTAAGCACAGCGGCGCATTCTGCGTCATTGAGCGGCTGAGGGGGCATAACATTATTGTAAGTCTTGCCATTCACGGTTATCTCACCTGAGCTGCCTTTTAAAACCTGCTTGATGGCGCGCTCTTTGTCGGCAGCAAGGTAGTCTGATGCTGCAAGCGGCGGGAAAGCGCCAACCACGCCCTCGCCCTTTGCCTGGTGGCAGGCAATGCAGGTCTTTTTATATATCTCCTCTCCTGATGGCGGGGCATCCGCTACCGCATCAGAATTAAACACCGGCTGTTTAGGTTCATTAGCTGAATTGCCACACGAAGACAGGGCGAAAATAACTATAGCAGCTACCAGATAAATGTTTCTCATTTTGAAAGTAAAAAGGATTTTGAGCGTGTAAGATAAAACAAAATAAATAACTAAATTTATGCAAATTCATTAGAAACTAATGGTACATCAGCTGCGTAATAAAATCTCTTTATTACAAAAGGGCATTGTTTGCCTCAGCTATACTTTGCTTACCCTTTGCTGCGCGGCAATCACATCATGCAGTGACTATAAGCCCACACCGGCTGAAAAAGAAACCGGGGAACTGGTAAAATACCCAGAGAAAAGTCCCATGCGGCTGCTCACCGACTGGCCGCCGCAATTAGAAACACCACTGGCCGCATTCAAAGAAGACTTTACCCCAAATGAATACTTTTTTGTGCGCTGGCACTTATCAAGGATACTTACCAAAATAGATATTGATACATTCAGGCTGTATGTGGAGGGGGCGGTAGATAAGCCACTGGCATTGTCAATGAATGACCTGAGAACAAAATTTCCTCAAGACTCCATCATTGCTGTTGCCGTATGCGCGGGTAATTCCAGGTCTTCCTTCAACCCTAAAGTGCCGGGCAGCCAGTGGCGCAATGGCGGCATGGGCAACGCCAAATGGAAAGGCGTGAAACTGAAAGACATACTGGCCGCAGCGGGCTTAAAGAAAGGCGTGATAGATGTGACCTTCCAGGGGATGGACAAAGCACCACTGCCACAAACACCGGCATTCATAAAATCGCTGGATGTAAACCACGCCACCGATGGCGAGGTGATGATAGCCTACGAGATGAACGGCCAGCCTATACCTATGCTGAATGGTTATCCACTGAAACTAATAGTGCCCGGCTGGTATGCCACTTACTGGGTGGGCTCACTGAATGCTATCCAAGTACTGACCGATACCTTTGACGGTTTATGGATGACGAAAGCATACCGGGTAAATAAAGACGGGACACACAATGAATCGCCGGATAGCCTGGCACAAAACACTGTACCCATATCCCGTATCAATATGCATTCCATTTTTGTGTTGCCGGGGCCTGATGAGCAGATACCCGCAGGAAAGACGTGCACCATAGAAGGGCTGGCATTTGATGACGGCACCGGAATAAAAAAAGTGGAACTTTCATTTGATGACGGAAAAACCTGGAAAGATGCTGCCCTGAACCCTGAACTGGGCAAATACTCATGGCGGCGGTGGAAATATAATTGGGTGCCGGAAAATAAAGGGAAAGCACAAATAAAAGTACGCGCTACTGATAATGCAGGGCGCACGCAACCTGAAAAACAATGGAACAGGAGCGGTTACGCACGTGGTTTTATTGAACAACTAGCGATAAATGTGAACTGATGAACAGGAAAGTTTTACCCATACTTTTGGTCATAGCGGGCAGCATCAGCATACTATACGGCTGTCGCGAACAGGAGGCAATCCCGGTGGTAAAAAAACCGGAGCATACCTTTTCTGTGAATGGCAGTGTACGCGAAATAAACATCATACCGGAGGCTACTGAATTTCCTGACCATGAAGGCAAAGCCGAATTCATGTCGTACTGCGCTATGTGCCATTCCTTACGCTACATCAGTACCCAGCCCGATCTTCCCCACTCAATATGGGAGGCAGAGGTAGAAAAAATGGTCGTAAAGTATAAAGCGCCTATTGACTCAGCAACATGCAGGAAGATTACAGGTTACCTTGTGGCGATAAAGGGGAAGCCATAAGCAACGTGTGTACATAAAATGAAAAGGGGCTGTGTAGCCCCTTTTCATTTTATGTACATACTAACCTATTTATTATCGTATCAACGTCACATTTCCTTTCTTAAAGAATACCGTGCCGGTACTGGTCACTGCCTCAATCTGATACACATATACTGCGTAAGGTTGTGGCAGACCTTTGTATGTGCCGTCCCATCCTTCGTCTATGTCTTTGGTCTCAAACACTATATTGCCCCAGCGATTATAAATACGGAAGTAATTGAGGGTTGCTTCACCTCTTTTCAAGAGTTTGAATTTATTATTGGCCCCTGTACTGCCGGGAGCAAATGCATTTGGTGCGCCCAGCAATGATTCCGTGCTCACATAAATGTTGATGGAGTCTGTAACCTCGCAGCCCCATTGTGTCAGTGCTTTGACAGTGTACCTTGTGCTTATCTGCGGAGAAGCTACCGGGTCAGCGATACGGGAATTATCAAGCCCTGCCGGAGGGAACCATGCAAATGACACGCAATTGGTTTTGGTAGGTATCTGATACGATTCCCCGGGGAATATTGTCGCCGAGTCTCCCAACTCTATCATCCCACCAGAATTTACATTCACTATTGCGGAAATAGTATCCTTACAACCGTGAGAACTGGTGGCTACCGCCCAGTAACCCTGTGAAATCACTGGGCGAACTATGGGATTGGCAGTAGTACTATCACTGAGGAATAAAGCCGGGTACCACCTGTATGTAGTATTAGCGTCGGTGGAAACAGGTAAAAATACTGCTGTGTCGTGCGGGCACAAACGGATCTGCGTGTCCAGAGAAGCAAAGTCGCCGGGATATACAACGATCATTGCTGAATCTATGCCATCACAACCGGCAGACGTGGTAACGAACAGTGTCATTTTTGTGGAATCTCCCGGCGTAAATACAACGCTTGAAGCGGTAGGGTCATCCAAATTCACAGAAGGAGTCCATGCGTAGATATAATGTTTATACCATGCGGGGTCTATCCTTGCGCGGATATGCAGTGAGTCGTTGCTGCACACAGTATGCTTTTGGCCTATATCCACTTTAGGGTAGGGTTGAACATCAACATGAAAAGCAGCAACAATATCAGGGCAAGTGGAAATAGATGCGGTGAGATAGTATGTTGCAGAGGTATCAGGGGTTATCAGCGGGTTAGCCGTGGTGTGAGCCGCAATCCCGGCAGTAGGCATCCATTGATAGGTCATACCCGGTGTACCGACAGCACGGACTTTAACCGACCCGCCTATACAAATTGCGGTATCGACCATTTCGAAATGAAGAGTGTCATGGATGTTTTTAACTTCCATTGTATCTGCCGCGGCACAACCAGCTACAGTAACCCGCAACCAGTAAGTGCCAATTAAGGATACCACAATTGATGAAGCCGTACTGCCTGTATTCCATAAATAGGCGCTACCCGCAGGATAGCTTACTGAAGACAATAAGGTTGGGTTCGTTCCGTCGCATATCGCCGTATCGGGCCCCAGGTCTACGATCGGGTATGGCGATACGGTCACATCAATGGCATCTGTTGTAGAGCAACCGTTGGTGTAGGTGACAGTAAGCGAATATACTGCAGATGTTGACACCCCTATGGAACTTGCAGTGCTGCCAGTGCTCCATAAGTAAGCACTGCCTGCCGGTTGCGCCGATGACAGCGTTAATGTATTGCCCACACAGAATGCAGTATCATTGCCCAATGACACTACCGGAACAGGCATAAAAGTGACATCAAACGTATCAATCACCATATTACAGCCAGCAGTACCAACAACAGCATAGATACCAGTAGTAGTAACCGTAATAAATGTTGAGGTGCTGCCTGTGCTCCATGAATACGCTGTATACCCTGTAGGGGCAATAAGCATTAATGAACTTACAGAGTTACATATATTAGTATCGGTGGCGATACGTGTGGTGTCAACAGGTGTTATTGTTATATTAAATGTATCTACCAACAGGTCGCAACCACGAGCAGCGGTGAGTACATACTGCCCCCCGGTAGTTACGGTGATGGATGAAGTAGAAGCCCCCGTGCTCCATGAATGCGATGAAAAACCGGGAGGTGAGTTCAATACGATTGTCGATATATTTGAACAGACACTGGTATCTGTACGCGTGAATGAGCTGTCGGACGGAGAGAATGTTACTACGAAGGAATCCAACATAACTTCAACCCCACAGGTAGTAGCATATACCCAGTAAGTGCCTGTAGTGGTTATTGTGCGTATGGTATCTCCCGAACCGTCGTCCCAGTAGTATGAAGAATAACCGGGAGGCGCATGTAATGTCATCCCTCCTATATCACACATTGTGGTATCATTACGCCAGTGTGTTGTGTCGGGCGGCGCTACCACATTTGCATACTTGGCCACATAAAAATTTTCGCTTCCTCCGGTAGAACGCGGGAGGTTATCAGGCCCTACTTTCATTGCCGGGATGATGTCGGAACACATGAATACATTGCCTGCTGCATCACAGGCAATACCGTTCTGATCATCGCCGCCTGAGGCAAGGCCAGAAACACCTATCACCCCTCCGCTAAGGTCGTAGCCAGCAATGAATACCGGGTCACCTGCCATAGGTACTCCCGTTGTTTCATTCCAGGCCATAACTGTATCAAGCACCACGGTATCAACAAAAGCACGTCTTGTATAATTGCCGCTTACCCATACCTGCCCGCACGATGCAAGCGCTATTGAGTAACCGAATACATTACCTGTATCCGAAGAGATACACTTATTCCAGGTAGCAACATCGCTGGCAGAGTATTGAACAAGATAAAGGGAAAGACGGTTTGAGGTAAATGCTGGATGGGGGCGTGTAATTGTGGTCGCCCCCCAGGTGATTGATGCGTTGGCAAACCCACCTGTCAGGTACACATTGCCTGCATTGTCATGCGCCAGCCCCACACCAAATGACCCGCGGTTGCAATCTGCGGCCCCTCCAACTTCACCCCATAGCGGTGCCCCTGTAACCGCGTCAAATTTTGCGATATACGCTAATGGTGTATCGGTGCCTGTAGTTGTTGTCACAGCATACGGATTGCTGACAATAGAAGAGCCTACCGGCATACTTAGTGAATTAAAGGAACCTGTTATGTACACCTTACCTGTTGAAGCCACGGTGATCCCATAACTGTAATCATTTCCTGCACCACCCACGGATGAAGCCCAGACTGGAGTACCGGAAGGATCGTACTTAGCCACATAAATATCGTATGTTGATCCTGCTGTACTGGTGTTGGTAAGAGTTGTGGTGCCGATGGACATTGTAGGCTGCCGGTAGGCTGATGTAATGTAAATATTGCCCGACTCATCGGTAGCCACACCTCCCATTGTTAAAATGTACAAACCCAATACTGTAGTATAGCTAGGGTAGGTGTTGCCATCTTTAATGGCCCATAGTACTGTGCCTGTCGGGCTGATCTTCGCAAGGAAATACTGTGCGAGCCCGCCGGAAGAATAAATATTGGTCAGGGTAAACGAACCAATTTGCATTGAGGGGCTTGTAAAAGCGCCATACACAATAAGATTGCCCGATGGATCTGTTGCAATGTTATTCAGGTTAGTGTTCCCGCTGATAGTGCCATCTGCCCACAAAGGAGTCCCGGCATTATCATACTTCACCCACATTGAGCGGTATGTGCCGGTTGCACCAGGCAAGCTTATAGAACCCAAAGTCATTGCACCAGTGCCGCCGGTAGTCCACCCGGCACCAAATACATTGCCTGAAGGATCCGTTGCAACAGCATATGCATCACAGGTAACGCCGGTGCCCGACCTACCCCACTGCCAGGCTTGCGCAGCCGCATGAGGTATTAATTTTTTGAATGGGGATGCCAGCAGCAACGCAATGAGCAGATAGGTAGATATATTTTTCATTTTCTACTGTATTTGTATCAAATCTACAAACAAAAAACAAAAAAATCAATACATTTTAATATTAATATCCTTCCTTGTTCTAATATTTTAATTCACGATTAAAATATTAGATGCTTTAATGAAATTTTTGTAGTGGCAACAGCATAAGCAAGGAAAAATGAGCTAATTTCAATCAATATTCCTAAGCGGTTTAAATGAAATTTAGGTTCACGATTTGCGTTTTATTAGTGAGCATGGCATGTATGCAATGCTTAGTGCGTAAGAAAAAGGACTACCTTATCCCTGAAACTGTGCCTACAGAATTAAGAGAAGGTTTAACCAGCTCCGTTGAAAGAGGTAAGCTGCTATACAAACAAAACTGCACGGGCTGCCATGGCATATTCTCTAAAGGGAAGGACGGGGTACCCGATTTTTCCGAACAACAGATACAGCGTTACTCTCTGGCCTTCCTCACAAAAGACCCAACAAGTCATGCCGCAGCATCTGATTTGCACCCGGAGCAGTTAAATGACGTGATGACCTACCTGAGGTACCGCATACTGAAAAACGGCAAAACGGACCAGGATAACTAATGTTGTGGCTTATGCCACACTATCAGCAGCATCCTGCTGCACAGCGGGTTCTTCGTCCTGACCTTTCAGGTCATTCTTGGCCTGCTCCAGTTTCCGTTGCAGTTGCTTTATCCGATCACCGCATTGTACGATCAATTGCTCCAGATGGGCACGCAGTTCAGCGGCTTTTTTGCCGGGGGTGATATTCTCAAGCCCATTTTTGAAATCAACTATCTTCTCTTCTTCTTCCTTTATTTCCAGCTCCAACTCACCTACCAGACCTTTTGCTTTAGCCGCGCGATAGGCTTTTTCTTCCTCAAACTGCTGTTTGCGTTGTTCGCGGTTGGCACTCTTCCGGTCAAAGAAATACTTTCGCGCTGCGTTAAAATCCTCCCACATTTTATCGCCGTAAGAACGGGGTATGGGCCCTATCTTTTTCCACTCTTCCAGCAGTTCTACCATCTCCTCCGCGGTCTCGCCCCATCTGGTCGAGTTCTTTATGCGCTCGGCGCGCTCATACAGTTCTTTCTTGCGGTTATAGTTTTCTTCCTGGTTGTCCTTTATATCTTTAAAATGGGCTTTCTTGGCTTCGTAGAAAATGTTTTGCGCCTCTTTAAACCTGTTCCAAAGTTCTTCGCCTTTTTCGTGGAAGGTACGCCCCGATTTTTTCCATTCTTCCATCAGCACGGTATAAGCCTGCGCTGTTGCATTCCAGTCACGGCTTTCTTTCAGCGCTTCTGCTTTTTCTACCAGCGCCAGCTTTGTACCGTAGTTTATCTCATGCTCCGCATGTATCTTATGATGATGCTCACGCTTGCGGTCAAAAAAAGCATTCTTGGCAGCGTTGAACCTTTGCCATAGT
This sequence comes from uncultured Flavipsychrobacter sp., assembly GCA_964430995.1. Classification (GTDB taxonomy): domain Bacteria; phylum Bacteroidota; class Bacteroidia; order Chitinophagales; family Chitinophagaceae; genus Nemorincola. The sequence goes on from CAYSIG010000043.1 coordinate 23,138, forward strand.
TCCTCATTTTTCTTATGGTGTGCAGGGCCAATTTTCTTCCACTCTTCAGTAAGGCGGGTGTAGGTATCGGTTGTCTTTTTCCATTCCTCTGATGCGGCAATTGCTTCGGCTTGCTCTGTCAGTTCTATCTTCAGGTCCAGGTTTGCCAGCATGTTCTTTTCCTCATCTTCGTGATACAGCCTCTTCCGCTCCTGGAAAGCTTTGCGGGCAGCTTCTATCCTGTTCCATAGCTTGTCATTTCTGTTCCTTTCTACATACCCCAATAGCTTCCATTTATCCGCTACTTCGCGGAAAGCCTGTGTTGTGTCCTTCCATTGGTCGCTTTCGGCAATGCTTTCGGCAAGTTCTGTAAGTTTCAGTTTCGCGGCATAATTCTCCTCTATTATTGTATAAATAGTATGTTCCCAATCGTGCACCAATGCCGCCGGCCTCAGGTAGTCACCTATGGCTGCAACAGTGTTCAGGTATTCTTTCAACTGGGCTACCTTATCGGCAAGCTTTAATTTGTCTTCCGCGGCCAGCCATTCAACTTCCATCTCGCGTACCCGGGATTCAACCACCGCAAATTTTTCCGTAAGGTTTTTTATCACCGCATCCCGGTTCTCATTGTCTATCACAGCGATAGTCCGCTCTTTAATGTTGTTATTTGCACGGAGAATAATTTCACCCTGCTCATTGATGCCAAATAACTCTTTTCCGGGGAACGATAATTCGTTCCACCAATTACCTGTTTCCATTTCCAGTTCCTGCGACATAGCTCTTTTCAGTTTATCAATAGTGTTTTACAAACCTATTGCAAGATAAAAAATATTTTCAATACACACCAATCATGAGGCATATCTCACCTTAGTCTCAGAAAATTAATCCATTATTCATATAGAAATAATCTATTGCTAAACAAAAGCCAGCACGGAACACGCTTCCGGCTGGCTTGAATAATGTATGCAATAAACAAGTCTTATCCGAATACTTTCTTTAGCAGATCAGTGACGCGGGCGGCAGGGTTCTGCCTTATTTTGGCCTCTTCATCAGCTATGTAAAAGAAGACGCCATTCAAAGCACGCTCAGTAACATAGGCCGGCAAATCGGGGTTGATTTTATTGAATGTAGTGGGCAACTGGTTGTAAGTGGTAAAAACGATAGACCAATATTTGGTGGCATTCACCTTATCAAGCGACTGCTGTATCACCGGGCGGAAAGCATTGGTGAGCGCTGCCGAAGTCTTGTTCTTCAGGTAGTTCGTGGCAGCATTATTACCGCCTTTCAGTATAGCCATGCCATCCTGAATAGACATTGTCCTTATCGCGTCCACAAATATCTGTAATGCCTTGCCCGAGGCATCTTCCGCAGCGCGGTTCATAGCCAGTATAGCATCGTCCACCTGCTGGCCAAGCCCAAGCTGCCTTAATGTATTCTCTACTTTTTTAGCTTCCGGCGGCATCAGTACCTTGATAAGCGCATTACCAAAGAAACCATTTACCGTGGCCAGGCGCCCGGTAGTATTCTTGGCGCCTACTTCCAGCGCCTGCTTGAGACCGGCCGCAATTTCTGACTGCGATAGTGCACCACCCTTGGGGGATTTTACGCCTTTTACAGCCCTGTCGGCTGCATCAACATAATCACGGAATAGCTGTGCCTGCGAATATGCTGATATACCTGTCAGCATAATAATGGTAAGTATTGCTTTCTTGAAATTTGCCATAAAAGATCCTGTTTATCTCTGTAAACCAAAGATAATGCCAATTATTTCAAAAAAGTGCCAAATAATTGTTAGCGAAGCTGATTACGACCCGCCGCCGCGTCCTTCTCTTTTCTGTCCGCCGCCCTGGCCACCACCACCGCCGCCTTGGTCGTTGTCGTCGCTGTCTTTCAGGTTTTTCTCCCTGTCCTCGCCCGATGGCTTTTCTATTTTAGGCTTTTTCTCCATCTGTTTCTCCGGCCTCGCTGCCTTAGAACCGGCCTTTCCAAGATCTGATTTACCAAAACGGTACGTGAAAGTAAGGTTCAGAATGCGTGTTTCCTTCTCCCTGTTAATGGTGCCGGAATAGGAGGTAAGGTCGTAGTTGGTAAGGAATACACGAGTATTGAACACATCGGAGCAATTGAGCACAATGGTTGCCTTATTTTTTAGCAGGTTTTTCCTGATGGCTATATCCAGCCAGTAACTTTCCTTCAGGTAGCCCTGTGCAATGACCTTGGGCGATTCGTAATTCGCGTTGAACTGCAACGAGAAATTCTTGGGCAACTTCACCGTAGTGTTCACTTTGGCAAAGTAGCTGTAGCCGCTGTTATCGGTAAGGTATCTCTTGTATGCGGTGTCTATGTTGCCTACCTTCAGTTCATTCTGGAAAAAATTAAGGCTTACTGTCGCGTCCCATATAGGCATTATCTGCAAATGCCCGGTAGCTTCCAGCCCGTATGTGGTGCCAGAGGTAATGTTTACCGGCTGTGATAAAAGTTTGCCGGTATCATTTACAAGCCCTAATGTAGTATCCTCGAGGGTAATGATACGCGGTACCCGCTGCGTTATGTTATTGGTTTGGGTATAGTAGGCACTCAGTATAATATTATTGCCCTTATTGTCCGACTTATTGTAGCTGAACTCGAATGTATTTACAAATTCGGGTATCAGGTTAGGATTACCCATGCTTACTGTACCGGGGTTTGAATAGTCTTTGAACGGCATCAGCTGCATAAAGCCAGGCCTGTTCACCCTGCGGCTGTAATTGAGGTACACGCTTTGCTGGTTTTCCAATTGGTAAGAAACAAATGCCGACGGGAAAAAATTGGCAAAACTATTATGAAACGTTGTGTCTGTAGGCACTTTACCGCTACCATCATATATAGCATCTTCGAAACGCAGCCCTGCCTGATAAGAGAATTTACCCAGTTGATCGCTCCAGTTTACATAGGCGGCATGGGTTTGCTGACGGTATTCGAAATCTGTAAGCAGGCTTGAGTCTATATGTTTCACATTCGCCGGCTCATCACCATAATGCAGGTAGGCATCGCTTTTGCTCACGAACCAGAATATCTGCGATTTGAAGCCCAGGCCCAGTTTACCGTTTTTCGTAAATAATGGGTTCACATAGTCAGCCCATACGTTAAGGCTACTGTTCCCACCATTTGCCGGCGCGTTAGAAGTTATGGTGTTGCGCCGGCCGGTATCTTCAGGTGTATTGTTGGTAAGGAACTGCTGTTTCCTTCTGAAGTCGGTACGCGCATAGGTAGCATCTACACTCAGCTCTTCATCTTTCTTTTTAAACTTTCGTTTGTAGTCGAGCGCAGATGAAAACGAGAATAGGTACGCGCCAAAGTCTGTGTCCCGTTCCTGGTAAGCGAGTGTATCCCCGGTAGCCCTGTTCTTTACATAATAGTCAGAATAATCCCTGTACCCGAACATCATCTTATTGATGTTTGCCGTAGCTGTGATGGAGTTATACTTATCGGGGTCGAAGGTGGCCCCTATTGTATTGAAAAAGCCATCGAAGTTGCGCGGAGAGGTCTCGTAGGTAAAATAGTCGCGGTTCACACCACCTACGGCCACTTTATCATACCTGTCGGTGGTAATGTTATTGTACGTATTGTTCAAACGGAAGCTACTGTTCAGGAAGGTATTCCATTTGCCTTTGCGCGCGTTGAGGCCCAGGTTGCCATTATACTTTTTGTTAGTGCCCACGCCCAATGTCGCATTGCCATTCAGGCCCATGCGGCCGTCTTTCTTGGTTATGATGTTAATAATACCCGTAGTACCCTGTGCATCATACTTGGCCGATGGATTAGTAATCACCTCCACGCTTTCTATGCTGCTGGCAGGCAGGCTTTGCAGCGCCGAGGTGACATCAGCACCCAGCAAGGTGGAAGGTTTTCCATCTATCAATATGGTTACATCTGCCTTGCCACGTAGGCTCACAGTACCATCTGCCGACACAGAAACGGCGGGCACATTCTGCAGCACATCGGTTGCGCTGCCACCTGAGGTTGTGGTATTCTTTTCTACATTGAATACCTTTTTGTCCACCTTCAGCTCCATCACGTTCTTTTCGCCTACCACACTTACTTCGCCCAGTTTGTTCTCCGTTTCAGACAGCTTTATCTTACCCAATTTTTTATCAGGGTCGATATCCGCTATCTGCACACTTATTATTTTTCTTGAAAAACCCATTGATTCGATGCGGAGGAGAAAGCTACCTGTACCTGTAGGGGATATGCTGAATGTGCCGTCGTCTTTGGTAAGATCGCCGTTCACTACAGAGGAATCGGGTTTTAATAATGTGACAGTGGCATAACCAACAGGGCTATTGCCCCCATCGGTCACTTTACCAGATACACTGCCTGTTGTTGGCTTGCCTGTTTGCGCATACGCCCCTGTGAGCCCGCTGATAAACAGCATTGCTAACAACAGGCACCTGAATTGTTGCATGTTTTGTTAAAAATATGGGCAAATGTGACAGAATTATACGAGAAAAAGCCATTTGCGTAGGTAAAATATTGTTAATACACATAATCTACAGGCCTATCTTCTCCTCGGTCAGGTAGGCGTTGCGATCGGCGGCGTTACGCACTATCAGCTCGGCAATAAAACCGGTAAAGAAACATAAGGTGCCTATCACCATGATGGTCAATGAAATATAAAATGTCGGCTTATTGGTAAGCGGAATGTCGTTGCTCAGTTTATCTACTATCAGGAACGCAATTAAAATAAATCCGACAAAAAATATGAATGACCCAAGCGTACCAAATAAGTGCATCGGCTTCTTGCCAAAGCGGCTGACAAACTGTACCGACAAGAGGTCAAGAAAGCCATTGATGAAGCGTTCCCACCCAAATTTCGATACGCCATACTTACGGGGCCTATGCTGCACCACTTTCTCCCCTATCCTATTGAAGCCGGCATGTTTTGCCAGCACGGGTATGAACCGGTGCATTTCGCCATATACTTCTATGCTCTTTATTACTTTGCGGCGGTAGGCTTTAAGCCCGCAATTCATATCATGCAGCTTTATGCCGCTGATGCGCCTGTTCACAGCATTGTAGAGCTTTGAAGGCAGGTTTTTGGTAATGGCATTATCATAGCGTACTTTCTTCCAGCCGCTAACCAGGTCCCATCCTTCTTCTGTCACCATCCGGTACAATTCGGGTATCTCATCAGGGCTGTCCTGCAGGTCGGCATCCATAGTTATGACCACATTGCCCGATGCGGCCTTAAAACCTTCGTACAATGCAGGACTCTTACCATAATTGCGCTGGAACCTTATTCCCTTTATTGCAGGATTTTTCAATGCCAGCTCTTTTACCACCTCCCAGCTGTTATCACGGCTGCCATCATCTATCATCACTACTTCATAGGCATATTTATGCTCTACGCATACACGGTCTATCCAAGCCGCCAGCTCAGGCAGCGACTCCTCCTCATTATACAAGGGTATGACAATGGAAATATCTAGCATTTACAGGCTAAAAATACATGATTTTATTATACTGTTACCCTTAGCCGTATAAGAAGCAGTATTTGGGACGTTAAATAAGATGAATTTTAAGAATGTTAATTCAACCTATAAACTGATGATTAGTTGTCCGATCAGAAGTTGTCTCCGGCGGTCATGGGCCTTTCGCCTTTCTTTTTAGCTATAGCGGCGGCGATAAGGGAGAAAATAGCGCCGGAAAACAGCGTGCCGAAAATAACGCCAGCCATGAGCATTACGTTCCAGTATTTCTGTGTTATTCCGGTAGCTGTATCCATCATTTCATCAGTCATTTTAGGATTTTGAGCCATCTGTTCGCGCTGCATCTCGATCATTTTTTCCTTCATTTCGGGAAAAACAAAAATGGTAATGACTGAATATGTAATCATCACCAATGCTACTATCATGCTGGCTTTAAAGCAACTGCCAAAAGCATTACCAAATGTGATATACCCATCATTAGCTTTTGAATAAGCATTAGCATTAAGTATCAGCCCAATCAAAAACGGGATATGCGGCACCCACGACATACCTGTTTTAAAGGTCATGCCGGTTATATATATGATCAGGCTTATTACCGCCATCAGCAGTCCTGATACAAAACCATAAGGGATGTGTGTTTGTTTTTTCATAGTTATTTATTTAAGTGTAGTTGATGTTCGTTAATAATGCCCAGCACCTTCCCTCTCAGCTTCTGCCCAATGAAGGGGTTATTGTGGCTGGCTGAGGCTACGTCTGCGTCATTCAGTGTATTGTCGCCGGCCTCGGTAAATAAGGTCAATGCGGCATGCGCCCCTTTCTTTATCTCTCTTACCTCCATGCCAAAAATATCCCTTGGTATTATGGTCATTGCCTCTATCAGCCGGTCTATGGGCATTTCCCCTTTCAGCGTATCCCACAGTATGTTGTAGGCTATCTCCTGTACAGCCATTCCATCTGCAGCATATTCAAACTCACGGGTCTTGGCATCCCAGTCTTGTGGACGGTGAAAGGATGCAATGCAATCTATTGTGCCGTCCCTAAGCCCGGCTATCAGGGCCTGGCGGTCTGTTTCACCCCTCAATGGCGGGGCCACTTTGTATATACTGTCGTAGCCGGTAAGGAAAACATCGGTGAGGGCAAGGTGGTAGGGCGTAACCGAACAGGTAACCGCAAGCCCTTCGGCTTTGGCTTTCCGTATCATGGCCACCGACCCTGCGGTGGAAACACCCGCAAAATGCAATTTTGAATTGGTGTAGCGCAACAGCTCCAGGTCGCGGTAAACCACGATGGTCTCCGCCAGCGCAGGGATACCGGCCATGCCCAGCCCTGTAGATACAATGCCCTCGTTCATCAATCCCCCTGCTGCCAGCGAGGCATCAATGGGTATCTGTATCAGTGTGCCATGAAATGCTTTCACATACTCCAGCGCTTTCATTACCAGGTTGGCGTTTTGCAATGGCTTCCATCCGTCAGAGAACGCAATCGCGCCGTTGGCGCGCATATCCAGCATCTCGGCAAGGTCTTTCCCGTCTGTATTTTGCGAGGCAGCACCTATGGGGTGCAGCCTTACAACGTTCCCCTTTGCCTTGCCGGAAACATATTGTATAGCTGATTTGTTGGTTAGGGCAGGCTGTGTATTTGGCGCAAGCAGCACGTCGGTAAAACCGCCTGTAGCTGCGCAGGCAAGCCCGCTAAGTATGGTCTCTTTCTGTTCAAAACCAGGTTCACGATAGTCGGCAAACACATCCACCCAGCCGGGGCTCACGCACAGTCCTTTGGCCTCGATTACTTTGTCCGCTTTTGCTTTGATGCCAACAGCTATATTCTTTATTATGCCGTCTTCTATCAACAGGTCGGCAACCTTATCATGAAAACCTGATTGAGGGTCAATTACTTTTGCCTTGCGAATAAGGATCTGCATTATGCGGACATTGTTTTACCTGAACTAACTGCATCCACCACACTACGCTACGACCATTTTGGGCCTTGCCAGTAAAAAAGTTTCAACAGCAAGCATTACAAGAGCTAAAATTACACAAACTTTCCAAAGCGGGAAATCCCCGCCGGTGTCATTTGCGCTTATGCTGCCGCTTTCAGTTATGTCGAGCCATTTTATGTTGTCGCCTTTCCATTCTTTCTTCAGGGCATTTATATCCCTGAAATCGAGCCGCGATTCCTTTTTATCGGGATTCAGCGCCAGGCGGGTGGTATCTGTGCCCGGTGCTGCAAGGCTGTAAAAGCCCGGCTGCTGCACCACCTGGTCAGCAAATACATCCAGCCCGGCCCCATTCGGGCGTTGCGGGGGTATAATATCTATGCCGTTTCCATATATATGCATGGTGCTCCGTTCCGCCATATTCGACAATGCCACATAAACGGGTTGCTGCGCCCCAAGGGTGATAGCATAAATACTGCTGCTACTGCTTTGCATGGCCATTTGGTACAGGAACGGGGTAAAAAAGTAACTGCCGGGGAAATTGCCCGACTGGAGATCGGCAGATGTGGCGCAGATATATAACTGCCCGCGAGATGGCGTGTACAGCGCCAGCAATGGGTCGCCACTGCGGAAACTGAGCACCGACTGCTGGTTGGCGCTCAGCCCGGCGCTGATAACGTAGTGCCAATTGGCCACCGGCAGTTGCACATTGTCAGGTATCCGCTCAAAAAGGTCTTTCACCAGGGTGCTGCCCTGCTGCAGGCCGCTTGCCGTTTGTACTGCTGTATCTATACCGGTCACCAGTATATCGCCCACCAGCCGCAAGCCCTCGTTCAGCGCCTGCAGGTTATTCGTTCTGCCGGGAAAAATGCAGATGCTTTGCCCCTGCTGTAGGGCCTCATTCAGCATTTTCCCTAATGACTCGTCAATACGGCTTATGCCATTCAGTATCACCAGGTTATATTCCTTCCACTCCTTGGGGGCACTGGCCAGGTCTGCCTGATTGAGCCTGAAACCATTGTATGCGCGGAATGCCGCCTGTATATATGGGTTAGGCTGTCCTTCGTTCAGCACCAGCACAGACAGGTTTGGCGAGCTGCGTGCAGCTATACGAAAGGTATCATCATAGTGCATTCCGGCGTCATTTATCCTTAGCTCTATCTCCTGCCATTTCCCATCATTCACCTGGAAGTTCAGGGTATCCACGCTTTCCTTGCTGTCGGCCAGGTCCAGCGATGCGGCGCTTTTCACCTGCCCGTTTATAAGCAGGTTCAGCACCGGGTTCTCGTCGGGGGCCTTTCCGGTCATATGCGTGTGTACCACCAGGTAGTTGTTCGTGCCTGTTTGCAGTACCGGGGTGGTAAGGTATGCAGTGTCTATGTATATATCCTGCGCGTCCTCTGCCTGCACAGGCAAGGCATGAAAGGTAATACCCTTCATCAGGGCATTATCCGGGCGGGAGGGGAAAGCGCTCTGCTGGAAGTCGGAATAATAATAGAGGTCGGCATTGCCGGCCGCCTCATTCTCCATTATGCTTTGCATCGTGGCCAGCACCTGATCCACTGTCTTAGCAGATGCGGTAATATCAGTAGTATTTATTTCCCCGAATACTTTCTCTGCCGGTTCAGACCGGTAACTGAATGGCCTGTCATTGGTGAGCAGCACAAACCTGGTGCCCGGCGGCGCGTGCTGCACCTGCCTGCGTGCAGCTACCCGGGCTATGTCGAGCATACTCCGGGCGCCCTTCTTTATGCTCATGCTATAGCTGTTGTCCAGGTATATTACCTGTAGCTTATTGGCAGCAGTAGTCTGGCCGACCCTGTTGAAAAAAGGTTGTGCAAATGCCATTACCAGACCCGCCAGAAACAACAACCTGGCAGCCAATAACCATTTATAGCGCACTTCGCTCTGCTTGCGCGAATTAAGCTGTATGGTCTTTAAAAATCGGGTGTGCGGAAAAAGCACGGTCTTATACTTGCGCAGGTTGAACAAGTGTATAAGGATAGGTATGGCCAATGAAAGCCCCGCAATAAGGAATATCGGATACAAAAAACTCACCTGACAAATATAGGGTAATGAAGCGGAATGGGCAGAATGGGTTAATATTTTAACTTTTCAGGGGTTTTCACTACCCCGCCGCCATGCTATACATCACCCTATCAGCCCCTTCCTTACAAGGGCCTGTATCCGCATTTGCGGCCCTACTATCCATAGCTTGTCGCCGTTTTGCATCTCGAATCCGGAATCGGGGTTGAGTATGCGCTCATCGCCCCGCTCTATGCCCACTATCAGCCCTCTTGTGCGTTCCCGTATCGCAGACTCCTTTATCGTTTTGTTGTGCAGGTCCGATCCCTCCCTTATCTGCACCTGTTGCAGCAGTATGTCCTGCTCCGCGGTCTTATAATTTACCTTTACCTTGCTGTGCTCCTCAAGGAGCTTCTTAAATGACCCTATCTGTTCATCCGTACCTATCACAAACAGTTCATCCCCCGGATATATCCGCTCGTTCCTGTCCGGCACATGGATGGTGAAGTTGCCCCGTTTTATCATACCGATGTTCACCCCGCAACTTTCCCTGTATTGCAGTTCTTTTAGCATTTTGCCCACACCTGTATAGTCTGCGCTCAATGTAAAGCTGGTTATATGCGCATCCCACGGCACCAGATGGTTGCCTTTCTGTTTGTGTTCTTCTGCCTCCTTATCATTAAAATTGGCCATGAACCTTTTTTCTATATACTCGTAAGCCGTTTGTAGCCGTTTGTAGTTGAACAGGGCTATGAACAGCAACGTGCCCAGCCCCGCCAATGCCACTGTGAATGACAATAAGCTATGTATCAGGAAACCCGTAAGCACAAAGCCTACCGCTATGCGCACCGCTTCCAGTGCCACCAGCAAACCCCTGTATTGGTTGTTCCGCCATATCCTTATAGATACATCAGGCTTTATTTTGCGTATAGTAAGTGCCCATAAAAAAGGGGAGATAACAAGCAGGGTAACTATAGTAATGAGGATATCCACGAAGTAGCTGTCGTTAGAATGCCACATCGGTACAACGAACCTGACCGTCAGGAGTATTATGCCCAGGATAATTACCGAGTATATGGTTGTCTGGATAAAAAACGCCATGGAAAATATCTTCCAGTCGCTCACAGCCTTGATAGTTTGCGCACCTGCGCTATGCTCCAACAGCCTCTTCTGGAACTTCTGCGGAAGATGCAGCTCAAGCCAGCTATGCAAAGGCACCGACAAACGTATCATATATGGGGTGGTGAAAGTGGTAATGGCCGATGCCGCCACCGCAATGGGATACAGGAATGGGCTTGTTACCTTCAGGCTCAGGCCCAGCGTGGCTATGATGAACGAGAACTCCCCTATCTGCGATAGGCTCATACCCGTCTGCACAGATACTTTTAATGGCTCACCGGCCAGCAGCGCACCTGTAATGGCGCTCAGTGGCTGCAGTACTATTATGCCTACCGTTATAGCGAGTATAGGCACCCAATACATGGGCAATGCGCCCGGGTCTATCATCATGCCCACCGATATAAAAAACACCGCCCCGAAAAGCTCTTTCACGGGTTTTGTCAGGTGCTCTATTTTTCCGCCCACGCGTGTTTCAGCAAGTATAGACCCCATAATGAACGCGCCCAGCGCCGGTGAAAAACCGGCCGCTGTGGCCAGTATCACCATTAAAAAACAAAGCGCAAGAGAAGTGATCAGCAGCATCTCGTCATTCAGAAATTTCTCCGACCGCCGCAGCACGGTGGGCAGAAAATATATGCCCGACACAAACCATAATATCAGGAAAAAACCCAACTTCAATACCGGCAGCAGCACGCTTAGGCCCGAGAACTCCTTGCTCACGGCAAGCGTGGGCAGCAATACCAGCATTATAATCGCCGCTATGTCCTGTATCACCAATATGCCTATCACCAGCTCGGTGAATTTCTTCCCCTTCATGCCCAGTTCATCAAACGCACGTATGATGATGGTGGTGGACGAAATGGACAATATGCCGCCAAGAAAAATGCTGTCTGTGCTCGACCATCCGAATGCCGAGCCGATAACAAAGCCGGCTATCACCATTACCGTTATTTCGGTTATAGCCGATATGCCCGCAGACCCGCCCACTTTTATTAGTTTCTTGAAGCTGAACTCCAGCCCCAGGCTGAAAAGCAGGATGATCACCCCTATCTGCGCCCATACCTCTACGCTATGGCTGTCTGTAATGCTGGGAAAGAACGAGAAGTAAGGGCCCGCGAAAAAACCAGCTATTATATACCCCAGCACTATCGGCTGCTTCAGCCGCTTAAAAACAAAAGTGGTCACCGCCGCTACGCCCAGTATCAGCCCCAGATCGGTGATCAGGTGTGGTAAGTGTGTCATAATTTCATGAGCTAATTTTATTTAGAAATACTTCAACCATTGTTCCACCTTCGCCTTGTTCGCTGAATATTGCTCTACCCCGTCTTCTGCCTCGCTATAAAAAAGAAGCGACATGGTTGCATAGTTCTTCATGTCAAACGTCAGTGTCACCTCATTCTCCTGTTGCTTCACCCTGAAATTACTGCAGTATTCCAAGTAGGCATACGATGGGCTGAACTCGCCGTTTATGTACCGCACATACACCAGCGCCTTCCCGTCTTCAGTCATGCCCAGCGCCCTGTTCCTGAATACTTCTGTGCGGCCTATTGTCAGCTGCTTCATATCTGCTGCACGCGTAAATTCATTTATTAAATTTTCCTTTTGGATTCTTTCCCTCCTACGGGCTGTATATATGATTACTGCCACAAACAGCGCCATGAACAATAGCATGGCCAAAGTCACTATTAATACTGAGCTCATAATTTCTGTGTTTTATTGATAAATAATACAATGCAGCATCAAAAACCTGCACAGCCATACACTTTGCAGACTTAAAAACATAATAAAAGATTACGCCTTAGTGTAAGGTTCCTTTTACTGCCGCCTTTTGATGCTAAAATGATATCATTCCCTGCAGAGCAGGGAATGAAGAAAAATATCGCGCCGCGCCGATATGGCACCACAGACAGCGATTACCAATAAAACATTACCAGAACCAATGTTTGGGAAACAGCAGCTTGCTGCTGAACTGGGGAAAACCGGGTATCACCTGCGATCTTCGCACAGCGATGGCCGATAGCAGTATAGATATATATTGCTGATTGCCGCTATGCCAGCAATTGCCGTCATGCCGCTTTTCTTTTAGCGAGACATCAATACTGCATATCCTTTTTTGCAGTACCGACACAGGCGCGCTCTGCTCACCTTCGCCCCTAACCACATTCACCCGGCTGCTCAGGGCCTGTGTTCCATGACAGCTAACCTCCTGCCAGCATATGCCCACGGAGTTATCGGGGCTATACTCTTTCAGAAAAAGAGATAACAGCAACAATACTACTGCATATGCCATATTCCTTATGCCCACGTTATAAAGATAGGTTTTTTAGCGAAAACAGGTAAACGCCCCGTAGCGAAGGTGTCATGCGGATTTTCTTTTAGCAAAAATGGAAATGAAAATTACTCTCCACAATTCACTACTTTTGTCTGCCTGCCGGTAGGCAGGTTTTGAATAATATGCGTTCCCGCTTACTAACCGCCTTTCTATTGCTCCACCTCTGCTGCGCTGCGCAAGACAAGCAGGCGCAGGATAAGGTAATATGGTACGACCCCATACCCGTGGCCGATAAGACCTACGGCAACTTGCACCCACGCGTGGCGCTCGACCAGAACAAGAACCCGCTAGTGCTTTGGGGCGATAATTCCGGTAGCGTGTTCCTGGCAAGGTGGGCCGGCAAAGGATTTGCCGAGCCGGAGCGCATAAACCCACCCGGCAGACATGCATTTGTAGAACCGTGGGCCGGCCCCGAGATTGCCAGCCGCGGCGATACCATATACATCGCTTACAAAGAAATACCCGAAGAGAACAACCACATCAGCCTCGTTCACTCATACGATGGTGGTAAGCACTTCTCCATTGAAACACAGGTGGACGACAGCGATGGCTACATATCCCGCTTCCCCACCGTGGCCATGAACCCCTACGGGCATCCTCTGGTGTCTTACACCAAGTATGACCCCGGCTACCTCAACCCCCGACTTGTAGTGGCCAAATCGCTCGACCTCGGGGAATCATTTACCGGTCAGGCTGTTGTACCCAATTACTCCGGCGGTAAGCTGTCAGACTGCTGCCCTGCCACAGTTGTAGAGTCGGGGAATGCCACGGTCATCCTATACCGCGACGATATGAACGGTTACCGGAATGTGTGGGCAGGTATTTCGCGCAACAGGGCTATATCTTTTGATAAGGGCCTGCAGATCGATTCCACCAACTGGCATTCGGCATCCTGCCCCGCTAATCCCCCACATGGCACCATCATCGGCGATACTTTATACTCCGTATTCAGCAGCGGGGACAGCGCATTGGTGTATCTCGGCAAATCATCTCTGGCAACTCAATCGGTGGCTACCGAGCCTATTACAGGCCATTTTCCCGGCCTTACCACTCAGAATTTCCCACGCATTGCCAATGCTGGCAATGCCACCGCCATCACATGGGTACAGTCCATTGGCATAAATATGCAGGTATGCCTTCATTTCACTAACGATATTGCCACCGGCCTGCCGCAAAAATACATGGTGGCAGCCCGCAAGGGCATTTTTGAAAGCCCTGATGTGGCCCTTGGTGGCGGCCATATCTACCTCGTTTACCAGGAAGATTCTTCGGGCAACATCATGTGCCGCATAGGCCATTATGAAGAAACCACCACCAACAAGTTGCTGGCAGAAAATACAACGGTTGCCCTTGAGCGCTCAAAGAACGGTAAGTATTTTACCGTTTCCCTCCCCGATCTTTCCTACTGTATGATGATGGATGCCGTCGGCAAAGAGTATGAGATGGATATAAAGTGCAAAAAAAACGTCTGTAAAATCTCCACCGAAGACCTTGACCCGGGGCTTTATGTGGTGCGTCTCTATACCAAAGACGAAAAAATATTCACCTACAAATACGAGGTGAAAGAGGTACAGGAGAAAGAAGAAAAAGAAAAGAAAAAAGACCGCTAACCCGAAACCTGCTTATCGCCTTTCATGTACAGCATTGTAAATACTTGTAGCGGTAAAATCCCCTTCCAATAGTTTTATCAGCTTTTTGTTCTCATCATACAGTGCCACATCCGGAAACCTCATTACCCCGTAGTACTCTATGAAAAAAAACTCTATATCCCTGCCCACAACCTTGATATTCTTGTGCCTTCCCATGCCATACTCTTCGTAAAATGAACGTACCGGGCCCATATCACGGCGTGAAGTAACAAAATAGAACTGCACATCCTTCACAGAATCCATTGCTTTCATAAGTGCGGCCGTACTCCACTTACAATGTTTACAATCCGGATCAAATAATACTAGGGCCGTTACCGATCCCCTTGGTATATTATATGTATTGAAAATGGTCGCACTGTCCTGCAATAATATATTAAAAGCCGGCAATGCCGGGTGTTTAAGGTAAGGTTTCCCCGTATCTGTACTCCTTTCTTCCGGGTTGACAGCAGCCGGAACATGCCCCTGCGCAATAGCGGAAGCTGATAAAAAAGATGCTGCTATCCAAAAGAAAAACACCCTACCCATCCTATTAAACTTCAGTACGCAAAATAATAAAGCTCCGCGAAATGCGGAGCTTTATTATTCCTGACATACTATTTATTGATTACCTCAACAGTGTAACATTTCCCTGTTTAGAGAAGCTGCGGCCTGTAGTGGTAACCGCACCCACTTCATAAATATACACACCGAATGGTTGAGGCACTCCTTTATACGTGCCATCCCAGCCCTCGTTAATATCTGCTGTTTCAAATACTTTCACACCCCATCTGTCCCATACCCTGAAGTACTGCAGTTCGGCCATTCCGCGTTTGATTACCTTGAAAGTAGCATTAGGCTCACTACCCGGAGTGAAGGCGTTGGGGAGTACCAGTACAGATTCTGGGTTGATGTAGATAGATACTGAATCAACCGCTTCACAGCCCCAGCTGGTTGTACCATATACCTTATACTTTGTACTGATCTGAGGTGATGCTACAGGATTTGAAGCACGGTAATTGTCCAGTCCTGCCGGCGGGAACCATGTGAAGTCAGAACAGTTGCCCTGCGTATTCAACTGAATTGTTTCACCGGGATACAGCGTCACTGAGTCACCTGTAAACAGTACTGCCGCTGGTTTCACAATTATCCTTACTGTATTGGTATCATTACAACCGTACTGGTTGCCTGCAACAACTGTATAGGTCATATTGCTGGCCGGATATACATCTACCGCCGCACTTAACGTATCGCTGATATAGAAATTAGGCCTCCAGTGATAATAAGTGAGCGGGTCGGAGGTGGAACTGGCCGTCATAGTAACTGTTTCATGCGGGCATATTTCTACCGACTCCGGCAGCGTAAGATTTGGGCTTGGCCTTACAATCACCCTGAAAGAGTCGAGTGCACTGGTACATGACATAACCGTTTGCGTTACATAGTACCACATAACAGTATCACTTGCAGTAGGTGGTTTGGGCGGATTTATAGTTCCCACACTAGCGGCATTTCCGTTCGGATACCAGACAATACTGTCGCCATATGCATCAAGGTGCGGCGCATCAAGCCCCTGACAGAATGTGAGGTCTTTAAGCATTGGTGGCTCGGGCCTTTTCCTGATAATAACTGTATCAAATACAGGCTTTGACGTACAACCATTTAGGAATGATGTTACTTCATATACACCCGCCATTTCCATAATCACCGGAGTGCGGAACGGACTCTGGATATCAGATACGAAGACGAATGGCCCCTCCCAATGGAATGTGGCACCGGGGTTACTTGTTGCCTGCAGGAAGAGGGTATCGCCCACGCCTGTACAAACCGGATTATTCTTCGTGACAATCAAAGTAGGTGTAGGCGTAATACTTACTGTTATTATAGTAGAGGCCGTGCAGCTACCTAGTATTGCCGTTACCGTATATTGACCGGTGGCTGATGGGTTAACATTATATACAATCGGGTTCTGCTGTGTAGAAGTATATGAAGCAGGCCCTGCCCAGCTATAGCTAACCCCTGCTGTTGCATCATTTGCAAACAAAGTCAATGTATCACCCTGGCAGATACTTGGCGGGCCGGGTGAGTTACTGCTGGCTGTTGGTACCTCAGGAGTTGAATCAACTACTACATACAATGTTGTCGTATCAGACGTACAGGTAAGTGTTGTAGCGCCTACAGTATAAACAATAGTTGCACTTACTGAATAGGTACCGGTAGCAGCTGTGATAGCAGAAGGTATGGAAGGGTTCTGCAATCCGGATGTGAATGCGTTCGGCCCGGTCCATGCATAAGTGGAGCCTGCAGTACTGCTGGCGGTCAGATTCAATGTCGTACCGGAACAAATAGGCCCGTTGCTGCCCAGTACCGGTGGATATGGTGTTGAATCGACTCGCGCAAAAACTGTATTTGAGTTTCGGCAGGTAATCCCGTCTGCTGTGCGCGAAACGGTTACCGTGTATATACCGGTCGCCGGCACATGCGGGTTACCTATCATCGGGTTCTGCGACAAAGAGGCAAAGCCTCCGGGTCCGGCCCAGCTATAGTTGACAAAAGGCGTAACGCAGGATGCCGTAAGCTTCAGCGTATCCCTGTGACCGGAGCATACAGGGGAATTGCTTCCAACTGTAGGCACCGCCGGTGTAGTATCAATGATTACTGTTACAAACCCGCTGTCAAAACAACCATTCAGCTGAGTAACCACTTTGTATATACCACTGAACGCAACCGGAGGATCGGGTCTTGTCGGGTTTTGCAATGTAGAAGTGAACGCGACAGGCCCGCTCCAGGTAAAGGTCACCGCCGGATCAAACAATGTGGCAAAAAGGTTCAGAGTATTAGGCGGGCCGGAGCATATAGGCGCATTGCTGGTAGCCGTAACTGTTGGCAATGGCTTTAGCATCACACGTGTATATGCAGTGTCTGTTGCTGTTCCCACATATCTCACCACTGTGTATAAACCGGTATCAGCCCACGTCAGAAGCGGATTTCTGCGGGCATATTGTGTTGAAGCGGTAAAACCACCGGGGCCAAACCACTGGTATGTTGCACCTGTAGAATCTCCGTTAGCAAATAGCTTTAAAGTATCTGAAAAGCAAACAGGGCCATTATTAGTAGCATCGAAACACGGCCTTACATAGAGATAAAAAGTCACCGGCCCAGGCTGATTGCAACTACCGTGCAATGGGTCTGGCGTACCTGTGATGGTATAAGTTACCGGACCCGACAAAGCACTGATATCAACATTAACACGTGTACCCACGGTAGATGAAAGACCTACAGCGGGGGACCATGTCCACTTACTGAGTGCCCATTTTCTATGCTCACCGTTAATTACGTTTGCTTCAAATAATTCAGGGCCTAATACCCTGCAACCGGTAAGGTCGCAGCCAATCACGCTATCGCGCTGGCCTGGTGAGATCACGCTACCAATTGTTGAAAACTGAGGGGTTTGTGTATACAAGCTATCAACGGCCGTTGTATCAGAAAATATCCAGCCAAAACAAATAGAAGCACTATCATGGGGTGCTATGTTCCCGATATTGAATACCAGTCCGAAAGCTATATCCTGACTAAAGGTCGTATGACCAAGTGCATAATAGGTGCCGCCCATACCTGTTGCTGTCTCTGCCCATACCCTATTGAGATTATTCCCGGCAGTAGATGCAATTGATGGGGGCCAGCTTTGATATATCAACGCTTTTGCCCGGCAATCCTGCGTTGCAAGTCCGGAGAATGCATCCTGGTGGATAGATGGCGGGCGAGCATTTACTTCGTGCCGGTCGAAAGGACCACCTTGGTATGAAATGTGGTTATGCGTCGGGAAACTACCCCCGGGCCATGGCTGGTCGTTATCGGGATCACCTGTAGCCATGTAATATACACCTCTCATGATCGAATCCGAAGTGTTGTAAAATTTAGTTGTAACTATAAGCCAGGATGCGTTCGTATCTACTTCATTCACCTGTACAATACGCAAAGCCTGCCTTAGCCAAGGCCTTCTCAAGCCATACCTACCCTCCCAAATACCTGTATTTGCAGAACGCGGGTTCCAGCAAGACGGACCATAAAAATTGGCTACACCTCCGGTAAAGTTTCCGCCCTGAAGAGTGTCCAATCTTCCACTCGAGTAGAAAGCACTCGCCATTGTATCGTCAATTTCAACTTGCCATCCGTCAAAAGGAGTGCCTGGGAGAAAATAGCACCCATAGTGAACTTCTGATCCGGCTCCTGCTACAGCCCAACCGTCATGGCCGGCATCATATAGAAAATCGATTCCCCTAGTTCCGGGAGGTGAACCAGGATAGCCTGCGGTAACAGTACTGGTAGCATCATGAAAGCCAGCGGGGGCAGGGGCATTATTTCCCCAGGCGCCATTTGGGCAAACACCGACTTCCAGCCAACGGCCTTGCATAAATACAGACCCGCCAACAATCTGAGCGGCAACCTTATGCTGAGAAGCAAGGCTTACTATAAGAAATAAAAAGAGGTAACGATATTTCATATTAATTCGTATTAATAAAGCTCCATTCAAAAAATATTGCGGATCCTGAATATAAAAGCGTATAAATATAGGCTATTTTTTTCAATGCAATACACCGTAATTTTTACAGAAATATTTAATCCTTAACCCTTAAGACAGCTTATTGACCTTATATGGATGGGTGTTTTTTAAAAAAAGACTGTTTTTTAAGTTTTTTTAGATATTAAACAGATGTAAATGTGCCGCATCGTTCAATAAAATAATTGATGGTTAAAAAAAGTACGGGGATTATTGATCACATAACAACATTCAATATGCTATTTTATGTAAATTATCTGATGCTCTAAATAAATGATTACTATATATATTATAGAATCAATGAAAATTATTGCAGATAAAGAAACATTCTTTTTCTAACTGACAGTAAAAATATACATGAGTATAAAACAAAAAAAGCTACTGTCTCAACAGTAGCTTTTTTTGTTTATCGTAAATTAGTTCTTCACTGGCAGGTAAGCATAGTTCTTGCCGTATTCCATCATCTGCTGATAGAAGTTGTCGGGGTATTCGACCTTTACATCTGTGATGTCGCTGCCATTCATTACCGGAACCAGCTTAGGCTGTATGAAGCCTTTGTATGGTTTTATGCCGAGTTTAGAGAAACGCTCCAGCACTTCTTTGTGCAGAGTGGGGTCAACCTTTACACCGTAGTTCTCTACGAGGGCCTTACCGGCTTTGTAGTCGCCTTCTGATTTTATGCGTTGTATCTCGCGGAGCAACTGACCAAAGAGTTCGCGGCATTTGTTGTAATCATTTACACGCACATAGGTCTTACCATCCTTCTTCACAAATTCCACCACATTGTCTTTCTTGCCGTGCTCGTATACCCAGCGGGCATTCAGTGCCCGGTTGCGCATATGGGCTTCCTCCAGTTGCTCTCCGGGTTTCAGGCGGGTAAGCTGTGTCATCATGCCGTTCATCAGGTAGCTGTCGTATTCGGCCATACCTACTTCAAGGCTGGGCATTACGCCTATATCCACCAGTTTTTTATCGAGCACAAAGTATAGCGCAACAAGGTCAGCACGGGCCTCTTCGAGGCAACTTGCGTAGTTCTTGAGTGTTTTGTCAGTGGTCTCCACACCTTCGTTTATCTGGCCTGAAGCATGGCCTATACATTCGTGCATATCGGTATGCAGGTCGGATGCGAGAGCGCCATGTTCCTTCATACGCTTCAATACCGTATCATTCACAGCAAACTCATCCAGCATACCGCTTTTTGCGCTGCTTACATTGTAAGAGTGTACTATATTGCTCAGTGATACCGACTTTGAGCCATGATCCTTACGTATCCAGTCTGCGTTTGGCAGGTTGATGCCTATCGGGGTACTTGGCGCCGCATCGCCGCTTTCTACTATCACTGTTATTGCTTTGGCAGTGATGCCTTTCACAGTTTTCTTCTTATGCTCGGGCATAATGGAAGAATTGTCCTCAAACCACTGTGCCTCTTTAGCTATTGCGGCTATCCTCTTGCTGGACTCCATATCCTTCAGAGATACCGTACTCTCGTAACTGCCCTTCTTACCTATGGCATCCAGATATACTTCAATAAATCCATTCACGGCATCTATGCTGGCATGCGATGTGGTGTCCACCCATGCAATGCTGTATTCATCAAATATTTTGAGGTCGCCGGTCTTGTAGTATTGGGCCAGCAGTTCAAGTGACTTTTTCTGAGTTGCATCTTCGGCAACACCAGCAGCTTTTTCCAGCCAGCCTATTATCTTGTCGATAGCACCGCCATACATACCACCGCTCTTCCATACTTTTTCAGTCACTACTCCGTTCTCCTTTACCACTTTGCTGTTGAGGCCCCATGATGGAGCATTGCCCTTGGTGTCGAATTTTGCGTAGTAGGCATCTACTTCCTTTTGCGTTACGCCTTCATAAAAATTGTTAGAGGAGTTGACCACATTATCTATATCAGCCCGCAGGTCTACCACCTTTGGTTCAAACTTCATATCATATAGCATAGGCTTTACACGCGCAAGAAATTGCTCTGTATTCTCACCTGGCTCTTTAGGCAAAGAAGCTGTGTCGCTGCCTTTTACCAGAGCAGTAAAATATTCATACGAACATTCGGGTATGAATTTCACATTGCTGTAATGGTGGTGATTGCCATTGCTGAACCAGAATCTGCCACAATACGCTTCAAACTTTTTCCAGTCTTCGGCATTTTTATCACCATTGTAAGAACCATAAACTGTTTCCAGGGTCTTGCGAAGGAGCAGGCCATATTTACTCTTCTGGTCGTAGATGATATCACGTCCACATAAAGCAGCCTCGTAGAGGTAATATGCCAGTTGTTTCTGCTTCAGGGTCAATTCATTAAAGCCCGGCACTTCGTAACGCAGCACCTGCAGATCGGCGAAAGCCTGCGCCTCTACGTTAAAGTTTGGATCGTAGCCTACTGTTTTAGCTGTTGTATCCGCAGCCTGTTTGCCTGTTCCGGCATTTTCATTATTACATCCTGCGCTGAAAAGCTGTGTACTTAAAGCCATAACCGGTATCGCCCATTTAAGGTTAATTCTGTTTTTCATTTTTCATTAATTATGATGCTATAAAAGTACTTCAATCCTTGTATTTTCTGACAACTTATCCTGTAATTTTGACCACAATGAAAAATTTTTACCTCATAGCTGGCTTATTTGCCACATCGGCATTTATGGCCTGCAACACGGGAAACAATGTACCCGGAAAGCCCAAACCGGGGGCTATTGTGGCCTCTGCCGAAACACCAATAGCTGAAGATAATCTGAACCATGCTACTTTCTCAGTGAAAGTAGCCGCCGACAGCAATGCGCTACCAGGCGTGTACACTGTAACAGCAGCCTCAGGCGCAAATACCGCAAAGGGACAATTTACCATGCCCAAAAAAGGAGAAGACTATCCCGTAGCCATGCGGAAAGGAGATGCGGCGTACAGTTATGTTATCGGGTTTAAAATACCTGATGATACCGCGTTCTATGACTACTTTGAAGTGTGCAGCAAGAACGATACAATAAAGATGCGATACCTGAAGTCTTATTCATTTGAATAGAAAGTAAAAAGCCCCGGAAACGGGGCTTTTTACTTTCTATTCAATCCTCTTTCTTTATCTTATCAGAGTCACATCACCCTTGGCCTCCATGGTTTTGCCGCCACAGT
>CAYSIG010000044.1:0-37906 GCA_964430995.1 uncultured Flavipsychrobacter sp.
GTGGGAACACGCCTACTACCTGAAATACCAGAACCGCCGCCCGGACTACCTGAAGGCTATATGGAACGTGGTGAACTGGGAGGCAGTGTCAGCAAGGTATGCAGCGGCACTGTAAACAATTTGAAAATATGAAAATGTGCTGATTTGAAAATGCACAAATGGATTTAAAAATCCTGCGCTGATGGCGCAGGATTTTTTTTAGAATACTAAAGGTGGAGGGTTTGCGTTTATTCTGTAAAACTGTTTGAAATGAGATTCATAGCATGTGTATTGTTGTTGTTGCCCTTCGCTGCGAATGCGCAGGCAGATAGCTCGAGAAATTCTATTGGCTTTTTTTATGAAACAGGGCCTGTATTTGGAGTGGCAGATAACAACATGGCCACCGTTGGCTTTCAGTATAACCGTAAGTTAAGTAAATGGTTCAGCTACGGCGCTACCGTAGGGCGTGCAATCTGTGAGGTTGAGCCCGTCAACCTGCGTGTATTGAATACCTGGTATGATACATTCAGGTCTGCGCGTGTAGATAGAAGCGCCGGCCTTTGGTTATTAGGGGTAAATATTGAAGGACAACGCCAGTTTTACAGAAGGCTGTATTTTTTTGGTGGACTGTCTTTTAGGGTGGGTTATGGTACCGGTAAAGGAGATACGGTATTAACAAAGGAGTTTAATGTCATGAAATATGACTCTGTCTTCCAAAACTATAACGTAACGAGAGGCAGCACGAGTACTCAACTGTCAGGTTCGGAGGTGAGTATGTTTTATGCCGGATTTACACCCTATTTCGGGTTGAAGCTGGAGTTCAGACGATTTTCAGTAGGCACTTGCTTTATGAATTACCTCACCTTCAAAACTGTGACCGATAGAAGCAGGAGTATAGGGATGATGGATTTCAGTATGTCCAATATTACCCAGCAGTTCTTCGTCCGGTACAAATTCTAGTGCTCTTTATTTCGCAAGGTCTTGCAGCATAGCTTTGGCCGTTTCGTTGCCGGGATGCTTTTTCAGGAGGTGCAGCACAGTTTTCTTCGCTTTGTCGTCCTGGTTGTTGGTGTGGTACCACACCGCCATGTTTATGAGGTTCTGCTCATAGTCGGGATTGATGCGGTTGGCGCGCATCATGTAGTCATATGCCATAGTGCCCTGCCCCTGCTGCATGTATATGAACCCGAGATTGGTATTGGCGCTGACATGGTTCGGATTTTCGGACACTACAAAATCAAACACCTTACGGGCTTCGGGCAACCTGCGGAGGGCAAGCAGGCAGATGCCGTATTTATTCTGGAAGTCGAGCGAGTAATTCCATACCTCTGTAGCCCGTTGGTACCAGGGCAGTGCGCTATCTGGTTGCTGTAGCTGAAAGTATGCTTCGCCTATGCGGTAAGCCGTCCATGCGTCGGTGAGGGTGGCGGGGCTTAGCTGTGCGGCATAGCCTGTTACAGCCCTGTAGTCATTGAGCAGGTAGTAAACACGGATGAAGTCGCGGTTCTGTTTTTCTGTTGCCTCCACATCACTTTGGGTGTTCAGGTAGCGGATGGCGGAGTCGAGCAGGGGTTTGTTTTGTGCATACCGTTCATAAAATTCCATATAGCCGCGCGCCATGGTTATGGGCTCGGGGCGATTGTTGTTGAAACATTGCAGGCCGAGGAAGGCGGTAATATTTTTTTTGAGAGTGTCTGCCTGCGGGCGCTTGCGGATGTAGTGGTCTGTGACGGCTACGTGTGGTATATCAATGCTGCCATTGTGCGGCATATGGCAGGTGACGCAATCATTGTTTTTGGCTGCCCGCACCTGTGCTGTTTCTGTGCATTGAGGCTGCCTTTTTCCACCTCCGTGACAGCCCTGGCAGGCATCAAGATATTGTGTGCGTGGCGTGAACTTCACGCTTACATGGGGCTTGTGACAAGTGATACAGCTCATCTTACCGCTTTGCAGATAGCAGGGGCTCTTTTTCATGCGCTCCACATGGCTGGCCATTATCATCTTATCCTGCGCGCCCTCGTACTGCGGCATAAACACATTCATCACTTCTGATAACTGCATGCCGGGGCGGAAATCGAAAAAGGTTTTGCCGTCATTGAGCACGGCAATACCCTGCAGGTGGCAGCGCTGACAGATATTGTTCTGCAGATCGGTGGATAGCCTGCGTGGATTGACGATGGAATAGTCGGGGCCTTTGGAGGTATCAACCAGTGGGTTATTCTGCCGGTCATATACGTGCAGGCTGCCGGGACCATGGCAACGCTCGCAGTCTATACCCGTCATAACGGTGGTGTATTTGTTCTCGCTGTTGGTCGCAAATTCGGGGTAGGCGTTATGGCAGCTCATACACTCTATCTGTATCAGGCGCTGGAAACGGCTGCTGGCACCTTTCTCGAAGCCGGGGGCGAGGTCCCAGCGGTGTTTTTGCGTATAAAATGTGATGGGCGCCTGGTAGAGGTAGCCATTAGTGCTGAAGATGTGGGAGTTGGTGTGCTGTCCGGAGCCAACGACGTAGTTTACCTTCTGTATGTGTTTGTGCGTGGTGTCTTTTCCATTGAGGCGGTATTCCATGATGAAGAGGCTATCTCTGTCCCAATAAGGTTTGTAATAGTAGTCGAGCGCGGAATCGTAAACGAGTGCATGAGCGGGAGAAAAGTCTGCGGCGGATTTTTCTTTAGTGGCATGGCCGAAGGACTGCCCCATACCTGTTTGTATAAATGTCTGGTAAACGCTTTCATGGCAGGTGCGGCATTTGTCCATGCCTACATAGTGTGCCGAGGTATCGTAAACATTGCGCCAGAGGGAAGTGGGTTGAGGTTCATTATCATTGCTTTTCTCCTGCGGGCTGTTGCAATAGAATACGGGCAATGTTATGGCGAACAGAGCAATGATAAGCAGTATTTTGCGCAATACGCGGGAGGACATTGGTCCAAAAATAACGGAATTTGCCTGAAATGGCGTGAAGTATGAATCCGCTACCGGGTAATGAGGGCCTGTTTTACCGGTACATCTACAAAGAAGGTGGTGCCTGTGCCGGGGGTACTGGTAAAGCGAATAGACCCGTTCATCAGCTCGATGTATCTTTTTACTATGTTGAGGCCCAGGCCGGTGCCGGATATGTTAAACGCATTTTTGGCCCTGAACAGACGGCTGAACATATGTTGCTGCTCCTCGGGCGGAATTCCAATGCCCTCATCCTTCAGCTCAATGTGGGCACTGTCGTTGCTTACAGATATGGAGAGTTCTATTTTTTTGTCTTCATCGGAAAACTTGATGGCATTTGAAAGCAAATTGTAAAGAGTATTCTTTAATATTTTTTTCACCTGGAAAATATCCGGATCGCCTTTATATGAGAACAGGATAGTCTGCCCTTTTTTTAGCACGGGTTTTATTTCGTCAATGACCGTTTCTGCCAGTTCCTTCAGGTTGAATGTGCGATACTGCACTTTGAAATCCCCGTTTTCGAGCCTGTCGAGGGAAAGGAAGTCGTCGAGTATCTCGACTAGGTGGTGAACAGATGATTTTATACGGCCAAAGTGTTTGGCTTCTCGGCTATCGGGTGGTGGCGCAGTATATTGTTCAAGAATAGATACACTGGATAGCAAAGTACTGAGCGGGGTGCGGAACTCATGTGAAGCCATTGCCACAAAGCGCGATTTCATTTCGTTTATATCTTTCTCCCGCTCCAGCGATTGTGTCAGCGCCACTGTCCGTTCCTCCACCTGTTTTTCGAGGGTCTCGTTAAGTTTCTGCATGGCTTTTTCGGCCTGCTTTCTTTCGGTGATCACTTCTGAGAATATGATGACCCCGCCTATACTTCCTTCCCCGCTATACCATGGGCAAAGCTCCCACCGCACCCAATCGACCCTTCCATCAGCACGGCGGAAGGGCTCCTCGTCGCATTGAAACGATTCACCGGCCAGGCACCGTTTGTTGAGATCCTTCCAGTATTCTGTTGTTTCGGGGAAAACATCATAGTGGCTGAGCCCAATGAGGTTGCGCTGGCCCAGCTTATAGTCTTCGAGCCATCTGCGGCTAACAACGATGTAGCGCATATCGGTATCGAACATGGCCACTGCAGCCGGTGTATGCTCAATAAGCAGCCGAGTCCGTTGTTCGTTAGCCTTGATGCTGTCTTCGGCAATTTTCCTTTGGCTGATGTCGCAAAACAGAATCATAGCCACAGGGCCATCGGTATGCAGGTGATCATAGATGCTGGCTTCTACGGGTAAATGGCTGCCGTCTTTTTTCAGGAATGACGTGCTTATTTTTTCATAACCTCTATTGCCTTGTATGAAAACCTTGTCAAATTTCGGGATGAGGCTCTCTCTCTCTTCCGGCCAGATGAGGCTATCCAATTTTTGCCCGGTCAGTTCGCTATCGCTGTAGCCGAGCGCTTTTAGCGCACCGGGATTAGCTGACTGTATGGTTTTGTCTTTATCGACAATCAGCAACCCTTCGAGTGATTTTTCGAAAAGTGTGCTGTACAATTCTGTGCCGATATTTGTTTTTTCTGTTTTTTTCACCTGGCCAACTATTGATACAAATGTATCCAGGCGGCTGTGGTGTTTACCTGACACAGGTCAGTTATAAAACTGATTCTTGTTTTCTCCAAAAGGTGAAGCAGTAATCTATTTACAAGTCATTAACTAAACCTCGCCAGCGTATAATTTGATTTTCCTTTTTGAATCAGGAGGTATTGGCCATTCAGCAGATGTTCTTCCTTTAGCTGAAAATCAAGTGCAGTCACTTTTTCCTTATTAATGCTTATGCCACCATTCTGCACCATTTTTTTGGCTTCGCCTTTTGAGGGGAAGACACCACTTTCAGCAAGGAAGGTGATGAGGTCTATGCCGGTGGTAAGGGCTGCTTTGGAGCCGGTAACCTGCGGCACACCGTCCATTACTTCCAGCAGTTGCTTTTCATTCAATGACCGCAGTACATCAATAGAAGATTGGCCGAATAAGATTTCAGATGCCTGTTTGGCAAACGCCAGGTCTTCTTCGCTATGCACGAGTATGGTCAGTTCATCGGCAAGGGCTTTTTGCAGCTTGCGCAGGTGCGGTGCAGCTTCATGTTCGGCTATTAGCGTCTTTATTTCATCAACCGGTCGGAAAGAAAATACCAGTGACATCTTTGCCGCATCGGCATCGGCCATTTTTAACCAGAACTGGTAGAACTGGTATGGTGAAGTTTTTTCACGATCCAGCCACACATTGCCACTCTCTGATTTGCCGAATTTGCTGCCATCGGCCTTGGTAATTAGCTTGCAGGTGAACGCGAATGCATCGCCGCCACCTTTGCGGCGTATCAGCTCGGTGCCGGTGGTTATGTTGCCCCACTGGTCCGATCCGCCCATCTGCAGCAGCACATGCTGTGTTTTATTTAGGTGGTAAAAGTCGTAACCCTGAATAAGCTGGTAAGTGAACTCGGTGAAAGACATGCCTGTTTCCAAGCGGTTTTTCACAGAGTCTTTGCTCATCATGTAAGCTACATTGATGTGTTTGCCCGCATCACGTATGAATTCAAGAAAAGAAAAGTTTTTGAACCAGTCGTAATTGTTCACTAACACAGCAGCATTAGGCACCGAATCAGAGAAATTGATGAATCTTTCCAGTTGTTTCCGCTGGCAGTCAATATTGTATTGTATGGTCTCCAGGTCCAGCAGGTTACGCTCTGCCGATTTGCCTGAAGGGTCGCCGATCATGCCGGTGGCACCGCCCAGCAGTGCATATGGCTTGTGGCCTGCGCGCTGCAGTCTCATAAGCAGAGTTATAGGCACAAGGTTGCCCACATGCAGGCTATCGGCAGTAGGGTCGAAGCCTATATAGCCAGAGGTCATTTCTTTCAGTAATTGCTCTTCAGTACCGGGTATAATATCCTGTAGTATATTTCTTTCGCGCAGGTCTGCTATTAAGTTCATCTGTTCGTGTTTCGGGGCAAAAATAATGTTTAAGCAGTCGCTAAAAGGCATATTAATTTGCAATTATATACATTTTGATATTTTTTATTTTTCAAAACGAAGCAAGATGCGCAGCTATTTGTTTCATTTTTCCGAAATTTGTTTCTACCTTTCGGTATAGTTCTGATAAAATATATAGCGTTGAAAAGAATACTACAAATACTGGCCCTGCTACTTCCTTTATCCCTCGGGGCACAGCAGACACATCACGAAATAGGAATAATGGCGGGTGTATCCAATTATATGGGAGACCTTCAACCAAAATTATTCAGTAATTACGGCTATCGTCCGGTGGGTGGTATAGTGTACAAGTATTTTATGAGCCCGCATATTGGCGTGAGGCTTGGCGCATCATATACGGGCCTTTCGGCTGCGGATAGTATGAGCAATATTTACGTGAACCAGCAACGTAACCTCAGCTTTACCACGCACCTTTTTGAAATGCATGGCGCGCTTGAGTTGAATTTCTTCCCGGTAGAAGTATTGGGCAGGAAAGTATCTCCTTACCTGTTTGGTGGCATCTCTGCTTTTTATTTCAATCCTTATACTGAAGATAACAGCGGCAATAAAATATTTCTGAGGGCGCTGAGCACAGAAGGGCAGGGGTTGCCCATGTACCCTGACCGCAAGCAATATAGCCTTGTGAATATGGCGTTCCCATTTGGCGGTGGTGTGAAATTCTTTATTGGCAAAACAATCATGCTATCAGGCGAGATCGGCTTCCGTTACACCAACACCGATTATCTGGATGATGTGAGCAAGTCTTATGTGAACATGGATACGCTGCAGGCATATAAAGGCGTGGTATCAAGGCAGCTTTCGTACAGGGGCAAGGACAACAACAATCCTAACTATGGCTTCCAGCGCGGCGACAGCAAGGCGAATGACTGGTTTTGGTATGGCAATCTTACTGCTACAATTTACTTCCGCACATTTGGCAACCCGAGGGAATACCTGAAAACAAAATGCCCGAGCTTTTTCCGGTTTTAATCAGCAGTTTATAAGTAATTGATTTACTGCAATTTTCTGCTTTGAAGCATTCCCCCTGCTTCAAAAATTGGTTAAGTATTTTTAAGAAACATTAACTTTTCTGTGACAATGCGTAATGCAAATGTGGTGTACATTTGTGGTGGGTATATTTTTCATAAGGTGTAAGTAAGGCTTCAGCTCACGCTGAGGCTTTGCTTTTTTCAGGCCTTTCTTATTTGCTGCAAACGTTAAAAAATCCACAAGGCAAATTTTGTTTCCTAATTTTGGTACGTAACTTGATATGGTATGTGTATGAAAAAATATGCACTGGTACTTTTAGTCTGTATTTATGCTGCGGGCAGTATTGCCCAAACAGAACAGGCGGAACAGGACACGGCCTATGCCGTGCTGCTGAATGACGTGTATGTGAAGGCCAAGTGGAAGAACGATACAGAACGGTATAGGTATAACCAGATGAAGCACTACGTGACCATCATATTGCCCTACCTGGATGCTGCTACGAAACTGTTTAAAGAAGTAAACGCGAAACTGGAAGAACCCGGGCTGAAGAAGAAAGAAAAGAGAGCGTATGTGAGCAAAAAGGAAGATGAGATAAGGACGCAGTTTGAAGATAAGGTGAAAGAACTGAACGTGACACAGGGTGTGCTGCTGGTGAAGCTGATAGCAAGGCAAACAGACCTGAATATTTACAGTATACTGCAGGAGTTCAAGAATCCACTTGTGGCCGTAAAATGGCAGGCATGGGCGCGCCTGCACGGCATGAACCTGGACAGGAAATACCATCCCGAGGAGGAGGAGTACCTGGAGCTGATCATGCATGAACTGGGCTATCCTTTGCCCGTTAGCTATGCATTAGGTAATCGGTAAGTTATAGAGAAGTTATTGTGCTGTTATTAGTTGTTATTTATTGGAAGGGTAAGTGATGTTATAATAATTTGGCGTTCATATCCCCATAATAAATGAGAACATCACCATATTCATTGAAAGAGGCCCGTGAGCTATGCGAGCAATATCAGTACCTTACAGGGCAGCCATTTTCGGCAGGCAGCAGCGCCGTAATAGAGAACCTCATCATATGCCCTTTTGATGAGGCCAGCAGGAAACGTTTTCTTATTTTTTATTTTTTGTTCAATAATGCCGAGAAAGCACTCTCGCAAGAATATAAAGGCATGCTGTATGATGTGCTGGTAATAGGCCGCTCGGTATTAGATATGCATGAGCTGCAGCAGGAAGACCTGGCTACATGGCTGGCAGAGAACAAGGGAGTGGGCACTAATAAGCAGGTTGCCGGCCTTCAGGCAGCAGAATAGTATTTCAACTTGTTTGGTTGGTTATATAAGAATAGCCGGTACGAGAGTACCGGCTATTACTTTATGCCTGAGGGCAATAATTATTTTACCTGTGCAACCAACTCTTTGAATGATGCTGTTTCATTCATAGCGAGATCGGCAAGAACTTTACGGTTAAGCTCGATACCCTTTGCTGCAAGCTTACCTATGAACTGTGAGTAGCTCATGCCTTCTTCGCGAACAGCGGCATTGATACGTACTATCCACAGAGAGCGGTATTCGCGTTTTTTCAGTTTGCGGCCCACGAACTTATAGCCCTGGCCTTTTTCAAGAACGTTCTTCGCTACGGTATAGACGTTTTTACGCTTACCGTAGAAGCCTTTTGCTTCTTTCAGTATTTTCTTTCTTCTCGCGCGTGATGCAACTGCATTTACGGAACGTGGCATATCTTTTAGTTTTTATTCTAAATCCACCTGAGCGGACTTGATTTATTAATAATTATACAGAACTACTTTACTACTTAATATTACCCTTTCAGGCACAGCATACGCTTTACAAGGCTCATGTTGCTAGGGTGAACCAGACCATGCTGACGCAAATGACGCTTACGTGTCTTTGATTTTTTTGTCAACAGGTGGCTTTTGAAAGCCTTGTACCTGCGGATTTTGCCGGTACCAGTAATATTGAACGTCTTTTTAGCACGTGAATGCGTCTTCACTTTTGGCATAAAATCTAATTTGGGACTGCAAAGGTAAATAAAAAATTCTTTTTCAGATGAAATAATGTACTTTTTATTTTTAGTCTACCGCTTGTAGAATATAATTTATGCATAATGCGTTTTAGTAGAAGCCACTCGCATTGGTATAATAATGCATGTAATGAAAGTAAATAGTAAGGCGTAGCCCTGTGCTTAAAAGCAAGAATATTACGTATTTTTACCCCAATAACAATACAGAATGGCTATACTCCGCTTCAGAATATATTGGGAAGACGACGACCAAACCTACCGTGACATTGAAATAATGGGCAACCAGACCTTTATGGACCTGCACAAAGGTATAATGACGGCCTACGAATTTGACGGAAAACATACTGCCTCTTTCTATGAAAGCGATGATAAATGGAGCTACGGCAGGGAGATAAACTCGGAGGTACTGGTAAATAAGAAGGACGCACCGGCGCTGTCTATGCTTAAGACCCCAGTATCAGCATTGGTGTCTAATCCCGATCAGAAGTTCGTTTATGTATATGACCCGGCTAAAAAATGGACATTTTTGGTGGAACTGATAGGGGTGAACAAGGACGAGACCCCACGAAGGGTGTACCCCTTTCTGCTGCGAAAAGAGGGAATAGCCCCGGCGCAGTATGGCATTAAAGGCGTGAACCCGGATAAAATAATGGAGATAGAGGAAAAATATGACCTGGGCGCAGATGAAATGGCCGAAGGTTTTGGTGATGAGGGCGAGGAAGGCACAGAAGGGGCAGAAGAGACCTATACTGAAGATTCCGGAGGTATAGAGGAGTAATAATTAACCGAAAAGGCGCGGAGTCGCAAAGAGTATATACGCATTATTCCTGCCTTTTATAATGACCCCAAAGAAGGTTTACATAATTGTTGGTCCTACTGCAGTGGGGAAGACGGCTGTTGCGATACAACTGGCGCAGCGGCTGGGTACGGCTATCGTATCGGCGGACAGCCGCCAGTGCTATAAGGAAATGACCATTGGCACGGCAAAGCCCTCGCCGGAGGAACTGGCAGCCGCTAAGCATTATTTTATTGATGAGTTCCCTGTGACAAGGTCCTTGTCTGCGGCGGATTATGAAGCGCTGGCACTCGGTTACCTTGAAGAGATATTTTCGATGCATAATACCGCTGTAGTATGCGGCGGCACCGGGCTATATATAAAGGCCCTCTGCGAAGGGCTGGATGCCATGCCTGAGGTGGATGACGAAATAATGAAGCAGGCAGAGGCTACTTACAAGGAACAAGGAATAGAATGGCTGCGACAAACGGTACAGACTGAAGATCCGGAATTTTATCAAATTGGTGAAGTGCAGAATCCCGCCCGGCTGCTGCGTGCGCTCACTTTTATACGCACCACAGGGAAGAGTATAGTACATTACCGCAGTGGCGTAAAAAAGCAGCGGCCTTTTGAGATAATAAAAGCAGGGCTGGAACTGGCGAGAGAAAAATTATATGGGCGCATAAACGCGCGCGTGGATATAATGATGGAGCAGGGCCTGCTGGCAGAGGTGCAGCAGCTATACCCTAACAAAGAACTGAAGAACCTGCAGACGGTAGGCTATGCCGAACTGTTTGACCACCTTGACGGCAAATGCACGCTACCGGAGGCTGTAGACAAAATAAAACAACACACCCGTAACTACGCCAAGCGGCAAATGACGTGGTTTAAAAAAGACAAAGAGATACGGTGGTTTAGTGCCGAGGATAGCGGTATCATAGAAAAAATACTGGAGCTGTCCCCATCAATTTAATAGTGAAGATCAGCGTGCGGCAACCTATGGCGCATGCAGCTCCATATTGTAACCCCGGCCGCTTTTCACATAATAGCGGCTCCATATCAGGTAGCCGGTGGTGTGGTCGTACGTAATCTTTTCCCTGGAAACAGACGCGGTATAATTGTACGTAATGGTATTGGCCGTATTGAACGACGAATCATACACCAGCGTATAGCTTTGCCCTGCAAGGCTATCGTAAAAAGAGATGGTGGCGGCATCAATGATACCTATGGTGGTATGGCAGGCTATGGTATAAAACGAATCTGCACCCAGCAGCGGAACCTGCTCGCGGTAGGCACTACCCTGCCACTCATGCTTGCCTTCCAGCTTAGCCAGCGGGTTTGCTTTCTTCTTGCAGGCACATATGCTCACCATACAGATAAACACCGCTAAAATACTGTTATTGAGCGCCATAGACCTTATTTGCACCCAAGCTACGATATATATGTATCGGTAGTTAGCCAACGGTGTTTCGGAAATGGGAAAGAGTATGATGCGCTGTGCCGGCAGCTACCGATGGGAAGGTATAATTTCGGGATATAGCCGGCAGGGGTAACGGCACTTTTCGAAATTTGCTGTAATGACGCATGTACCATTCTTATGTGTTTTATTGTTAGGTATAAAAGGGTATGTTAGGGTATAAAATCCGCCATATAAGCATAAAGAGTCCTAAGCAGTAAGTAAAAAACACGGAAACCAGGGAGCAAACAAAGCACACCCCTTCAGCAAGCTCAGGATTAGGGTCACATGGGTTCGAAAACCCACCACAGCACAAAGTTCACAAAGCAGTATGTCAAAGAATTTACCCGATATTTTTCGGGGTTATCCCTCCATCGCTTTAACCTTCGTTTAGAAATACGGCTATAAAAAAACTACGGCAGGCGAAGTAGGTAAAGTTCGCGAAGGTGGGATTAGCTGCCAAATAAAAAACCACCATATTCAACCACCTCAGGGGTTGCTGTTTTGTGCTTGCTTTCCGCCGGTTTCACTGGCGGTTACTCACAGCGAAGCCCGGCGGGCTTCTTTGTAAAAAACAGAATTATGCCAAAACAAACACCCTCCTACCCCAACTCAAAAACCGTTATCTCTGGCATTACGCCCAAGCGGCCCGGATAGCCGAGGAAACCGAAGCCACGGTTCACATATAGGTGCTGTTCACCATCGGTGTAGAGGCCGGCCCATTCGTTGTACATGTATTGCACGGGGCTCCAGTTGAGCCATTTGCTTTCTACACCAAACTGCATACCGTGTGTGTGCCCGCTGAGAGTAAGTTGCACATCTTTGTACTGCGGCACTACCTGCGCGTGCCAGTGAGAGGGATCGTGAGAGAGGAGTATTTTAAAAGGCACATTTTTTTCTTTGAGGCCGGCATGAGCCTTGCCCATATCGCCATATTTCGGGAAATTGGCTTTCGCGCTCCAGTTCTCAATGCCTATGAGGGCTATTTTTTCTTCACCCCTTTCCAGCACCACATGTTCGTTCATCAGTAACCTCCAGCCCATCTCGGCATGAATGCCTTTGAGCGTATCCAGGTTATCCACCTTCGCCTGCTCCGATGGCCATTGCACATAGTCGCCATAATCATGATTGCCCAGTGTGGAATACACGCCCATCGGCGCTTTAAGGCGCGAGAATATCTCTCTGTACTTAGCGTCCACTTCTACGGCATGGTTATTTACAAGGTCGCCGGTGAAGAGTATGATATCTGCACCCTGGTCCATGACCCGCTGTATGCCATGCGCCACGGCGCTGTGGTTGTCGAAGCTGCCGGTATGGATATCAGATATCTGCACGATCTTCAACCCTTTGAAAGCACCGGGCAATGAAGCGAAATCCAGCTTAATTTTTCGCACACGATACCTGTACCTGTTGGTGATACCCCATGTGAAGCCGAAAACGGAAAGCCCGCCAAGCACCAGTGCAGTACGTTTCAGAAACTCAGACCGGGCAATGCCGCCACTCCCCGGCTCTACTGATGCCGCATTGCCAAAAGCCAGTGAAGAGATAAGCCATGTGGCCAGCCTGCGGATATCATCTATGAGCATTACGAGCAGCACCAGTATCTTGCCCACCGTGAAGCCTAACACAAAGGCAATGTAGATATTGCGGAGCAGGTGAGGCACGGCGGCCCAGTTCAACTGCCTGAACAGAATGAACCCAAGCCAGGCTATGGTAGTGAGAAAAAGATAAAGTACGGTAAGTGTGCCGCGCCACACCGGCGGCAGGTTGCGCACGGAAGAACGCACCACTATGAAACTGTAATACTCCGCCAGACCAATGATCCCCAATATAATGAACAACCTCAGCTTCATAAATCAAATTAAAACTTCAAAAAATCTTCTACCTGCTCAATGATCAGTTTTTCCGTTACCGGCTTCAGTAAGTTCCCCTCCTTATCCATCTCTTCATTTATCTTAGACAGCAATAGCTTATTGTACAGCACATTCACTTTGAGGTAATGCAGTATGCCGGTCATATGCTCCACGCCACGGATATTGCCTGCGCGCCCGTCGGACAGCCCTACCAGCATAGCCTTTTTATGCCACCAGCTTTTGCGCACATCGCAGTTGTCCATCATCAGCTTCAGTATGCCGGGGAAACTGGCATTATACTCGGGCATGATGAGCACAAACTTCTGTGCCGGCAGCAACAGCTCGTGCTCAATGGCTTTCATTTCAGCGCCACGCTCCCACACCTGCTTATTCTCCAGCGACAGCAAGTGCACATTATCTGTCCGTTCGGACAGCAGCTTGTAATAAAGCTTTGCGGTCCTGAGTGTCATACTGTCGGCACGGTTAGTGCCGGAAATAATTGTTATCATTCCATCCAAAAGTAAAAATTATCCTTGCAAAAAGTAAAGGTGGGCACTATCGTTGAATAAACCTGTTTCTTACCCCAACTTCTTATTTATCGGTGAATAATAAAAGATGATAAAAGGTAATAAAAGAAAAACCACCCGGAGGTGGTTTTTCTTTTATAGTTAGTTAGCCCGTGTGGCATTATCTATTACATACACATCTTCGCCCTCATGCTTCATACGGTAATTCTCGCGGGCGTATTTCTCGAGTATGGCAGGGTTTGTCATCAATTCCTTACGCTCATTGGCCATTTTGGTTATTTCCGTATTCAGATAGGCGATGTTGTCCTTTACACTCTGCAACTCTTTTTGCCGCTGCCGCATAGATGCCCAGTCGTTCTGGTCGAAATAGATGGTCCACACACCAAAAATGATGGCGGTGACCACATACTTATTAACGACCAGTTTTAAAATGCGCTTCATCTGTTAAAATTACACTATTTCCTGCCAAGGCACCCATATAGAGTTACCAACATATCCACAGCATTATTTATTATTTACCAAACTTCAGGGCCTTACCGGGATAGTAGGCATTATCGCCCAGTTCGCCCTCAATGCGCAATAGCTGGTTGTACTTTGCCATACGGTCACTGCGGCTTGCCGATCCTGTCTTTATCTGGCCACAATTGAGTGCCACTGCAAGGTCTGCTATTGTTGCGTCCTCAGTTTCGCCGCTGCGGTGGCTCATAATGGTATTGTAGCGGTTGTGCTGCGCCATTGTCACCGCTTCTATGGTCTCGGTCAGTGTTCCTATCTGGTTCACTTTCACCAGCAGGCCGTTGGCTGTATTCTCCAATATACCTCTTTCAAGGCGGGTGACATTTGTTACAAAGAGGTCATCGCCTACCAGCTGCACTTTGCTGCCCAGCGCTTCGGTCAGTTTCTTCCAGCCCTTCCAGTCGTCTTCAGCCATGCCATCCTCTATGCTCACTATCGGGTACTTCTTGCACCACTTCACCCAATATTCCACCAGCTCATCGCTGCTCATTTTTTTGCCATCGCTCTTATGGAAGTGGTATTTTTTGTCTTTTTCGTTGTACAGCTCGCTGTTTGCGGCATCCATAGCTATGGCCACCTGCTGGCCGGGTTTGTAGCCTGCTTTTTCTATTGCTTTCAGCACAGTTTCTATAGCTTCTTCGTTGCTCTGTATATTGGGTGCGAAACCACCTTCATCACCTACATTGGTGCTGTAACCTTTGTCTTTTAATACTGTTTTTAAGGCATGGAATATCTCCACACCCCACCTGAGGCCCTCGCTGAAAGTAGCAGCTCCTACCGGCACTACCATGAACTCCTGGAAATCAATTTTGTTATCGGCATGCGCACCGCCATTCAGAATGTTCATCATAGGCACAGGTAAGGTCTTTGCGTTTGCGCCCCCTACATAACGGTATAGTGGTAAGCCCACGCTCTGCGCCGCCGCTTTTGCTGCAGCCATGCTAACAGCCAGTATAGCATTGGCCCCCAGCTTGCTCTTATTTGGTGTGCCGTCTATGGATATCATTGTTTTATCCAGCCCCGATTGATCGGTCACATCCCATCCGTACAGTTCCTCGGCAATTACGTCATTTACATTGCTTACCGCTTTCAATACGCCCTTACCCAGGTATTTTTTCTTATCGCCGTCGCGGAGTTCCGCCGCTTCGTGCTTACCGGTACTGGCACCGCTGGGTACCGCAGCGCGGCCCATAATACCTTCGTTGGTGTGCACATCAACTTCTACTGTTGGATTCCCGCGGCTATCCAGTATCTGGCGGGCTACGATGTCTGTAATAAAACTCATAATGTGGATTATTTGAGTGCAAAAATAAAATTTCTACTCATTCAGGAAGGTTAATTTACCTGAAAACTGTTTTTATAATTAAAAAGGGTTGGCAGAACCAACCCTTTTATAATGTTATTCTTATAACTGATTATTCAGATATTGTTACTTTGCCGCTATAGGTACCGTGAGCTGTAGTAGCAGTAAGCAGGTACATACCGGCGGGCGCATCAAATATCATATGATGTGCCTTGTTGGTCGAAACAGTGAGTTCTTTTACTTTTTCACCCAGCACATTAGTGATGACAACATTGGCAGGTTCTTCAATGTCCGAAACAAGGTTGAAGTTGAATTCACCATTGTTGGGGTTAGGGAAGATATTGACAGAACCGGCATTTTTTGCAATGTTGTTCACGCCATTAACAGCAGTGTAAGTGAGCACGTATGTGCCGACTGTGGTCCCGCATGTATTCGTAACCCTATAGCTAATTGTAGAGCTGCCCGGGCCTAACACTATTACAGAACCGTAAGACACCATCCTGAGAGAATCAAGCTGGGAAATAAGCAGTGCAACACTGCTATTGCTGGAAGTCCATGTTCCGCCGAAAGGCACACCCCTGATCTTGTAGTTTTCGCCTAATCTTGTAGAGGTAACAGGGCCAGTAACGGTAACAACCGGAGGGATGTTAACGAAAATGGTTTTTACGAGTGTTGTTGAGCCAAAACCATTAGTAAATGTATAAGAAATATTGGCCGGGCCGAAAGCTATGCCGGTAACCACACCACCTGCACTGATACTTGCCCTTGAAGCTGAAACAGTATCGCTAGGGAGCATGGACCAAACGCCGCCGGGTACGGAAGTATTTGTCAGAGTGAGCGTTGCACCAACACATACTGAGTCAGCGCCGATGATAGCCCCGGCAGATGGGGCAGGGCCAACGTGCATCAGCAGCGTTGCAGAACTGGTGCCACATGTATTGGTAACTGTGTAAGTAACAGTAGCCGTACCAGCAGCAACGCCTGTAACAAGACCCGCACTGTCAATAGTAGCAATTGAAGTATCGCTGATGGTCCAGGTACCGCCGCCGGCAGCATTGGTGAGCAGGCGAGTCAATCCAATACCTACGCTGTCGAGACCAGATATAGCGCTTGCAGAAACTGATACAGACACCGGATGGGTGGCGATAACCGCGCCACAGCCATTAGCTGTGATATAGGAAATAACGGCAGTACCCTCAGACACGCCGGTAATTGTGCTGCCCACGGCTATTGCGACAGATGAGCTACCGCTGATCCATCCTCCACCGCCTGCACTGGCCGACAATGAAATAGAAGAACCTGCACACACATTGGACGGTCCGCTGATGGTTGCGGGGGTCATTACTGTATCAACTACTACGCCGAAGAAAGATGTCACTGTATTACATGCGGTAGTGAAAGAGTAAGCAATAGTTGTTCCGCCGAAACCAGCACCGGTAACAACACCTGAAGTTGAAATTGTAGCAACCAGTGTGTTACTGCTTGACCACATACGCGTACCTATTGTATTGGCATTAGACAGTGTAATAAAATTACCCACACATGTAAGCGTAGGGCCAGTGATTGGCGCGGCGTAAACAAATGAATCTACGTGTATCACCACAGAGGAGGTAGAAACACCACACACATTCGTGATAGAGTAATGAATAGAATCGTAAGCGAACGCTGTGGGCATACCCGAAAC
Organism: uncultured Flavipsychrobacter sp.; assembly: GCA_964430995.1. GTDB lineage: Bacteria > Bacteroidota > Bacteroidia > Chitinophagales > Chitinophagaceae > Nemorincola. The sequence continues at coordinate 17,083 of CAYSIG010000044.1, forward strand.
CACGCCGCTGGATGCACCTATTGTAGCTACTGAAGGGGTGCCGCTGCTCCATGTGCCACCGCTCACAGAACTGGACAAAGTCATTGTACCGCCCCTGCACACAGACATTGGCCCGGTGATGGCGCCCGCATATGCGGTATCCACCATCAGCAATGCGCCTGTTGAAGTATCTGCACCACTGGTATTAGTGGCGATGCCACGGTACATATAACCACTCAGCATAGTCATGCCGGTTACATCCAGTGTATCGTTGCCTGTACCTGAATAAAATGTAGTGTCTGTGATGGTAGTCCAAACAGTACCGCCATCGGTAGAAACCTGCCATGAATACGTTATGGGCGTCGGGCCGGGAGTATCAATGGCTGAGATGATGAACAAGGCATGGGCCGGGGCGCAAACCGTGTCATTAGCAGGATTGCTGGTCACTGTAGGTACAGTAGCGTTAGCTGTAAGGGAAAGTAAGATTGAACTAACAAACAGCAAACCAGATAAGTAAAAACTTTTTTTCATTTTATAACTTTTTAATTTTAATGCATTATCCACGAATAATATACCTTACAAAACTTAGTTTTCAGCAAATGCAGCCTGATAATGAAAACTGTATATTTCCGGCAAATTTAGCTCGCAAATCTAATCAATCCCGTTTATATTACCCACATTAATAAAGGCATCATTGAATATAATTTATTTATTTATACAAAGTTATTTTTCCATTAAACAACAGTTAACCGTATGAAGCCATCAAGGTTGACCCCGGTCAGCGGAAATACGGTGCTAATTTGTACCTTAGTCCGTTAAAACCCAAGGGAAATGGCACAATTGATAAGGAAAGAAGATGCACTGGAGTACCACGAGAAAGGACGGCCGGGGAAAATTGAAGTTGTCCCAACCAAAGAGACAAAAACACAGCGCGACCTGGCATTGGCCTATTCCCCCGGTGTAGCAGAGCCCTGCATGGAGATACATGCAAACCCGGAAGATGTGTACCGCTACACAGCAAAAGGTAACCTTGTGGCCGTGATCAGTAATGGCACAGCAGTACTGGGACTGGGCGACATAGGCCCGGAAGCATCAAAACCCGTGATGGAAGGAAAAGGCCTGCTCTTTAAAATATATGCAGACATAGATGTATTTGATATAGAGCTGAATGTGCGCGAAATAGATGATTTTGTAAAAGTGGTAAAAGCCCTGGAACCCACCTTTGGCGGCATAAACCTTGAGGACATAAAAGCGCCGGAATGTTTTGAAATAGAACGCAGGCTTAAGGAAGAACTCAGCATCCCGCTGATGCATGACGACCAGCATGGAACAGCCATAATTAGCGGCGCAGCCCTGCTGAATGCTCTTGATATAGTAAAAAAGAGCATAGGAGAAGTGAAAATAGTAGTGAGCGGCGCCGGGGCATCAGCTATCTCCTGCTGCAAGATATACCTGGCGTTGGGCGCAAACGTGGACAACATTTACATGTTTGACAGCAAGGGCCTGATAGTAAAAAGCAGGCAAGACCTTGATGAGTACAAAAAACAGTTTGCCAAAGATGTGGCCCCAATGGACCTGCAGACCGCAATGACGGGGGCGGATGTATTCATCGGCCTCTCGAAAGCCAATGTAGTATCTCAGGATATGGTAAGGGGCATGGCAGAAAACCCCATAGTTTTTGCACTGGCTAACCCCAACCCCGAAATAACATACGATGATGCCATAGCCGCCCGCCCCGATGTGATCATGGCCACCGGCAGAAGCGACTACCCCAACCAGGTGAACAATGTGCTGGGGTTCCCCTACATCTTCCGCGGCGCACTGGATGTGCGGGCACATTCTATTAACGAAGAAATGAAACTGGCAGCGGTAAAAGCACTGGCAAAGCTGGCTAAAGAACCCGTACCGGACATGGTGAACGTGGCCTATAACAATGCCATACTGAAATACGGACCGACCTACATAATACCCAAACCGCTGGACCCTAGGTTATTGGTCACGGTATCTATGGCCGTAGCAAAAGCCGCCATAGACAGTGGTGTTGCCAAAAAAATCATTACCGACTGGGATGCCTATGAAGGTGAATTATACCGGCGCCTGGGATCCGATGATAACCTGCTCAGATATACCATCAACAAGGCGAAACAGAACCCTAAACGGGTGGTGTTTGCCGAAGCGGAGAACATCAAAACCCTGAAGGCCGCGCAGATAGCCAATGACGAAGGTATAGCCATACCTATACTGCTGGGGAACGAGACAAAGATCCGTAAACTGATAGAAGAGAATAACCTGCACCTGGACGGCATACAGATAATAGACCCCAAAAGCGACGCATCAGAAAAAAAGCGCCACGAATACGGGGAAGTATTCTTCCAGAAGCGGCAGCGCAGGGGCTACAACCTGTATGAAGCCAAAAAGGCCATGCGTGAGCGTACCTTCTTTGGCTGCATGATGGTGAATAGCGGCGAGGCAGATGCCATGATATCGGGCCTGACACGGAAATACCCCGACACCATTCGCCCCGCGTTAGAGATAATAGGCATGGCAGAAGGCATTAAGCGGGTAGCCGGCCTGTACATCATGCTTACTAAAAAGGGCCCGTTGTTCTTTGCTGATACCACACTCAACTTCAACCCTACCGAAGACGAACTGATAGACATTACGCTGCTGACCGCCGATGTGGTGAATAGCTTCAATATAAAACCAAGGATAGCCATGCTCTCCTACTCCAACTTTGGCAGCAGTATGTCGCCGGAGGCGAACCTGGTGCGCAATGCGGTGGAGCGTATAAAACAAAAACGCCCCGACCTGATAATAGACGGAGAGGTGCAGGCCGGCGTGGCCTTCAACAAAGACCTGCTGAAAGAAAACTATCCATTCAGCGACCTCGTGACCGAATCACCCAATGTACTTATCTTCCCTAACCTTGCCGCCGGCAACATAGCCTACCACCTGCTACAGGAAGTAGGCGGGGCCGAGGCTGTAGGGCCAATATTATTGGGCCTGCGCAAGCCGGTATATGTATTGCAACTGGGCAGCACGGTACGGCAGATAGTGAATATCATTGCACTGAGCGTAGTGGAGGCGCAGGTGAAGGGAAATAGTTAATTGGTTAAAAGGTTGATTGGTTGATACGTCAAAAAACGCAACCCACAGTTTAACCCATTCCGTTTCCAAATTCAAAACAATCCCAATTCCCAATTCCTGAAACAATGAAGATAGCCATTATAGGTGCGGGTGCAGCGGGTTGTTTTGCGGCGGCGAATATCCCGTACCGCGAAGGCGTGGAGGTGGCTGTATTTGAGAAAGCAGGTAAGGCGATGCAAAAGGTAAAAGCATCGGGCGGAGGGAGGTGCAATGTGACACATGCCAGCGATGACATACCGGAACTGATCACCTGCTACCCACGTGGCAGGCAGCTTTTAAAAAAATCGTTGTACCAGTTCCCGCCGCAAAAGACCATTGAGTGGTTTGAGCATCGGGGCGTGAAACTGAAAACGGAAGATGATGGCCGGATGTTTCCCATTACCGATGATTCCCAGACTATCATAGACTGCATATGGCAGGAAATGATGCGCAATAAAGTGCAGGTGTATTATCATAAAGCAGTGGAAGAGATAAAGCCCCCCAGCCCACTAAAGGGGGCGCTGCACTTTACGATCCACTTTTCCGACAAGACAACTTACGAAGCCGATAAGGTACTGATAGCCGCAGGTGGCTTTCCTAAACCAGAGCAATATAAATGGATTGAAGAACTGGGGCATACCATACAACCGCCCGTGCCATCGCTGTTCACCTTCAATATGCCCAAACACCCAATAACCGAACTGATGGGCGTAAGCGTGCCTGAAGCTACCATAAAAATAGCCGGCACTAAAATAGCACAACAAGGCCCGCTACTCATTACCCACTGGGGCATGAGCGGCCCTGCGGTGTTAAAAACATCGGCAGTAGCAGCACGCGAACTTTCGCAGAGGAATTATGATTTCCAGATAGTGGTAAACTGGCTGGGCCACACTACGGATGCTGACCTGAAAGAAACAATACAGTATTTAAGAAAAGAACGAGGCAAGCAATTGGTGCAAAACAAAAATCCCTTTAACCTTCCTAAAAGGCTATGGGAGTACCTGCTACAGCAGTGCGGTATTAAAGAAGATACCCGCTGGGGCGAACTGCCTGCCACAGCCCAGAACAAACTGACAGAACACCTGCTCCGCGACCTGTACGAGGTGAAAGGCAAGACCACCTTTAAAGAAGAATTTGTGACCTGCGGTGGCGTAACGCTTTCTGAGCTTGACCCACAAACGATGGAGAGCCGAAAAACGCCGGGCTTATACTTTGCCGGCGAGATACTGGATGCCGATGGCATTACCGGCGGCTACAACTTCCAACACGCATGGAGCAGCGGGTGGATCACAGCGCAAAGTATATCTCACGTTATGTAGAAGGAGAATGCATTCTGTCTCCTGCCTGGCAGTAAAATAATTTGTGAAAACTTTGCGCCTGGCGCCTTTGCGGTTAAATCTACTTGTACTTATAACACCCAATGTCATACAGCCCGCCCCAATCGTTGCCCTCCAGGTCTTTGGCACCACCTATTACCGGCGGCTTGCCTGCACCTCTTGCTGGTGAATTGTCTTTCAACCGAAAATCCTCATTCTGCTCATCTTTAAACATGGGGTCTTTGTTAAAGATAGTTTCACTGAAGTGGATAAAGGGTTCTCTTACGGTACCCATTCTCACAAGGCAGTTATTCACGGTGAGGCTGGCGCCTGCATTCACCGATGAGTCGCATATCATCTCGCTGTCCAGCGAGCCATATACCACACAATTCTGCATCAGCGCGGTGAGGTCGCCAAAGAATATCTGTGTCTGGCTTATCCTGAAATAGTTGAGTATGGCCACCGCCGGTTCGCTGGTGTGGCTTATGGCATGGTTGCCATAGTTGGCAAAGGTGCAGTTCACAAAAGTGTCCTTGCCGCCCTGCACTATAGCCAGCGCCTGCGCACCTGTAGTATGAAATAGGCTATTACTGGCCACCACATGCCCGCTCCAGTCGAACAGGCCAAACCCTATCGAATTCTTTATTACACAGCGGTCCATCCAGAGGTCGGCAAGGGTGTCCACCCGTATAGCTGCCGGTTGCGAAAAATATCCGTAGTAGCCTGTATTGCCACCGCAGTTCTTCAGTATGGTCTTGTTCATCAGGCCCTGGCTGCCCGGCAGAAACCAGAACCCGCACCATTCGCCTGGATAGCCCTGGTAGCCGAAGTAATCCCTGTCCAGTCGGTCACCCTGAAACACCACACTATCGGCATCCGATGCTGAGCCTGTTATCAGGCCGCCGTATACCATTATTCTTGCGTTCTGGTGCATATACACCCGGCATTTGGGTGGTATGGTCAGTATTTTGCCCGGCCCTACCACGCAGGTGCGTATCACCACATAAGGCAGGTCGGTCTTCCAGGTAGTGTTGGTGGTAATGCTGTCGCCCACTATATAGTGTGCGTTTTGCCCGTATGCTGTAAAGGGCATACTGAATTCCTTCCCGTTCATAGTGGCTATCAGCCTGTCGGTGATGAAGAATGGCGTAAGCGAATCGTTAGGGTCAACGGTAACAGTGGCAAACACATAAACGCTGTCGTGCGGTGCTATGCGTATGTTGGTGGCATTGTTGCCGGGCACACCGTCCACATTCAGTTTAAAATAGGAATTCGCTCCCTTCTCCATCCTTACCGAACTTAATACCACCACATCACTTTGCGGATTGTATATAAGCACCCCCGATGTATAGCTGCCCAATGCGGTGAACACGGTATCAAACGTCAGTGTATCTGACGAAAACTCAAGTATGCCACCCGATGTAAGCAACTGCTGTCTCTTCCGGCATGACTCGGAAATAAAAAGCAATAAAAAAACCGCTATAAAAAGGAAATAACCTCTGAACCTCATAATTAAGTGATGATGTGCAATATTAACGCCTGAAATGTAAAAAAAGTGCCCGCCCCTATTAAAAAATGAGGGCAAGCCCCTTTAGGGGTTGGGGGCTATTATCTGCGCTCAAATATCTTAGCAGGTATTTCCTCACCATTCGTTCCGGTCGCTTTCAGCACATAAGAGCCGGGAGCTAATGGAGCAATATTAAAACTGATGGTGTTTTGCCCTGCCCCGCACAGGTTGTCTGTCACTTTATCCACCAGCCTGCCCTGCAGGTCGTAAATATAGAAGCTGAACAACTGCGTGGTATGAACAGTAAATTCAAACCTTATATACTCCATTGCCGGGTTGGGGTACAGTTTTGCAGGTGCTATTTTATCTGCGGGTGTTGTTACCCCCACATGGTAAGGAGATGTGAGCTGCGCCATGTAATTGCCGTATTTGCGGTCTTTACGCCCATATATGCCGCCTACCCACACTGCTCCGCCCAGGTTCCAGTCGGGCTGGCTGCCACTATAATCACCCCATCTCTGCAGTTTCTGCCCAAGCATGTTGATGGTACTATCACCCTTTTTCACCACCACCATATCAGAATAGTTCGTGCCGTCAAATAAAATTGCCCCAAGGCCGGGATTTGTGCCGGGGCCGGAATATTCAAACGAGATAATACTATGATTGGTGCCGGTAGGTGCGCCTGAGTAAGAGATATTGGGATAACCGAGGTCAAGGGAGTCTATGCTAAATAGCTGTGCCTGCACTGTAGGTGCCGTGCTCACGTTGTTGATGATACCGTGATATAATGCGGAGTTACCGTTAGCAGTGTTTAATGAAATGCTGACAAACTGCACCTGCTCGTCTTTTATTATACCTCCCAGCACACGTCCATCATTGGTGGCCAGCAATAACGAAGTATCAGGCTGCCTTGCATCGGGCGGCACGCCATACGCCAATGGCGAAACTACCGGTGTAACGGTAAGCACGCTGTCTGCACTGCCTATAGTATCGGGCACCTTTACTATGAAGATGGTATCGTTGCTGATGTCGAAATTCCGGTTAGATAAAAAATACTGGGCGGGCCTGCGCAGGCCATCGGCGGCGGTTACCGGGTGCAGGCAGCGCAGGTTCCTGCCATTGTGCTGCACACTATCCCATATCCGGTAGCTGAGGGTTGCTGCGCCGGTATAGCCATCCTGTTTGCGTATCTGATAAATGACTGTACGCGTAAAGCCTGCCTGCCAGCTCTGGCCATCTTTTATATGGTTACCGGTAAAAAAAAGTTCATCCTTGGTAATGGCAAATGCGGGATAATCGAACCATGTGGTATCCGAGGTGAAATTGCCCCAGAATTTATAAAAGTTCCAGGTACCTGCCGGGTCATTGGTCTGTGAAAAAGCTACTACAATCCAGTTAGTACCGGAATTGGATCCGTTCAGCATGATGCAGATAAACCTGTCCGCCTCCTGATCGTAAAGTATCTTAGGGTCATACCGGTAATCGTTAATAGGATTGGTCAACCCGACAGCCGAAGAATACGCCTTCAGCCCTTTCCGATATAAAATAGAGCCCGTGTTCGCATCATGCACAGCTATGTTTGAATTCATTACCGCAACCGATTTGTAGCCCGCACTTATGGCAGTGCAATTATCAGGCGGTATGCCGGATAAAGAATCGGCCACGTAGTTGAGCCCCACTACCGGGGCGAGGACGCTACTGGTTTTTTTTTTCTGCGGGCCGGCTTTACGCGGGTACTTCTCAGCTATCTGTCTTTTTATTTCATTTAGCTTAGCCTGTTCACTACCCGCATCAGGTGCATGTATCTCCGTGCTGTATATACTGGCATTATACTTATCCTCCACCTCGCTCAGCACTACCTTACCGGCAAGCGGAGTGGTATACCTTTTCGACTTAGCATTCTGGGCAAAGGTGCTGCTGCCTGCCAACAGCAAAACAATAATGGGCAACAAGGATATGCGCATGACAAATATTTGTATAAAGTTACGGAAATAGCGTAAAAAAACCTCCACTGTGTTAGTGGAGGCTATGAAATGGACGATTAGGATACCTTATCCCTGCAATGCCGCTGCACCGCTTACTATTTCGGTAAGCTCTGTGGTGATGGCGGCCTGGCGTGCGCGGTTGTAGCTTATCTTCAGCGATTTCAGCAGCTCATTGGCGTTATCGCTTGCTTTATCCATCGCAGTCATACGGGCACCATGCTCCGATGCATTGGCATCCAGCACAGCTTTGTACACCTGCGTGTTCAGTATTTTAGGCATCAGTTCCTGCAGCAGCGGTCCCATAGCCGGTTCAAAAACAAAATCTATGTTTTTGCCACCTTTTTTCTGCTCTACCTTTGGTATTGGCAGGTAAGGTTCCACTGTAAACAATTGTGTAGCTGCGTTTTTGAACTGGCTGTACACGATCTCCACACGATCATACTCCTTATTCAGGAATGCCTGCTGTGCATACACCGCGGCGTTGCGCACATTATCGAAAGTAAGGTCGGAGAAGATGGTCCAGTAAGCATCTACCAGCTTGTAGTTGTTACGCAGGAAGTACTCATAGCTCTTTTTGCCTAATGGCAGTATGGTCACGTTTCCTTTAGCCTGCTGGGCGGCATATTTAGTACGTATCGTTTCGCGAGTCAGCTTCAGGATGTTGGTATTATAACCACCACACAGGCCGCGGTCGCTGGTTATGGGTATAAGCAGCACACGATCGACGGGGCGCTCATCGGCCAGCGGAAGGCTCGCCTCAGATGATGAGCCGCTTACAATATTGCTCAGCATTTCCTGCAGCTTGCTCACGTATGGGCGCATCTGTATGATGGCATCCTGCGCACGGCGCAGTTTTGCAGCGCTCACCATTTTCATGGCCTTGGTTATCTGCTGGGTAGATTGTACTGACTTTATACGGTTACGAACCTCTTTAAGTTGTCCAGACATATTAGTGAATAAAATAATTGCTATTGAAAAACTGCGGCGAAATTACCACATTTAGGCGTAAGTAAAAAAACAAATCCCTATTTCTAAATCCCAGAATATAAAAATCCAAATGCCAGGCATAAGTTCCGGCCCTATATATCTTAAATTACCAATTCCAAATTCCGCAAAAACTATTACCTTTGCGCTCCCTCAAATGCGGCGGTGGCGAAATTGGTAGACGCACTACTTTGAGGTGGTAGCGCCTGTAACGGGCGTGGGAGTTCGAATCTCCTCTGCCGCACTTTCTGAAAAAGTTGCTTCTCTCAAGAGGCGGCTTTTTTAGTTTATTGCCATCTGTTTCTATCCAATAACCGATAATTAGTATATTCGCCTACATATTCTACCCAATATATTAAAAAATTAATCACACAACTATGAAGAAAACAGCATTATTGGTCGCTTTCTTACTGATGGGGTATTCCTCCTTTTGCCAGGATGATGTGAATATCCAGATGATATTTGTGAAAGGGGGTAGCTTCTTCATGGGCAGCGATGACCATAAGTTCCTTGATGCGGAGTATGACAACGAAAAACCCCTGCACCGTGTAAGTGTAGAAAGTTATTATATAGGCAAATATGAAGTTACCCTTGGCCAGTGGCGCCGCATCATGGGCGTGAAACCGCACCCTTATACCGGGGTGGACTATGGCAATAAAGACTGCGATAACTGCCCGGTGGTAAAGGTAAGCTGGGAAGACGCGCAGGAATTTATAAAAAGGCTGAACGCAAAGACCGGCAAGAACTATCGCCTGCCTACGGAAACCGAGTGGGAATATGCTGCCCGTGGCGGTAAATATTCAAAGGCGTATAAATTCAGTGGCAGCAACCGCATCACCGATGTGGGCTGGTATGGCAAGGAAAAAGGCACCACCCGCCCCGTGGGCCAGAAAGACCCCAACGAGCTGAGCATCTTTGATATGACCGGAAATGCTGCAGAATGGTGCGAAGACTGGTATGGCGAAGACTATTACAAAAAAACCATAGACGAAGTGAACCCCAAAGGCCCGGACAGGGGGGACAAACGCATACTGCGCGGCGGCTCCTTTTTTGATGATGAAGTAATATGCCGCAATGTCTACCGCAACAGGATGAAGCCGGACACCCGCCAATGGAACATCGGCTTCCGCCTCGCACTGGATTATTAAAAAAGCCTGTTAAAAACTCCGGCGTAACATAAATTTACTTTTTTAGCAATACAGCTATTACCTACCTTTGCTTTCAGATAGCTGAAAGATGGATCTATTTAGAAGAGGCAAGCTGAATGTGTTGTTGTTGTTCCTGTTGCCAATTGTGCTGATAGTGGGTATGGTACTCGGTTTTCGTATGCGCGATACACTGCTGAAACGCAATGAATCGCTGGAAAGGATCGTGGACCTGGTGAACGCCAAGTATGTGGATACCGTAAGCAGCGACAAATTATACAACGACGCAGCCGAAGGATTGCTCCGGTCGCTTGACCCGCATACAGTTTATATCCCGCCCGATGACCTTGAGAGTATCAACGACGACCTTGATGGCGGTTTCTCCGGCATAGGTGTTGAGTTCTCCATTCTCCGTGATACAATAGAAGTGACATCTGTAGTAGATAACGGCCCCGCCGGGAAAGCCGGGATTGCTGTGGGTGACCAGTTCATAAAAGTAGGCGACAGCACTGTTGCAGGCACCAATACCGGGTCAGAAAGGATAGTGCGCCTGCTTAAAGGCAAGCAGAATAGCCATGTATATGTTACGGTAAGGCAACCGGGAGGCGAGATGAAGCAGGTAACACTCACCCGCGATATAATTCCCATCCACAGTGTGGAGGCCAGCCTCATGCTCGATGAAATGACCGGTTATATCAAAATAACCCGCTTCAGCGCTACTACCTACAATGAATTTTCCACAGCACTGAAGAAGCTGAAAAAAAACGGCGCAACACAGCTCATCATCGACCTGAGGGACAATCCCGGTGGATACATAGATGCGGCAACCTCGATAGCCGACGACCTGCTGGACAGCAACAAACTGATTGTTTACACAAAAGGTATCCGCTCTGTAAAGACCGAGTACAGGGCCGGAGAAAAAGGACTATTTGAAACAGGCAAGCTGGCCATACTGGTGGATGAAGGCGCTGCATCTGCCAGCGAGATACTTGCGGGTGCAGTACAGGATTGGGACAGGGGGCTTATCATTGGCCGCCGCACTTTCGGCAAAGGGCTGGTGCAGGAGCAATATGACCTGCCCAATGGTGGCGCCCTGCGCCTTACGGTAGCTAAATACTATACACCTTCGGGCCGCTGCATACAGCGCTCTTTTGCCAACGGCAGGGAAGCCTATGAGGATGATTATGAAAAACGTTTTGAAACAGGCGCATTGACTACCGAAGACACTACGCAACCTGATGACCCTAAAGTGTACTATACCTACAAGAAAAGAGCAGTATATGGCGGCGGCGGCATAAAACCAGATATTTATGTGCCGTACGATACATCACTGCTGTCCGGCTCGCTGCTGGGTATGATATACAGTGATGAGCTGAAAACCGCCATCCTCGATTATTTTATCCGCAACAAAGAACACCTTAAGTATAAAAGCATTTCCGATTTCAACCGTTCATTCAATGAGCAGGAAATAGTGGCGGGCAGCTATCTGGCCATGTACAGCCCCGATATGCGCGGTGATGTACAGAAAGAACTGTCAAAGCCTTTCAGTAACGATTATTTCAGAACGCAGATAAAAGCGCAATTGGCCAGGTTCCTTTTTCACGACAACGGATACTATTCTATCAGCCTGAAAAAAGATGATGCAGTAAATAAAGCGCTCGCATCCTTTAATACCCCCCGCTACTCAGCTATCGTAGGCGGGCAGCGATAACAGCCATTTGATCTCCTGAACATTGCCTGCGTCCGCGCAGAAAACCTGGTGCCCGTTGGTGAGCAGCCAGTAGTTGCATTGCACTGTACGCTGGTAGCTCAGCAATTGCTGCAACGTAACATCTGAGATAGTTACCTCCGGCGCTTTGCATTCCACCAGCATCCATGGAGTATGGTTACGGTTGTACACAACGATATCATAACGCTTGCTCCTATTGCCCACTTTTATACTTTTCTCCACTGCTATCAGTGGTGCGGGATAATGCAGCGTATGGACCAGGTAAGAAAGCATGTACTGGCGCACATGCTCTTCGGGTGTAAGCACCAGCCATTTTTTTCGTATGGGGTCAAACACAGTTGTTTTGTCCTCCTCCTTCCGGAGCCGTAATACACAATCAGAAAAATCGAGGGTGATCATTTCATTTTCAAAAGTAATAAAACAATGGTCTTGTTTTCCTTATCTTTAATACATGAAACGACTAAGCTATAGTTGAAGTTTAGCACATAGATGAATGAACATTCAACTGCCGACCCGATACTAAAGCTGACAGGAGTTCCATCTGGCCTTTAGAAAAATAAAAAGATAATCAGATGAAAAGCAAACAGGATATTGTGCAAAACTGGCTGCCCCGCTATACAGGGCAGGAGTTGAAAGATTTTGGCGAGTACATTCTATTATGCAACTTCATCAGCTATGTGAAACGCTTTGCAGATACGCACGGTGTGCCTGTAACCGGGCTCGACAAACCCATGCAATGTGCCACAGCCGATAATATTACCATCATCAACTTTGGTATGGGCAGCCCCACCGCCGCCACCATGATGGACCTGCTCTCTGCCATTTCGCCAAAGGCTGTTCTATTTCTTGGTAAATGCGGCGGCCTTAAAAAGAAGAACAATGTGGGTGACCTTATCCTGCCCATAGCCGCTATCCGCGGTGATGGCACCAGCAACGATTATTTTCCGCCCGAAGTACCTGCCCTGCCATCTTTCGCCCTGCAAAAAGCGATATCTACAACCATTCGCGACCTCGGCCTCGACTACTGGACGGGAACAGTTTACACTACCAACAGGCGTGTATGGGAGCATGATGAAGAGTTTAAAGAGTACCTGCGGAAGATAAGGGCTATGGCCATAGACATGGAAACGGCTACTATTTTCACCACAGGTTTTTATAACGAGATACCCACAGGCGCTTTACTTCTCGTATCCGACCAGCCCATGGTACCGGATGGCGTGAAGACTGCCGCTAGCGATACACTGGTGACAAAAAATTATTTAGACGCTCACCTGCAGATAGGCATTGGCTCACTGAAGCAGCTTATAAATGACGGGCTTACGGTAAAACACCTGAAGTTCTGATAATTTTCATCTGAATTAGGTAATTTCGGCCTGCTATATGAGAAAGTACCTGGCTTTTTTATTCCTCGTTTGTTGCTCCTTGTCCTGCAAAGACAAACAGCCTGCCGATATTATTGCTGAAATAAACAGCAACTGCAAAAAAATAAACAGCAGCCTGGCCGACTATAAGCTGCGTACGGTTGATGACATTACGCACCCTGCTGGGGGCACTATCAATGGCTATTACCGTGATGAAGAAGTAAAAAAAGTGATTGCGGAACATTTTTCCGACACCTGCCGCACATTCACCGAAGCCTATTTTGATGACGGGATGCTCATTTTTATTGAAGAACAAAATTTTGTGTACAACCTCCCCATCACCTGTACTGAAGAAGTGGCAAGGGCAAAAGGAGATTCGGTATGGTATGATGACAAGCTGACAAAGCTGGAAATAAGCCGGTATTATTTCGATGACAATAAACTCATTAAATGGGTGCTGCCGGGTGGCAGGGAAGTCTCATCCAAAACATCTGATTTCATTAACAGGGAATCCGGACTATGGGCGGAAACGGTAGTATTGCTGAAGCAACTGAAGGAGGAGTAAATAACCCACTTGTTAGTGGCCAGGTGGTTATCGCCTGATAATTATCCTGAACGTGGTACCCTTTCCCACCTCGCTCTGCTTCACGAAGATCGAGCCATGATGGTACTTTTCAATTATCCTGCGCGATAAAGACAGGCCCAGACCCCAGCCGCGTTTCTTGGTGGTAAAGCCGGGGGCGAAAACTTTTTTCATCTGGTAGCTGGGTATGCCCTTCCCGCTATCCTGCACATCTACCCACACCTGCTGCGGATGGTTGGTTACTGTCACATCTATCCTACCCTCGCCGCCCATTGCGTCCAGCGCATTGCGTATCAGGTTTTCCATCACCCAGTCAAATAGCGGGCCGCTCATATTCACCGGCACTTCATGCTCTTTGCTGTGCAGGGCAATGGTCACTTTTTGTGGCGACCGTTTCTGCATATAGTCCACAATTTCCTGTAGCCGCACCACCAGGTTCTCCTCCTTCAGTTGCGGCGCGCTGCCCACCTTGCTGAAACGGTCTGCCACCAGTTTCAGCCTGTCCAGGTCTTTCTGCATTTCTATTACTGCCTCGTTATTTCCATCCGTCTCCTTCAGCAATTCCATCCATCCTTCTATTGAGCTTAGGGGAGTACCTAATTGGTGTGCTGTCTCTTTCGACAGGCCCACCCATACCTGGTTTTGCAGGCTGCGGTTGGCAGCGCCCAGCGCAAATATGACAACCAGCAGGAAGAGGATGATGATGGTAAGCTGCACATACGGAAAATACCTCAATTGAATAAGCAACTCCGACTCACCATAGTAAACATAATTGACACCTGTGCCGTAATCTGCAATAATGACGGGATGGGCTTTTTTAAATTCATTTAATTTTTTTTCAATTATTTGTTTACTACCTGAAATGGCCCGGACTGTATCTATATTAATGGAACCCTGTATATTTCCCTTCTCATCGGTGAAAATGAGCGGGATAGAGGTATTTTGTGCTATTATGTTGCTGGCATACCCTACCTCCTGGGTATTTGTGTTGTCCGGGTTGCTCAGGGTTTTCAGCGCTCCGGCCACCTCTTCCACCTTTTTTCGCTCTTCATCGGCCAGTTTGCCTGCCAGTTGGTTGGTATAGTACAGCGAAGCCCCTACAATAAGCAGGGCTACAGCGGCAAGGAGCGTTTTCCAATTCAGATACTGGCGCATAACTACACCCTATAAACTAAGGAATGGTAAAAATATTATGATTTTGAGGGAATTACTATTATTTTTGCAATGGAAATATAATAATTCATGAGCACCCAACATAATAATCCCGATATAGAGCTGGATAATCCCAATGACATTGAGCTGAACAAGCCATCAAAGTCCAGGTTTTTATTTCTATTGAGCTTCTTTGGCTTTTTCATTTTCGCATGGGCAGGCTGCTATAACCTCTACGAGCACAAATATCAGAAGAATGATAATGTAGCGGTTCCGGAAAGCACGCTTTACGAACCAAAGTATAAATAATCCGCAGCACTCCCCTTTCCTGCCATGATCGTATGCCATCAGGATACAGCCGTTGTTATATTAAGCTATAACGGCACTAAATGGCATGAGTTGTTTTTGCCAAAAATAGTTGACGAAGCCCATACCGGCTACGACGTTATCGTTGCCGATAATGCCTCAACCGATGATACGCTCCGGTACGTTCAGGATAATTTCCCCACTGTAAAAACCGTTCAGATAGCCGTGAACCATGGCTTTGCCAATGGCTACTACGAGGCGCTGAAACAAATAAAAGCCAAATACTACATCCTGCTCAGTGCAGATTTTGAAGTGACCACCGGATGGTTTCCCCCATTGCACCAGGCTATGGAGCGCGATGAAATGCTTGCCGCCTGCCAGCCTAAGATACGCTACTGGCGCGAGCGCGAGAAGTTTGAATACGCGGGCGCGGGCGGTGGCTTTATGGATAATTTCGGCTACCTCTTTTGCCGGGGGCGCATATTTTTCGATATAGAAGAAGACTATGGCCAGTATGATGACAACATCGAGGTCTTCTGGGCATCAGGCGGTTGCCTTGTGGTGCGGGCCGACCTGTACCACAAAGTGGGCGGGCTAGATAACGAATTATATGCCCACATGGAAGAAGTGGACCTCTGCTGGCGGCTGAAGAATGCGGGATATAAGATAGGCTATGTAGCCAAGTCGTTAGTATATCATGTAGGCGGCAGCGTCATCAGCTACGGTAGCCCCCAGAAGCTGTATTACAACTTTCGCAACAACCTGATACTATTGCTAAAGAATGAGAAAGGCTCAAAGCTCTTATGGCTGTTCCCGCTTAGGCTGGTACTGGATGGAGTGGCCGGTGCCCGACTTTTCTTCAAAGGTGAATTCAAACAGACCTACACCATTATAAAAGCCCACTTCCACTTCTACCGCGACCTGGGCAAATGGCGCCAGCGCCGGCGGGATAATAAAAAACTTATCACCACACGCAACGAAGAGGGTATCTACCGCCGCAGCATAGTGGGGGATTACTTTCTGTTCCGCAAAAAAAAGTTTACTGATCTGGGGTGGAAACCGAAGGGGCTGTAATTGGCAGTTCATACGCATTCCAATTTCCAAATTACCAATTCCGAATTCCAATTCAACAACTTATCTTTACCTTAAATAAAGGCAATGGCTTTATTCTCACAATTAGGCAATTATAAGAACTTCGGCCTGCTGGTCATGCGGGCGGGTTTAGGTATTATGATGTTCATGCATGGGCTCCCAAAATTGACGGGCGGCGTTTCTGAATGGCGGGAGCTGGGCCAGGATATGAGTTTGCTGCACATCAATTTCCTGCCGGTTTTCTGGGGCTTCATGTGCGCCGTCACGGAATGTATAGGCGGACTTTTCTGTGTACTCGGGCTATGGTTCAGGCTGGTATGCATACTCATGCTCATTAACTTTATAGTGGCGGCCATGTCGCACCTGCACGGAGGCGATACGGTGATGAAGTCCTCTCATGCCATAGAACTCTGCTTTGTCTTCTTTGGGTTAATATTCATTGGGGCCGGAGAGTGGTCTATAGATAAAAGTTAAAACTTCTTCCCTATTACCTGAATTCCCTATTACCAATTCCAAATTCCAAATGAACCACTTAACTTTAAAAAAATATTTCAACATGAAGTTTTTACTGTCTTTCCTGCTACTTCTTCCTTTTGTTTGCTCTGCCCAGAATGATGACCCGGTAAATAAAAAAGGCGATGGCATCCTGAAGCTCACCCATTCCAATAAGACATGGACACAACCTGCTGCGAAGAAGGACGGGGAAAAGAAAAAACTGAAAGATGATGAGGTGTATAAAGGCGATGTGAAATTCGAGATAGGCAGTAACCTCATCACTTGCGATAGTGCTATTTTCTATAAAAATGAAAATAAGGTGTCCGCATACAACGTCACTGTTTCCAACCCGGTGTCATTTGTCATAAAAGGCGACAACCTTCTTTTCGATAAGGCGACAGCACAGTCGGTCCTCAAGTCAGGCATCAGCCTCACTGCCATGAATGGTGAACTCATCGGTACGTCCGACATGGTGGAGCTGGATTTCTCCTATGAAATCTACCGTATGGTGAATGGCGTGCTGGTACAACCTAAAAAAGAAGGCCAGTAAGCCAGCACTATTTAGTGGTTATACTCCAGGTTGATGGGGTTTGCTGTCATTTCCTGTCCGCTGCATTTCAGGCGGATATTGGTAATGGATATTTTTACATTTTCCGGTTCTGTCTCTTTTATCTTATCCTTTACTTCGGTGCTGAATACCGCCCCCTTTACCCCTACCGGTCCCCATGTCTTGCCACCGGCAGTGATAGCAAAATCAAAACTCAGCACATCGCAGCCCAGCGCTTGCGGCAGCAGCCGGGGATAAGACAATACCCTTTCCCTTGAGGTTATATTCGTTTCTATTGTACCTACCGTAACCGCCGGAACACCACCCTGCGTGGCCGGTGCATTTTGTGCTACAGCAGGCATTCCGGATAATGCAAATAGCGATAGTGTCAGCAACAATTTTGTTTTCATATGGCGGTATTTACAGTTAAAAGTAATCATGATAATCCAAAAAAAACAACGGAACTCTGCCAAATAAACATAAATCCAATCACTCCGCATCAGTAGTGGCCACCCATACCCTGTCGGCATCTGCCTTACGGATACTCAGGTAGTAGCCGGCTATCTGTATCGCCATCGGGTCGCCCATAGGGGCTATCATCTCCACCCATACAGGCTCGCCCGGTATGCAGCCCATTTCCATAAGTGTCAGTTGGAAATCACTCTCGTCATGCCGCCTGATGACCGCCTTTTTACCCGGAGGTAACTGCGACAGGCGAACTACCTGCTCTTCTAATGTCTTCATTCAAATGCAAAATTACTGGTAAATTAACTCTCCGGCAAATGACATAACCTCCTAAACAGCTATTTTTGGGCCATGAGCACTTTCACCATATCAGGCAAACTGGTAGACCTTTTTCAGCGGCGCATTTATCCCGCTACTATTACCGTAAGCAACGGCGCTATAGCCCACATAAAAGAGGTACCTAACGCACCCGACCAATACATCCTTCCCGGCTTCATTGATGCACACATACATATAGAGAGCTCCATGCTGGTGCCCACAGCATTTGCCCGGATGGCAGTAGTGCATGGCACCGTGGCCACCGTATCCGACCCGCATGAGATAGCCAATGTATGCGGCATTGAAGGCGTGCAGTACATGATTGACAACAGCCAGCTATCCCCCTTCAAGTTCTTCTTCGGTGCCCCGTCGTGTGTGCCGGCCACAGGCTTCGAGACTGCTGGTGCAACCCTTGATGCCGCTGCCGTAGAAGAACTGTTGCAAAGCCCCGACATCTGGTACCTGTCCGAAATGATGAACTATCCCGGAGTGCTGCACAACGACCCCGCAGTGATGGCCAAAATAGCCGCCGCCAAACGCTCCGGCAAACCCATCGATGGCCACGCTCCCGGCCTGCGCGGCGCCGATGCCGCCGCCTACGCCGCCGCCGGCATTGATACTGACCACGAATGTTTCACCCTCGATGAGGCCCTCGACAAGATAAACGCCGGTATGCACATCATCATCCGCGAGGGCAGTGCGGCCAAGAACTATGAAGCCCTGCACACCCTCTTGCAAACACATCCCGACAAGGTGATGTTTTGCAGCGACGACAAGCACCCCGACGATCTGGAACTGCACCACATCAACCACCTCGTAAAACGCTCACTCCAGAAAGGCTACGACCTTTACGATGTGCTGCGCGCCGCCAGCGTGAACCCCGCATACCACTACGACCTCCCCGTGGGTCTGCTGCGCCTGCACGAGCCCGCCGACTTCATTGTGGTCAACAGCCTCGAGCGCTTCGATATTTTGCAGACCTACATCAATGGCCAACTGGTGGCCAACAATGGCAGCGCCATCATACAGCCTGTAACGGTTACCCCCATCAACAATTTTAATACCAACGCTAAGGAGCCGGGGCAGTTCAGCATAAAGGCGAGCAGCCCCGCCCCCACCATACGCGTGATAGAGGCAGTAGAAGGCCAGCTCGTTACCAACTGCCTGCAGCTGCCCGCAAAGGTGAAAGATGGCTGCATAGTAAGCGACACCGGCCGCGATATACTGAAGATAGCCGTTGTGAACCGCTACACACCCGATACGCCCATAGCCATCGGCTTCATTAAGAACATTGGCCTCAAAGACGGCGCACTCGCATCTACTGTGGCGCACGACTGCCACAACATCATAGCCGTGGGTGTGGACGACGATACCATATGCGCCGCCGTCAACAGCCTTATTGAGTGCAGGGGCGGCATAGCCGTGGCGCGCAGCAGCTACCAGGTCGCTGCCATGCCGTTGGAAGTGGCCGGTCTCATGTCCGTAAAAGAAGGCCGCGCCGTGGCTGCTGAATATACCCGCCTCAACAATATGGCTGCGGGCCTCGGCACCACGCTCCACGCACCGTTCATGACACTCTCCTTCATGGCGCTGCTGGTAATACCCTCATTAAAGCTGAGCGACAAAGGCCTTTTCGATGGCAGTAAATTTGAATTTACGAACGTAGAGGTTTAGTTTTTAACCGCCACAAAGTTCAGCCCGAAGAAGAAATACTCACGCCGCCAGTTGTCCGTCTGCTGTATTTCGCGCTCACGCGCCAGCAGCTTTTCGGGGTCGGCGTTTTTGTACTGGAACGGCAGGTAGTAGCGCACATAGTTCACGCTGGCGGGCAGTATGCCGAAACCGTTTTTTTCAAACAGCCCCTGCCACGTCTTCAGGCTGCGTATGTTTTCATTGCCTATCAGTATGTCTTTTTGCAGCTTCTCGTCCCATATCGTTATGATGCGCTTGCTGCCCCGGTACTTGTATAGCTTTGCCCGCTGTATGATGTTGCTGCCGTTCTCCTCCACGCTCAGTATCCTGCCCCCCTGCCGCAGGCTGCTGCGGAATATCTGCAACGCCTCATCTATCGGCTCCAGGTGGTGTAGCGTGTCCTGCACTATTATCCAGTCATAGCTGTTGGGTGCGGGGCGGTTGTCAAACAGGTTCTCATACGTGCACGCAAACAGCCCTGTATCGCCATATTGCGCCCACCATGCCTTGCGTTTCGTCACCGTTTCGTAGTAAAACTCCAGCGTGGTGCCAAAAGTGCGAATCCCGTTCATGGCCAGGTACAGGCACGTGGTGCCGTAGCCGCAGCCGCAATCCCATATGGCCACCTCGCGGCGGTAGCACTCCGCATCGGGCGCATCCACCAGGTGCTTCTTTATATACCGCAGCCGCTCCAGGAAGTAATTGCGCCTGAAGTGCCACGACGACTTATCGCCGAGGAACTTATAATAGGGCTGCATCTCCGTATGCACTTCCAGCTCTTTCGTCAGCAGTTCAAAGAACTGTTCGGGTGACATCATATATTGTAGAAAATCTTAAGTAGAAAGCAGATTGTTGAAAGTAATAAATCAGCGCCAAAAGTAAGAATAAATGGGTTAACCGGGTTTACATTGTTCGTTTGCGCTATCCGTGGGGGGAGGGGGCGAAACATTGTCAACAGATTGACTTTCAGCTTCTTGTGATTTTTCGGTTTGCGCATTCTTTGCGCTTTTTTGCGCAATACCAGCTCGTTTGCTGCCCGTTT
>CAYSIG010000045.1:0-37023 GCA_964430995.1 uncultured Flavipsychrobacter sp.
TTTTCTTGCTGTTACCTTTGCATCAGTTCTTTTACATCACTTATCAAGAAAGGCAGAGGGTCATGGCCCTGTGAAGCCTTAGCAACCTCTTCCCGAGGCATCGGGAAAGCTGGTGCTAATTCCATCCCACATTGTGGGGTAGATAAGTCAGACGCAATAGTTGAAAATTCCCGCATACAAGCGGGTTAATATAACTCAAGCTCCTCTGATTTATCGGTGGAGCTTTTTTTATTTCAGCATGCTCGAGAATGCTGAAATAGGAAGGCTTGCCGGTAATCTTTTTTGATAAGTGGTATAGAATATTGTTTAACCATTTAAAATCAAAAAAAGATGAGCAACGCAACTAAGCTAATACACAGTATACCGGTAGACCCGCTGACAGGCTCTATATCCGTACCCATTTACCAGACATCAACCTTTGTTCAGGATGCTCCCGGAGAACACAAAGGGTTTGACTATGCCCGTACAAATAACCCTACCCGTGCGACATTAGAGAAGATAATTGCAGAACTTGAATATGGTGCAGCCGCATCAGCATTTGCCAGTGGCCTTGCGGCTATTGATGCGGTGGTGAAGCTACTGGAAAGCGGTGACGAGATACTGGCGGTAGATGACATTTACGGTGGAGCGTTCCGGTTGTTCACTCATGTCTATGCAAAATTCGGCATAAAAGTGAACTATGTGGACACAACAGACGTGGTCAATGTAGTGGATGCCATTACCCCTAAAACAAAGTTGATCTGGTTAGAAACACCCACCAACCCTACACTGAAGATCAGCGACATCGAAGCTATTGCCGCAATAGCAAAGCAAAATGGCTCATTGCTTTGTGTAGATAATACCTTTGCCTCCCCTGCCCTGCAGCAGCCTATAAAGCTGGGAGCCGACATAGTAGTGCATAGTGCCACAAAATATCTCGGTGGCCACAGCGACCTGATAGCCGGGGTAGTAGTAACGAAAACACAGGAACTAGGCGATAAGATAAAGTTCATCCAGAATGCAAGCGGGGCTATACTCTCTCCACACGATAGCTGGCTGGTGATACGTGGTGTTGAAACACTGCACCTCAGGGTGAAAGAACATTCGAAAAATGCCCTGGTAATTGCTAAGTTTCTTCACAGTCACCCGTCAGTTAAGAAAGTATATTATCCTGGATTGACCACTCATACCAATCATGATATTGCAACCAAACAACAAAGCCGATATGGTGGTATTGTGTCCTTCACCCTAAAGGAAGATACGGAAGGTGCAGCCAGGAACCTTGTTTGCAATACCTCTCTCTTTAAACTCGCAGAAAGCCTTGGCGGTGTAAAGAGCCTTTTGTGCCATCCCGCAACAATGACACACAAGAGCATACCAGCAGACAAGCGCAGGGCAGCCGGTGTGTCAGACAGCCTGGTGCGCCTGAGTGTAGGACTCGAAGATGTGGAAGACCTTGTAAATGATCTGGAGCAGGCGCTTGCCAAAATTCCGGCAGTCAAAGCCAAACAGGAAGCCCTTAATTAAGCGTACTGCATTTTCACATTAACTATTTTTTCAAACTTTCAAATTAAAGAATCATTTATGCAAAATCAAATAAAACTCAATATCGGCCTGTTTGGATTTGGCGTTGTGGGAGAAGGATTATACAAAGTACTGGAGCAAACGCCCACGCTCAATGCGCAAATAAAGAAGATCTGTATCAAACATGAACAGAAGCAACGAAATGCGCCACAAGGTCTGTTTACCACTCATGCCGGTGAATTACTGAATGATAAAGACATTAACGTAATTATCGAACTTATAGATGATGCCGATGCCGCTTATCGTATAGTGACCAAGGCACTCCGCAGGAATAAAGCCGTAGTTAGCGCGAATAAGAAAATGATCGCGGAGCATCTTGAAGAATTAATAGACCTGCAGCAGGAGCATAACACGCCTTTCCTCTATGAAGCAGCCTGCTGCGCAAGTATACCTATTATCAGGAACCTCGAAGAATACTATGATAATGACCTGCTGCAAGGGATAAATGGCATCGTGAACGGCTCTACGAATTATATACTCACTAAGGTCTTCCGGGAAAAAAAGAATTTTGATGATGCTCTGTTGCAAGCCCAAATTGAAGGTTTTGCAGAGAGCAATCCCGCGCTGGACATTGAGGGAACAGATGCAGTAAACAAGTTAACCATCTTGCTCGGTCATGCATACGGTATCATCACCTTGCCAGGAAAACTCTTGCACACAGGCATACAAAACCTGCATGCGACAGATGCTGTATACGCAAGAGAGAAAGGATATGAAATAAAACTTGTGGCTCAGGCCAGAAAGCTAAAGGATGGTACGGTGGCGGCATTTGTGTTGCCTCAGTTTGTAACACAGGATAGCCAGCTATATGCTGTAAACTATGAGAATAATGGTGTGATCATAGAAAGCAGCTTTGCTGATAAACAATTTTTTTATGGTAAGGGGGCCGGAGGCTTCCCAACGGCATCAGCAGTATTGAGCGATCTTTCTGCGTTGAGGTATAACTACAAATACGAATACAAAAAGCTGCAGTACCAGGAGCCATCTGCATTAAGTACAGATTTTTATTTAAAGGTATGTGTCAGCTTCAAAGGACTGCCGGTAGTACCCCATGAACGATTTGACAGGATACTGGAATGGACCAGCAATGAGAACAGATGCCATATTACCGGGATAGTGCACTATAGTGAACTAGCCGAAAACGATTGGTGGAAACAACCGGATGTTTCTATTATCCTATACCCGGATGGCATACAGGAAAACTATAAGCCTCAGCGGGCAGTTGCTGACCTGGAGTTTATTGAACAATATATTTAAATATGTTTACAAAAACAGCATAAAAGGCAGTTGATTATCAGCAAATAAGACATCTTGGCTGTAATCAAGAGAGTTATATGCCAATATTTCCGCATAATTATTTTGGAACGCTTTTTATGGTACTAAAGGAAAAGCGAAAACAAAAGATATGAACCTGAACAATTTCACAATTAAAGCGCAGGAAATAGTGCAGCAGGCACAGCAGTTGGCTTTTAACAGCCAAAGCCCGAACATAGAAACCGCGCACATACTGCAGGCCCTCTTGAATGACGCTGATGGGCCTATAGCTTATCTGCTCAAGAAGAACAATGTCAACATCAATCACGTTGAAGGCAAACTGAAAGAGCAGATAAACCGTCTGCCTAAAATGCAGGGTGGAGAACCTGCTCAGAATATCAGCCGCGAGGCCAATAATCTGATGCTGCGCACTGGCAATGTGCTCAAAACATTTGGTGATGAATTCGTGACCCCGGAACACATGCTCATCGGCCTGCTGCAGGTGAACGACGAGACCGGTAAACTGTTGAAGGATGCCGGGCTTACCGAAAAAGGCCTGATAGCAGCCATCAAAGAACTGCGTAAGGGCAGCACAGTGAATTCGCAGACATCAGAACAGCAATACAATTCTCTGCAACGCTATGCCAAAAACCTGAATGAGCTGGCACGAAACGGCAAACTTGACCCCGTTATAGGCAGGGACGAAGAGATACGCCGCACATTGCATATACTCTCGCGCAGGTCAAAGAACAATCCAATCCTTGTTGGAGAACCGGGCGTGGGTAAAACAGCCATTGTAGAAGGCCTCGCCCACCGTATCATCAACGGCGATGTGCCGGACAACCTGAAGTCAAAGATCATCTTCGCACTGGATATGGGCGCGCTGATGGCTGGTGCAAAATACCGTGGTGAATTTGAAGAAAGGCTGAAAGCGGTAATAAAGGAAGTATCAGAAAGCGATGGCAGTGTCATCATGTTTATAGACGAGATACACACCCTGATAGGTGCAGGCGCAATGGAAGGCGCAATGGATGCCGCCAATATACTGAAACCGGCCCTTGCCCGTGGTGAACTGCGTGCCATTGGCGCAACCACGCTTAACGAGTACCAAAAGTATTTCGAGAAAGACAAAGCGCTCGAGCGCCGTTTCCAGAAGGTGTTCGTGGATGAGCCATCGCCCGAAGATGCCATATCCATCCTTCGCGGGCTGAAAGACCGCTACGAAAGCCACCACCAGGTGCGCATTAAAGACGAGGCCATTATTGCAGCGGTAGAATTGTCGCACAGGTATATTACCGACCGATTCCTCCCCGACAAAGCCATAGACCTGATAGATGAAAGCGCAGCTAAGCTGAAGCTGGAACTCAACTCCATGCCTGAAGCGCTGGATGAACTGGAACGCCGTATACGTCAGCTGGAAATAGAAAGAGAGGCTATAAAAAGGGAAAAAGATGACGATAAGCTGAAGGAACTGGGACAGGAAATATCAGTATTGAGCGTGCAGCGCGACACCCTGAAAGCAAAATGGCTGGAAGAAAAAGAAATAGTAGATAAGATAAACAAGGCAAAGACCAATATAGAACACCTGAAACTGGAAGCTGAACAGGCGGAACGCGAAGGCAACTATGGCCGCGTGGCAGAGATACGCTACGGCAAGGTGCAGCAGGAAGAAGCCATAATAGATAAATTATCGGGGCAGCTGAATGAAATGGACGGACAGCACAAGCGCCTGCTGAAAGAAGAAGTAGACGCAGAGGACATAGCGGAAAATGTAGCCAAAGCTACCGGGATACCTGTGCAGCGCATGATGACCAGCGAAAAGGCGAAACTACTGCACCTGGAAGACGAACTGCATAAGCGTGTGGTAGGCCAGGAAGAGGCCATAGAGGCGGTATCTGATGCCATACGCCGCGGACGTGCGGGGCTGCAGGACCCGAGAAAACCAATTGGTTCATTCATATTCCTGGGCACAACGGGCGTGGGTAAGACAGAACTGGCAAAAGCACTTGCGGAGATCCTGTTTGACGATGACACCATGATGACCCGCATAGACATGAGTGAGTACCAGGAAAAGCACAGCGTGAGCCGCCTGGTAGGTGCACCTCCAGGCTATGTAGGCTACGATGAGGGAGGACAACTTACCGAGGCCGTTCGACGCAAACCTTACTCAGTGATACTGCTGGATGAGATAGAAAAGGCCCACCCTGATGTATTCAATGTACTCCTGCAGGTATTGGATGACGGACGACTGACTGATAACAAAGGCCGCGTGGTGAACTTCAAGAATACCATCATCATCATGACGAGCAATATGGGCAGCCATATCATACAGGAGAACTTTGCCGAACTGAAGGATAAGGACATAGAGCATGTAGTAGATGCAACAAAGGAACAAGTATTGGAATTGCTCCGCCAGACATTGCGGCCCGAATTCCTGAACCGGATAGATGATGTGATCATGTTCCACCCGCTGATGAAGAAGGAGATAAAGGGCATCATCCGCATACAGCTGGAACAATTGCAGAAACAACTACTCACACAGGGTATCACCCTGCAGTTCACAGACTATGCGCTTGATTACTTAGTTAACCGTGGTTTCGATCCGCAATATGGTGCAAGGCCGCTGAAAAGAGTAATCCAGAAAGACATTATCAATATGCTCAGCAAAAAGATAATAGGCGGCGAGATAGACAAATCAAAGCCTGTGCTGATAGATGTATTTGACGGTGTCGTGGTAATGAGGAATGAGGTGATGGATGGAGCTGCGGCCTAAGGCCAAAACATAAAAAATGACAGAAAAAGGTGTGAATATCACACCTTTTTCTGTCATTTAGACAAACTGAAATCTGAATAAACCTGTTTTGCCAGCGCTTCGAACTTCAGTGCCATTGCCATGTTCCCTTTCTTTTGGTAAGATAGCGCGAGATATGGGAGGTCACCATTCTTTGGTGCTATATTGTATTCTTTCGTCAGTATGTCTATTGCTTCGTCATACCGTTGGCTATTATAGTAGAGTTTAGCCAGGTTAGAGTATGCCAGCAGATAATTTGGATTGATGCTGATAGCCTTCCTGAATTGCTCTATGGCCTGGGAATACTGTTTCGTGTTCAGGTATATGGCGCCCATCATATTTATGGCGTCAAGGTCGTTAGGAGTAGTAGCCAATATCTGCTTAAGATGTACACCTACTGAATCGTATTTTTGCAGCATATAGTAAGACGTGGCCAGCTTTTTTCTTACATCAGCATTCTCCGGTTCAAAGTTCAGGTATTTGGCAAAATTGGTTGCAGCTGAGTCGTGTACGTTCACTTTAGAGTAGCAGTTCCCAAGGTTCAGGTAGACGAACTTAAAATTAGGGTTTCCCTCTACAGACCTCAGCAGGTAAGGTATCGCCTCTCTGAATTTTCCGAGATTGATGTAAACGCTGCCCAGGTTGTTATTGGCAATGCTGTTCATGGGTTTCAGCGACAATGCTTTGATATTGGACGCCACAGCTTCGTCGTAGCGGTGCAGGCGTTCAAGCACCCTACCCATCTGCACATGGGCCTCGGCAAAATCAGGATATATTTCCAACGACCTTTTCAGGTGTTGCAAACTTTCCATATCCATCTCGCGCCGCTTGTTGCTGTCCGGCTCCTCCGGGTATAGGTTCTCCGATATTGCAGTTGCAAGAAACTGATTGATTCGGGTATCATTCGGAGATTTCTCAAGGTCTGTCTTGTACAGCGTGTATTCATCCTTCCAGTCAAAATTGCGGGCTATGGTCATGCCGCCATAAATCAGGCACAATGGCACCAGTATCACTAATACCTTTGAGCTTTTCAGGCTCAGTATATTTGCCACATCGCCTTTAAGTACCCATTTTTCAATAACCAGGGCAAAGGCCAGACAAACTCCCGTTGAAGCAAAAAAGGCGAAACGTTCGGCCATTTCCGCACCCATAAGGAATGGAAAATTAGAGAACAGGAATATAGTGCCCAGGTAGAACACAATAGCGAATACCCAGGGGTCTTTCCTGTCTTTCATAAACCGGTAAACTGCCAGGAATATAAGCCCGCCATATGCCAAAATTGACAATAGCGCTTTTACGTCACCGAAACCGACAAAGGGAATACTATTGAAGGAATAATTGGCAAGTAAAGGATATGGTATTACCATCAGCCAGAGATACTTACCCAGAATATAAAACTGAGTAGCAATCTTTGATGCGGTATCCGGTACATTAACCAGCGCATTATCTATAAAATCTATTGCTGCGCCGGGTTGGTTCGCATCATACTTATCAAGCACCACTGTGCGAATGACGAGGAATATGGTTGTAGCCAGTACAGTGCCCCCGGTAATGAATATGGCCCGTTTTTTATCTTCATTAGCATAAAAGAAAAACAACAGTGGAATTATGGCAACGAAAGCAATAACAGTCTCCTTGGAGATATAAGCAAGGTATAAACTAAAAATGCCCATCAGCAGTTGGGCCATTTTACCCTGCTTCATATAGTTCATAAACAGGTTCAGCGCCCAGAACCCAAAGAAATAGGACAGCAGTTCGTCGCGGCTCTTGATGTTGGCCACTACCTCAGTATGTATTGGATGCACCGCAAATATCAGTGCACCGATAAACGCCAGGGATGTCTTTTTACGGTCGAAGAACTTATCGAGGAAAAGGAACAGCATAATGACGCAACCGATGAAAGTCAGGATATTAAAAAAGTGATTGACCGTAGGGTTGGCAGGAAAGAACTGGTATTCAATAGCAAACATCACCAGCGAAAGCGGCCTGTACAGGTCGTTAGGGATAATGAGGTACCCCCTCATGTGTGGCGTAGTCATAAGGTCGGCCACGCCGGCCAGCCCCTGCTGCACATACAGGTTATCCCTCAGCACCATTTTATCGTCCAGCACATAGCCATTTTGCAGCGTATTGGCATACAGCACAAACGATATAACTGCAAGTATGATACACAGGTATTTTATTGAGAACCACTTATTTGTCCCGGTCGAAACGCCCGTTGCTGGTCCCGCTTGTTTTGCCTGCGCCGGTTTAGGTATTGGATTTGTACTGGTATTGGGTTTCTTAGCCATGGCTTCAAAAATATAAAGTAATGACTAAAAAATATAGCCCATTTACATGAGAATTAAATTACCTGTTTCTTAACAGACTTTCCCCCTATTTTACCTACCTTTGCGCCTCAATAAACAGGCTCTTTAGTATAAATTATGATAAGCCGCAGGAACATCCGGGTAAAGGTGATGCAAACGCTGTACACGCTTACTTCATTAGAAAATAGCGGGCATAATGGCAACGATGGTGCCTCACGGATGCTGAATGATAAGTTGGAACAGGTATTGGATATTTTCACGGTATCGGTTCTGTATACCCTCAGAGTAGCGCAATATGCCGAAACAGATGCCGCAAACAGGTCATTCAAATACCTGCGCAGCAATGAAGACCTCAACGTAAGCACCAGTATCGCCGGGAACTCTTTTGTAATGAAAATGCTGCGCAATGCTTCCTTTAACGAAAAAATAAAGAAAGACAAGCTGGAACGTTTCATAGACGATGAATGGGTGAAAAAGATATACCAGCAAATGGTCAAAAGTGAAGCTTATGCAAAATACATAAGTGCTAAAGAACATACGCCGGCCGAGGACAAAGATATCATCAGGCACATATGGGAAAAAGAAATGCTTCCTAATGAAAACCTGCTCAGCCATTTTTTGGACGAATTACCGGGATGGGAAGATGATAGTGAGCTGATTATTATGCTGATGCAGAATTTCTTCACCGGCACCTCTAGGGTCAACTTTATGGACTTGCTGTCGGCCGAAAAGAAAGAATACGCCCATGAATTGCTGCGTGCAGTGCAGGAAAAAAACAGCTACTGCATGGAGTTGATAAACCCTAAGCTCAAAAACTGGGATAAGGACCGTGTAGCCCTCATAGATCTTTTATTATTGCAGATGGGTGTTTGTGAGTTCTTATACTTCCCCACTATACCTACCAAAGTAACGATTAATGAATACATTGACTTAGCCAAACAGTACAGTACCCCCCAAAGCGGTCAATTCATAAATGGCGTACTGGACAATATCCTCAAAGACCTGACGAAAGAAAATAAAATACAGAAAGTAGATAGAAAATAGTTAGCAATGAAGCCATATATCGTTATATCTTTCTTGTTATTAGCAGCATGCAATAATACCCCCACCGGGGAAAACAAAGGTACTATACCAGTTGGCTTGGTTAATAACCCCCATACTGCAAATGGAATAGATGCCACGGCTGCAGAAATGAAGCCGACAATGGATTTTAAAGATACCCTTCATGACTTCGGGACGCTTCATGAAGGAGAAGTGGTAGAATATGAATTTGAATTCAGCAATAATGGCAAGTCTCCCCTGCTCATTACCTCCGCATCGGGCTCATGTGGCTGCACAGTGGCCGATTATCCCCGAGACCCGCTTCAGCCCGGCAAGAGCGCAAATATGAAGGTAACCTTTAACTCTACCGGCAAACATGGCGGACAGGACAAAGCGATCACCATTCACACCAACACCCTGAAAAGTATTCAGATGTTGTATATAAAAGCCTATATAGAACCAAAAAAATAACAACAACACTTTTTTTAAACATAACAATTCAGAAATATGCAATTACATCAATTAATGTTACAGGCGGCTCCGGCCGGCGGAGGTTTAGGGCCTGTGTTTATCATGGTCGGCATGTTCGTGGTCATGTACTTCTTCATGATCAGGCCACAGCAAAAGCGTGCAAAAGAACAGAAAAAATTTGCCGACAGCATGAATGTAGGCGAGCAGGTGGTAACTACTGCCGGCATACATGGCCGCATCAATCGCGCCAATGAAGACGGTACGCTTCAGTTAGAGATATACCGTGGCTCGTTCATGACCGTTGAGCGTTCTGCTGTATCTATGGAAATGACCGTAGCCTATCGCAAAAAGACAGATGCTGCCAATGGCGTTACTGCTGTAACTACCAAGTAATTTCATACCTCATGCTTAAGGTAGGCGTTACCGGTGGTATTGGCTCAGGGAAGTCAGTTGTATGCCAGGTGTTCAAAACACTTGGCATACCTGTATTTAACGCAGACGATGCCGCCCGCCACCTCATGGAGAACGACACCACCCTGGTGCAGCAGATACAATGGTTGCTGGGAGATGATGTGTACGACAACGGCAGGCTAAACCGGGAAAAGGTATCAGCAATAATTTTCGAACAGCCCGACAAGCTGCAAAAGCTCAACGAAATAGTTCATCCCGCCACGATCAGTTATGCCACAGCCTGGATGAACGGGCAGGTAACCGCATACGTAATTAAGGAAGCCGCCATATTCTTTGAAAGCGGCAGCTTCAAGGAGATAGATGTGATGATAGGTGTTTATGCCCCAAAGGAACTGAGGATACAGCGCTCCATGGATCGCAGCGGCATATCGCGCGATAAAGTACTGTCAATAATGGCACGGCAGATGGATGAAGATGAAAAAATGAAACGCTGCGACCATGTGATCATCAACGATGATGTCACTCCGGTGTTACCACAGGTATTAAAACTGCATACCCTGCTGCTTGAGCAGGGAAAATCGTATTAAGCCTTCCTGCTTAGCGCATCGCCCAGGCTGATGAAGAACCCGAATACCATTACGATCACCCCGATCCACAATACGTTGATATATGGGAACACCAGCGCCTTCAACACGATAAAGTCATCCTTGGGATCAGTCTGTTTTACCAGTATCTCCGTGAGCACGGTATCTTTCCCTTCGTTATGTTGTATCAGGAGGTTCGCACGGGCAAACAGTCCCATTGCAGCTACCGTATCTTCAACATACGAGATGTAGCTCCGGTCCCTGATCACATATACGGGGTTTACCTCCCGCACATCATTGTTCATATCATAAACCAGCAGGCTGAACTCTATCTGTTCATCTCCTGCCGCCGGCTTATAATTCTTGTTCTTAAGGTCATTTTTGTTTGTGCCGTTAAACACCATGTAGCCATTGTTTAGGTAGATGGTATCGCCGGGTTTGCTCACCACATGGCTGCGGTAGCTGGCGGTATCAGTTCTGCTCCTGTCCGATGCCGCATTGATAAACGTAAATACATCCCTGTTCCAGTAGTGTTTCGTAGATGGGTTGGCGCTCAGGCCCTGTTGTCCTTTGGGGTTAATGAATGCGTCCGGATACAGCATGAACCGCTCCAGCACTTTATTAGATACAGTATCCTTGCGTTCATACTGCACCTTATAGTATATGCGCCTGTCCTTGCCCGCTACATCACTATCGCCTATGTACGTAGCAAAATAATCACCCATAGCCACAGGTATGCCCCTGAACAAGGTCACATTCTCGCTGTTCTCTCTTATGTTCTCCTGCTCCGTCTTTTTCCCGAAATCCATAGGGATCCCCGTTGTGCTGAATGATATGGGGTGCTTATTATAAGAAGATAATAGTATGCCCAGTAGCACCGTAGCAAAACCCAGGTGAGCCACCGACGGCCCCAACTTCTTGAATTTAGCCTTCTGTATAACTATGCCGAAATAGATATTGGAAACGATACCATAGCACGCTGCGAACAGCATTATATCATACTGCCATGTAGTGATGCGCTGCCCCCATGCTATCCCCCCGGCCATCAGCAGAGCGATAAGGCCAGTCAGGCCCAATCGTTTCCCTACGGTCTTGGCATCACTTTTTTTGAATTTCATATACAGCACCGTAGCCGACAGCAAACCTACCACTATCGCCACCCATACCTGTATGTTGTTATAATGCTGCATCACATCGTTTGGCGGTGCAAATTCTTTCCCTGTTATCCATTTCGCCAGTGGCGACCATACAGGTATAGAGGTGGTAATGATGATTTGTATGGAAGCCAGGAACAGGATCACCGACCCTATGAACATCCAGAACTCGCGCGACAGGGTTTCTTCTTCCGTTTTTATGCGGGGCATATCGCGCCACCTTTTCAACAGTGCCGCTATGCTCACTATAAGCAGTATGCCTATCACTATCAGCAAATGATAGGTAAGCGCTGCCCCATCACCCGTAAAGGCGTGTACCGATGTTTTGCCTAAGATGCCCGTGCGTGTAAGGAAAGTAGAATACCAGATAAGCAGATGGCTCACAATGAACAATATCATGGTCATGATGAAGGCGCGGCCTGTACTGCGGTATATGAGTAGGGTGTGCAGGGCCGCTATCAGGGTCAGCCACGGCACCAGCGATGCATTCTCCACAGGGTCCCACGCCCAGTACCCGCCAAAGTTCAGCGATTCATAAGCCCATGCCCCGCCCATCATGATGCCCGTTCCTAATACCGCCCCGTTAAACAGCGACCAGGCTATGGTTGGTTTCACAAAAGTCTGGTAGTCTTTCTTCCACATGGCGGCTATGCAGTAGGCAAAAGGAATAAGCGTACTGGCAAAACCGAGGAACAATATCGGCGGATGTATCACCATCCAGTAGTTTTGCAGCAGCACATTCAGCCCGTTCCCGTCCTTTACAAACTCCATATAGTTGGCGCTCGCAAATATGGGCGCACCCTGCATGGCATCGCGCAGCAGCATAAAAGGTGTGCTGCCCACTTTTATATCATCGCCAAAGTAGAAGCCCAGTATCATGGTGCCAAGAAACACCTGCACCAATGCTATTATAGACATGGTGCGCGTCTCCAGCCCGCCCGATGTCTTCATCACTATCAGTCCCAGCACACAATGCCAGAAGGTCCATAGCATGAAGCTGCCCTGCTGCCCTTCCCAGAAACATGATAAAAGATACTCGCCGGGCAGCGACAATGAAGAGTGCTCCCAGGCATAATGGTATTCAAACAGGTGATTGGCAATGATGTAGAACAGCGTGGCAAAAATGCCTACCAGCGTAGCCGTGTGTACAATGAACCCGCCCCTTGCCAGCAGCCGCCATTTATTGCTGTTCAGTTCATTGCCTTCCGTGCGTACCGCAGCCAGGTAGCTGAACGCGCTGAACAGGGACGCGACAAAAGATGTAATAACAAAAAAATGACCCAGTTGCCCGGGCCACAAATGTTCTCCTATATACTGTGTGTTCATCTGTTTATTGAGCGATTAACTTTTGTTTCCCACAGCCACCATGTCCTTTTTGTATTTCGACGGGCATTTCATCTGTATCCTCGAGCAGTGGAACGTGCCCCCTTCATTGTAGCCCATCATCACTATTTGTTCCGACTTTTCTATATCCCTCGGTTTCTCCCCGTTAAATATCACTTTCTGCATTTCCCCCGATTTGTCTTTTGCGTAAAACGTAAAATGGTTCGGGTCTACCTTAGGGTCATAGATCATCTCCTTGTCAGTTTGCAGGTGCCCTATTACATAATAGGTCTTGCCCGGCTGTTTCGATGCCGAAGCGAAGGTCTCATAAGTACTGAAATCACTGAATACTGTAACTATTGTGGCTATCGCAGCCACCACAAGTATCAATAAAACAATATGCGTTTTTTTCATAGACCGGTAAAAAACCACCTGCTGGGCAGTGGTGTATCTGAATGGTGCAAAGTTAAGATAAATACCTTTCCAAACTTTTCAATATTGTTAGGGTACATTTAAAATATTCGCATGGCATTTATCGTAATAACACCCGGGCGATAGCGAGGACATTGGCGCTCCCTCTCCTTCAGAGAGGGCTGGGGAGAGGTCACTACGTTCCACTTTTTTTTCGACTTTGCGCCTCTGCGAGAGATATTTTTACACTTTAACCTAAAAAGAAAGCCCCGCTTGCATGCAAACGGGGCTTATTTATGTATATATAGTTTTTTTATGCTTTTCCTTGCTGCTGGCGATAGGTATCATACCCCTTATCTTCATAGCTGGTATACACCACGCAGAAATGCCCGAGCAGGGTAAGCGCCCATGCAGCGGTCGTCCAGGCTGGCCAGGGGTAAGCCCATTGTCCGTTCTTGGGGTCATACATCATCCAGGAGATAACGGTAACTATCGCGAATATTACGGTATGCAACACCAGCATCGATTTTTCTTTGCCGGTAGATTTTACTTTTTTAGCCATTTATTGAGTCTTTAAGCGCAGCAAAGATAATGAACGTTGATAAAATAAAAAGAAATATCCCATTCTTTTTTCACATGCTCCCCCTACCCTGGCATTTTGGGGAATCCAGGCGCCCCCCATCGCCCTTTTCTCGGGAAATCAGCAAAAAATACATAAATACAACCAATAGTTGTCGGGTTACAACCGGAAGTAGCGTAATAGCAACCAATGGTAGCGCGGTTTGTTTGCATTCCGGCTATAAGAACAAATAACTTTGCGGCATCACAAAAACAAACGAATATGACGCTGAACTCAAAGTCAATTGGTAATAAAATTGCCGAAGCAAGGAAGAAAACCAGCCTTTCTCAGGCCGAACTTGCCCGGCAGGTATCCATCAGCCCGCAGGCAGTAGGTAAATGGGAGCGCGGAGAATCTATGCCCGACATTTCCACATTAAACCGGCTTGCAGAAATTCTAGGAGTTGACCTTAACTACTTCTCCGACAGTTTTCAGGCCGGTGAAGGTGCAGCGGCAATAAATGAAAACCCCTTCCGGCAGGCGGATGAAGCGCCCCAAAGCAAGCCCCGGAAAAAGTTCGACTGGAATTGGGATATGTCTAATGGAAACTGGGTAGATGCCGACTTTTCTGGTTTAAAGAACCTGAAAGAAAAATTCAGTTCATCAAATATGAAGGATTGTAAATTTATGAACGCCGATTTATCGGGGCTTGTTCTGGCGAAAAACAACATCGAATTGTGTGATTTTTCGTCTTCCGACATCAGGGACAGCAAAATCCAATCTTCCAACCTTCTGAACAACAGGTTCAACAATTGCTCATTTATTGATGCTGAATTTTTGAAAAATAATGTTGGAAAATGTGACTTTTCCGGTGCAGATTTTTCCGGTGCTGGCTTTATTGATGGATATTTTGAGAACAACATCATTGTTAATGCTATATGGAAATTTACCTCGTTTAAAAATACAGGTATCAGCGATGTCATTTTCGAAGGCAATATCGAAGACTGCCATTTTGAGAACTGTTCATTTTACAATGTTAAGTTTCAGGATGCCACTATACTGAACACCTTTTTTAAGTACAACAGAAAATTTAAAAAAGTCAGCTTTATTAACTGCAAGGCAGACGGGGTGACATATGCTTTTTTGAAAAACAACGAGGCTGACCTGGCAGGCGTTACTTTAATGTCTTAATTTTAATGACTATGAAAGAAACACAAGCACATAACGACCGTGTAGCAAAATTGACCTTTGCCTCGGTTTACCCGCACTATGTAACAAAAGTGGTCAACAAGAACAGGACTGTGGAAGAACTGCACCGGGTGATTGAGTGGCTTACCGGCTTTGACGATAAAAAACTGCAGGAACTCATAGACGAAAAAGTAACTTTTGATACATTCTTCAAGCGGGCCAAACTGAACCCGAATGCCCATCTGATCACCGGGCTGATATGTGGCTACCGCATAGAAGAAATTGAAAACCCACTGACCAAACAAACAAGATATTTAGATAAGTTGGTGGACGAATTGGCAAAAGGTAGGAAAATGGAAAAGATACTGAGAGCGTGAATCAAGGCGCATTAGTGATCCGGATGAATATCTGGAACTATACATGGTGCGGCACAAGCATATCGGCAACCTAAGCCGTTGCACCGATAACGTAGTACATTTTCAACATGCCTTTATTTTTTGCTTCTATCGTACCCCTGAATGTACATTTGAATTCATCCTTCACCAACTCATATGTGGCTTCTGATATGTTGACCTTTCCGGCCTCGCTGTTTTGCTCCATCCTGGCAGCAGTGTTCACCGTATCGCCCCAAACATCATACGCGAATTTCCTGACCCCAACTATACCGGCCACCACGCTTCCGCTATGCACCCCTACTCTCACCTGGAAAGTCTCGTTACCAAGGCGGGCATACCTGGTTTCCATAAAACTGCATATTTCAACTGCTGCATTTATCACGTTGCCGGCATGTTTTGTGTCGGGTTCAGGCAAACCAGCCACGGCGAGATATGCATCACCGATGGTCTTTATCTTTTCTATATTGTATTTAGCTGTTATCTCATCAAATGCCTTGAAGCACGCATGCAGCTCATCTATAAGCGCCTGTGGGTGCATCTTTTCGCTGGCCTGCGTGAAGTTTACGAAATCTGTGAAGAGGACGGTCACATTATCGAAATGCCTTGCTTTCGCGCCTCCTGTTGTTTTCAATTCTTCAGCCACTTCGGTGGGCAGAATATTGAGTAAAAGTTCTTCGCTCCTTGCCTTCTCTTTTTCCACGTTAGCCTTTTCTTTTATCACCCTGTTTCGCTGACGGTAGGCAAACAGCGTGAAAACGAGCAAGCCCATCATTCCGACAATGGTAGAATTGCGAATATTTTTCTGAACGGTGTCTTTCTTATCCTGCTCAGCCCTCGCTAATTTTTCTTTAACATCAAAGTCATGCTGCATTTGCTGCTGTACAATCTTCTTCTGGTTATCTTTTGAAAAAACAGAATCTTTAATGGCGATAAACCGCTCATAGCTTTCCATAGCTTTCCGGTAATCATCATTTAGCCTATAAACTTTCGCTAGGCTCTCATAGCAGTCCTGCATTAAAGCCAATGTCATTACATTTTTTGCTGTATCCAACGCCTGCTGCAGGTAGCGCTGTGCCAGGCGCAAACGGGCAGCCTTGCCGGCCGGTATCTGCCCATCGGGCAAATATGCACCCTCCGGCATTTCCACATTGGTATTAATCTTGCTAGCCACAGTATTTGTATCCTCTGCCAGTGCCAGGTACACATTGCCTATATCCCTCAGTGCATATCCATTATCCCGCCTGTCCCCTATTTCTTGAAATAGCAGCATAGCCTTATACTCGTAACACAATGCCATGGTATAGTTTTTTTGATAGCTATATGTAAGGCCGATATTTGATATTTTCAATGCAGCACCCTTTTTATCCCCTATCTCCTCATAAATCTTTAAAGCTATAAAATCGTATTCCAGCGCTTTTGGATAATCCTTGAGTCCACTGTACACATTACCTATACCTGAGGTGGCACCTGCTATGCCTGATTTACTTCCTAAATCTTCATAGATTTTCAAAGCTCTGTTATAATATTCCAATGCCTTGAGAAAGTCCTTTTGATAGTAATAAATATTTCCTGTAAGATGGATACAACCGGCCATCCCATATTTATCTCCTGTTTCTTCATACAATTTTGCAGCTTCCATATAATTTTGAAGTGCTTTAGAATAATTGCCCAGGCACTCATATACTAATCCCATGTTCTGTAGCACCTGCGCAATACCACGTTTATCACCGGTTTCTTTATATCCGTTCAATGCTATAGAAAAATATTTCAGTGCTCCTGTATAATCGGACTGATAGTAGTAACCTAATCCGGTATTCTGACTGACCGTTATAATACCTCTCTTATACCCGATCTCCCTAAATATCTTTTCGGCTGTTCCGTAATGCTCAAGCGCTTTGGCGTAGTCAGATTTTCCCATATAGTTCACGCCTATAATTTTATGGGCATCTCCAATTCCCTTGCGCCATTTTATCTTAATTGCCAGCGCCAATGCCTGCTGGGCGTATTTTATACCCTCGTCAGTACTGAACAAGTAGCAATTGAAGGAGATGTCTAGCAGCAGGTTTACTTTATTCGTATCTTCTTTTTGCTTCAGTACCTGCTTTACCTGCGAGTCGATAAGTGCCTGGCCATATAACTGAGCATGGCTTTGGGTAAAGGAAAATATACCTGCTGCCGTAAATGCCGCAAGAAGTAAGTACATTTTAACTCTAAGTACAAACATGCCTTTAGTGTACGATTTAGCCCTATAAAATAACGTTGTATACATGCCTGATACTAATGATATGGCACAAGATAGAATATATTTTCCGTCTCTTGCGAGTGTCCCTGCCGAAGTCTCCCAAGAGCATAGCCATTAGCATAACTGTGGACTCGGCAGCATCAGGGAACTGTAGTTGAAATAACAAACCAAATGAGGAAATACCCATGTTGTCCTTAGAGTGCCGCCGACCCATGTTTTGCGAAATGTGCTAAAAAATAGTGGTTAACCGTAGACTTTGTCTACGGTTGTGTGGTAGCCAGTCTCAGACTGGCGAGATTATCTAAGCGGGTGCCTCGCGCATCCTGTAGTGAGCTTAGTCGAACTATCCTTTAATCCCATAAATCTTAGTCCAATAACCGCTCAAACCCTTGCCCCGCCTGCACATTAAAAACCATGACGGTACAGCTACTGTACCGTCATGGTACACCAACTGTACCATCATGTCATAAAAATTTTGCCCGCACCACCCCATTCCCGAACTTTACCTACTTAGCCCTCCGTAGCTTCAGCGAAAGAGGGATACCCCGAAAAATATCGGGTAAGTTCTTTGAAAGACTGTTTTGTGAACCATATGCTGTGGCAGGCATAGCCTAACCCACGTACCCCTGATCCTGAGCTTGCGGAAGGGCCTGAGCTTGCCGAAAGGGTGGTTGATTTTCCGCTCCCGGATAAACAACTTGTGATTCATTATCTATTGGGTATAATTATACCTTTGGGGGGTATAATTATACCTTTTCATGGTATATTTATACCCTTTTATACATCAACAAAAAAACGCACGTGGCTGCCCACAGCGCATTTCAGCCGCACCTACCCACGGTTTTTTACCCCAATCGGTCAAATCCCGGAAATTATACCCTGATCCGGTTCCGCTCTCCCAGATTTGTAATATGTACATCGGGTAGGAAGAACCTATTTCGGCTTATTAGTGGTGTGCAGCAACTCCACATTGCCCCGTAGATCTATAAGGAAACAATGCACATGCAGGTGGTAATCGCCTGTCTTTTTATCGGTATAGGTAACGCCGTTTATTTCTTTTGCCAGCGCTACGGAAAAATCTTTGTGACACTGCCTTTCTTCTTTTACAGAGTCAAATTTCCCTTTCTTCAAAAATTCCTTGTAAGCGCCGCAACTCGCGTGCTCCACAATGTACACATCACGAATATCATGAAGGGCTATGGCTATCTGCAAATGCTCATCGAGCGCCTTTTTCCACGCCCCGAAATCAAATGCGCTCAACGCTTCTTTTTTAAAAAGGGCTTTGTGCCCCTTTGTGGCAAATGAAGTAAGCGATGTGCCGGCCAGAGCAAAATGATCGTACCGGTTGGCCAGGTTGTCGTGGTGCAGGAAATGCAGCAGATTGTCGGTCAGCCTCAGGTCAATGCAACTGATCACCAGTACATTTTTTTCGGGCAATGCATACTCTCCTACTTTAGGGTAATGAAAAACTGACATGGCTGATCGTTTTGGAGTATATTCAAATTATTTCAATCCTAATTCCTTCATTTGCGCCTCATCAATACCAGATGGCGCATCAAGCATCACATCCCTGCCCGCATTGTTCTTGGGGAAGGCAATGAAGTCGCGGATGCTCTCCTGCCCGCCCAGCAAGGCACACAACCTGTCGAAACCGAGTGCTATACCACCATGCGGCGGTGCGCCATATTCGAAGGCACCCATCAGGAAACCGAATTTTTCCTGTGCTTCTTCCTTGCTCATGCCCAGCGCGGCAAACATCTTCTCCTGCAGCCCCCGCTGGAAAATGCGTATCGAACCTCCGCCAATCTCGGTGCCATTGAGGACCATATCATATGCGTTGGCCTTTATCTCGCCATACTTGCTCAGGTCATCCATCATCGGTATCTGCTCCGGCTTGGGCGATGTGAACGGATGATGCCGCGCCACCCAGCGGTTGCCTTCCTCGTCATACTCAAACAGCGGGAAGTCTATCACCCACAGGGGCTTGTACACATCGGGATTGCGCAGGCCCAGGCGGTTGCCCATCTCTAAGCGCAGTTCGCTCATGGCCTTTCGGGTGCGGGTTTCGGCTCCGGCAAGTATCAGAATAAGGTCGCCGTTACCTGCACCACAAAATGCAGCTATCTCGCGCAGCTTTTCTTCATTAAAGAATTTATCCACGCTGCTCTTTATAGTACCATCGGCATTGCACTTAATGTTCACCACGCCGCTCATGCCTATCTGCGGGCGTTTCACCCATTCGGTCAGTTCGTCCAGTTGCTTGCGGGTGTATTCGGCGGCACCGGGCACGGCTATAGCCAGTATGGTTTCGGCTTCATCGAATACTTTAAAGCCTTCGCCGAAGGGGAAGGAGGTGTTATTAACGGGCGTTTTGAGATTGGCAATCTTCATCTCAAACCGGATATCGGGCTTGTCGTTGCCGTAGTGCCACATGGCATCGTCAAAGGTCATGCGGGGAAACGCTTCTGTTATCTCCCTACCCTTCACATCCCGGAACACATGCTTGAAGAGGCCTTCGAAAGTATTGAGTATATCCTCCTGCTCCACGAAACACATCTCACAGTCTATCTGAGAGAACTCCGGCTGGCGGTCGGCACGCAGGTCTTCATCCCGGAAACATTTTACCACCTGGTAATAGCGGTCATAACCACTCACCATCAGCAATTGCTTAAAGGTTTGTGGACTTTGCGGCAGGGCATAAAACTGCCCCTGGTTCATCCGCGACGGCACCACGAAATCGCGCGCGCCCTCAGGTGTGCTGCGTATAAGGAATGGGGTCTCGATATCCCAGAAACCCTGGGCATCAAGGTAATTGCGCACAGAGCGGTTCACCTTGTAGCGCAGTTCCAGGTTACGCTTCAGCGTAGGGCGGCGCAGGTCGAGGTAGCGGTATTTCATACGCAGCTCATCGCCGCCATCGGTATCTTCCTCTATGGTGAAGGGCGGTGTATTAGCGCCATTCAGTACGGTAAACTCGGTAATACCTATCTCTATATCACCGGTGGGTATTTTGGCGTTCTTGCTGGTGCGCTCCAGCACAGTGCCTTTAGCCTGTATCACATATTCGCGGCCAAGCGGGTTGGCATCAAGGCGGGTGTTCAGTTGTTCGTCAAAATACAGTTGGGTGATGCCATAGCGGTCGCGCAGGTCAATAAAGGTGATACTGCCAAATTTGCGAACGGTTTGCACCCATCCGGCCAGGGTTACCTCAGTGCCTTTATGTTCTATCCTCAGCTCTCCGCAAGTGTGTGTTCTATACATAATATAATATAAAATAAAAGGAGTGCGAAGATAATGAATTTAGGCTTTGCGGCTGAAGCAAGTTGGCACGTAAGATATCTTACAGAGGACGTTTCAGCGTGACATGCACCACCTTGCTGCTTTCCAGCTCGCCCTGCAGCTCACCGGTGGGCAGCAGGTAAGGATTGTAGCCATTAAAGGAGATACCCTTCGTTTCAGCCGTCCGGGCACCGGAGAAAGGATAGGTGACAAAACCACGTACATAATAAGTATTGCCGAATTTTGCATTTATCTCTATGGGGCGGCCCACAGCATTATCGCCCGCAGAGAGCCTGACAATGCCTTCATTCGCCAGCTTTATGAGATACCTCATATTTGCCTTCATTTCGAGGTGGAGGGTGTCATTTACTACTGCGGTAAAAGCGGTCTCGTCGTTACGGCCCAGCACATAGGCAGGGCGGTATAACACAAGCCAGGCACAGGTGTTGCTTTCGTATTTTTTAGCCTTTGCTGCCAGCACAGCGGCCTTGAATTTCTCATAGTCGGGTGTATAGAATACATTGCCCGCCATATTATATGCCCCTATCTGCTTATGGTCTTTAAAACTCTCCAGGCGAAAAATGTTACCCCCACTACTTACCACAGCCTGCATAAGCTGTTCCAACTGGTTATTGAAGTCACCAAACCGGGGTGATACCCCTTTCCTGTTCTGTATATGCGCCATCTTCTTCCATGCGCTGTCGAGCGGATGATAGCCCGGCAGAATTAATACTTCCTTAAATGAACCGTCGGCCTGCTTTACCATATAGGGCATCTGGGCGCGGACGCCGGACAGTAAAAAGCACGATAGTAATAACAGGGC
Source organism: uncultured Flavipsychrobacter sp. (assembly GCA_964430995.1). Taxonomy (GTDB): domain Bacteria; phylum Bacteroidota; class Bacteroidia; order Chitinophagales; family Chitinophagaceae; genus Nemorincola. The sequence continues at coordinate 21,799 of CAYSIG010000045.1, forward strand.
TAGTTTCTTACGCATTCCTAAAAACGGATTTTGCGTAAATCTACTTTATAAAAGCGGAAATACTATGTTTCAAATAACTGGAGCCTAGTGAGGTTCCGGTAAAGGCCTTCCTCCATTGTTACCAGTTCCTGATGTGTGCCGCTTTCCTTAACTACTCCATCTTCCAGCACCACTATCTTATCAGCGTTGCGAATGGTAGATAGGCGATGGGCGATAACAAATGAGGTGCGATCGCGCATGAGATTATGAAGGGCATCCTGCACCAGTGATTCAGATTCGGAATCGAGCGAACTTGTGGCCTCATCGAGCAGGAGGATAACCGGGTCTTTGAGTATAGCCCTTGCAATAGCTATCCGCTGCCGTTGCCCGCCTGATAATTTTGTACCCCTTTCGCCAACAATGGTCTGGTACCCTTCAGGGAATTTAGTGATGAAATCATGAGCATTTGCCTTTTGCGCAGCTGCAATTACCTCATCCTGGTTTGCGCCCGGCTTTCCATAGGCGATATTCTCGAAAATGGTGCCTCCGAAGAGGAGAATATCCTGCGGCACTAATGCCATTTGGCGGCGCAACTGGGATAGGGGTATTGATACTGCTTCCCTGCCATCGAACAGGATGCTGCCTGCTTCGGGCTCATAAAAACGCAACAGCAGGGAAACGAAAGTGCTCTTCCCTGCACCACTGGGCCCCACAATGGCAATCTGCTCGCCGCTCTTAGCTTCTATACTTACATCCTTTATCACGGTCACATCTTTGCGCGACGGATAACTGAATTTTATGTTCCGGATGGATACATTTCCGTTAAGCCTGAACTCCTCCTGTTGTACCTCAATAGCTTTGACCGCAACCTGCTCCGTTTCATCTTTCAGCAGTTCGCGCACCCTTTGGGTGGCACCCAGTGTTTTCTGAAACTGGCCATATAGGTCTGCAAAACCTGCCAGCGTGCCGCCGACGAATGCTGTATATACCACAAATGCGGTGAGGTCGCCATCAGAAACCACACCCTGCTGCATGAGGCCCACACCATACCAGAACACCAGCACTATGGAGCTGAATACAGTAAATATCATGGTGGATACAAACATGCCCCGGTACTTACCGGTCTTTATGGAGAGGTTCACCACATCATGTATGCTCTTATTGTAGCGGTTTATCTCGTACCATTCATTGGTAAAGGCTTTGACATTGGTAATGCCCTGAAATGTCTCCTGTACTACAGTGCCCGACTCGGCGAGCTGGTCTTGCGCCTGCCGCGAAATTTTGCGAATGAACTTACTGAAAACCAGCGCAATGACCACCACTACCGGCACTACACATAACATCAGCAAGGTCATCTTTACACTGATGAATAATATCATAGCTATGCCGATAACGAAGGTAAGTATGCCCCTGAGCAATTCGGCGACCACAGTAGTTACCGTATCCTGTATCTGCGATACATCGGCAGTGATGCGGCTGGATAATTCTCCCACCCGCCGCTGTGCGAAAAAGTCCATAGGCATCATGAGCATGTGGCGGTAAATGTCTTTGCGCATATCGGCAACTGTATGTTCACCTACCGATGTAAACAAGTATATACGCATGTAGGAAATACCCATTTGCAGAAACAGCAACCCTATCATAACAGCGGCAATAGTGCCTGGAGCAAATGCCAATGCGCCCTTCAGATCGCCATGAGCGCTGTCGATTAGCTTTTTGAGCATGTAGGGGAAAGTCATCGTATTGGCGGCAGAAAGGGCAATGAAAATCATCCCGCCAATAAACTTACCCCGGTACGGGCGCACATATTTAAAAATCATTAGCCCTTCCTTCAGTGAATCTTTACTTATCTTCACTTTAGGAGATTCTTCCCTCGCCTCTGTTCCATAGTCCCTTGGTCGTGCCATAATCTGATTTCGGTGCAAAGTTATTGCAGGGGAGCAAGTTAACCGTTAATATTCGGTGAAGTATTGATATTAATCGGTAAGAAAACTGATTCAAATCAGATTATGCCTTAGCTTTGCACCCCTTTTTCATACATCATATGCCAGTAAAACGTAACGCAGCGCTAGGGTTTATCTTTATTACCATACTTATAGATGTTATCGGTTTCGGTATCATCATACCTGTATTGCCGGCCCTTATAAAAGAGCTGACGGGCGGCGACATAACTACTGCCGCAAAATACGGCAGCTGGCTCACTTTCGCCTATGCGGCGATGCAGTTCATCTTTTCACCTGTGATAGGCGCTATGAGCGATCGCTATGGCAGGCGGCCCGTACTCCTTTTCTCATTACTGGGTTTAGGTATTGACTATATTTTCCAGGCCTTTTCGCCTACACTTACCCTACTCTTTATCGGGCGGATAATAGCCGGTATAGCGGGAGCCAGTTTTACCACCGCTACTGCCTATATCGCCGACATCAGCACGCCCGAAAAGCGCGCACAGAATTTCGGGCTGGTGGGCGTGGCCTTCGGACTGGGCTTTATCATTGGCCCCGGTATTGGCGGGCTGTGCAGCGAATGGGGCAAGCACTTAGGCCATACCGGTAGTTTTAACTGGGAGGTGAGGTTGCCATTTATGATAGCTGCGGCATTCAGCCTGCTGAATGTGCTGTATGGATTTTTTGTTCTACCCGAATCACTGCAAAAAGAGAATAGGCGACAATTTGAGTGGAAGCGTGCCAATCCAATTAGCTCCTTAATGAATATCCGCCGCTACCCGATAGTGTCCGGGTTGGCCATGTCATTCTTTTTCATTTATATAGCGGCACATGCAGTGCAATCGAACTGGGCGTATTATACTATTTACAAATTCAACTGGAGCAGCCTGATGGTGGGAATATCCCTATCAGTGGTGGGTGTGCTTATTGCAATTGTACAGGGTGTGCTAATACGCATCACCATACCTAAGCTGGGCGAAAAGAATTCTGTTTATATCGGATTGTCGCTGAATATTATAGGCATGATGTTGTTTGCATTTGCCAACCAGGGTTGGATGATGTTTGTGTTCCTTATACCCTACTGCATGGGCGGTATTTGCGGGCCTGCGCTTCAGGGAATTATATCGAACCAGGTACCGGCAAATGCCCAAGGCGAACTGCAAGGGGCGCTTACCAGCCTTATCAGCGTTACCTCATTCATGGGACCAATAATCATGAATAATATCTTTGCGTACTTCACCGGGCCGAAGGCACCCTTCATATTTTCCGGGATGCCTTTTGTGTTTGGCTCATTCCTGATATTGCTGTCCATCTTTTTCGCTATACCGTCGCTACGGCACTACCACCGGGAGAAACAGGGGAAAACGGGCAATTAGTATCCCTTCCCCTTATCACTTCTCCACTACCATATGAAATACGCCACTTGAAGTGCCTGAACGGAGCGTGAGCAGGTACATACCATTGGCGAGGTTACTGCCAAGCATTACCTGCTCATTCAGTGTGCCCCCTTTAGCAATCACATTACTGCGGTGAACTACCTGCCCGAGCATATTCGTCAGTTCAATAGTTACCTCCTCATCGGTCACTGTACCCAGTTGGCCTTTTATGGTGAATTCACCCTTGTTCGGGTTGGGTAAGATTGTAACCCCTCCAATACCACTCATTTGCCCTATACCTGTAGAAACCACATTTATATATACCCATTTATGGGTAGTCACTTCACAAATATCGTGACTGATAACGGTGCAAGAAACAGAATCCGGATTCGGATAACTATATGCGGAATAGACAAAAGCTGCATTGGTAGCACCCACCACAGGATGCCCGTTAATATACCACTGATAGGTTGGATTTACGGCACCGGTGACAATAGCTGAAAGTGTAGTGGCCTGGCCCTTAGCAATAGTAGTGCCTGGGCTGGCATTGATGGTAACAACGGGTAGTACAGGATCAACAACTGTTTCCCTTACCCTTGCGCTGGAGTCCACGTTTGCAAGACGGCACGGGTGATTACTGGTGAGAATACAGAACAGTTCATCACCATGGCTTGCGGGGAAAGAATAAGTGGAACCGCTGTAGCTGACCAATGTACCATTTTTGAACCAGGTATATGCCGGGGCACTACCCGCATAGGTAGTTACTGCACTGGCTGTTACTATCGCCCCTTTACAAACGGTGTCATTGGGCAGTAACGCTACTGAGACAGTAGGCATAGCGAACGGCTGCACTTCCATAGTTACAGACCTTGAAACAGTGGCCGGCGACGGGCATATGGCATTGCTTGTCATGGTCACGGTTACCACATCACCATTGGCAGGCACGAATGCGTAGCTGCCAGACACAGATACCGGGATACCATTTACACTCCAGCTGAACACAGGTGCGGTGCCGCCATAAACAGCCATGGGCAAAAAGGTTGCCGTCGAACCCGTACATACCGTATCATCAGGGGTGACGTTCAAATTCACTACAGGAGTAACCGTTGGTATTACGCCGATAGTGGCTGTACCAGCCATATTTATACTACAGCCGGAGACTGTACTTGTGCCCTTAACTGTATATACGCCTCCCACGGTATGCAAGCCAAAATCGAGCGTAGAGCCAGTACCGGCGAACGCACCTACCGCCGTAGCACCGAGGTAAAGCAAGTAATTAACACCAACTGTAGAACCGGACAGGCCAACGTGTACACCTGCATCACCATCGCAATGATTACCGCCACCGGTAACCGTGAACACAAGTGGTAACGGGTGTACGGTTATCACCTTTGTAACAAAACAACCGTTGGGCAGTGTGTAGCGGATGGTGGTGCTGCCGAGCGTAATGCCCATGACCACACCTGAAGATGAACCTATGGCAGCCACAGAAGGGTTAGCACTGAACCATGTGCCACCACTCACTGAATCTGTAAGCACAGAACTACCTGCAAGACAAACATTAGCCGAACCTGAAATAGGCGATGGCATCTGGTTGACCGTGAACGGATAAACCGCAGCGCAACCCAGGCTATTCGTATAGCTGATGGTAGTAGTGCCTGCAGTGATGCCCAACACCAGGCCGGCAGACGATATGGTAGCAACCGCAGGTGCTGTACTGCTCCATGTGCCGCCTGGGGTACTGCTGGCTAACGGAGTTGTTTGTGTAGCACACACATTGTTTGCGCCTATGATAGGCAATGGTGCCGGGTCCACAAAAATATTGAGGGATACAGAACAGCCGGAACCGAGTGAATAAAATATTGTTGCAGAGCCAGACGAAACGCCGGTAACTGTAGCTGTGCCCGGGCCTGAAGGAACGACTGTTGCTATCATGGTGCTGCTGCTGCTCCATGTGCCACCGGGAACAGCATTGCTGATGGTGAGCGTAGCGCCTGTACATACATTACTACCACCAATGATTGGCGCAGGGAATGGATTAACCGATACAGGAAGGGTTGTATTGCAGCCGGAACCGGCCACAGTATAAGTGATAACCGCTGTGCCAATGGCGGCACCGGTAACTACACCTGTGAATGCATCAACCGGCGCAATGGCAGGACTGCTGCTGCTCCACGTGCCACCGGGTGAAGCGCTGCCGAGTGAAGTGGTAAGGCCGATACAAATATTGGGGCTGCCGGTAATGGGCAATGGTGCACTATTCACCATTATAGTAGCTGTAACCGAACAACCGGTAGACAGCGTATAGGTGACAATAGCAATACCACTCGACATACCAGTAACAAGGCCGCTACCCGGACCCGTGGAAACAACTGTGGCTATTGCCGGGGCGCTGCTGCTCCACACACCACCTGATAAAGTGTTACTGAGCGTAGTGGTGGCACCCGTACACACATTTGTACTGCCGGTAATAGCTGATGGCAACGCATTTACAGTGATTGTTGTTGAAGTACCACATCCACTAGATAAATTATAGAATATGGTAGCTACACCGGGGGCTACACCAGTAACAACACCTGTAGATGCGTCAATGGTCGCGATGGTTGTACTCCCGCTGCTCCATGTGCCACCGGGTACTGTATTACTTAGTGTTGCGGTAGACGACACACATACCTGTGGTGGGCCTATGATAGCAGGAGGTATATTGTCCACGTTCAACACTTTCGTGGCAGAGCAGCCGGTACCAAGCATATAGGTAATAGTAGTTACACCTGCACTTATACCCGTTACTACACCTGTGGATGCTATACTCCCTATAGCCGGATTACTGCTAATCCATATGCCGCCCGGCACAACATCAGTGAGTAAAATAGAGTGACCGATGCAGACACCTGACGGGCCGGAAATAGCAGGAGGAGCATTGAAAACCGATACTGCCTGTGTGCGGGCACAGCCGGTGCCTAAGGTATAACTGATAATAGTGGAGCCGGACGACAGACCGGTTACTATTCCCAGAGCATTAACGGATCCAATTGCAGGGTTGCTGCTGCTCCAGATGCCGCCCGGTGTCGCATCGGTCAGTAGTGTTGCAAGGCCTATGCAGATATTTGTGCTACCAAGAATTGCGGCAGGTATCGGGTGAACGGTAATAGATTTATTAGCAATACAACCCGAAAGTGTATAGGTGAGAGTAGCTGCTCCGGCAGCAATACCTGTTGCCCAACCAGAACCTGATATTGACGCTACTGAAGGATTGCTGCTGCTCCATGCGCCGGAAAGGGCTGTATCGATATACACAGCCATCTGCCCCACACAAATAGTGTTAGGGCCTGATATAGGCGCGATAGCATTAACAGCAACAGGCATAACCGCCGTGCAGCCGGTGCTGCCCAATGTGTAAGAGATAATTGTTGTGCCAGATACTATGCCAGAAACGACTCCTGCGCCTGTTATGGACGCTACCGATGGCAGGCTACTGCTCCATGTGCCACCGGTTGTTGTGTTTGTAAGCGTTGTATTGCCACCCATACAAACCACAGAGGACCCGGTAATAGCTGCGGGTGAAGCAATGACCGTAGCTACCGTTGTCACATAACAACCACCGGCAGTATAAGTAATGGTACTTGTGCCTCCGGCAACACCAGTTACAATGCCACCAACAGACACAGTAGCAACAGAGGGCGTGCCGCTACTCCATACACCGCCAGGTACTGTATTGGTGAGCAGTGATGTCTGGCCGACACAAACATTTGCCGACCCGCTGATAGATGCCGGCAACGGATTTACCGTCACAACTCGTACCGCACTGCAACCGGTTACAGGGAGCGTATATATAATCGTATCAAGGCCTGCACTTATACCTGTCACAACTCCGGTGGCTGAAACTGTACCTATAGCCGGCGTGGTGGTACTCCACGCGCCACCCGGTGTGGCTGAAGTTAAAGCAGCGGTGAGGCCTAGACATACCTGTCCAGGTCCACCTATAACGGCAGGAACAGGGTTAACTGTAACGGTAGTTGTCCTTATGCAACCGGTACCAAGAGAATACGTGATCAGCGCTGTGCCGGAAGCAACACCCGTAACAACACCCGTTGATGCACCAATAGAGGCTATACCGGGCGATGCGCTTGTCCATGTGCCGCCGGGGATGGCATTCGTTAATGTCGTTGTGCTGTTTACACATACGGTAAATGGCCCGGTGATTGCTGCGGGCAATGGGTTCACCGTAATTACTTTAGCAGCATAACAGCCTGTAGTGGCCAGTGAACAGATAATTGTTGCAGTCCCCACACCTACGCCCGTCACAGTGCCGGCAGAGGTAACCGTGGCTATTGAAGCATCCATACTAACCCATACTATGCCCGGTGTAGTGCAGGTAAAAGTCGTTGCTTGTCCGATACAGATAGCCGAACTGCCTGTAATAGGCAAAGGGGATGGATTGACCGTGATTACCTTTGTGACATTACAACCGGTCCCCAGTGAATAAGTAATAGTGGAAGTACCCGCAGCGATGCCGGTAACAAGGCCGCTTAAAGAACCTATGAGGGCTACAAACGGGTTTCCGCTGGTCCAAGCCCCACCGGGTACGGCATTGGTTAAAGTCATGGTATTCAACACACATGCGGCAGATGATCCTGATATAGCTGCTGGCGCCGGGCTGACAGTAACCACCATAGTTACCTTACATGTTGTAGGCAGCGAATAAGTAATGATAGCAGTGCCCGTAGTGATACCTGTGACAGTACCGGAAAGCGCTCCGACTGTTGCTACAGAAGGCGTACTGCTGGTCCAGCTGCCACCCGGAGATGCATCTGTAAGGGATATTGCAGAGCCTACACAAACAGCCGATGGACCGGATATAGGTGCCGGTGCCGGATTAAGAGCAATTGTTGCACTACCTGACATAGTACGTGAACAGCCGGTAGCCAGACTTGTTGCTATTACAGTGTATGTGCCCGTAGTAATATGTAGCCCAAAATCCAAGGCAGCACCTGTACCCATAATAGCAGAGCCAACCGGTGACCCTGCGAGATACAGTTGATAACTGACACCCGGAGACGAGCACGTAAGCCCGACATGCAGGCCCGCTCCACCAGCACAATAGTTGCCGCCACCCGATACAGTACACAATAATGGCAGTGCACTAACCGTGATTGTTTTAACGACCGAGCAACCGGAACCGACAGTATATGCAATGGTAGAAGTACCGGGAGCAACACCTGTTACAATACCCGTAGTGACCCCAACTGTAGCAATAGTACCACTGCTGCTGCTCCATGTGCCGCCAAAGCTGGAGCTCATTAAAGTTATGGTGCCACCAATGCATACGGCAGATGCGCCCGCAATAGCTGATGGCAAAGGATTGACAGTAATAGTTTTTGTAGTGCTGCACCCGGTTGGCAAAGTGTAAGTGATTATGCTCGTACCTGCAGCAACACCTAAAGCAACACCTGTGGTGGAACCGATGGTTGCAATAGATGTGTTGCTGCTGACCCATGTGCCGCCACCAACTGCGGAAAGTGTAAGTGTAGAACCCACACAGACCGTACCGGGACCGGAGATTGCGCCAGGCAGTGAGTTGACAGTAACAGTTTTTGTGGCATAACAACTCAACCCTAATGAATAAGAGATAGTTGCCACACCGACAGCTGCTCCTGATACTATACCTGTAACCGAACCAACACTGGCAACAGACGGATTACTGCTGCTCCATGTGCCACCGCCAACGGCATTCGCCAGAGTAACGGAGGAACCTAAACAGACTTGCGAAGGCCCGGTAATCGCTGCGGGAGAAATGGTCACTGTTAGGCCACGCGTCACATAACAACCTGTAGGTGCGGTATAAGTGACGGTACCTACACCCGCAGACACACCTGTTACCACCCCTGAAGGTACAACAGTAAAGAAAGAAGATACACCACTGAAAGCACCTCCGGGTGTGGCATCGGCCAGCATGATGGTAGTACCTACACATACGCTTCCCGGCCCTGTAATCAGAGCGGGCAAAGCATTAACTGTGATCATCTTCGTGGTATAACATCCAAACGGTGAAGTATAACTGATAACAGCTATTCCCGAAGAAACACCCGTAACAACACCTGTTGATGAACCGATAGTAGCCGCAGATGGGTTACTACTGCTCCATGTTCCACCACCCGAACTGAATAAGAATATGGTTCCGCCAACACAAACAGCAGAGCCACCTGTGATCGCAGACGGTGACGGATGTACTGTAACCATCATAGCTGCGGCACAGCCCGTGCCCAGTGTATAAACTATCATAGCTGTACCAGGTGTTATGCCCGTATCTACACCTGACCCAGGATGAATTGCGGCGATAAGGGGAAAGCTGCTACTCCAGACACCGCCGGGAGTGATATTGGTAAGTGTATCCATCAGCCCCACGCAAAGGTTGGGGTCTCCACCGATAGGGGCCGGCACGGGATCTACCGACATAACAAAAGTAACGTAACAACCGGTTGTTGCAGTAAATGAGATTGTTGTCATACCTGCCGCTACCCCTAGTACAATGCCAGAACCAGCTCCGACAGTGGCAACCGAAGGATTACTGCTACTCCATGAGCCGCTACCTATAGAAAATAGTGATGTAGTTTGTCCAACACAAACATGAGGTATGCCCGAAATAGCTCCCGGGGTGGGGTTCACGGTTATTACCCGGCTGGCATAGCACCCACTGGGCAGGGAATACGAGATAGTTACGATACCGGCACTTATGCCTGTAACCACACCAGATGAAAAGCCAACTGTAGCTACAGACGGATTGCCACTGATCCATGAGCCTCCCGATGATGGATCGGTAAGTGTAATCGTTGATCCAACGCAGACAGTTGATGCCCCTGAAATAGCACCCGGTGAATTATTGACCGTGATAGACTTGGTAGCAATGCATGTACCTATTGTATAACTGATGGTGACCACCCCGGCAGAAACACCGGTAACAATACCGGTTGCAGCACCTACACTGCCTGTTGCGGGCGAACTGCTACTCCATGTGCCACCCGGTGACGAATTGGTAAGTGTAATAGTTAAGCCTGTACATACCGTTGACGGTCCACCAATTGTGGATGGCGCCGGCACCACAGTAACTGTGGTTGTGGTATAACAGCCGCTGGGCACAGCATAACAGGTGATGGTAGCAGTGCCTGCCGAAATACCTGTGACGACCCCGGATGACGAACCAACGGTTGCCACCGCTGTACTGCTGCTACTCCAGGTAACACCCGAAGTGGCTGTAGTAAGTGTGAGGGTTGAACCAGCACAAATTGTACCTGCCCCTGAAATTGCAGCAGGTGGCGAATTTAATACCAACTGGATACCGGCAGTAGAAGACGAAAGGCCACTATTGGTACAAAGCACTACGCACCTGTACCAGAGACTCGTAGAAACACTGGCGGTATAAGTAAGATTTGTTGCACCGGCTATATTGGTCCACGTGCCGGAACTCGTGGGAGCAGACTGCCACTGATAGGTAATACCAAGGGCGGTAGAGGCCCCGGTGAGCGATAAAGTAGAACTGTACGTTGTGCACCCTGCTGTAACAGTAGCTGATGCTATGCCAGCCGTTGGTGTGCCCACGCATTGAGGCGACCAACGATACACCTGGTTGGTGGTTGGTAATCCGGTAAGGAACTTAGATTCGGTCGTCATACTCGCTGTAGGAGACGATCCAGTACCATTCAAAGACCAATAGCCAATAGTACCAGTAACAGGATATGCCCCGGTACCATCGGTTATGCCAATAGAAAGATGTCCTGTACTTGTAGATCCTGACGATATATTGCTGTAAACAAAATCAATAATGTTTGTTGTTTCATATAACTTTATCTGAACACTTTCTGCCGGAGTAGTTGAAGGATATAAGCCACAATTTGTCCACTCAATGGTAAACACCCGGTTAGGAGTCGTGCCTGTCGTTGCGTAACGAACATTATTTGCAGTCACGATAGCGTCAAGCCACAAAGCTGCTAGTATTGGACGGGGTAGATTAAAATTACCAAATCCGCCGGTTGTTGTATTGGAAAGATCACAATCATAAGTGTTATACATTGTCGTACCAAAAGTCTGACCGAGCATCACCCAGCAATTCTGAGAGGCTGAAAGCGATGTATAAGAATTTCCGCAGTAAACAAATGTAAACCCGATGGGGATAGCATCGTAATAGCAGTCGTCATAAATAGTGGACCCCCAGCCTGTGCCGCCAGTAGAACTGATATACCCTCCTGATACTCCCGTATATGTGCCGCTGAAGGCACTAAAAGCATAATCACTTAAGGCCTGAGTATAGGCCCTGTTCCCAAAAGCGAGAAGCAAACAGAAAAGCAGAATTTTCTTCATATTGAACGATTGGTAAGTAGTTGATAGGTTCATATAGTATAATTTTAACACTCTCTACTTAAAGGTACATAAATTTTCAATACCATATTAGCATTTTGGGTATTTAATTTACCCGACTAGGTAATGACAGAATTCTTATTTACCAGCTATCTTTACGCCCGAAAATGGCAGTAAGGAAAATAGTATGTACCATTACCAATGACCTGAATTACGACCAGCGCATGATACGCATATGTACATCGCTTGCCGGGGCAGGATATGATGTGACACTGGTGGGTATTAAGCGTAGAACAAGTAAACCTCTTACCGAAAGGCCATTCAGGCAGGTGCGCCTGCCCATTATAGTGGAACAGGGAAAATTGATGTACGCCCACTATTGGTTTAACCTGTTTTTCTTTCTGCTGTTCCGTAAAGCAGATGTTTTATGCGCCATAGACCTGGATACGATATTGCCTGTCTATTATGTTTCCCGGCTGCGCGGTAAAAAAAGGGTTTACGACGCACACGAAATATTTACAGAGCTTAAGGAGGTCATTTCCCGGCCGGCTGTCTACAAAATGTGGTCGTGGATAGGCAACCACTGCGTACCCCATTTTAAAACAGGATATACTATCGGAGACAGCTATGCCGGCTATTTCCGCAAACTGTATGGTGTGGAATATGGCGTGGTAAGGAACGCAACTATATTAAAGCCTTTACAGCTGCCCGAGAAAAAGGAACGAACCATTCTGTACCAGGGCGCGGTAAATGTGGGCAGGTGTTTCGAGCAGCTTATCCCGGCCATGAAATTAGTGGATGCGACACTTATTGTATGCGGGGAGGGGAATTTTTACGCACAGGCAGTAGCCCTTACCCAAGAACATGGGCTTGAAAACAAGGTTATCTTCAAAGGATACGTGCCACCTACACAACTCATCCACTATACAATGCAAGCCTATATAGGCATTACTTTGTTTGAAGACACCAGTATGAGCAACAGGCTGTCTCTTGCCAACCGCTTTTTTGATTACATGCATTCGGGCGTACCCCAGCTGTGCAATAAATACCCTGAATATGAACGGGTGAATGAACAATACGAAGTAGCCACCCTCGTAGCTGAGCTCACTCCAGAAGATATAGCAGCAGCGTTGAACAAGCTGCTGACGGATGAAAATTATTACCGAAAACTACAGCAAAACTGCCTTGCTGCACGTGAAAAATATTGCTGGCAGGAAGAAGAAAAGAAATTGATAGCTGTGTATAAAGGCATGTGGAATGACTGAAAAAAAAGACGTTAAGTTCAGTGTGGTGATACCGGTATATAATGCTGCCGGTACTATCTCACGTGCATTGGCCTCCGTCCTCGAACAGTCATTCCAGGCTCATGAGATCATAGTGGTGGATGATGCCAGCACAGACAATACAAATGATATACTTTCGGCATACGGAGACAAGATAACCGTCATAAATAAAGCAATAAATTCCGGCGGCTCTGTCGCACGAAATGCAGGTATGGATGCAGCAACCGGAGATTTTATAGCATTTCTGGATGCGGACGATGTGTGGCATAAAGACAAACTTATGCTGCTCAATACTATCCTGTCAGCCAACCGGGGCATAAAGCTATTTTATCATCCCTATACCCAGGATAATATAACAGGGAAACGCCTTCCTGAAAATATCGTAGTATACAAATTGCCGTTCATAAAGCTGCTGCCCGGGAATGTCATTGCCACATCATGCGCAGTTATCCGCAATGACCCGTCATTCCGTTTTGACCCAGAAATGAGGTATACCGAAGACTACGACCTATGGTTACGTATTGGCTATAAACACAAGCTCTACTTTATCAGTATACCACTGACACAAATATTTCGGCCATTCACATCTAAAGGTGGCGTGAGTGAAAAGAAATGGAAAATGAGACGCGGCGAAATGCGTGCATACCAGAAACTGGCCAGACTCAATCCTTTATTCATTTTCCTGCTACCCTTCCTCCTGGTATCCAGCATCGGGAAACACTTGTACAAAAAAGTTGCGCCAAAGACATAAACGGGCTACACCCCGGCTGCGCTTATTTCACGCACCATGCCATGCTCTATGCGCACCACGCGGGCAGGGTTTTTCTGAATAATGCCGTAATCATGCGTGGCCATAATAAAAGCGGTCTGGTAATCGCGGCAGATATTGAACAGCAACTGCATTATTTCATCTGTGGTATCCGGGTCCAGGTTACCGGTAGGCTCATCCGCAAGTATCAGTTTTGGGTTGTTCAGTAAAGCGCGGGCTATATCCACACGCTGCTGCTCGCCACCTGACATTTCGTAGGGCATTTTATTACTCTTGTTCTTCAATCCTACTTTAGATAATACATTATCTATCTTCTCCCTCATCAGGTTCTTATCCTTCCACCCGGTAGCTTTTAACACGAATTCCAGGTTGTGATACACATCCCTGTCGGTAAGCAGCCTGAAATCCTGAAACACGATACCAAGGTTACGGCGCAGCAGCGGGATTTTCTGCCAGGTAAGCTCTTTCAGGTCAAAACCGGCCACATTCCCCTCCCCTTCCTTCAGGTACAATTCGCCATACAGGGTCTTCAGCAAACTTGATTTGCCTGTACCGGTTTTCCCTATCATGTATATAAATTCACCCTTGTCTACTTCAAGGTTTACATTATTCAGTATCAGAGTATTACCCTGGTATATATTTGCCTGTTTCAGGGAAACTATATTCATCTGGTCCATATCATCACATTTATAACAAAGATAAAAGGTATTGGTTTCAAAAAAGCATTAAAGATTAAATTCTCTAGTACCGATCAAACAAAAATGGCTGCCCTAGGGCAGCCATTTTTGTTTGATGCATTCAATATATATTACTGAACTATCAGCTTAACTGTGCGCACCTGGTTGCCTGTTACTACATGAACAAGATACATACCGCTAACAGTGATAGCGCTATGCGGTATTTCTACCATTGTTTGAGTAGGCTCAAGTGTCTGCGTGGTTGTATAAACAACTTTACCGGTGATATCAGATACCGATATATTAGCCGAACCTGTGCCAGCGTCTTTCACTATCACGAAGGCGTTACCTGTAGTCGGGTTAGGCATAACAGCCACATCCAGGTTACCAAGGTTCAGGTCATTAACACCGGCAGGATAAGGACTGAAAGTAATCCTGTCCATATAGAAGTTGTTGCCGCTACTCTGAGAGCCCGGGACATATGTTGTGCCATTATACTGTAATGAAGTGCCTGGTTTATAACGGAAGCGGAACACTGTGTAAGGTGTTTTTGCAGCTGCGGGTATATCCTTACTGAACAGATCCCAACTTGCTGATGAGCCAGGTACGTATGGTGTACTGACAGCCCCCATATTGCAGAGCGTACCTTTCGTCATAGTAGCAAAAGTGGTCCAAGTGTTAGACTTACCAACAGAGTATTGAATAAGCAGGGTGTCCGTCACGTTGTTTGAATTACTGCTTCGTGAAGCACCTGTGTAATAAAAATTCATGCTGCAAGGGCCAGAGTAACCAGAGAGATCCATCGGAATACTGAACAAGTCATCATAATCACCCCTTGGGTTATTG
>CAYSIG010000046.1:0-35837 GCA_964430995.1 uncultured Flavipsychrobacter sp.
CCGCGCAGGCACTGGGCATAGCCAGTGGCGCTTATGAACTGGCGCTTAAATACTCAAAAGAACGTAAAGCATTCGGCACGGAAATATCTAACCACCAGGCAATAGCGTTTAAGCTGGCAGATATGGCAACGGAGATAGAGGCAGCCCGCCTGCTGGTGCACAAAGCAGCATGGACAAAAGACCAAGGACTGGACTATACCCTGTCAGCATCTATGGCAAAACTGTTTGCATCAGATATAGCCCAGCGCGTGACCAATGAAGCGGTACAGGTGCACGGCGGCTATGGGTATGTAAAGGAATTCCACGTAGAACGCCTGCTGCGCGATGCCAAAATCACACAGATATATGAAGGCACCAGCGAGGTGCAGCGCATAGTTATCAGCCGTACGGTACTGAAAGGATAGAATTTATTCAATGTATTTTGTAGAGCCGGAATGAATTCCGGCTCTACTTATTTATGGTGATTAGTATCGGTATTTTTAGCGTCTTTTCACTTTCCGCAACACGAGCAAAATAAAAAATATCGAAGTACTTATTTATATTGCACTATACGGAAAAAATAAAAGACTCACGTTTATATTGTCATGCGCGAGGTAGCTGATGAAGGTAAGACCTGCTACGGCGGCAGGTGAAAGATTTAGTGTGCAGAACATCAACAAGGGAGAAAAACCTCCTTGCATCATGAGTTAGGTCATGTGTTTTATAGATTTATTTTGAAGAATCCTAGACAAGAGGCTAAAACTATTGATTATGAAAACAAAGTTAGAAACTACTCTAATGAAATGCTGCCACAATATCGTTTTAGAGATTATGCTGATTATCACAGGCCGTAAGGTATCTTTGATATTTGTTTTTTGTATAGTAGTTGAGAAAAGCTTTGGTCAGCTAAATTCTTTTTATAAGAAAAATAGTTATGCTTGCAACTGTATAAATATTGAATTGAAAAATACTTCCGCCGATACTGTTTATATTTTTTCTCAAAGCACTTTAATTTACAAATGGGACACTTGTTTTGCCTATGATGTAGGCTATAGGAATTTACCATATAATGGGTATGATATTAACTTGACCTATTTGGATTATTATTCACATTATATTCATCACAACTATATGAGTGTCTTCCCCGACTCTATTTTAAGGTTTGGAGCAAGAAGTAATAGCGGCATGATTAAAGATAGTTTGTTTGTTAGTATGTATGTTTATTCAATGCCCATTAAAAAAGGAGAGAAAATTGTAGACATAAATGCAGAAATTGAGAAATTGAAAAAAGGCAAAAAGAAAGTAATGAAGGGGTGGCGTAGTTTGTATTGTTCGCCTCGTTAGAGGGAGTAGAGGATAATGTTCTAAATCTATTGATTTGGTAAAAGAGGAAGATAGAATGCAGTAAAATCAAGTGGTTTAAAAGATGCAAGTCAAAAACGGAAGTAAGTAAGAGGTTTGGCGTATCGAACGCAAACATAGATAAAAGAGAAACGAGCGGCACGCCGCTCGTTTCTCTTTTATCTTTCAATGTATATTATGCGTGTGCTTTCTGTGCTTTTGCAGTCATAGACGACTGGAGCAGTGAATAAGCACCAAACAATAAGATGCTACCGGCGAACTCACCTATCAATGTATTTTTAAAGAACGGGATAGCCGCTACATAGGTATTTATGAGGCCAGTGAACCCTGTGCCATAATGATAGAGATCAACCTTACCAAACGACATGGCCAGGAACACGCCAAAGTTACTTAAGAGGAAAAATACCACTGCGCCAGCAAGTGTGTAGCCGAACACATTCAACGCTTTGGGCTGTGCCATGCGCGCGCCCATTACAGTAACCAGCAATAAGCCGGCATAAACAAAAACCTGCTCGATGCCATAGAACCCCTGCCATTGTGTAAAGAGTGATATATACACATCGCCCATTAACTGAGCGAGTATAGGCAACAACAAAGCAATGCGCTTGTCTTTGATTATTGCGCCGCTGAACAGGCCGAGGGCGCATATAGGTGCAAAGTTGTACAGGTGCATTTCGTGGTTCACGATACGGGCGATACCAGCCATAAGTATAAGGCCGGTGGCAATAAGTATATTAAGTTTATTATTTTTCATATAATATATGTTGCTGCAAATTTAAGATAAAAATAGCCGAATGCAATGCGGGCACTTATTAACATTTCAACGTAGCGGGCGATGTACCTATTTTTTTACGGTATTATACGCCCATTTGATATAGAGTGCCCCCCACGTAAATCCACCGCCAAATGCTGCCATCACTATGTTATCCCCCTTGCGGAATTTATCTTCCCACTCCCACAGGCAAAGTGGTAAAGTACCGTTTGTGGTATTACCGTAGCGGTCTATGTTTATGATCACCTTTTCCGCGGGCAGGTTCATACGCTCGGCGGTGGCGGCAATAATGCGCTTATTTGCCTGGTGGGGCACCAGCCACTGGATACTATCGGCGGTGAGGTTATTCCTTGCCATAATATCGGCAGCCACATCGGCCATATTCTTTACGGCGAATTTAAAGACCGACTGGCCTTCCTGGTACACATAATGTTCTTTGTTCATTACAGTTTCTACGGTAGCCGGCTTCACAGAGCCACCCGCCTTCTGGTGCAGGTGTACCCGGCCGCTGCCATCTGTGCGCAGTACGGAATCAATAATACCATACCCTTCGGTATTGGGCTCCAGTAGCACAGCCCCACCGCCATCGCCAAAAATGATAGCAGTAGTACGGTCCTCATAATTGATAATGGAGCTCATTTTGTCTACACCTATTACTATAACTTTTTTGTGCTTGCCTGTTTCAATAAACTGAGAACCAACTGTAAGTGCAAAAATGAACCCACTGCATGCCGCGCTGAGGTCATACCCCCACGCATTGGTCATACCTACCTTATCGCAAACAATATTGGCTGTAGCCGGGAACTGCATATCAGGCGTAGTTGTGGCGCATATCACCAGTTCTATCTCCTTTGGGTCAATACCCCGTTTCTCCAGCAAATTTTTCACGGCGCCTACAGCCATGTCGCTGCTGCCCTTTCCTTCGCCCTTCAATATGCGGCGCTCGCTTATTCCCGTTCTTGTCTGTATCCACTCATCGGTAGTATCCATCATTTTTTCCAGTTCAGCATTTGTAAGCCTGTATTCCGGAACATATCCACCTACCGCGGTGATAGCAGCATGAATTTTCTGCATTTATAAGTATTTAAAAACGAACAAAGTTAAATCATTTTGTCAATCCCCCGCAAACGCTAAGCACTTGCCCGGTTATATAACTGCCCATATCGGAGGCAAGAAATAAGGCTGCGTTAGCAATATCATCCGTCTTGCCAAAGCGGCCCAGCGGAATATCCTTGAACCAGTTTTCGGCACCGCCATCCTTAAGGTAGTGCGTCATATCTGTTTCCACAAAGCCGGGGGCTATCACATTGCAGCGGATATTGCGGCTGCCTATTTCCTGCGCTATGCTCTTGGTAAAACCTATGATACCCGCCTTGCTGGCAGCGTAGGCACTTTGCCCCGCATTGCCCTTTATACCCACTATGGAACTCATATTTATTATGCTTCCCGCGCGTGCCTTCATCATTGGCCGTATCACCTGCTTGGTGAGGTTATACACACTTTTCAGGTTAGCCTGAAGGACATCATCCCACTGCTCTGGCGTGAGGCGCAGCAAGAGGTTATCGCGACTGATACCGGCATTGTTCACACATATATCTATAGTGCCAAATTCTTTTACCACATCGTTGGCCAGTTGCTCTGCGGCTTTAAAATCGCCTGCATCGCTTTTATACCCTTTTGCTTTTATCCCTAAAGTGTTCAGCTTATCCTCAAGTGCTTTGGCTTTTTCTTCAGAAGACAAATAAGTAAAGGCAATATTAGCGCCATGCTCCGCAAATTTCAGGGCTATTGCCTCCCCTATGCCCCTGCTTGCCCCGGTGACAAGGGCTACTTTATTTTCGAGCAATTTCATTGAGTAAATTTTGGACTGCTAAAGTAGTGATTGCAAGCGACATGTGGTAATGAGTAAACCTTTTTTACATATAGGGCGTTCCCTGAAGGGGGGAGGTCAAACAAATCTTTACCTTTGGCATCAGCAAAAACTTTATTATGGGTGGTTTTCACGATCATATCAGGGAGCAGGAAAAAGAATTTATAGCAAAACAAAAAATGTTTTTTGTTGCTACGGCTCCATTGACGAAACAGCATCATATCAACCTATCCCCCAAGGGCTCGGACAGTTTCCGGGTATTGTCACCAAACAAAGCAGCCTATATGGACCTTGTAGGCAGTGGCAATGAAACTTCCGCGCACCTGCAGGAAAATGAAAGAATAACGTTCATGTTCTGCTCATTCGATGGCCCGCCCAATATCCTGCGGCTATATGGCAGGGGGCGCGCAGTATTGCCCGGCGATGCCGAATGGGATGAACTGGCTTCGCATTTCGCATTAAAGCTATCAACAAGGCAAATCATTGTTGCTGATATTCATAAAATACAAAACTCGTGCGGGTATAGTGTTCCTTTGTACGACTATGCAGGAGAGCGCGACCATGCGCAAAAATGGGAAGATAAAAAGGGCGCTGAAGGATTAGCGACATACAAACAGGAAAAGAACCGGATAAGCATGGACGGGCTGCCAACTGCGCTTTACTGAACTATTAATCCACTATGAGCCAGGTATCCATCATACCCTTGCCTTTCACCTCAGTTTGCCCCCGGCTTTTGAACTGGTGATTTGCTTCAATTATTTTTTTGAACCTGTCGGTGCAATGTATCTCCCCGGCGAGGCCTGTAGACTCCATGCGGCTGGCAGTGTTCACGGTATCTCCCCACAGGTCGTAAATGAATTTCCTCCTGCCTATTACTCCCGCCACTACAGGCCCGCAGTCCAGCCCCACCCTGAATTCAATTGGCGTTCCGTCTGCCGCTTTGTATCCTTTCATCTCTGCCCTTATGTCCAAAGCCATCTGTGTTGCAGCTTCAGCATGGTCTGGTTTAGGGTCGGGCAGGCCGCTTACGGCCATGTAGCAATCGCCAATGGTCTTTATTTTTTCGAGACCATGCCGCTCAGCTATATTATCGAAAGAAGTGAACACATGGTTCAGAATGTTTACAATCTCTTTGGGGTCCCTGCCATGAGAAAAAAGAGTAAACCCTGCCATATCAATAAAGATGATAGATGCATGGTCGAAATAATCGGCAATAGGGTGCTCCTTTCTCTTCAACCTGTCAGCAATTTTTTCCGGCAGTATATTCAGCAGCAGATTCTCTGATCGTTTGCGCTCCCTGGCGATAAAGAAGATAACTGCCAGCAGTATCGCGATGCCTATAAAAGTGAAGGTCATCTCTATGCGCTTCTTGCTCAGCTCCAGCGTACTAATTTTAACCTGGTTCTGGTATTTTTCTTCCTGTAGCTTCTGCTCAATGAAATTCTGCTTTTCCTGTGCTTTAGATAACGTGATGGCACTATTCCGCCGGGCAGCACTGTCTTTTGCTATCAGGGCCGAATCGGCATACAGGTAGGCCAGCTTAAAATTCTTCTTCGCCGCATACACCTTGCTCATCTGCGTAAAGAGCTGTTCGCCGAGCGGATAATAGGGCCAGAATGGTTTGTTTTCTACAATAGACAATGCATCCAGCAATATTTTCTCCGCTTTGCCGTATTCCTGCTGCTCGATATAAATAGTGGCGAGTATGGCCATAGAACCGGCCCCGTTCTTTATGTTGTTTGTCGCGAGACTACTCTCAATGTCTTTTTGCAACAACGGCACCGCTTCTGCGTATCTCTTCTGACGAAAATAGGTAATGCCTATGTTTCCCTGAGCTATACCCGCCCAAGCTTCGTTATTGAGCTTTAAAGCATTGTCATAGGTTTTTTGGAAATATAGTATCGCGCTGTCATACCGGCCCATTTGCCGATACGCCATACCTATGGTATTGGATATAGAGCAGAAGATGTTCTTATTCGTTGACTGCCGCAGCCGCAAGGCGTCCTGCATGTATTTTACCGCGTTTTCATAGTCTTCGTAGCGGTAGTACATGCCGCCAAGGGTATATATATTCGCCTGCTTTGCAGGATATTCCTCATCAGTAAAGTTTTTGTAGACCGAATACGCAGAAACATAGTTCTCTATAGCGGCGCTTTGTTTCTGGTTATTATCGCTGTAAAAATCACCCAATGCCTGCAGCACATCCGCCTCCAGGTATTTCAGGCTATTATCGCTTGCATAGGCAGATAACGCCAGCAAATGCTGCTCAACCGTATCCGGGCTCACCCTCCGCTCCCTGAACTCTTTAATATATCTGAACAACTTTAATGATCCGGCAAACTCCGGGTCGCCAGACTCTTGAGCAATCTGCTCCATCTTTTTTACTGAATCAGCGATAACAGAAAGACTATTACTGTGAAGATACCGGTTACTATCAATGAAGTAATACTGCGCACTATACTTGTGAAATGCAGGCAAAGGTGACTGCGCGTAGCCACAAACATCAGACAAACAAAAGAAAAACAATAATAGCCGGCGCATCGGGAAACAAAATAGTGACTAAAAACCGGATTTAATATTATTATCAGGTAAAAGACGATAAAAATACACACCTAACTGTTTACCAACAAAGTAGATATTAATATTGTCGATAACTACCTGCTATACATTGCCCCATGCCCTGAAAATACGAGGCAGGCTAATTATTGTATGTTCATCGGCAGTAAAATCTTTCAGTTGCACCAGAAGTTTATCAATTGCCTGCTCATCAGTAATACCTTGCTCCACAAGTGTGCCCTTTATTTTATCCAGGGTAAGATAAGCCATCCATTTGCCCGCCCCCGTGCTGAAACCAGGCTGAATGAGGTCAAATCCAACATTCTGCAACCCGGCACCATGGAGGAGCGATGGTAATGCCGGGCCTATTTCGGCATCTGCGCCATTGTTCGAGGCTGCAGCAGTATACAAGCGGAGGTATTCATCAAAAGCCGAACAGGCAGGATAACAGAAATGGCCCGAGAACTGGACATCTTCGAGGATGATCTTCCCGCCGGGTTTGGCGGCCCGCGCCATTAGTCGCAATACTTCCTTTGGCTCTTTTAAATGAGACAGTAAAAAACGTGCATATACAACATCAAACACACCATCGAACGAAAGATCGTATGCACTCATCACCTCAAATCGCATATTGTGTCTGCCTGCGGCTACCCTATCGTTTTCGGCTAAAGCAATGATACTTTCGTCGAAATCAACAGCCGTAACACCCCCCTTTTCCCCTACCATTTCGGCCACCATTCCGGCCACGTTGCCACCACCACAGCCTACATCAAGAAACGATGCACCCTCTGCAACTCCTTGCTTTTCAAGTAGTGTTTTTGTGTACGAAGATAGCACATCAGAGAGCACATTTAGGCGCGATTTGCCCTGTGCTCCGCCCGTTATTATGTAGTCGTGATTGTTTACCTGAATATGGCTCATCCGTATTTTTTCGTCATTCCGTCATAGGCTTCTTTGACCAGCTTCTTCAGAATAGCCGTATCAACATCCGCCAACTTGTTTATATGCAGGCAAGATCCGCTGACCTTATGCTTTCCCAACTTTTTCAGCATATCAGCGTCGGCTTTCGGTCCCATCATGACATACAAAGTAATATTTGCCTTTCGCGGAGAAAAGCCAACCTTGCACATGTCGCCCTCATGGCCTGATTCGTACTTATAATGGTAACTCCCAAAGCCTACTATTGCCGTGCCCCACATATGCCCCTTCTGCCCGGTAGCTGCTTCCATTATTTTCAACACCTCGAAACAATCAGTTCGCTTCTGTTCATTCTCTATTGAATTCAGAAAGTCTTTGACGCTTGCTTTGTTTTCCTTTGTTTTTAATTCTGCCATAAATAAACAGTTTAAAAGAGAGACCCTTCATTGTACAGTACCGGCAACGGTATATTTGTTCCGCAGTGCCTGTTCATCTGCTCTATAAAATATTTTATCAGTTCGGGCGAATGCAACTCCTCATGCTGGTGCATAAAGAAATAACAAGTTTCCAATCCCTCTGCCATCCATTTTTTTATTTGCTGCACCCACCAGTCTATTCGTATATAATCGGTCTCATGCAATGCATTACCTACAAACCTGATAAAACACTCAGGCACGGATAAATGCATATGTACACAATCCCTGCGACCTGCAGCATCCGTGATCACCGTACCTCTTTTGCTGCTGCGCAAAAAATCATACAGCTCCTTATTGTATCCATCTTTATACCATTCTTCGTGCCTCAGTTCCAGAAACAGGTCCACATCCTGAGGCAGGTCGCTGATAAATTGCTCTATTGTTTCTAAATGCCTTAATCCCATCTGCGGGTTTGGCATCAGGAATATGGGGCCAAGATGCTTACCAAAAGCAGATATTACATCAAGGAATTCGTCTACCTCTGCCTTTGCATTCTGAAGCCTGCGGATGTGTGTAATGGATTGAGTAAATTTAGGACAGAACAGAAACCCACGCGGCACGGCCTTTACCCACTTATCTACCTGCGCCCGTGAATGGACATTGTAAAAGAACCCATTGAACTCTATGCTATTGAATTGCTTTGCATATTGCTGCAGGAAATCCTTTTCTTTCGTTCCTTCAGGGTAGAGTTTGCCTACCCAGTCTTTGCGGCCCCACTTGGCACACCCAATATAAAATTTTGTTTTTCCCTTGCCTTTCTTCAGTACCTGGGCATTTACATCAGGGCCTGGCGGCAACCTGAAATCTATCTCTTGCAGTTCGTTTTCCGGTATTTTCCCAAACTCCATATCAACGGCTTATTTTTATCCATTATTTCTAAACCAGTAGTCATTCTCCAAAAAGGTTATAGTGACGCCTGCCCAGGATTTATTACCTGAACAGTTTTATTATTTGTGGGTTAAAGATATTAAAAAACTAAATTAAACAAATCACTTTTAGTAAAAATAACATATTCAAATAACTACACTGGTCACCAAACCCATAAGAACTGACCATGATGACAACGTATGACTGAACCATCATCTTTTAGTAATTCAAGGGTACCATCGGGATGGGCATCAACTACCGTTGCCAACCAGGTATTGCTGTTATCGCTAAAAGCCTGCCGGAAACCTCTTTTATAGAGATACTCATTATATAGCTTCATACCGGTATCTTCAGGCGCCGGAGCGTCGACCACTGACATGATACCTTCGTGTAATTCAGTTATCAGTTGCCTGATATCAATAGCCAGGCCAGATGCCATCATCAATGAGGTAGCATATGGCAACAATGACGAAAAGGTACTTTGGTTCACATTCAACCCCAGCCCTATTACACTGTGTGTCCATTGGCCGCCCCGTATTACATTCTCTATCAGTATACCCCCTGCCTTTTTGTCATTAACAATAATATCATTGGGCCACTTAATACGTATGTCACAGTTTTTAAGTCTTTTTTGCAAAATATTGGCAATTGCAACTGATACGACAGCATTAAATGAAAATTGCGCCCTGATAGTATGCCCCGGATTGACAATAATGCTCATAAGCAGACTTTCGCCAGGTACATCTTCCCAGATTTTACCCCTCTGACCTTTCCCTGCTGTTTGTGCACGGGCGGTAATTGTCAGTCCGTGCTGTGCTTTATTGGCATCTATAAGCAGCATGGCATAGTTATTGGTGCTGTCTATAGTATTATGTTCAATAATTGTAAAATCTGACACTTTGGTGTGGTTTAGTGCAAAAAGATTTATAATTTTGATAAAATGTAAAGGTATTATCAAACAAAATAAGTATTAAGATTTGGAGAAAATAATAACCGCGCTGCAAGAAAGGAAGAAGACTACGACCCGCCTGACGAAAAATAGCAAGCTATTTAAATCTATCATAAAAGCGATCCAGGAAAAAAAAGGGCAGCAGATTGTTTCACTTGACCTGAAAAAAATCGATGAATCCGTTGCCGATTTTTTTATTTTATGTGAAGCTAATTCAAATATCCAGATCAAAGCCATTGCACAGAATATTGAGGAATCAGTGGAAACTGAATGTGGCGAAAGGCCGTATCATATAGAACATGGCGACACATGGACACTTGTAGACTATGTAAATATAGTGGTACATATTTTCCAGCACGAACAAAGAATGTTCTATAACCTGGAGACCCTATGGGCCGATGCGCCGCGCACAGAACACTGAGTAAGAACTGAATAGATAATACAGTAAACGACTAAGACAAAAAATGGAAGAAAATTCGCAAAAGCCGGGAATGAAGCCGGGAGACAGTAACACACCTAATCCACGCAAAGGCCCTAAATTCAATATCTATTGGATATACGGTATCATTCTGCTGGCCATATTAGGAGCGCAGTTCATTGGGGGCAATTTCGGCAGTACAAGTGCAGAACACTCTTTTCAGGACTTTAAAGAAAATCTCAACAAAGGGGAAGTTGCTAAAATCGTTGTTATCAACAATGACCATGTAGAGGTATATTTAAAACCGGGAACAACGCCTGCCGGACAAACACCGGGAAAACTCCCCGCAGTAGCCAATGACAAAACCCCTGCCTACACATTTAAGATAGGCACAGTTGACCGTTTTGGCAAAGAACTGGATGAAGCCCAGAAGAACATCCCGGAGGCTGACCGCCCGCCACTCTCTTATGACCAGCATGGAGATTACCTGCATATTCTGCTGAACACCTTCCTTCTGCCGGTGATATTCATAGTTGCTATGTGGTTCCTTATCTTCCGTAAGATGGGCTCTGGTGGCGGTGGTGGCGCAGGTGGCGGCATCTTCAATATCGGCAAATCAAAAGCACAGCTTTTTGAAAAAGGAACAAGAGTGAACATTACCTTCAATGACGTAGCAGGGCTTGACGAAGCAAAGGTAGAGGTGATGGAAATTGTGGACTTCCTGAAGAACCCAAAAAAATACACCGCCCTTGGCGGCAAGATACCAAAAGGGGCCCTGCTGGTGGGGCCGCCGGGAACAGGTAAAACCCTGCTGGCCAAAGCTATGGCCGGTGAGGCGCAGGTGCCCTTCTTCTCTATGTCCGGCTCGGATTTCGTTGAGTTGTTCGTAGGGGTAGGTGCCAGCCGTGTACGCGACCTGTTTAAACAGGCACGTGAAAAAGCGCCATGCATCGTATTCATTGATGAGATAGACGCGATAGGCCGTGCCCGTGGCAAGAATGTGGTAATGAGTAATGACGAGCGCGAGAATACACTGAACCAACTGCTGGTAGAGATGGATGGTTTCAGCGGCGATAGCGGCATTATAGTACTTGCTGCCACTAACCGCCCCGACGTACTGGACACGGCATTGCTGCGCCCCGGCCGTTTCGACCGCCAGATATCCATCGACATCCCTGATGTAAAGGGGCGCGAGAAAATATTTGATGTGCACCTGAAACCCATTAAGCGCTCAAAAGACCTGAATATAAAGAAACTGGCATTACAGACACCGGGATTTGCCGGAGCTGATATAGCCAACATATGTAACGAAGCCGCACTTATAGCCGCCCGTAAAGGCAAGAGCGAAGTGGACATGAGCGACTTCAACGATGCGATAGACCGTGTGATAGGAGGACTTGAAAAGAAGAACAAGATCATTCTGCCGGAAGAAAAACGTATTATTGCTTATCACGAAGCCGGCCATGCGGTATCGGGCTGGTACCTGGAGCATGCTCACCCGCTGGTGAAAGTAACCATCGTGCCAAGGGGCGTTGCTGCACTGGGTTATGCGCAGTACCTGCCTAAGGAAGTATATATACGCACCACAGACCATCTGCTGGACGATATGAAGATGTCGCTGGGCGGCAGGGCGGTAGAAGAACTTGTCTTCGGCAAAATATCCACGGGTGCATTGAGCGACCTGCAGCATGTGACCCGCACCGCCTACGCCATGATATCCATGTATGGCATGAATGCGAATGTGGGTAATATATCATTCTACGACCCGCAAAATGAGAATAGCTTCTCAAAGCCATACTCTGAAGAAACCGGCAAGATGATAGACGACGAGGTGCGGAAGCTGGTAGATGAGGCCTACCAGAAAGTAAAACTGCTGTTATCAGACAAGATAGAATCGGTAAAACTTATTGCAGAGGAGTTGCTGAAAAAAGAAGTGCTATTCAAAGATGATATGGAGCGCCTGCTGGGCAAACGCCCTTATGAAGACGCGATTGCTAATGAAGAGCCTTTCGTGCCGGACAGCGTATTAAACCCAAATGCGTAAAGAACATATTTTATCAAGTAAAAAAAGCGATGAGTAATTCATCGCTTTTTTTATTTTTGCATCGCACCACGTGAGTATCAACTTTACCGCAAAGGCGCAAAGACGCTAAGTTTTTGTATAACTACATGCAGACCTTCAAAACATCAAAAGCACGGGAAAATATACTCAGCCGCATCCGCAAAGGATTAAGCGACGAGAAAGTGGCTATGCCCTACCCTGATGCGGAGAAGGAAACAGGCAACATATACGCCACGACCGGCAATGCCCCCGAAGAGGATTTTGCGGAAGCATTCATTAAACTTGGCGGCAAGTTCATCTTCTGTGAGCATGAACAGGACCTGATGGACAACATCAATATACTGTATGAAAACAGGGGCTGGAAACAACTACTCTGCGCTGATGAGCGGATGCTGAAAATATTTCACAACAACAAAGTAGACATACTCCGCCCTGCCGACCCTAAAGCAGAAAGCGCCGAAGCATGCATAACAGGCTGCGATGCGCTGGTAGCCCGCACAGGCTCCATACTGCTGAGCAGCAAACTGAACATGGGACGCACATCCCCGTTATATTACCCGGTACACATAGTATTTGCCTACGCCAACCAGGTAGTACCTGATATTGAAGACGGATTTAACCTTCTGAGAAAAAAATACGGCAGCGACCTGCCCTCCATGATCAACCTCACCTCCGGCCCCAGCCGCACTGCAGATATTGAAAAGACGCTCGTGGTGGGCGTTCACGGCCCGGGAGAGATATTCTGCTTTTTGATTAATGCGGATATGTAGAACTACTGACTTTGCAATTCTATAATTCCATGGTATATAAAGGTATCATTTGAAGAACTGTAGTAGAGCACATCAGCTATGTAATCGTAACGAATCGTAACTCTAAATGAAGGTTTATATGGATTGAATTTGTTGTATGCATAATCTGTCGCATAAAAGACAACATCTGTGTCGTTAGCATACAGATAGTAGATTGCGTGGTTTGATCGGCCATCTACTATTGTTGTATCATTCACGATTGCTATGGAAAAAGTATCTAACAAACTCCCAAGGGTGTCATTCTCAAAATTAGTGTTTGTTGAATTGTATATTCTCCACCCTGACCAATAATGCATTCCTTGCATTTTCAGCATTTTGGCTTTCACGTTAATTACTTTTTGCGATTGCTTTTTGCAACCTAAAAAAATCAAAAGCACAAAGAATAGTAATACCCCTTTTTTTTTATACACGCCAATATCACTTTATCCAAATGTACAATTTATGTATTGATAAAAAGGCTGCGATTTTCGCAGCCTTTTTATCATTCAGCAATTGTGCCATTATAAATGTATTGCCTCACCTAGCGCAGCCTCTATTGCATCTTTCACGCCTTCGCTCATTGTGGGGTGTGGGTGTATGCTGTCCAGTATCTCGTGCCATGTAGTCTCCAACTTGCGGGCTACTACTGTTTCTGCTATTGTTTCCGTGACATTGTAACCAATAGAGTGTGTGCCCAGCCATTCGCCGTATTTAGCATCAAATACCACTTTTACAAAGCCCTCAGTAGCACCTGCGCCTACTGCCTTGCCTGATGCAGTGAACGGGAACTTACCTACCTTAACTTCATAGCCGGCATCTTTAGCCTGTTTTTCGGTCATACCTACACTTGCTATCTCAGGCGAGCAATAGGTGCAGCCCGGCACATTGCCATAGTCAAGCGGCTCAGGCATATGCTTGTATTTGCCGTCTTTGTGCGCTATAGCTTCAACGCAAATGATAGCACCTTTTGATGCCACATGCGCCAGTGCCTGACCCGGTGTAATATCGCCGATAGCATAAATGCCATCCACATTGGTCTTGTAGTATTTATCTACCAGCACCTTGCCCTTATCCACATTTATTTTCAGCGTTTCGAGGCCTATGTTTTCGATGTTTGCAGTGATGCCTGCTGCGCTCAGCACTACATCAGCTTCGAGGAATTGCTGGCCTTGCTCAGTTTTCACCGTAGCTTTTACGCCATCGCCATTGGCTTCTACTTTCTCCACAGAGGAGTTGGTCATTACGGTAATACCCTTCTTCCTGAAGTTGCGCTCCAGTTCTTTAGAAATATCCTCATCTTCAACCGGCACAAGGCGAGGCATAAATTCAACGATTGTTACTTTGGTGCCAATGCTGTTATAGAAGTATGCAAACTCTACGCCTATTGCTCCTGAGCCTACAACAATCATTGTTTTAGGCTGCTGTGGCAACGACATAGCCTCGCGGTAACCTATCACCTTCTTGCCATCTATAGGCAGGTTAGGCAACTGGCGGCTGCGTGCACCTGTAGCAAGGATGACATGCTTTGCCTGGTAGGCAGTTACTTTACCATCAGCGCCGGTCACTTCCACTTCTTTTTTTGCATTCAGTTTGCCCATGCCCATGATCACCTCGATCTTGTTCTTCTTCATCAGGAACTGAACACCTTTGCTCATTTTCTCCGCTGCACCACGGCTGCGTTTTATCACTGTGCCAAAATCAGCTTTAAAATCGCCTGCTATGATACCATAATCTGCTGCATGGGAGAAGTTCTCATACACGCTTGCTGTTTTCAGCAATGCTTTTGTAGGTATGCACCCCCAGTTGAGACAAATCCCGCCCAGGTTTTCCTTTTCTACTATTGCTACTTTATAACCCAATTGTGCAGCACGGATAGCGGCCACATAACCACCGGGCCCGCTTCCAACTACAATAATATCATATGCCATAAAAGGAAATATTTTTTGGTTTGTTAATAGTGGAGGGCAAAAGTAATAAAAAACACAAAGGGAAAGTACATTTATAGTGGTTTCATACTACGTGAAAGTCATAAGCAAAGCAATATATTTGCATATAAGCAAAAACAGACCAATTGAAACACATTAAGGGCCTGGACACACTCAGGGCATACTCTATAGCATTGGTCATTATTGCACACTGGGGCCCCACATATACAGATCAGCAACCCATCTGGAAATTCATTCGGATTTTTTTGGTTCCTGATGGAGTAGTAGGCGTCACTATTTTCTTTGTATTGAGCGGGTTCCTTATCACTTCAATTCTACTCGACACAAAAAACAACGGCTCTGCCTCAAACCATTTTATTACCATAAAGAACTTCTTTTTTCGAAGGGCCCTGCGCATATTCCCCATTTACTATTTAATGATTGGGTTCCTGTATCTGGTGAACTATCTAGATGTGCGGGCAAATATAGCTTATGCCCTCACCTACACGATGAATATTTTCTGCTATAACACGAACTCATGGAACTCTATTTCGCACACATGGACATTGTGTATAGAAGAGCAATTTTACATCTTATGGCCCTGGCTGATATTGTTTACTAAAGACAGATACCTGAAGTATTTATTTGTGTTGTTTATAAGCACGGGCATTGTCAGTTCTTATTACGCCCTTACCAGTGGCCATATAGCACCGTTTTTGCCCCATCACTGTTTTGATGCCTTCGGAATAGGTGGCTTGTATGCCTATATGCGTCAAGATGAAACAAGGTGCAGAAAATTCGAGAAAGCAATGTGGGTGATAGGGCCTGCTTCTTTGGCTGTGTTCTTATACTGGCAGGTGCCCTTTTATATAAATCAGCCACAACCCGCTCTCAGCATTTTAAGAAAAACGATTATCAGCATTATGGCATTGTGGCTTATCATACTGATCGTGAATAACAGATCAGTAATAATGAAAAAGTATGTGCTGGAAAACCGTTTCTTCAACTTCATTGGTAAGATCAGTTATGGATTGTATTTGTATCACATTCCGTTCCTCACACATGCAGCATGGCCGCTAAAAAGCTATATGGAGAGGCTGGGGAATGAACATCAGCAATTTAAACCGATACTTACCAATTATGCTTTTTATTACACACTATCCATAAGCCTGTTGGTTTTACTGGCATGGCTGACCTATACCTTTATTGAAAAACCCTTCTTGAGAATAAAGAAATACTTTAAGTACGAACCGGCAATTGCAACGACATAACTAAATATGAGAACGCCGATAGTTTTAAAATGGTTGCTGGTTGCTTTAAGTATTATCGAGCTGCTGCTGTTTACCTACTGGCAAAACATAGCCGGTGTTATTTTGTCGCCTCTGCTGATACTCATCGTATCGTGTTCCATCGGTGTATTGACGTTAATGCTCAGTAACAGCAAAGAACGCATCTACTCCATCACACCCAAAGGTAAAAAAGTGCTGATCAGAGTTGCGACAGTTGCGTCTTTCATCTGCCTCTCCACGCTAATTTTTGTTTCACTGCATACTGCATTTCTGCAAGTGTCGCCTGATGACACCTCCCACTCCGATGTGATACTTACGCACAGGCATATGGTTAGAAATTTCCTGGAAGACAAACCCGCCTATGCCGCATTCTACAACGTGAGTTACGTAATCGCGCCCTCTTATATGCCTTTTCAGTGGCTGCCTTTTGCAATCGCTGAATACCTTAATTTCGACTATCGCTGGCTGGCTGTATTTTCTTTATGGCTGGCTTCAGCTTATTTTTTTATAATAAACCTCTCATCAAAAAACAGCGGCGGCAATGTCTGGGATATATTAATACCAATATGGCCTTTGGCTATATTTTTTGTTCTCTTCAACCATACGCCACTTGCCTTCCAGATAACCTTAGAGGCACTTGTAGCGGGCTACTATCTGCTACTGGCAGCTGCTATCAACAAAAACAAATGGATATTAGTGGCCGCAGCACTTTCCATATGTGCGCTATCGCGTATGAGCATTGCCTTGTGGGGTCCTCTTTGCATAGCCTGTTATTTCATTTCAGGTGAAAGAAAGAGAGCATTTTACATTGCCGGCATATGCGTATTGTTTGTCCTGGTTTTCTATTGCCCTTTTCTGAAAGACAATCCTTCCTTGTTTTCAAACCCCTATGTATCTTACACTAACCCCATAACAGGCCTTTGGGAAAGAGGAGAACTGATGAACGGATTCTCGTTTAATACCTGGGGGATGAAATTTCTGCCGGGCAGTATGGTGAACAAAGTGGCGATCTACCAGAAGATACATTTTGGCATGTGCGCCCTGACTATCCTTTTGTTGACAACGTTTTATTATAAGACGAGAAATAAGTATTCGCTTAATGCATACCTGCTCTTTTCCCTGAAAATATATCTTACTGTATTTTATCTACTCATTCAACTTCCGTTCATTTACCTGTTCATTGTGCCGCTTATGGTCACGCCGGTATTACTTTCTAATGTATTCATGCGCGGGCGAATAACTGAGAACTATGAAATCACATCGTAAAATGACCTTGGCGACTATCTCTTTGTTGTGTTAGAAAAATAAGTCAGAACAATTCTCCCTGCCCTGCAATCCCTGAATACTTGCGCTCATGCGCCAATAGCCATTTTTTACGCTGTAGCCCGCCGCCGTAGCCTGTAAGGCTGCCATCTTCGCCTATAACCCGGTGACAAGGCACAATTATAGCTATGCCATTCTGGCCATTGGCCCCGGCCACCGCCCTTATCGCTTTTTCATCGCCCAAGAATATGGATTGCTGTTTGTACGACCTTGTTTCGCCATAGGGTATATTCAGCAGGCCTTGCCACACGCTCTTCTGAAAAGGGGTGCCTAAAAGATGCAATGGCAGGTCAAATTCTCGTCGCGTACCAGCGAAGTATTCTCCTATCTGTTGTTCCAGCAATATAAAGTACGGATGCTCGCCTTCACCAAATGTATCCCCGCTTATCTGCTCTATCCTGCTCATGATGCTATCTATACTCTTCCTGTACTGGAAATCAAAAAGGCAGACACCCTCATCAGTGGCCCCGATGTGCATTTTGCCTACCGGCGTATCAATATGTTTCAGGCATATCATCCTTGTCTGTTCCTGACAATAGTAATCAACAATTGCAGCCAGCCCAATATGAAGAAAAGCCCTCCGATAGGCGTAAGGATGCCAAACTTTCCTATGCTCATACCTTTAATGCTCATAAATGATATGGCATACAATGACCCGCTGAACAACACAATGCCGATGATAAAGAACAGCGAGGCCAGTTCCAGGCTTCTGCCGCTATATGCCTGGTAAACAAGCCCGGTAACCAGTAACGCAAAGCTGTGGTAAAACTGGTAGCGCACACCGGTTTCATATACCTGCAGCATATCTGCCGACATTTTATCTTTGAGTGCGTGTGCGCCGAAAGCGCCAAGTATCACCGCCAGCATAGCGAACAATGCACCGGCTATCATTGCCTGTTTGTACATAAAGAAATTATTTCAGCAAATGTAGTAAGGGAAATGTTTGCGGATTGTAAAATATAATGCGCCTGTTCATAAACGCCCTTACGTTTGTTCAGCAGTTCATTTAAATATGCCGCAAGGTCAGGTTTTCCTCTCAGCAAGGGCCTGACTTCCTCGCTATCCTTCAGGCGGGCCATTAATGCCGGCACATCTGCCTGCAGGCAAATGACAACACCCGCATCCTTCATCAATTGTATATTGTTATTGAAACAGGGGGTGCCGCCGCCACAGGCCACCACAGTGCAGGTTTTGTTATTGGCTATCAGCTTTTTCAGGTACTTATGTTCCCTTTCCCTAAAGCCCGCTTCCCCATACATGGCAAATAAAGCCGACACGCTTGCCTTCTCCTGCTCTGATATAAAACTATCCAGGTCAATGAATGACAAGCTATACTCGCCGGCTATTTTCCTGCCCCAATAAGTTTTGCCGGCAGCCGGCATGCCAATCAGGAATATTTTTTGATTGGAATCCGGAATTGGGGATTTGGAATTGGGGCTGCTATCCATTTCGCACAAACTACGACTTATTTATAAACTTCAGGAGCATCAGCATACCCATAGATACGGTCATTTCCTTATTCCGCGCACGGTCATACGGGAACCAGAATTTTCTGGTTTTTACTGTATGTCTGTCGGCTACGGCCATCCACACAGTGCCCACTTCTGTTTTATCACTTTCGCCACCTTCGCTCATGAGGCCGGTAACGGCAAAAGCATAATCAACATCCAGCACCCTCACAGCGCCCTGGGCCAGCTCGGTCACGGTTTGCTCGCTTACTGCACCAAACGTTCCGATAGTTTCGCTTTTTACACCCAGCAGTTTTTCCTTCACTTCATTGCTGTAACATACTATACTGCCCTTAAAGTATTCGGATGAGCCCTGCACCTGAGTAATATGGTGAGACACAAACCCACCTGTGCAGCTTTCCGCAAATCCTAAAGTAGCATTATTGGCTAAAAACCACCGCCCGAGCACTTGCTCCAGCGGAATATCTTCCATTGCCACTACTATATTTTCAAGCCTTTGCGCGATCTGCTGCTGCCAAAGTCCCAGTTCGGCTGATAGTTTTGCGGCATCACCCCCACGCCCCGTAAGCCTCAGTTTCACCATGCCCGCGCCGGGCAGGTAGGCGAGGCGTATGTGCCCCGGCAAACCTTCCTCCAGATCTTTAATTCTTTCAGCTACAAAACTCTCGCCCTCTCCCGCTGTGATTACTGAACGGTGGAAAAGCGCGTCGCTTACAAAACGTTCTTTTAATCGGGGTAGTACCTCCTGTTCCATTATATGTACCATCTCAAACGGCACTCCCGGCAGGGATACAATCACCTTTTCATCTTTCTCGAACCACATGCCGGGGGCTGTTCCCATTTTATTGAATAATACCGTGCATACATCGGGTACTTCTGCCTGCTTCATGTTCCGCTCCAGAAAGGGGCGATTGCGCTTTGTGAATATTTCCTTCAAGTGCGCAAGTACACGTTCATCCATCATCATGCTGCCTCCAAAATATTCATTCAGCAGAGGTTTTGTTATATCGTCGGCTGTGGGGCCCAGTCCGCCGGTCATTATAATTATTTGCGCAGATTGCAACTCTTCGTCAAGGGCATTTATTATGGCATCACGCATATCGCCAACAGCCACACGCCGCAGCACATCTATTCCCAGCACATTCAACTGCTTAGCTATCCACGCCGAATTGGTGTCGATGACCTGGCCTATCAGTAATTCATCCCCTATGGTAATAATGGTTGCGGCTATGTTCATGGTTTTTCCTCAAAAAACGGCGCTAACCGTTGGTATAATTCTTCGGGTGGGTTTGTCGGGCGTTTTTCTTTCGGGTCGTAGAACACCAGCGTCGTCACTCCTTTATTCAGCAGCTGGCCGGCTTCGTTATACAACTCCGAATGGAACTGTATCCTTGCGCCCTTGTTCAGTTCCTTCAGTATTGTTTTTACGGTGATCAGGTCATCATACAATGCCGGACGGTAATAATGGATATTCAATTCCGATACAGGCATCATAATGCCCATCTCTTCTAGTTGCCGATACGTAAATCCTAATTCCCTGATTGCCTCAGCCCTGCCCACTTCGTAGTACAAAGCATAATTGCCATAGTACAGGTAGCCCATCTGGTCGGTCTCCCCGTATCGTACCCTTATTTGTGTAGTTGATGTAAACATAAACCCCAAACCCCCAAGGGGCGTTCTCTTGTTTTGTAAATATTTTAAAGTTGCTCCATTTTAGTAGCGCGAATTCAGAAATGTAGCTGAATGTCTGATCCCTTTGGGGCTCAAGAGGTGGTTTTCACCCGCTCGGCCTCCTTTATGGCATATACGCTGGTGGCCTGCGTAAGGCAGGTAACCGTCAGGTCGTTGATGCACACATGCGGCGGCAGCGATGCACAATACCAGGCTATATCGGCTATATTCTCCGCCAGCAATGGCTTTATTCCCGCATACACATTCTTTGCGCGTTCCTCATCACCTTTAAATCGCACCAGCGAAAATTCCGTCTCGGCCATACCGGGATTGATGGCGGTCACCTTTACGCCATACGGCAGCAGGTCTATACGCATTGCCTGGTTCAGGGCATCCACACCGAATTTAGTAGCGCAATACACATTGCCGTTCTTATACACTTGCTTGCCGGCGGTAGAACCGATATTAATAATGTGCCCGCCGGCCTGCGCGCGCATCATAGGTGCTATCTGGCGGGTCACATACAGCAACCCTTTAAGGTTGGTATCTATCATCACCTCCCAATCGTCTACATTACCTTCATCAATAGTTGCCAGACCAGATGCCAGCCCCGCATTGTTTACCAGTATGTCTATCCTGTCTACCTGTTTCTTCAATTCACTTATGGCATCTTCCACTTCCTTGCGGTTGCGCACATCAAAGCAAAGGGTAATGACCTTTATGCCATACTCTGATTCCAGTTCTTTCTTAATTTCTGCAAGCCGGTCTTCGCGGCGGCCCGTTATACAAACAGTATATCCTTCCTTCGCGAACCGTGTAGCAATAGCCTTGCCAAAGCCCGAGGTAGCACCTGTGATAAGAATTGTTTTATTCATTTTCCTGTAAAGATAAGTTCCTTTGCTTTAAACAGATGTGCCACACTTTAGGTGCAGCACATCTGTTAACTTAAAAGTCGAAAGTTCGTAAATTAATTTATAACCACTTTTCTAATTATTACCTCCCCATCACGAATAATTTTACATAAATAAACTCCTGGAGGATAACTTGCTGTTGAAATAGTAAAATAGTTATTTTTTAATTCATATGTTTTTAATAGCCGCCCTGACATGCTAAATATCGATATTTCACATTTGTGCCCTATTGCATTACTTACAACAGTAAATTCATCCTGGGTAGGGTTTGGATATATTTCGAGTTTTTCTGCATTAGCATCAAAACTTACACCTGTGGTTACGCAAGGAGGCAATACAGTAACATAAACATCTTGCCGTTTGTAATAACATCCCGGGTACGTGATACGATACTCAAACATCGCATTCAATGGGCTGGATGTTGTGTTCTCCAGCAACATACTAATGTTACCGGTTCCTACAGATGCTGCGGGTAGAATCCCCGGTATGATGTGTTGATACCAGGCATAGGTTACGCTAGGAGAAGTACTAGTAGGAACATAGGCAAATATAGTACTGTCACATATCGCAGGAGGAGTAAGTGAACTGGAAAGTTGCGGGGTGGGATTTATAGTTGCTGTTACAGTCTGAACATTGCCACACCCGGCAGCCGTTAAGGTATACACGTAAGAAACTGCGATAGGAAGTGCTGAAGTATTATCTAAATATTCAAGAATATTGCCTGTTCCGCTAGCAGGAGGATTGCTAATACCCGAAATTATCGCACGACTCCATACAAAAGTAGACCCCGTTATGGTTCCACCTACAGAATATAGAAGCATTTCACTATCACATACAGCAGGTGGGTGCAATGAACTGGCAAGCGTAGGTGTAGGTTTAACCGTAATATTTATAATTTTAAGGCCTGATGTTGTAGTATGTGAAATTATCGCGTTACCTGCGGAAATACCTCTAACAACTCCTGAACTTGAACCAACAGTAGCCACTGATGTTGCACCACTACTCCAACTCCCCCCGGAACTTACATCGGTTAAGGTGGTGCTGTCACCAATACATATTGAACTAATCCCACTGATTGGTGTTATAAGCACATTTATTTTTCGAATCACCTGATTACCATAATCAACAAAAAAAACATTTCCAGAAGCGTCAATCGCTAATCGCGTCGGATGATATAAATATGCAGCAGTGGCCGCACCATAATCGCCAGAATAGCCAGAATATGCTCCGCCAGCACCTGTTCCCGCAAAAGTAGAAACTAATCCAGTTGTACTTACCTTTCTTATCCGATGCGCTGCTCCATCCGCGATATATATATTTCCAGACGCGTCGACGCCGACACCTTCCACCTGCCAAAAACTAGTAGCAGTTGCAGGAACACCGTCAACAGCTGTACCACTAATCAAGCCATTACCAGCAATGGTGCTAATAATACCAGAAGTATTCACTTTTCTTATTACCACATTGCCTTTATCTGCAATGTAAATATTCCCAATGTTATCAACCGCTACCTGCTGAGGGTTGTTTAATTTGGCAGTTGTTGCCGGACCTCCATCCCCGGAATATCCAGTAGTGCCATTGCCAGCAACAGTTGTAATAATGCCAGAAGTATTCACTTTCCGCACTTGCGCATTGGTCTCGCTTATGAAATAGACATTTCCCGCAGCATCTGTCGCCGCACCATATGCATATATTATCTCAGATGCTGTCGCCGGACCTCCATCCCCATTAAATGGGAGACATGTCGTGTGATAGCCACGCCCTGCAAACTTATTAACGATACCAGACGTATTGACTTTTCGAATTATCTCATTGCCGTCACACACATAAACATTTCCACTTGGATCAACAGTTACACCCAGAGGTGCGCGGAATCTTGCCGATAAAGCTGGTCCACCATCCCCTGTAAAATCTCCGCCACCACAAGAGCCAGCCATGTAACCCGTTCCCGCGACTGTAGTAATTATCCCGGCAGTACTTACCTTTCTTATGACATTATTGCACGCGTCACTGATGTATACATTTCCAGAACTATGGATGGCCACCTGATTAGGGTCATGCAATCGTGCTGCCGTAGCAGGGCCACCATCGCCTGTATAACCAGTCCACCCCGTACCTGCTATAGTTGTTATCGTTTGAGCATTTGTAATGCTCGAAATAATGCAAGTCGAAATAAAAGCACATATTCTTTTCATAAGATTTCCTGATGTTATATCAAATATATAACAATAACACAAATGAATGCGAAAAGTTTTATGCCTGCGATATTTCAACGACCTTATTATCAGCCAGGTATTGCTCCCAATCAGCCAACTGGCCATTTTTCAGCACACGGGGAAATTTGCTCATTGCCCCCTCCTTGCCCTTGGCGCGCAGGTAGTCTATGAAAACATTGGCAGGCAGTATCTCTACAAATATTTCCTTCAATGCAGAAGTGCGTTCCACCTCATAGTCGTCATTCAACTGGCAAAGGGTCTGGTCCAGCAATTCTTTTACTTTTTGGGCATCCACGTCCGGGTTGTCGCAGCCTATATACCAGTGGTGGGCATACAGGTTGTCCAGCTTCTTGCCGGCAACGGCAAACTCCCGGATGGTTATGTTCATTTTCTTGGATATGGTCTCGATAGCCTTGTTCATATTGTCTACCGACATATGCTCGCCACACAGGCTCAGGAATTGCTTGGTGCGGCCCACAATAGCTATTTCATACTCTTTGGCATTGGTGAACCGCAATACATCGCCAATGATATATCTCCACGCACCCGAGCAGGTGCTCAGTACCACTGCATACTCCACACCTTCCTGCACCTCTTGCACAAGGTAGGTTTCCGGGTTTGGTTTCACATTTCCCTCTTCGTCAAAATTGTCAGAGGTGAAGGGTATGAATTCATAAAAAACGCCTGCATTCAGCACCAGTTTTATTCCTCCTCCGGGCTTCGCCTGGAAACCAAAAGAGCCTTCGGATGCCATATAAGTTTCAATAAAAGTAATGGGCTTGCCCAGCAGCGTCTTAAAACTCTCTTTATACGGTTCTATTGAAACCCCGCCATGTATATATACATTCAGGTTAGGCCATATCTCATGTATATGTTTCGCACCATGATATTTTATTACCCGCTCCAGCACTATCTGCACCCATGCAGGCACCCCGCATATGATACCAACATCCCATTCGGTTGCCTTTTCTGTGATGAGCTTTATCCTGTCTTCCCATTTCGGCCTTTTCGATATACGCTTGCCCGGCTTATATAACAAGGAGGACATCCATCGGGGCATATTTTTCGCGCTGATGCCGCTCATATCCCCTTCGTAATATTCTCCCTTTTCGTATAATGAGGTTGTGCCGCCCAGCATCAATATACCTTTCTCAAACGTCACCGGTTCTATCTTGAAATTGGCCATGCTGTATAACTGCTTGAAACCAACTTGCTTAATAGAACGGATCATGTCATGCGTCACGGGGATGTGCTTGCTTGCCGCCTCAGACGTGCCTGAACTAAGAGCGAAATATTTCACCTTCCCGGGCCAGGTCACATTTTCTTCACCTTCCTGGCAGCGATGCCACCATTGTGAATGCATTTCAGAGTAGGTACATACCGGCACCCGCTCACGAAAAACTTTTATGAAATCAACTTCTGTGCTAAGTATATCGCCAAATCCGTAATGTTTCCCGAAGGCGGTGTACTGCCCGCGCTCCAATAATTGGCGCAAAGCATGTCGCTGATATGTCTGGGGGCTTGCTACCGGAAGTTTAAATTGTTTCCTTAGTTGAAGAGAACGAGCTATCAGATTACCCAATATTGCCATTGTTGCTCTTTGCTGGATTTTTGAATGAGGGGCAAATTTACGCTTTACTTTGATAAAGTGCTATATGCATATTACTGTAAAATGACCCCTGTATGTATTATAATGTCAGGGAACCATTATTTATGGCATTGCAATATCCTGTTTGCGGA
This sequence comes from uncultured Flavipsychrobacter sp., assembly GCA_964430995.1. Classification (GTDB taxonomy): domain Bacteria; phylum Bacteroidota; class Bacteroidia; order Chitinophagales; family Chitinophagaceae; genus Nemorincola. The sequence continues at coordinate 25,562 of CAYSIG010000046.1, forward strand.
CTATTTTTTTTACCTGCAGCTGCCCCCACCTTGCATTGCCCGCAGTATAGCAGAGGGTGTTGGCTCTGGTGGCGGGCAGGCCCGGCGGGTTTTGCTTCATCGCCCTGGTGGCCGATATAAATAAAGTATCCCCCTTACGTATACTTTCCGTTCTTATGGGTTCACTATTAAAATCCTCCGAGTCATTGCCCTTGCCGGCTACTTTATGCGCTTTCGCCACCCCGCAGGTCCACCATCCGGCATCCCCTTTCCAGTAAAAGGTTTCCGGGGGTGCGGCGCCCAGCCATACTATGGCAAAGTAATAACTTGTCTTTATCGCCGCGCCCGGTATACCGGGCAGGGTGCGCTGCACCGATGCTGCCAGCATCTGCACCGCAGGGGGTTGTTTCTTCCCGGCAGCGGCACCCACTGTCTGGCAGCAGGCTGTGGTGAGGCAAAGCAGAAAAAGTAGTGCGCATTTTGGTCCCATGATCGCAAAAGTAGTGAGTACTGCCGTAATACAAATAAAACAACACAATAAAAAACGGTATTTAATACCGTTAAAAAACGGTACGTCCTCCGCTGAAAAACGGTATTTACACCGATAATCAACGGTAAATCCGTTATCAGAAAAGGCTTCCGGTGACAAATGTATTTGTTTACGCATAATTATTATGAAAATTCCCGAAGGAATAGATACATTAGGGCAAATATTTCTAACCTGAAAAAAACAACAATTATGGCAAGAACAACTAATTCCGTTATCTACGACACAGCTTATGCCAAAGGACTGGTAAAGAATTACAAAAACAACCAATGGCAAATCATTAATGCCAATTTTGCGCAGTACAACATTAAAGATTCCAGGTGTGTATGGCTGAGCATTGACGACATCCAGAATTTCCTGACGCAGATACAGCAGCCCAACCCGGCAGGCACTGTGGCCACAGGAGTAAGGATCTATTTTGGCGCTTATTCCGGCGAGTACCCCAACCCCGACAATGCCAACTACAATCACCTCCACACCCTCCTCATGCTGCCTACTCACCACAATGCCACCGACGGGAAAGACTATGATTTTGATGCATTTACAGGCACTTCAGACTTTGCCAATCTGTCAACCGTTTCAGCTTTGAATCGTGGCCACCTTATACCACCTCCGTTCAATGTAGCTGGCACTGATAACATGTATCAACAAGGGAATCTTTTCATGGATTACGCCGATAATTACTAACAACACTTTACCTAATTGAACTCGCTCGTCAACATACTCACGATATGCGAAGTAATTGCTTTTATTACCAGTCTATTTTATTGGAAAAAAATTAGACATACGTACTGGAAATGGTTTTCGATATATTTGCTTTTTATCGTGATTTCGGAAGGCATCGGGTGGTATTTATCTGCACATAATGAAAATGAACTAAACCTTGCTCTTTATAATTACTGCGTAATTCCGATAGAATATACGTTTTTCTTTTTGTTATTCAACCGGTCATTCAAACAAACAAAACTAAAAAGGTTGCCAATAGTATGCATTGGCGTTTATATATCCAGTTGGATTATTGATATTATGTACTTTAAATGGGAATCAATCTTCAATTCTTTTTCCTGTACTATTGGCAACCTTCTTTTATTAATACTGATTTTAGGCTTTTTCATTCAGCTGGTTACCACTAATGCAATACTAACTTTTAGGAATAACATGCTTTTTTGGGTGAGCCTGGGGTTATTATTATATTATTTAGGCGCATTCCCCTATTATGGCCTGCGAAATGTACTTGCGAGAGATTTTCAGGGTGTTTATATTACCTATACCTATATCGTTTATGTACTCGACATCTTAATGTACCTGATGTTCACAATAAGTTTTATATGGGGCAAACCGAATATAGCGTCTTCGTCGTCTTAGCCACTGTTATCATGCTGGTCTTTATCGCGGGGATCATCATTTTCATTCTTCAGTACCATAAAAGAAAACTGGCATACGAAAAAGAAAAGGCGGTGATGAGCGAGCAGCACATCCAGGAACTGCTGACCGCAAAACTGGAGATACAGACCCAGACCATGCAGGATGTTGGCCGCGATATTCACGATATAGTAGGGCAACGGCTTACACTTGCGTCCATACATGCGAACCAGTTAGCCCATCTTAAAAAATTTCCGGAAATAGATGAACAGATCAGGGAAATAAGCAGTATCATTAACGAATCGCTTACGACACTGCGGAACATGTCGTGAAGCCTGACCAACATAAATGCCGACATTGCTGATCTGTGGGAGTTGCTGGACGAGGAATGCAAAAAGGTCAATAACCTGGCCCGTTGCCATGCCGCCTGCTACTTTAACACTACCGACTTCGAAATATCAAATATGAACAAAAACTTCCTGTTGCGCATGATACAGGAATTCATCTCTAACAGCCTGAAACATTCCGAATGCAGAAATATCCGCATTGACTTTAATTACAACAGCGAGGGGCTCACCGGTATTGTATCTGATGACGGCATAGGCTTCGACCTGAACGATTCCATGCGAAAAAAGAACGAAGGAATCGGCCTGCTCAACATGAAGAAACGCGCCGAACTTATCGGGGCAAATTTTTCTCTCAGCAGTATTATCAATGAAGGCACCACTTTGAATATATTTATCCCACAAAACAAAATAAACGCCTCATGTCCCTGAATTACAAAGTTGTTTTGGCAGACGATCACACACTGATAGCAAAAGCTATCGCAAACATTATTAACGCCTTCCCAAATTATTCTGTTCTATACGAGGTGGAACACGGCAAGGCCCTTATGGAAAAATTCAAAAGCCCGCAGAATATACCCGACATCGTGCTGCTGGATATATCCATGCCGGTAATGGATGGATTTGAAACGGCCAAATGGCTGAAAGCCAAGCACCCCGGTGTACTTGTTCTTACCCTGTCCATGCAGGACGATGACCTGTCGCTGATACGGATGGTGAAATCGGGCGCTAAAGGCTATCTCCACAAAAACATTCATCCCGAAGAGCTGGAAATAGCGCTTGACGCGCTGGTAACAAAGGGGTTCTATTATCCTGAATGGGCTGCCAGCAAGGTATTCACCAACCTTTCCGACGAAAAAAAGAATAAAAACGCACCCAATATCAATGACCTCACCGACCGCGAAGTGGATTTCCTGAAATACTGCTGCACAGAAATGAGCTATAAAGACATAGGTGTAAAGATGAACTGCAGCACACGCACCGTGGAAGGGTACAGAGACACGCTGTTCAAAAAATTAAACCTCAAGACCCGTGTCGGGCTGGTGATGTATGCGATAAGGAGCGGCAAATTTAATTTATCGCAGATCAGGTAGCCGGACTGTTTTTTACCTCAATAAGTTATAATTTTGCGGCCATGTCAAATGCCGCGAACTTCGACCCGAATTCCATCGGGCTAAAATCCAATAATATTTTCGGCCTGCCCTTCACGGAAGATGAGGCACAACTCGTATTGCTGCCTGTACCGTGGGAGGTTACAGTATCGTACAGGCCGGGGGCCGCGCGCGGTCCTGAGAAGATATTCAACGCAGCTATGCAGGTTGACCTCTACGACCCGGATGTAACAGACGGGTGGAAGAAAGGGTTTTACATGATGCCTATTGACCGGAATATCCGTTCAAAAAGCGATTACCTGCGCCAATGCGCAGAGCTCATTATTACCAACATGGCCGACGGGGGCGAGGTGGCCATGAATGCCCACCTCACCGAAAAGCTGAAAGAAATAAATGACGGTGGCAAAATGCTCCTCGACTGGGTCTATGAAATGACCCGCGACCTGCTGAAAGAAAAAAAGAAAGTGGGCCTTATAGGCGGCGACCACAGCACCCCTCTGGGCTTCATCAAAGCGCTGTCTGAAGTGCACGATGATTTCTGCATACTCCAGATTGATGCCCATGCCGACCTTCGTGTAGCCTATGAAGGCTTCACTTACTCCCACGCCTCTATCATGTACAATGCCCTGCAGCATGTGCCACAGGTGACAAAACTGGTGCAGGTAGGCATACGCGATTATTGCGACGAGGAACTGGATATGATCAACAACAGCAATGGCCGTATCAAAACTTTTTTCGACCGTGACATTAAGGGCCGGCAATATGAAGGGGCTACGTGGAAAGAAATATGCAGCGAAATAGTAGGTGCCCTGCCGCAAAAAATATACATCAGCTTCGACATTGATGGGCTGGACCCCAAACTATGCCCCAATACCGGCACCCCGGTTCCCGGCGGATTTGAAACAGACCAGATCTACTATCTCTTCCGCATGATAATGGAATCCGGAAAACAGATCATTGGCTTCGACCTCAATGAAGTTTCGGGAGGAGAACATACCGGTGATGGCATTGACGCAATAGTAGGGGCGAGGGTACTATTCAAACTCTGCAATATTATGGTAGCCTGATGCTTCCGGCTCATCCGGCACCCACATTCAGTTGTCCCCTACCCTTTGCCGCCTCACGGCCTTCACTTCCACTATACCCTGGAAAAGATAAACTTTTCCTGATCCTATGTTTTTGCACTTGTTGCGTGTCCTTAGCTTTTCCAGTTTCTGGTACACCTCACCGTCGTCAGTCTCAAAATACTGATTAATGCCCACATCGTCTATCAGTTTGAAGCCCGGCTTGTGGTCGTCGTACCTGTATAACGACTTATAAAGTTCAGCATCGGTGCAGGTGCTTGCCGCAGGATTGTGCAGATAAGCAAACAAAGCTTTCTCTACATCAGCCGGAAAGAACCGCTTGCCCATAAACGGTATCAGTATATGCCTGAACTGGGTTTTCCATTCCTTGCCGTGTGGTGGGGCCTTATGCTCAAAATGTATGAATGTATACATATGAGCCAGCTCATGCAGCAGCGTTATAAGAAAGCTGTACGGGTTCAGGTTGGCATTTACACTGATCCTGTGGTAAGGTGCATCCGGTGATGGGTGACGGTAATCCCCTAGCACGCTCTTCCGCTCATGCGTCAGTGTGAGGTGTATCGTATGGTTCCTGAAAAACGGCGCTACCTGGTCATAAGTTCCCCTGGGTAAAAATTGATCCAAAAATGAGATCGACTTCTCTTGCTTTTTCATATCATTTCTGCTCTCTTGCAATTTTTGATAATAACCATGTTTCCGTAATAGTGTATATAGCATATATGCCAAACAGCATAAAAATTGTAGGCTTATGTATAGATGCCCTGTTCAGCAATATGTAGATCAGTATTGCGATCATGCACACCATCAGCTTCAGAAAAGACGAACCCGATACCCCCCGCACAAATGCATGGGGACTCTTTTCCATTTGCTTGTTGATTATTGCATGGGTGGCAAGGGCCAGCAACGCCATTATCACATTGCCCGCTTCCAGCGCCGGAAAATCGAAAGATGGCGCATAGAATTTCATACCTAGAAAAACTATGCTCAGCACCGCAAACAATGTCAGTATAATAACAACGTACCGCTTATTCATTTTTTCTGATTACTAAGGTCTTTTACTAATTTCCACAACGAAACAATCAATGCTGTTAATGGGAATAAAATCATGCATACCGGTACCCTCCAGTTAAGCCAGCCGTCAACTTTATACCCTAGCCACACAGTCACCAGCAGCATCACCATCAGTTGTGTGGCAAGGCTTGCGTAGCGCAGCATACTTTGTGTTTGTTTTGGCGATGTTTTCACAGCTTCATTCTTTTCTCACTATACCTTATCACAACCCTTCAACCTCTGCTTCCTATAACTCCAATTCCCCTCCCGAAATTATAGGAAGGGTTGACAAAATAGCAAAACTGTTTTGTTAATTTATAATTATTTGGACCTCCTATAATTGCCCTTTTTTTCTATATTTGATTATTCAGGGATATGCTCCCTTTTTAGACTAATTTTGGATAATATTAAGGGCGCATTTGCGTTCTATCTGTAAGAAAAAGTTGTTGTATTGCGTTTCAGGGTAATATTATTAGTCGCATTAGGTTTTATCATCATCAATAACCTGACCTATACCCGTGCCATTGCCAGGCATGGAGACGGGGATGATTTTGAGATGCCTGACAGCACCCGCCGCAATAACCCGGATAGCCTGCGCCGCGCACGAGCCCGCACAGCCGATAGCATCCAGAAAAAACGCGCACACTCAGCCGACAGCGCAAAGCTGGCACGAAAACAAAAGACCGACAGCCTACAGGCTGCACGAAAACGCAGCGCCGACAACCTGCAAAAACAACGCGCCCGTAAAGCCGACAGTGCTAAACAGGCAAGGAAACTTGCTACCGGGGGTCAGCAGGGCTCGAAGAAACAATCCACCGACAGCCTGCAGGCTGCAAGGAAACGTATCACCGACAGCACCGCGGCCATACGTAAATACCGTGAAAGCAAACGCTACCAGGATAGTGTGGCCCGTGTACGCAATAAAAAAACAAGTGCTATCGCAAAAGCCCGACAGTCGAAAATGGATTCGATGGCAGGTGCCCGCAAAGCCATCACCGATAGCATTGCGGGAGTAAGAAAGGTCCGGAATGAAAGTATTAAGGCCAGGCAAAAGAAACGGGCAGACAGTGTAGCAAAGGTGGCAAAATATAAAAACAGTAAGCGTTATGCCGATAGTGTTACAATTGTGCGGCACTTACGGGCAGACAGTATCAAATCTGTTCAGCAGGCACAACGCGAAAAACTTGCCGCTATCCGAAAACGCTCCCTGGACAGCGCCAAAACAGCAAGGACCAAGTCTATGGATAGTGTGAAAGCCGTGCGCACCAAGCAGCTTGACAGCATAAAAATGGTTCGCAAACAAAAGACCGACAGCCTTGCAAAAGTCAGAAAGCTGAAAGAAAGCCTCACCAAATCAAAAGAAAAAAATAAAGAAGAAGAAAAAAAGCTGAAACTGGAGCTCAAAATAAAACAAAAGCGCCAGGAGTGGAGTAACACAAAAATGCTGAAAAAGAAATGGGGGCCGCTCCGCAGGTTCACGCAGAATTCGTTTACACATTACAACTACTACTTCAATGCGAAGAAGAAAATGGACGAAGCGGAGGACAATATGCAGCGCGGAAGAAAAGAAAATTACGATTCGCTGATAGGGCTCTACGCCTTCGACCCCAACCGTGATTCCACGCTCATGTCTTCCGACATGGACACTATCGTGCGTAAAATATCGGTAGGCATACAGATACACGACCCGCGCGTAAAATGGGCTGACGACCTCTACCTGCTGCTTGGGCAGGCTTACTACTACCGCGGCCAGTATGAGAATGCGGCCATTGCCTTCCGCTACATTATCAGTTCTCATGAAGAAGCAAAGAAAGCCAGGGCAAAAAAAGCAGGCTATGGCAGCGGCAAATCGAAAGAAGGCCCGTCAATAGTAGAGAATGAAGGTAAAAAGGGCCTTTTCGACTTCATGAAACATAAGTCTGTGCACAATGAAGCCATTCTATGGCTTGCACGTACCTATACCGAAGCCCACCAGGTGGAGAATGCCGAATCAATACTCTCTCTGCTGGAATCAGACAGGAAACTCCCCGCCGAACTGAAAGGAAAACTTGCTGTCGAAAAAGCATTTGCATTCCTTACCGAAGATAATCAGCCCGCCGCCGCTACACAGTTGGCCATAGCTATCGAAGACAACAACCTGCCTTCATCCCTGCGTATGCGCGCCACCTTTATCCTGGGCCAGCTGCAGCAAAATATGGGCGAGTACAAAGAAGCGGCTGCAACATTTGAAAAAGTACTTTCCTTTTACCCTAAACTCGAAATGGATTTTTACTCCCGCAAATACGTGGCGTTTAACAAACTACAGGCAGGGGATAACGTAGATGAAGCGATGAGGCCGCTGAAGAAGGTACTCACTGACGGCAAGTATGTAAGCTACTACGATCAGGTATATTTTGTGCTCGGACAACTGGCCGCCAAAGCCAACCAGAATACGCAGGCCATCACTTACTTTAATAAAAGCGTGAACACCCCCAGGGCCACAAAAAAACAAAAAGCAATTTCTTATGCCGCCCTGGGAGATGTCTATTACCTGACGACCAATTACCATGCAGCTAAGCGCGCCTACGACAGCGCTGCAAAATATTCATCGGGCAAGGAAGCAGGGGCAGCTATAGCGGTGCAGAGAAGCAAGGGGCTTGAGGAAATATCTGTGCCCACAAAAGTGATCCATGATCAGGACAGCCTGCTGCGCTTGTCTGCCATGAGCAAAAGAGAGCAGCAGTTCGTAGTACGCAAATATTTGCGTGACATGGAGAAGAAACGCATGGACAGCATTGCCAGGGCCGAAAGCTCGGGTGTGGTAGCAGCAGCCCCGGCCGAGACCGAACAGGATAAAGAAGCAGCAAACTGGTACTTTGGCAATACTACGCTGATGCAGCAGGGCAGCGCCGAGTTTAAACGCAAATGGGGCAACCGCCCACTGGTGGACAACTGGCGCAGAAGTTCCGGAATTGCACTTACTGCCACAAAAGCATCGGCCACAGAAGACGAACTTGATGAATTGACAGCCGACGCCGGAGACAATGGAGACATCACAGAAGAGTCCCTGCTGGCAAAGATCCCCAATACCCCACAGCAAAAAGAAGTATCTGTAAAATTGCAGCAGCGGGCATACATTCAGCTGGCAAAAGCATACTTCAAACTGGAGGATTACAACATGACGGTGCAGTCACTGGACACACTCAGCATGCGTTTCGCCAATCACAACTATAAAGAAGAAGAACTGCATCTGCGCTATCAGGTGGCCATGAAACAAAACAAACTGGACCTGGCAAAAGGATATGCAGAACAACTGCTGGCGAAATTCCCTAATTCACAGTATGCCGGCATCATGCGCCCCCGCAACAGCGAAAGCAGGCAGGACGAAATGATAGAGGGAAAGACCGTTTCGGCTTATTTTGACCAGACCTACGAACTCCTGCTCAAACACCAGTACACAGAAGTACTGATGCGCATAAATGCCGCAAAAAAGCAATTTGACAACCCTACCTACAAAAAACGCTTTGAAGTTACGGAAGCAATGGCCTATGCCGGCGCCGGCAACTTCGACCTGGCTGACACCGCCATTACCAAATTCCTGCGCAGTAACCCAGCCGATACACTAACCCCATGGGCCAACAATGTAAAGAACTACATAAAAGAAGTGCGCAACGGGGGCAAGCCATCGTGGTATAAAGAAGGAGCCTATATCCCGAAGATAACCGATGCCACAACTAAGAAAACAGAAACAACAGACACGGCACAGCAATCAGACAAGACATCAGAAAAACTCACACAGCCCAGTGTTCCCGCCCCACCTACCGATATACCCCCGACCTACACATTTATTTCGGATACACCTCACTATTGCATTATCGTATTACCCGGTATTGACTCTCGTACTTCCGGCCTGAAAAAAGCCGTAAAAGACCTGAACGCAGCCAAATACGAGTCCAGCACCTTTGAGCTTCTCTTCGACCTGCTTACTATAGACCAGGGAGTACTCGTGGTTAAAAAATTCAGGAACGCCACCGAGGCCCGCAATTACCTGAACAATGTACTTGCTTCAGACATGCTGAAAGGTTATGCCCCCGGCGAGCTGCAACTCGGCGTTATCAGCGGCATAAACTACAAAAAACTCTTTGCTGATAAAGATGCGGCACCCTATTTTACTTTCTACACTACAAACTACAAATAAGTGCCTAATTATAAATATTGATTGTCCCCGGCATATTGGCAGTTGTGGTATTTAGGGGTATCACTTTCATTGAATCATTTATGTAGTAGGTCATACCGCTGGTGCAGGTTGCCGTCTTCAACCGGTCGTGGTGCAGGTTTATACCTTTTATGCGGCACACTTTGCCTGCCGCCGGCACTTCTATTATATAGTCATTGAACGCACCTATATCATATATTTTATCTTCAACTATATTAAACGTATTCGCCGGGGGCATATAATTGCTGGTATACACCTTCGTGTCCACCAGGTGGCTAAAAGTCCCATCCTTGTTGTATGTCTTCACTATCACTACATCCAGTTGGGTACTGTCAAAGTTCACAAAAGCTACCACCGGCATAGCATTACTGCATATACGGGCACAAGTACAATTTTCCAGCAGCAACCCACCCAGTAATACCGCCAATAGAAAGTACAGGTAATTTTTCATAAAACATTTTATCACCTGAGCAGCAAACCCTATGCCAAAAAAAAACGCCCCTTCCGGGGCGTCTGAAAATATCTGTTTTAGTTAAGCGATTAGTTGTAGTTAACAGTTACCGGAACACCAGTTGCGTTAGTGTAGCTGCCTGAAGCCTGTG
>CAYSIG010000047.1:0-34725 GCA_964430995.1 uncultured Flavipsychrobacter sp.
TCACCCGCCGTTTTCAATAGCCGTAGTTTTAACGAAGGCTATAGCGTCAGCGAAGGAGGGACCCGAAAAATATCGGGCAAGTTCTTTGAAATATTGCTTTGTGAAATTCGTGCTATAGCGCCCATGCGAACCCATGCATATACTATACTGCCAACCGCCAGACTCATGATTTACGACTATTTATTGTCTCATGCTAAAAGCAGGATTATCTAACCAAGGTATGGTAATATCAGGACGAGGCAATTATACCTTTGGGGGTATAATTATACCTTTTCAGGGTATATTTATACCTTTCTGGGTATAATTATACCCTTTTATACATCAACAAAAAAACGCACGTGGCGGCCCACAGAGCATTTCAGCCGCACCCACCCCCGGTTTTTTTACCGCAAAACGTCAAATCCCCGAAATTATACCCTTATTCGGTCACGCCCCCTTAAGATTTAGATTTTTTGTTGGCCTCCTCTGTCTATTTCCCCTCCCTCCACTTACCACTTATGCCTCTCACGACCCACGTCTCCAAAAGTGTAAAAATAGTGTCCAGAAAAAAAATATAAAATCATATAATCACCAACACATTACATATGAAACCCACTATCCAAAAAAGCTGTAAAAAAACATGGGGTCCACACCTTATTCAACCACTCGTTCACCATCTTCCGGATGCTCCCCAAGTCAGTTCATCTATTTCAGCTACTTGCCTCCATCAGTATACCTGCCTGCCTTTGGCAATGAAAATAATTTACATAGTTTTGTATTATACATTTAGTGTAATATGAAAAAGCTGATACCCATACTATGCGCCATACTGACTTTACAGGCACATGCGCAAACCATATACGTGGCTGACACGGCATTTGTAACGGATCCCGGCTATGGCGGCGCACCCGCAAGTTGTAAAACAAACGGCATGATGTATAACGGCCTGAACATGGAAAGAAGCCAGAGTGTGTGGGTTGCCGATGCATTTATCGTTCCCGCTGGTGCCACATGGACCTTTGATACGGTTATTGTATATGGATACCAATATGCGAGCAGTCCGCTGTCATCTCCGTTCATCAGCTGCAACCTGCAGATATTCAATGGTGCGCCGGGCTTGGGAGGTACAGTGATATGGGGCGATACGGTAATGAACCGCTTAAACAGTTCTGCATTTACCGGCATATACAAGGTGGACACTTTTTCATCGGATGGCGCACTGCTGTCCACAAAAAGGCCGATCATGGCACTAAAGCTACTGTTGTCGCCCGCAGCCAACCTCACGGCGGGCACTTACTGGCTATGCTGGTCGGCAGCGGTCAGTTCCAGCCCAACCACAAATCCGGCAGTGACCCCCTACCAGGTGTTGCCGGGCAGGCTGAACCCACCGGGCCAAATGTCGAGGATAGGGTCGGGCAGCACATGGCAGTATGCAACAGATAACGGGCTGAACATAGGATTGAATTTCATTATAAAAGGGAAGGCCGGACTGGCTGGAGTAACGAAGCTGGAGCGCGATGAGGGCGGTATCCTGGGCCAGAATACACCTAACCCTGCAGGCAATGTGACCACTATATGGTATACCCTGCACGGAGAAAGTGATGTGCAGCTGACTGTGTATAACATGATGGGCCAGTTGGTAGCGACACCTGTGAATAGCCATATGGGCGCAGGCCGGCATGAGGTAACCCTGAACACAGGCAACCTGCCCGCCGGAGCATACTACTACAAACTATGTACCCCGGCAGGCACAGAAAGCCGGCAAATGATGATAATAAAGTAGCCGGGCAATTTCCCGCAGTAATACCCGGAAAAGTGACACTGGAGAAAATAACCATAACGGAGCATTATGCCTCAGGATCGGCACTGGCCTTCATCAACGGCAGGCTCTATCTGGTCGGCGACAATATGGGCCATGTACTGGTACTGAATGAAGACTTTGAAGTAACGGATACTATAACGATCATTGATGCCTCTGCAAATACACTTCCCAAGGCCACCAAGCCCGATATTGAAGCCGCACTGGCAGTGAATGGAGATAAACTGTTGCTGATGGGATCGGGATCACTGGTTCCCTACCGCAACAGTGCCTGGCTTGTGAATACTACCAGCAGGCAATATGAACACATAGACCTCAGCCCCTACTATGACCGGCTAAAAGCACAAGGCCTGCCCAACCTGAATATAGAAGGAGCTGCCGCCTTTGGCGACAACATTGTATTAGCTAACAGGGGCAATAAAGGCTATCCGGAGAACCAGCTTATTATCACCAGCGCAGGATTCTGGAACGACCAGCAAAACGCACCCGTAAAAATGAAACGAATAGGTGAGAAAACAAGGCCTGCAGCGTTCAGCGGAGTCTCGGGCATGGACTATTCTACCTTATCAGACTGCCTACTACTCACCCTGTCTACCGAAGACACTTACGACCCGTATGCCGACGGCGCTATAGGCAAAAGCTACTTGTGGCTGGTTAACAACCTGTCTCAAAAGGAAACTGCAGTGACCATATTGCCCGACCGCATAATAGACTTGGAAGCGGTAGACGCCCGGTTCAAAGGACAAAAGACAGAGTCCGTATGCATACTTCACGAAACGGAGAAAGAAATAACCCTGGCAATGGCTGCTGACAATGACACAGGGAATACGGTGCTTTTCAAGGTGAAGCTACAGAAATGACGAAAGTGGAACTGCCCGGGAGATGATAGCCATCACGTAAAAACAGAATAGACCATATCATTGCCCACGCCATATCATATGCTCGAGTTGCTGCCTGGTTACTACACTAGCCCTGTACCTGGGGTATTGGGTCCAACCCTGCCCACCGGGCTGTCTAACCTCTGTTACGGCGTTCCATAAAAGGTGTTTATCCTTATCAACAATGAACATGTTGCTGTAAGGCATGCACATAGAAACAAACAGTGCGTTACCCGGCAATTCCACAACATTACCACCACCTCCGCAAACATTCTGTATTCCGGAAATATATTGCCTGCAATCAAGTTCCCAAGTTTTCTTCAAGGTACCGCCAGACTCTTTCATCATCAGTACTTTCGGATAGCTTCTGCTTATTTCGCCAGTCCTGCTATCTCTCTGTATATCCGCACTGCAAAGGTATAGCAACCCATCAGCCGACAGCTTAACAGCATGCGGATTATGAAACATCTTATTTTCAAAGAGCTTCCTTAAACCCATAGGACTACTACCCGGCATAGTCCTTGTGCCGGAGGGAACCTTACTACCGTATTCTGCCAGAACCTGGCCAGACGGATATTGTATTTTCAATATCCGGTTTATACCGGCCAAACTCAGATAGACCACGCTGTTGCCTTCATCGAAATAAAAGGCGTTCTCATGCAGGTCAATAACCCTGTCAGAATATCGCTCCCGGAATGTTTGTAAATCTCCCTGCTTTGCATACTTTGATGCATCCCACAACCATACTTCATTTCCATTTCTATCAAACTCTTTAAGAGAACTGACAGACAATGCTGGGAAGAACCTATTCTTACCGGTATCCGCATTTTCCAAAAGGGCTTCAGGGCTGACAGGAGCGGCTATCAAAGCCATATAATGACCATTACCACGCCTGGTGAATTCGTGATGATGAAACCCTGACGTTGCAGTACCGCTTACTGCGTCAGCCTTCGGCTTTGTCTTCCACAAAATCCGTCCATCATAATCTGCTTCATAAGCATCTGCCCCTGCGATAAAAGTAAACGTACCCGCCGTAGATGCCTTCAGGTCGCAACTGGTTCTGAATAGTTCAGTTTGCGGTGAGCACCAGACAGGCTCACCATTGAGGTCGTACATGATATTTATGCCATCAACGAGGATGTATATATCAGACATTTGCTGCGTGCAGGAAATAACCCGCAACCTTTTTGCAATAACTGTATCATCTGATAAAGCTGCTGTTGCGAAATGATAAATACTGCTGCTATCTAAGGTAACATTACCTGACTTATATATGACCCTCCAGGAATATTCAGATCCCCAAAAAGGAACATTGACTATCACCCTGCTACTGTCAGTGTTTATCTTCTGAAATATCTGTCTTGTGAAGTCGTCAGTTCCATCGTAATGCCCTGCAGAAATTTCAACAATATATTGCGAGGCCTGCATATTCTCCGGAAATGACACACCAATGATACGATAATTCAGTGTCCGCCCTTCTTCAGGAAATATCCGGGCTGTAATGGGTAATGACACAGCCAGCAGAACAGTACCGAATATTAAAGAGAAAAGGACACGCGAAAACGTTGGGCCTACAGGGGCTGAGCGAAAAACAGACATTGATAGTAGTTTAAAGGTAAAACCTTCGTGGTGTGGCAAAGATACAACCAATATGAGCAATGAACCATTGACCTATTTCAACAAATCTGGCAGTATCTACTTTTTGGGAATGATTTTTCTTCTTATTCTGCTCAGAAATTCGTGCGACATACCTAAATAAGCCGCTATCTGCCGATTGGTGAGTCGTTGGGTGATTTGCTGGTAATCATTTATGAAATCAGCATATCGCTCTGTTGCGGTTTTACTCAGGTTATCTATCATCCTGCGTTGCAATGCGGCAACCCTCTTCTGGCCCATAATGCGGAAGAGCCTTTCGACTTTCGGGAGTGTTTCGTAAAGTGTTTCTTTGTCATCCTTGCTTATAATCAGTATCTCGCTATGTTCGAGTGCCTCTATAAAAAGCCGGGCAGGTATCTGATTGGCAAAACTATCAATATCACCTACCCACCAACCTTCTGCGCCAAAATACAAAACGTGCTCAGACCCTTTGCTATCAACATGATATACTTTGAAAAGTCCTTTATTGACAAAGGCCTCAAATTTGCAAACCTCGCCTTCTTTTAATAAGAACTCTTTTTTACTAACCTCTTGCAACTTAAAAGGTTTAGAAAACTGTTGCCATTCATCATCAGACAGGAAGATATTATTAGTTACATGTTGTCTAAAAAAGTTCATTCTGGAAATAATTGGGTTTCGGTTATTGTGTGGTTCTTGCCTAATCATCAATCAGTATAACCAGATACAGTCGGGCAAAAAAACCACTCAAATTGTAAATGTACTCAGCATCAATGAATATTTCTTTTGAACTAGTTCAATAAATATTGCTGAATGAAGGTCATTCTCAAAAATAAGCATAGTAAGCATGAGTGTTGTTCTATCACGAAATGAAGAGGCCGCATCCTATAATGCATCTGAAACACCATACTGCAGCGCATTTCATGAAAATTTAATTTTCTTACCGCCGTGCATTATATCTCAATAACCTTCCATCCAGACCAGAAAAAAAATTCACCCCATCATTCATATTTTTCACCCCAAAGGGCTATGTATATTCACCAATATTTCAGCAAGAAGGCTATTCATATTTCACCCCAACATTCCTGTAATACGCCACAAATCAGGAGCTTGGGCATAGTGCAGCATATAATATCTATATTTAAGCATCTACTTTTATTGTTGAAAATATTACCAACAGTAACCCTGAAATGTACAAGACCTGCCTCTATCTGTCAATTGCGTGTATTCTACTATGCAGCAATATAGCTATGGGACAATTTATGCCAGCTGAAAACAACCAGTTGCATTATACGATGATCGGCTTTTCTTTTCCGGAAATTGTGCAGGCACAAAAATACCACATCAGGATAGCAAAAGGGAAAATATATGACGAGGCAACCCTTGCTGCCCAAACGATTATCACTGATTCTTCCTATACTAACAAAAAGATAATACGCGTTCCTGATTGGGGACAGGAATACACATGGCAGGTGACCTGTCACACAAAGAGCAAAGGGACGCAAAAAAGCACGATGAACCATTTCAGCACACGTAAAGTGCCGGGTGTAGATACGAACACCATGCGGCTTACGATTCTGAAAAGAAACGACCAGTATAAACACAACTATATTTTTCTTGATGGCAACCAGGCCCTATATGATATGGAGGGCCATCCGGTATGGTACCCACCATTTCTGGATACGGCCACAAATTCAATCTCAGACCTGAAACTGACCCAAGACGGCACAATAACGTGTTTATATGGTGGTAACATATACGAGATCAGCTATTCCGGCGAAGTATTGTGGCAAGGGCCAAATACGGGAGAAATAAGCGGCGACAAAACGGAGAACTATCATCACGAATTTACAAAGCTGAGTAACGGGCACTATATGGCGCTGGGAAGCAACTACGTATCTTGGGAACCGCCATCAACGGACACTATAGCATGTGAAGCGTCATCGAGAAACAGGGACCAGAAGATGATGCTGCCGATACTTATAGAATATGATAAGAAGGGGAAGGTGGTATGGAGCTGGAAGTTTGCGGATGAGTACAACCTCTGCGACCTACCCTATGAAATAACTGACAAACAACTGCGTATGCCTGACCCTCACGCCAACGCTTTCTTTTTTGATGAAAAGACGCAGGTGATATATGTGAGCCTTAAATACGCCAACCAGGTGATAGCCGTACAGTATTTGAAAAAAAAGGGCACATCAGGCAGAACATTACAGAAAATAGACTGCACGTACAGCGGCCAGCACTGTTGCCGCATTTCACGAAAAGGGCAATTGTATTTATTTAACAACAATAGTTGCGTAGAAGGATTCCACCCCGGCATTGTTGTGATGAACGACAAACAAAAGACGTGGCAATATGAATTTGGCGCGGCAGAGCTGAACATGGATGCAGAAACGGAGCGCATGACAAGCAGGACCCGGGGCGGAGCCGGTGGCAGTGTGGCCGAACTGCCGGACGGATCTTTCTTTGTTTCACTATGCTCACCGGTGAGCGGATTATATATTATAGGGCAGGATAAAACCGTGCGGTGGAGCGCCATACCACAGCGCTATGAACCTGCAAACGGCAAATGGCGGTACTCTCTACAGTACAAGGCGAGTATGATAACCAGCCAGAGCGATGTGGAACGCATGATCTGGTATAGTCAAAAAAAGACAACAGGCAAGAGCCTGACCATCAGCCAATAACCTATAGCCTGATATATAAATAGCGGATGTCAGGCCAACAGCTTATACCAGGTAGTTGGCGCATTGGCTGCACGCCAGTTGGGTTCGGCATCGTAGGAAAAAATCTCCAGTAGCCGGAAGCCGAGTTTCTCCAGCACACGACGTGATGCCCCGTTGTCGATATCCGTCATAGCATAAATGTCTTTGTAGCCTAAGGTATTCAAGCCGTAGGCCAATGAAGCCCTGCCAGATTCGGTAGCATAACCTTTGTTCCAGTGCTGACGGGCAAAGCGGTAGCCGAAGTCGATAAAATCCGTGTGTTTGTTTACGGTCTCTTTCATCAGTTTGAAACCTACCCAGCCCACGAAATGCCCTGTTGCTTTCTCCTCTACCGCCCAGCGGCCAATGCCCCTTTCCTCATACTGGCGCATTACAAATACGATCACCTCCCTTTCGGCTTCTATTGATTGGATCGGGTTATTCCCGAGATACCTATGTACCTCCGGGTCATTGTCCATAGCAAACATAGCCTCGTCATCTGTTGGTGTGAGAGGGCGAATAATGAGCCTTTCTGTTTCAATATATATGTTCATAACAGAGTGTTTTTCAAATCTTCGTTACCACGACACAGATATCAAGTATTAAAAAAGTAGAAATCATCTACGCCCAACAATTTTTATTAAACTATGCCGGAGCAGGGTATAATTTCCGGGATTTGACCGGCAGCGGTAAAAAATCGAGAGTGGGTGCGGGTGAAATGCGCTGTGGGCTTGTGTTATGTGTTTTATTGCAATGTATAAAGGGGTATAATTATACCCTAAAAGGTATATTTATACCACCCAAAGGTATAATTATACCCAAAAAGGTATAAAAAACCGGGGATAGGGCAGTAGCCTCGTCGTGAGTTATAAGTCGTCATATACCTACGGCAGATAAATAAGACGGGGAGTGGAAAATCAACCACAAGGACCGCGAAGAAGTCACAAAGTTCACAAGCTCACCCCTACGGCAAACTCAGGATTAGGGGCACGTGGGTTTGATTGCGCACTACAGCACAGCATTCACAAAGCAGTCGGTCAAAGAACTTACCCTAATAATTTTCGGGGCATGAGGCAAAGTTCGGTCAGGAGGGACCACCTGCCAAATAAAAAATACATGATGGTACAGTAACTGTACCGTCATGGTTTTTAGGTGCAGTGTGGGCGCGGCTTTGATCAGGATTTTCAGAATTTTAGTATTTTCAGGATGCGGGAGTTACCAAATCTCAAAGATTGCATGGCCTGAAATGGCCTACCTTTGCAGTATATGGTCATCCCCGGTTTGTTGTTCTTCTCATTTTTGTTCGCACCAAAAGGCCCTGTGCCTGTAAGTATCTATGATTTTAAAGTTGCGGCACTGAATGGGGGCACTATAGACTTTTCACAGTACCGGGGAAAGAAGATAATGATAGTGAACACTGCCAGCCATTGTGGCAATACCCCGCAATATGCCGGGCTGCAAAAACTTTATGAAAAATATCAGGAGAGGCTGGTGATCGTGGGATTCCCCGCTAATAATTTCTTTTTCCAGGAGCCGGGGTCTGATGAGACTATAGCCAGTTTCTGCAAGGAAAATTATGGTGTAACCTTCCCTATGGCCGCGAAGATATCTGTAAAAGGAGGTAGCATGGCACCAATATACCAATGGCTGACCAATAAAAAATATAACGGATACATGGACAGCAAGGTGAAATGGAACTTCCAGAAATACCTGATAGACGAAAACGGTAATCTTACCCATATATTCGCCCCCACTACCCTACCCGATAGCCCGGAGATAATAACAGCGATTGAAAAATAAGGGAGGTGCTATTCAAAGGTTACCCAGGCAATTTTTGCTTCTTTTTTCCGCCCGATATGTTCTACGAGCAAAGTGGCATAGGATTTCTTTTGGTGGTTGTAGTCAGATGATGTTATATAGCAGTAAATCGTTTCATATCCTTTTGGTTCTCCAAAAAGGTAGAATTTAACGATATTGCCATCCCCGAGTTTACAGCAAATGGTATTTGATTCAGACACTGAATTCATAAGCTTTCTCTTCTTTTCATTCTCACTCTTCTCAAAGTTTACCGGAAGATCATTAAATATTGCATAGCGACCACCCTGAGTAATTATATAATCGGTTGAAGTAAACTGGCTGAAATGAAAAGTATTATGAAAACCATAGTAACGTGGAGGTGGTATATATATCCCCTTACTACGTTGTGAAATGTAAAACTTGGGTAATATCCCCTGAGTCATTTGTTTTTTATTTATTGCGTATCCACGAAGTTCCGAACCTGTATCAGACAATTCAGAAATACCAAATGCTCCTATGTAGGTATCCTCCCTGACAACACTCGATGAGCCGTAATTGTTACTCCGGGTTATGGTTTGCGTTTGAACTTCTTCAAATATCACCGTTGCAGAATTATCTTCATTTATTATCAATTGTTGTGGAGCTCCGCCAAAACTATATTCCGGGTCAATTTTTTTATGTGCATACTCATTTATTTTCTCTCCGTTTAATGCTTTTACCTTTGTTATTGCCAAGGCTTCAGGGTCCAGGTAAAACATCAAGGTTAAATATGTAGTCGTTGTTGTTGTTTTGTCCAGTAATATATTGAATTTGCGCTTGCTTTTCAAAAGTGTATAGGTTATTAGCTGTACAATATTCGCAGATGGGTTATAACGCATTACCGCATCAGAACCATCAAGATCCTGAGGAAATTCGGTCAGTTTATGCTGGAACCGTTTTTCCCCGCGTTTAAGGCATGATATCAACAACCCTTTAGTGGTGTCAGTCAAAGTTGTTGTCTCAGCGGAAGTAACAATTATGACACGTTTATCGCCATCTACTGCGCAACCAATATAATACAGTGAACTAAAATCACCCTTATCAGGAGCATAATAAGTATCATTCAACAATTCATGGGAGCCACTGTAATGCAACACCCGAAGATATTCGGTAGTATTCGCCGGTAGTTTTTTAAGGATAATGGCATAGCAATCTGATGTCGGATCCTTCTCCACCATTATCTGTGAATAGATATTGGCAACATTAGATCTTTTATAGCTTTTCTCAGTAGGAAAGTAACCCGCAACGTCTTCCTTTATTATGTCGCCGGTTGCAGTGCTTATTACTATACGATACAAGCTTAATTTCAACTCTTTATCAACTTGCACAAGGAACAATACGGCATCACCGCTAATTTCATATAAACCTGCTATGGCAGCATCATTAAACCTGTCCCCATCCCACACATTACTTTTAATATTTTTTCTCGAAATTTCCTTTCTGCTCGCGTCATAGACGGCTATCGACATGCCCTCCTTGTTCTCTATATGAAGAAAAATAGTATTACCGTTCTTCAATTGAAGCACTTTGTTCCAGCCAGACTCAGGTTCTTCAAAGCCTGCACTTTTCTCTATTTTAAATTGTTGTGCAAGAACTGATGAGGTTATTGCCAATGATGCAAGTAAAAAAAATAATACCTTCTTCAAAAGGCTGTTTTAGTTTAGATTAGTTAATGGAAATTTACTCAAAGGTTACCCAGGCTATTTTGGCCTGTTTGTCCCTGCCATCGCGCTCAACTATCATTGTAGCGTAAGTATTTATCTCCTTATTAAAATCGGATGATGCTATGTAGCTGAATACAGATTTATCATCATTGGCCGGCTCACCAAACAAAAAGAATTTTTCGATTTTCGGGTCACCAAGCTTATAGCACATGGTGTTGGTATTAGAAACGTACGCAACTGCCTTTCTCCTTTCCTCGTCCTCTCCCTTATCCGAATTTTTTGGCAGGTCGTTAAAGATCACATAGCGTCCCTTATCTGTGTAAATATAGTCGTATGACAAGAAATGGTTATTGTTAGAGGTAGAAGTGCCCGGTGCCGTAGGGTATGCAAAAATGCCATTGCTCCTGCCAGCCATATAAAGAACGGGTAGCGTTCCGTCCGCAATCTGTTTTTTACTGATTGCATAACCATTGAGTTCTATCCCATCTTCAGATAATTCGGAGATCCCTACCGGCCCTAATTTAGTCTTGTAGTGAACACGGCCTGATGAAGTAGCCGTTGAAGTTGTAGTTTGGTTTATGTGTGTAATATCTTCCAGCAGCACTGTTGTGGTGTTGTCTTTATTGAGCACCATATTCAGTGGCACCCCACTGTAGTTATAATCCTTATTGATGTTCTGTTTGCCATAAGCATCGATTTTACTGCCTGCTAATGGCTTAACACTTATCGTGCTTAAAGTCTCGGCATCAAAGTAACTCATTAGTACAAGACAATGGAATATACTCTTTCCAAAAAATTTATGATCAACGCCGGTCCAGTAAGCACGCTCCCACATAGTTGTATTTTCTTTGGTAAACGTAGCCGTCATTAGCTGGATCCTGTTAGTATTCCGGTTATAAAGCATCACTGATTTCGTGTCATTAAAATCGTTAGATACTTTGGTAACATTGTGCAGAAATGCTGTCTCACCCACGTTTAGTTTTGATACTATTACGCCAGGATCCTTATCCTCATTTATCTTGCCATTATACCCATATGTTGCAATATAAACGCGTTTGTTGCTATCTACCACAGCACCTATATACCTGAGGTATTTGTACTTATTTTCCGGTGCAAAATAGTTAGCGGTATTCAGTTGTTTATGCATGCCATCATAGTGCACCACGCGTATGCGTGCGTTGCCTTCCTTAGCAAAACCATCAAAATATATTACAGCATAGCAATTTGAATTTGGGTCTTTTTCAACTATTATTTCCGGCAAATCTACATCACCAAAGGCGACAGCATATCCCGCAAATGCACTTAACTTAGGAAGATTGCCCATTTTTGTCTCGTTCATTTTTGACCCGGTGTTCGGGTTTATGCGCATACGGTACAGTGTGGGCTCTCGGTCATCCAACTGCATCACAAAAAGTACAGGTTCGCCGTTTATCTCGTGTAAGCCAACAATCTTCGAACGTTTCATTTTGCCCACATCCCATAGGGCGCTTTCCAGTGTCCTGGTAGATATTTGCTTTCGCTGCTTATTATACACAGTAACCTCTATGCCATCCCGCCTTGTGCTGTGAAAAAAGAACGTATTTCCGTTCTTCAGTTGCAATAATTTGTTCCAGCCAAATTCGGGTTCTTCAAATGCCGCGCTCTTTTCTGTTTTAAATTGCTGGGCAAAAATCGGCTGGAAAGTTGCCACTATGGCAAGCAATAGGCAGAGATATTTTTTCATAAGTTTTTTTATTATTTGGGAAACAAGATAGCGATTATTTATTCTTTTCCAACAGGTTTTTAAGCACCTCTGTCATGGCGGTTATCTTCCTATCTTTATAGTCGAAGCACACCATGCCCGTCTTTGCATGGGCTATATCTATCTGTTTATTATCGCGGGTGGCAGACAAATGATACAGGAGATCGAAAGAATGAGCGGTCAATTCATCAGCATACAGGCGCACGGTCAACACATCGCCATAAAAGGACTCACCCCGGTAAGCAATCATCACATCGGCCATAATAAGCCCGATGCCGGCTATATCGGTTTCGATGTGGCCATTGCGATGCAGGAATTGCATCCGGGCCTCGTGTATTATGGATAGTATTGAATCATTGCCCACATGATTGCCGTAGTTGAGGTCGCCCACACGGATGGGAATTGCAGTGGTAAACAGCGGATTTTCGTCAGGAAACTTTAATTTTACACGGCCCATAAGTGGCAAACAAGATATGAAAATAATTTGTGTAGGGCGAAATTACGCTGATCACGCGAAAGAATTAAATAATGAGGTGCCACAGGCGCCGGTAATATTCATGAAACCCAAAACGGCGGTATTGCTGCCTGGCAAGCAGTTGTATTATCCTGAATTTACCGACGATCTGCAATATGAATGCGAAATGGTGGTGCGGATAACCAAGAACGGAAAATTCATACAGGAAAAATTTGCAAACAAATACTATGGACAGGTGACACTTGGCATAGACTTTACCGCCCGAGATGTGCAACGGGAACAACAAAAAAAAGGGTTGCCCTGGGAAATAGCCAAGGCCTTTGACGGGTCGGCGGCTGTAGGTTCCTTTGAAGTGATAAGCCCGGAAAGGGATGTAAACAACATTTCTATGCAGCTAAAAAAGAATGGAGAAGTAGTGCAGGAGGGTAATAGCCGTGATATGATATTCAGTGTAGATAAGATCATTGCTTATGTATCACAGTACTTTACGCTGAATATAGGTGACCTGATATTTACGGGCACCCCGGCAGGCGTAGGGCCGGTAAATGCCGGCGATACACTGGAAGCCTATATGCAGGGCTATAAAGTGCTGGAGGTGGAAGTGAGGTAGTCTTTTATGAATAGGGAATTAGTAGTTTGGAGTTTGGATTGTTGTGAAGAGAAATATTCCTATTGACTCAATACTTAATCTAACGATATATCGATATAATCCCAATCCCTAATTCCCAATTACCAATTCCAAAAAATGGACGTACAAATAGAAGCAAGCTGGAAGGAGGAACTGAAGGAGGAATTCGGGAAACCTTATTTTGAAAGTATCGTTCGTTTTCTGAAAGAGCAAAAGACCGCCGGAAAAATAATTTACCCCCCGGGCAAATTAATATTCAATGCTTTCAACACCACCCCATTTACCAATGTAAAGGTGGTAATAATTGGCCAGGATCCATATCATAATCCCGGGCAGGCACACGGGCTTTGTTTTTCGGTGCCGGACGGAGTAGCCCCCCCGCCCTCTTTAATTAATATTTTCAAAGAACTGAATGCTGACCTAGACATACCTATACCCCACACCGGCAACCTTGAGAAATGGGCGAAACAGGGCGTATTGCTGCTCAATGCATCGCTTACCGTGGAGCAAAACAGCCCTATGTCGCACAGCGGGGCAGGATGGCATATCTTTACCGATGAGGCTATCAGGCATATCTCTGCACACAGGCCACATGTGGTATTTATGCTGTGGGGAAAATTCGCCCAAAACAAGGCAACCCTGATAGACCAGGACAAGCACAAGATATTAAAAGCTGCGCACCCGTCGCCATTATCGGCTTATAATGGATTTTTCGGTTGCGGGCATTTCAGTAAAACCAATAATTGGCTCAGGGAGCACGGAGAAAAACCCATAGACTGGAGTATATAGAAACGGATGAAACTCATTAAAAACATAGCAGGTACTGTTTTCATCATCTACTCACTCGTGGTATTCGCTATCACCATGTTTGTGGTATTTATACCTATATGGCTTATATCGAAACTGCCGGAGCCCAAAAGAGCCCGGGCGTTGCACCCGGTTTTCAGGTTGTGGATGAATGTGTATATGCCGCTTGTTTTCTGCCCTGTTATCAGAAAAGGTAAAGAGAAATTCAAAAAAGGGGAACAGTATGTGGTTGTTATCAACCATAATTCACTGGCAGATATCCCCGTTTCTTCTCCATGGATACCGGGGCCAAACAAGACCCTGGCAAAGGTGGAGATGTCAAAAATCCCTTTGTTTGGCGTTATATATAAATGCGGGTCGATAATAGTAGACCGCAAGAAGGAAGGGAGTCGCAGGGAAAGTGTACTGAAAATGCAGGAAACACTGGAGATGGGTATACATCTGTGCCTGTACCCAGAAGGAACCCGCAACAAGACTAACGACCCCCTGCAACCTTTTTTTGATGGTGCATTTGTAACTGCCGTTAAGGCGCAAAAAGCGATCATCCCCGGTATCATCTTCAACACGGGGAAGATATTGCCGCATTATAAAAAATTCTGGGCGCGGCCCATGCCTATCCATATCCATTTCCTTGACCCCATACCCACGGCAGGATTGACAATGGACGATGTGCCAGCGCTCAAAGAGCAAGTGCATAAGATTATGGAAAACCATTATATTACACATCGTAAAGTATGACATTCAGTATCATTGGTACGGGCAATATAGCTTGGTTCTTTGGCAACAGGCTGCTTGCGGGCAGACACCAATGCACGGGCGTATATGCCCGCGACCTGGATGCAGCAAAGACTCTGGCCGAAGCACTACTGTGCGATAGGTACGGAGCGATTTCAGAAATAGAGGATGGAAGTGCTGATATTTGTTTTCTGGCTGTTTCTGACACAGCTATAGCCAAGGTTGCGGAACTTATTTCATTAGAAAAAACGATACTGGTACATACTGCCGGTGCCGTGGATATAGATACTATAAAAGGTGCCGCTAAAGAACGAGCGGTTCTTTGGCCTGTATACTCCATACTGAAGACCAACCCACCCGACCACAGAAATATACCCTGCGGATGGGAGGCCTCATCTGAAAAGACCCAGAAAATACTGCTGACAATAGGACATGCTATAACGGATGTGTTATTTGAAGCGAAATATGAACAACGTAAATGGCTGCATTTGTCGGCAGTGATAGGCAATAACTTTGTGAACCATTTACTGGCTATTTGCGAACAAATGTGCACAGAGAATGGCCTCCCCTTCTCTACCCTGATGCCGATAATTGAACAAACATTTGACCGCATCAGGCAGGCCTCGCCGCAAAACCTACAGACAGGGCCAGCCGTTCGGCACGACGAATCCACGATTATGCAACAGCTCACCTTGCTGCAGCAACACCCGGAATGGCGAAATGTGTATAGCTCCATAACAGCATCTATACAGGCCGCAGCAAAAAATAAATAGCCGGATAGGGAATCGGTATTCATAGTTCTGCACTGATACATTACCTTTGCGGCAGTTTACTACACTCTTTTCATGTATACAATAAAATTCAATTTTGAACAAAAAGGACTTGAACCGGTCACGTTGGAAAACGTGGGACCCGGGCAAAGTATCCTTGAGGTGGCGCTTGACAACAATATAGAGCTACATCATAACTGCGGCATGGTATGCGCCTGCAGCACCTGTCACCTGTATGTGGAAAAAGGAGATGAACTTCTGCCTGAACTATCTGATAAAGAGGAAGACTTTATAGACCGTGCGGTAAGCCCGAGGATAAACTCCAGGTTAGGATGCCAGTGTATACTTGAAGGCGAGGGCGGATTAATAGAAGTAACATTGCCAGATCAAACACAGTTCCTCGGCGAATAAGCTAATTTGAAAATATAAATTTAAAATGAGTACACATTACGAACCACCGATAAACTGGAAAGACCACGAAGACATAGCTATGAAGCTCTATGAACGCTTTGGCGATGATTTTGGCGAAAGCAAAATTTACAGGATACGCTTTACCGAACTTATAGAATGGGTGTTGGAAATACCTAATTTTGAAGGTAAGCGAGAAGAATGCAATGAAGGCCACCTGGAGATGATACAATCGGGATGGGTGTACGAGTGGCGGGATAACCAGGGGTAATGTAAATTGAAAATTTTGTGTAAGAAAAATGCCCCGAACATCGGGGCATTTTTATATTAGCTCATTTTCAAGTTATTCCCCGCCCATCTTATCCATCCAGTGTACTTCGGGCACTTTTTTACCCGGCTTACGGTCTATCAGGTAGCGGACGAACAGGTAGCCGCCAAAGCTGAATAGTACGAGAGTAAACGAATGCAGCGGATTGCTCAGTATGGCATTCTCCAGCATTTTTGCCGCTTGCTGCCTTACCTTCTCATCCTGCGAAGACATCATGTTAAAGTCGATGACGTTCCTGCAAAAAACAAAGATGACAAAAAGAGAACCAATAATGAAAGATACAAAGAAGGCAATGACTGTATAAACCGCCCACAGCACCGGGTTAAGTTCTTTACGTTTTGCCCTCAGGCTATTGTTCCAGGCCAACAAACCAGCCATTATCAGTTGCAGCATTTGCTTAAAGGTTTTTCATAAACTCGGTTACACTCTCCATTACATGGCTTATCTGTGCGTCATTGAGGCCGTGATGGCAAGCCAGCAGCATGCCGCCACGCATCACCTTATCTGATTCAGGATATCCGTTTTTCGATACTTTGGAAGGCACATGCTTAAAGCCAGGCTGACGCAGTATGTTGCCGGTAAACACCGTACGTGTCATGATATTTCTCTTTTCGAGGAATATCTGCAGGTCGCGGCGGATGAATGGTGCAGACTCGCGAAGCGTGGTAGCAAATGCCAGCCAGCCTGTGCGTGAGTTTGGTAATTGCTTTGGCAGTATGAAGAACTCTTCGTATTGAGTGAAGAACTCACGCATACGCCTGTAATTCTCCGTGCGCACATCAAGGTTATTGGCCAGCTTTTTCAACTGAACAAGGCCAAAAGCGGCACCCATTTCAGAAGGCTCGATGTTGTAACCCGGCTCTTCGAAAACGAATTTCGCATCATAGGGGATGCCGTCTATCTCCACATTGAAGCGGTTCTCAATCTTTTCTGATTCTACAAACAAAGATGAGCTACGACCCCAGCTACGCAGCAAGCGGGCACGGTTGTAAAGTGCTTCGGTATTCACACAAAGCATACCACCATTACCTGCACAATTGATGATGTGTGAACCATAGAAGCTGGTAGCACTCATATCGGTAAATCGGCCTGAAGATTTCCCATCTATCTCAGCGCCCAGTGTATCGCAGGAATCTTCAACTACATACAGGTTGTGCTTATCCGCGATCTCACGGAGTTGCTTCCAGTTTGGTAAGTTACCCATAAGGTTAGGTATCACCATAGCCCTTGTTTTAGGCGTGATCATTTCCTCTACCTTATTGGCATCGAGGTTGTATGTACCTTCTTCCACATCTATGAAAGCTGGTATCAAGCCTTTTTTTACCAATGGAGCCACGGTAGTAGAGAATGTAAGAGCAGGGGTAATGATTTCTGAACCAGCCTCATAGTTCATGAGGTCGGCAGCCAGGTATAAGGCAGATGAACCACTGTTCACCATTACGCCGTGCTTCTTATCGTATAGCGCAGCTACACGATCTTCCATTTCACGCACATTTTTGCCCATTTGGGTGCTGGTGCGCAATACGTTAACTACTGCTTCTATTTCTTCTTCGCCATGTACAGTTTTACCGTAGGGCACGTGGACATAGTCTGTTTGTACCAATTGAGAAAATTAGGATGCGAATTTAAGGGTTATGGAGCAAATAATTGAGTTAATTAAGGTTAGAAAATGCGAGGAAAGCTACTTTTTTCTAATATGCCTGCTTTTTAAAAATCATATATCCGAAGCTATTTTCCATACTTTTGCAGCGGTGAGCAACAAGCATACAGCCATAAAGACCGCCTGGTTCAGTATAGTGGGCAATGCCAGTCTGGCCCTGATAAAAGGCATAACCGGTTATTTCGGGAATTCTTATGCGCTGATAGCAGACGCTATTGAATCAACTTCCGATATTTTCTCTTCATTCCTGGTTTTGTTTGGGTTAAAATATTCAAACCGGCCAGCAGACAAGAATCACCCCTATGGGCACGGACGGGCGGAGCCGTTAATTACTTTCCTTGTCGTTGGATTTTTAATTACCTCGGCGATGATTATTGGCTATAAAAGCATAGTAAACATCTATACCCCACATGCCCTGCCGGCTCCCTATACTCTGATCGTATTAGGTGCAATAATACTCTGGAAAGAATACTCTTACCGGCTGGTAATGAGAAGAAGCAAGGAAACGAACAGCTCTTCTTTGAAAGCAGATGCATGGCACCATCGCAGCGACGCCATTACATCGGTGGCAGCATTCATTGGCATAACGGTAGCCCTTATATTGGGGAAAGGATATGAAGCTGCCGATGACTGGGCGGCCCTTTTCGCTTCGGGTTTCATCTTATACAATAGTTACCTGATCTTCAGGCCTGCGCTAGGTGAGATAATGGATGAACACTTAAATGAAGATCTGGTAAAAAAAATACGGGCTGTATCCAAGGATGTAGACGGGCTGATTGATACAGAAAAGTGTTTCATCCGTAAATCAGGGAGAATATATCACGTAGACCTACATGCCACTGTGGACGCAAATATAACGGTAAAAGAGGGACACGAAATAGCGCATAAACTTAAAGATACGCTCAGGCAGCAACTTCCGGAATTGGGGCACGTACTCATACATATAGAGCCCAATGAAGAGTAACCCTGTTTTAGCGTTACTTATCCTCAGCCTCCCAATTCTTTCTCCCCTCTCCGGCAAAAACATGCCTTTCACTATGGTAGGAAGAGCGAACAAGCGGGCCTGCCTCTACATAATCGAGGCCCATCTTATAGCCTTCTTCACGGAAGGAAGCAAATTCATCGGGATGCACAAACCGAACTACAGGCAGGTGCTTTTGTGATGGCTGCAGGTACTGGCCCAGTGTCACAACGTCGCAGCCGTTATCGGCAAGGTCTTGTAAAGATTGAAGTACTTCTTCTTTTTCTTCACCCAGGCCAAGCATAATGCCGCTTTTGGTGCGCATACCGCCATCTTTCAACCTGCGTATCACTTCCAAACTGCGGTGATACTTTGCCTGTATGCGCACTTTTCGGGTAAGGCGTTCCACCGTTTCCAGGTTGTGGGATACTACCTCCGGCGCCACATCAATAATACGCTGCAGGTTGTCCCATTCGCCTTTAAAGTCAGGAATAAGTGTTTCCAAAGTAGTTTCGGGGTTCAGCGCACGAACAGCCTTAATAGTATTGGCCCATATCACAGATCCGCCATCTTTCAGTTCATCTCTGTCCACAGAAGTGATGACGGCATGTTTTACCTTCATCAGGAATATGGCCTCAGCCACACGCTGCGGCTCATCCCAATCCACAGGCTCAGGCCTACCTGTGGCCACATTGCAAAAACCGCACGACCGGGTGCACACATTGCCCAATATCATAAAAGTAGCGGTACCTTCCCCCCAGCATTCGCCCATATTGGGGCAATTACCACTTTCGCATATGGTATGGAGTTTATGGGTATTTACCAGGCCGCGCACATGGCGGTAGTTTTCGCCCATAGGCAACTTAACACGCAGCCAATCGGGCTTTTTCACGCGCGTATCTTTGGTAATGTCTACAGAACTGATTACGGGAAGCTCCTGCATAATAGATAACAAAGGTAAGGAAAAGGAAAAACTTCAAATCTATCAACCAATGAGCCTGCCGAACTACCATCTTTTACCCACCTGCATGGCCACATAAAGATCGAGGAGAAACGGCGTAGCGGGCTGGTTGGCCATAATCTGCACATCCCCAGCATAATACTCCGCGTTAAAGCCGGCCTCTACCCCAATCACACTTTTCCTGCTGGCAGAAAAATCGAAATGTATGGCTGATTTAATATGAAAACCCGGAATATACTTCATTTCGCCGAGCCCTTTCGCGAAACCTGCGCTGCCCTGGATGAGATATTGGTTTAGAAAATCTTCCTTTGTACCATCCTCATACTTAATAGCATTCGGGTCACTGAATACATTCAGGTAGTATGGCTTAAGCATGCCAAGCGAAAAACCACCTGCATATAGCCAATGGATGGAAACACTGCCGGGATCAGGCTTGCCGGCCAGCATGCGCATATAGCCCCGGCCCAGCTTCAGGGCATAAAAATTATTTATTTTTCCGTAGATATACGAATTGGAGCCTGAGCCACCACCCTGGTTTGATATTTTATGTTGTTTCGGATGTTTTTTTTCAGTGATCTCTATCTGCCAGAGGCGCACATTATAAAACATGTCGGCATGTTTAGCATCTCTGGGTTTTATTCTTCCTATATCTGAATAGACACTCCAGCCGTTGCTATTGAGGCGCAAACCAAAACTGAGCTCCCGCGATATTGCCTTAGGCGCTTTGGGCTTTGCCGGAGTTATGACCGGTTTTGTCTTTTTTGCAGAATCAGAAGGACGCACGACAGCCTGGGCACCGGCATGGGAAACAATGCAGAAATAACCAACAAATAAAAGTAATGCTTTGAAACGCGATGCCATAGAAACAGGTACTAAATTACGGATAATAATCCATATTAAATGCTAAACGAACCGCATAAACTTGCCTATACTTCGTAATTTTAGCAAAAATTGTGCCATGACATCACAAGTTGTATATACGGGAGCATTACGTACGGAAGCCACGCATCTTCGCTCCGGACACACGATAGAAACGGACGCACCAGTTGACAACCACGGAAAGGGAGAACGCTTCTCGCCTACCGACCTTGTTGCCACCGCCCTTGCGGCATGCATGGTAACGACCATTGGCATAGCGGGGAAAGTCCACAATCTGGATATAGAGGGTGCAGTATGCCAGGTAGAAAAGATAATGGCATCTGACCCGCGCCGGATAGGTGAAGTGAAAGTGATCATGGATTTTCCGCGCGGGCAACGGTACACGGACAAGGAAAAGAAGATCATTGAAAATATTGCCATGACCTGTCCTGTACTCATCAGCTTGCACCCCGATTGTAAAAAGACCTTGACTATTAATTGGGCAAATTAATTAGTATCCATTAAATGGGTGGATTTGTCTTAATAATATTTAACCCTATCGTACACTCCAGGCAGCGTTTAGAACTACAGTAATTATTGTACAACTGTAGCAAGGCCTGCGACTGAGCCGCATTTTCGGACTGCCAGCCATTTTCTTCCCAAAGGCGGGTTATGTTGTTCTTTTCAGCGGGGACAGATTCCAGTAACTGCAGGGCACGTTCCTGAAGTTTATGTGTGTCCTGTTTTGCGGCATACAAGAACTGGATAGGTGCAATGGTATTAATGATGATATTCTGAACTGAAGATTTGCCGAGCGACTTCGGCGATTTTTGCTCCTGCGCGGAATCGAACTGAAAATGGGTGTCCCAGTAGCTGCTTGCAGTAACATCTAACAGAGGTGTTATTTCCTTAACCGAATGTGTCTCTATTATTTGTGAGAACAGATGAAGCGATTTATGGATAAGTGCGGCAAACTGGGCTATGCGCACGGTAGGGAAATTGGCCGGGCGCATACGCAGGAATTTCCAGAGGTGACCGGCAATGGGTTTAAGTTTGTACTTTTTGCGCAGGTAATCATATTCGCGCTGCAGCTCACGCGGATATTCATCGGTAAAATCGCCCTCCAGCATACCTGCCTGACCGAAAAGCAGGGCCTCTATCTGCATTAAGTTGTCTTTATGTTTGGTTGGGATATTGAGCGGTAATGACTGCGCCAGCATAAGGAATGGCGCAGCATTGGTCTTGAACCCGAAATTGGCAGCGGTGCGCCAATACAACAGATTCCGCCAGTCTTCGGCAGAGTTTTCGAGAAGCACATTCCAATCTCCAAGTTTCTGTTCCCAACGCTCTGCCAGCAGCCTGCTCAACCAGGCTTCTTTGGTGATGCTTTTTACTTTTTCATGCTGCCCGGCGCAGGGCAACTTCTGCGGAGCCTGCATCAGCCCGGAATAACGCAAGATAACATCCTGCGGGATATGCTGTTTTAATTCGAGCACAGGTGTGTTCTGCGCTACCGAGGGTACATCGTTCTCATATACCACATGCAGAATAAGATTTTTATACGCAGCATCATGCTGATGCCCATGTTTCAACCAGTCACTGCTATTCACATGCAGCTCTACATTACCTACAAGCGTAGTATCACCCACTTTTATTTTCGCCTCGGCAAAATCAGGGCCGGCATCGCGGTTCAGTTTACCGCAATGAACAACGGTAAGCGGCTCACCATCCGCCGTCTGCAAAGCAACAGGGCGGTAAAGGCTGTATTGCCATATGAATTGCAGTAAGGCTTCGTTCATGGCTCAATAAGTCTAAGTCGTAAATAGAAAACTATATCCGGTACTTATCATAACTAATTAAAAAAACACCTCCATTTCCTTTTGGTACTTTTTTGCCTCCTCATGTGCCCGCTCTGCAAATGCAGTCGTGTTATCCGTATAGATTACTCCGCGCGATACATTAATCAAAACACCTGCATCTTTATTAAAAGCATTGCGGCACACAGTATCCACATCACCACCCTGCGCCCCTACTCCGGGCACCAGGAAAAAATGATCGGGCAATAACGCCCTGACTTCCTGCAACTGCTCCTTTCTCGTTGCCCCTATCACGAACATAATATTCTCCGGCGAGCCCCAGGAGGCAACAGTGCGCAGCACTTTTTGGTAAAGCAGTTCGGCTCCGCACTGCTGTAACTGAAAATCGGCGCTACCTGCGTTGGAAGTTAGCCCGAGCACTATGCTCCACTTGCCATCGAACTGAAGAAAAGGCTTAACGCTGTCTGCCCCCATGTAAGGAGCAACGGTAACACTGTCGAACGGGTACGTCTCAAAAAAGGTACGGGCGTATTGCTCAGATGTATTCCCTATATCCCCGCGTTTGGCGTCCGCAATGGTAAAAATATCTTTGGGTATGTAGTTGAGTGTCCGCTCCATGCTTATCCAGCCCTTTATACCCTGCGCCTCGTAAAAGGCGGTGTTTATCTTATAGGCTACGGTAAAATCTCTGGTAGCATCTATAATGGCTTTATTAAATGCAAAAGCCGGGTCTTCTTCTGCTAAAAGATGTTTGGGAATCTTGGTAAGGTCTGTATCCAGCCCCACACATAGCACGGACTTTTTCTTAAAAATAATATCTATTAACTGCGAACGGTTCATGGGTTAAAGATAAGTTTTCCGTACTTAATAGTTGAAATATGGTATAGCTTCCTGTTGACGATAATCACTGCCTTTTATGACTATTATCATAAATATTTAATGATGCGCGGATGATATTTGACATTAAAATCGACAGCATGCATACAGAACATAGCTATGAAGTAGATGTAAACTGGATAAAGGACAGGATAGGTGTGCTTTACTCTCCTGACCTGAATGATGAGGTGCAGGTAGCTACACCTCCTCAATTTCCGAAGGGAGTGGAAAAAATCTGGTCGCCCGAACATTTGTTTACTGCAGCTATTAACAGTTGCCTGATGACCACCTTTTTATCAATTGCAGAAAGTTCGAAACTGGAGTTTCATAAATTTACTTCGAAAGCATATGGCAAACTTGAAATGACCGATGGAAAATACCTAATGAGTGAGGTAACTCTTGTGCCCTCGCTTACAATACTCCGGGAAGAGGACAGAGAAAAAGCGCTGCGAATACTCAATAAATCTGAAAGTGCCTGTCTCATATCCAATTCCGTGAAGTCGAAAATAATATTCAACCCGCAGATAAGAGTCAAAGAATAAGAAAGCGGTTGGGGACGATTTTTACAGTCGGCCCAAACGGGAAAATACTATTCCGGCATATCCTTTTTTGCTTCATTCTCCTCATGTTCAGTGCGAAGGTTATTTTCCCTTACTATCACATCCTTAATGACAATATCTAACTTCTCAGTGGTTGATGTAATCCACTCCATCACCTGTTTATTCATCGGGTCTGTGGGGTCATCGTAGTTGAAAATATGTACAAGCCCCAGAATGGTAGATACCGGACCTCTTATCTGGTGGGCCTGTATGTGAGAAATCTCGCTAAGCACATTGCTCTGTGCTTCAATATGTGCCAGGTGGCGCTGCTTTTCCCTGTTCAGCAGTTCGTTATACTTTTTCTGTGTTTTATAATTGCTGAAAATAAAAAATGCCAAAGCCAGCACCAGCACCAGGCCTATGAACCCGCTGTAGGTGAGCACACGTTGCCGCTCTATCTTTTTAGCAAAGATCATTTGATTTGAAAGGCTGTCTTTTTGCTGTTTACTTTTATATTCAACGGATATTTCAACACGGGCAATCGCATTTAAGCTCTCGATACTGACAAGAATCGCATTCAAAGCAACAACTTTTTCAAGTGCGTTAAGCGACAGTTCATACTGCCCGTTTTTTTGATAGGCGTTTCTTAGTCCGTTCCATGCATCACGCTGGTCTTCTATATTCTTTGTCTGCTCCGCTATGTCCAATGCTTTTTTAAGGTAAGACACTGCAAGGTCGTACTTTCCCTGACGGATATAAATGTTTCCCAATATTGTATTGCATTCCGAAAGCAAATTGATATAGTGTTGTGTTTCAGCGAGGCTCACCGCGTTATCTGCATAACTGTGTGCTTTATCCAGATTCCCTGTCTCCATATAGGTATTGGCCAATTCACCATTTATACTTACCTCATCTTCAAAACCATTTATCTGCCTGCATACCTGTAATGCCTCTTCGTAATTTTGCACTGCTTTTGTATAATCTTTTTTTATTCTAAATGCCTTGCCACGACCAATGAGGCCCCATATATAGAACTGCTTATCTTTTTCTGCAGCCTGACTATTTAATACCGACTCATATTGTTCAAGCGCTTTATCAGGCTGGCCAATACTGAGGAAAACCTCGCCTTTATTAATATACACTCCCGCCATCTCAAAGACATCGTGCATGTCTTTGCTTTTCTTATTTTTCAGTATATTTAGTGAGCTATCATAAAAACCAAGTGCTCCACGATACTCACTAACTGCTTTGTACGATGTTCCAATGTTAGCATATATATTGGCTTTCCGTGCCTCCCCCGATTCAAGTGCCAATTCTTCGTGATATACCTCAATCGCTTTCTGATGCTGGTTTATCTCGCCGTATTCCCTTGCTATCACATCCAATGCCAACGCCTCATTTACAAGATCTTTATTCTTTTTCGCCAATGCAAGATTCGCCTTAAAATAGATAAATGCATTAGTGGAGTCTTGCTCACATTGCAAGTAAATTAACCCTATAGTATTATTAGCATCACGGATACCTTTTGTCCAGTTGACCCTTGTTGCTATCTCCTTTGCCTCAAATGCAATGGCAAGTTTTTTAACAGAATCAAAGCAGCCTACCCCTTTCGATAAGTCGAGCAATGTATTTACCTTATCCGAATCAGAAGACAACTTCTGAACAAAACTTTTTATAGAGTCGATATTAGTCTGCGCATATACTGCAAAAGTGCTACAAACGCATATTATGACCCCAGATAAAACTATAAAATATTTATTAAAATATCTCATGAAGCGCTATTATTCACATTTGCTTAGAAAAGTTCAATGATATTAGGAAATTATAGATGCTAATTTACAAAAAAATATCGTGATTCATAGCTTACAAAAAAATAAAAACAGACACATAAATTAATAATAAATATATTGTTATTTTTAAAAATTGGAATAAACTTGTAAATTTGATAGTTGAATAGTGCAGAAAATTGTCCTAAAACACTACTTTTTTAGTTATGAAAAAGTCTATTTCACTCCTCGTTTTTCTTGTTTCAGTAACAATATGCTCCGGTTTCAGGCCTTTACCAGCAGCCTGTTCGAGAACAGTATGGTTTGGTGATCATACGCAGGATATATGTGTTGGGAGAGGGGTTTGCAAAAACCACCTGAACGGAGAAAATGCGGATGGCATATCTGTTACATTTGCCACTATGCAAAGCAACCCGGATATATTGATAATGACATTCAGTCTGTCGGCGTTGCAAACAAACCAGCCAGATCAGGTAAGCTATTTTACAAGTGCCCAAGGCACATACAACTTTGAAAGCACCTATGTGATTCCAGATGATATGGCCCAGCAGTTGGGCTTACAATCCGGAGCGAAGATCACGCCCTCGAGCCCTACATCTGTAACTATCAACGGAGACGCCGTCACCACCCTCATTACATATTCTCACAATTAACAAATTAATTCATCCCGCATATTGTTTTTGAAAATCAAAAACAATTATCTGTGTATGTGCAAAAATTCTTCCTTGCAGTTGCATGGGTATGAATATTTTTGCAGTCTTATAATTACAGGGCTCTTAGATGAATGAACTAAATGACTATGCCGGGCATGGCGCGGTGATGATCAATGATATGTACCAAAGCTGGTTTCTTGACTATGCCAGCTATGTAATACTCGAAAGGGCTGTACCTGCGGTGGAAGATGGGCTAAAGCCTGTGCAACGCCGCATACTTCATGCCATGAAGGAAATGGATGATGGCCGTTTCAATAAGGTCGCCAACATCATAGGCCAAAGCATGCAGTACCACCCACATGGTGACGCCTCCATAGGCGATGCCATTGTGAATCTGGGACAGAAAGACCTGCTAATAGAAACACAAGGTAACTGGGGCGATGTGCGCACGGGCGACAGCGCGGCTGCAGCCCGCTATATTGAAGCGCGCCTATCCAAATTTGCGCTGGAAGTAGCCTTCAATGCAAAGACAACAGAATGGCAGCTAAGCTATGACGGCAGGAAGAACGAGCCCGTGACTCTGCCCATGAAATTTCCGCTGTTACTGGCACAGGGCACGGAAGGCATAGCGGTGGGATTGAGTACAAAAATACTGCCCCACAACTTCTGCGAACTGATAGATGCCGCTATAAAAAACCTGAAGGGTAAGAAATTCGAACTATTCCCTGATTTCATGACCGGGGGGATGATAGATGTAAGCAATTATAATGATGGAGCCAGGGGTGGCAAGGTGCGTGTACGGGCAAGAATAGAAGAAGCAGATAAGAAGACCATAGTAATAAAAGATGTACCGTATGGTATTACTACTACACAATTGGTAGATAGTATACTTAAAGCAAATGATAGTGGTAAAATAAAAATCAAAAGTGTAACAGATAATACCGCAAAAGATGTGGAGCTGACCGTGCAACTGGCCCCCGGCGTAACAACCGACCAGACCATAGATGCACTATATGCCTTCACCGATTGCGAAATATCCATTTCACCTAATGCCTGCATCATCATCGATGATAAGCCACATTTTGTTTCTGTAAGTGAGATGCTGCGGCTGTCAGTGGCCCATACCAAAAATCTTTTACTGCGGGAGCTGGAAATTAAGCTGAACGAACTTAATGAAGACTGGCACTACTCTTCCCTTGAAAAGATATTCATTGAGAAGCGTATTTACCGCGACATAGAAGACAAGACCACCTGGGAAGCTGTACTGAAAGCGATAGATGACGGACTGAAGCCCTATAAGAAAAAATTCCGCAGGGAAATAACCCAGGACGATATCATCAGGCTTACTGAAATAAAGATCAAACGAATATCAAAGTTCGATTCATTTAAAGCTGACGAACACATAAAAGGCGTGGAAGCAGCTATCGAAGAAGTGAAAAATAATATTGCCAACCTTAACGATTACTCTATCCGTTATTATGAGAACCTGCTGAAAAAATATGGAAAAGGACGTGACCGAAAAACAGAGGTACGGCCATTTGAAACAATAAACGCAACAACCATAGCTATAGCTAATACCAAGCTGTATGTGAATTATAAAGAAGGTTTTATAGGAACAGGGTTGAAAAAAGATGAGTTTGCTTTCGATTGTTCGGACCTTGATAACATTATTGTTTTCCGCAAGGACGGTAAAATGATCGTATCAAAAGTGTCTGATAAGAACTTCGTGGGTAAAGACATCATCCATATTGCCATCTTCCAGAAGAATGATGAGCGCACCACCTACAACATGCTCTACATGGATGGCAAAACGGGCATCACGTACGGAAAACGGTTTAACGTGACCGGTGTAACAAGGGATAAAGAATATGACCTTACCAAGGGCAATACCGGAAGTAAATCCCTTTATTTCTCCGTGAACCCAAACGGGGAAGCAGAGATTATTGCCATTACACTGTCTCCGGGAAGTAAGGCCCGCGCAAAGGTGTTTGACTTTTCATTTGAAGACCTTGAAATAAAGAACCGTGGCGCACAGGGCAACCAGGTGACCAAGTACCCTGTAAAAAGTGTGCGGCTGAAAGAAAAAGGGCGCTCTACCCTATCGGCCCCGCAAATATGGTATGATGATACTGTAGGCCGACTCAACAAGGATGGCAACGGTATGCTCCTGGGCCGTTTTGATGAGAAAGACCGCGTATTCGTTTGCTACAAGGACGGTACTTATGAAATAACCGACTTTGAACTCACAAACAGGTATGATACTGACAATGTAGTGCTTATAGAAAAATTTCATCGTGAAAAGGTGGTTACAGCCATCTATTTTGACGCTAAGCAAAAACAATTTAACGTAAAACGCTTCCTGGTGGAAAGCATAACCCTGAAAAACAAGTACTCGTTTATAAAAGATGGCGATGGCAATTACCTTGAACTGGTGACTACACAGCAGGAACCAGTGGTAATAGTGCGCACCGGAAAGAAAAAAGCAGATATTAAAGAGCAGATAATACCCCTGCATGAAACAGTAGATGTGACCGGCTGGAAAACGGTAGGCAGCTTCATTGCCGGTGATGACCTGAAAGAGATATCACTTGTGCCGCGCCCCGGAGAAGGTGAAGAAGAAAGTGAAGCACTAAGGCTATTTTAAAGGCATGGATTTTATAAAAATTATTACCTTCACAAAGTAATATGGTAGCAGCGCTTATATAATGAAAAAGATTGAACTTGAAATAGTAGCTTTATCGCACAGTATTACTCAAACCCATTCTTACGCAGTGGTGCTGGGAGAAGTTGACGGGCTCAGGCGCTTACCAATAGTAATAGGCGGTTTTGAGGCTCAGGCAATAGCTGTTGCCCTTGAACGTATGCAACCCAGCCGCCCGCTTACACACGATCTTTTTGCCAACTTTATGACCACATTTGGAATCGAACTTCTGGAAGTAGTCATTTATAAATTGGAAGAAGGCATATTCTTTTCTAAACTCATATGCCGCAATGACGGAGATAAAGTAGAGATAGATTCGCGCACATCCGATGCATTGGCAATGGCAGTACGCGCGAATTGCAAAATATTCACTTACGAAAATATACTAGATGCCGCAGGCCTTTACCTGGAGCAACCTGAAGGCGGCGAAGCCGCAGCCGAACCAAAAGCGGGTAAAATACCCGTTGGAGGCAAAACAGTTCCTGATTCAGACATGAAAAGCATGAGCCTTGATGAACTGAATGCTTTGCTGCAACAAGTATTAGAACAGGAAGACTATGTTCGCGCAATCAGCATACGCGATGAAATAAATAACCGTAGAAAGAACAAATAAAATAACCCCGCAGTTGTAAATTTTACTATACTAGCCCCTGCGATTCCATCTGCCGTACACCAGATATTACATTATAAATATTCACCTATCTACGTAGTGTGGATAATTATCTTCTAGCCACGTTTTGCCACTGTGTATATTTACGGCCGGTACATTATTTTCATTTCAGTACATTTTTTATATAGCGAATGAGCGCAAACTATTTTCTTACCAGCAGACGTATAGGCTTCCGTGAATGGAACCTGGGGGACATCAATCACGCAATAGAAATATGGCAGGATACAGAAGTGACTAAATTTATTGGTGGCCCATTGTCTGTAGCCAAGATACATAGCAGGCTGGTTACTGAAAACCGTCTGTTACGTCTTTACGGCGTTCAATACTGGCCTATGTTTCACAAAGAAACAAACGAATTCATTGGGTGCTGCGGTCTTCGCCCTTCTAAACCAAGCGAGAAAATTTATGAACTTGGCTTTTATATCAAGCCTAAATTCTGGAATACGGATTTTGCAACCGAAGCAATACAAACTATAATGGACCATGCTTTTACGCAACTAAACGCGACAGTTCTTATCGGCGTGCATCATCCCGATGATGTGATTGCAAAAGAAGTGTTCGAAAGTTTAGCATTCCAATATGTTCAGGATGAGTTTTATGAATCTACTAAATCCCAGCATCGGTCATATATGCTACAGTACCAAGACTATTGTAACTTTTGCGTTCGATAATTTTCATCACACACTCATATTACCATTAAAAAAGCCGGGGCTCTCACCCCGGCTTTTTATTGCGCTCATTTCGCTTACTGCATCTTGATGAACTTATCTGTCCTGAGCAGGTTGTTCTGTTCGTCGTATATCTTCACGAGGTAAAGGCCGTCGGCAAGGCCGCTTATGTCTATCGCCGTTGCATCCTGTTGTGCTATCACCGTCTTGCCGTCCACGCTCACTATCGTGATGTTCACCTTCACGGGTGCCTCTATGTGCAGCACAGCTTTCGCAGGGTTCGGGTACAGCCTGATGGCTTCCGTTACCGGTACACTCACCTGTGTATGGGTGCCGCCACCGCATGCCGCAGGTGTAAGCACGGTAATAACTTTCGTTGCTGTCCGGCTGCCGCAACTGTTGCTTACTGTATAGTTGATCGTCGCCGTGCCGGGAGTGATGCCCGTCACCACGCCTGCGCTGCTCACCGTAGCCTTTGCCGTATTGCTGCTCGACCATGTCCCGCCGGGTGTGCTAGCCGATAATGTGATCGTCATGCCCGGGCATACACTGCCTGCCCCGCTGATAGCCCCCGCTGATGGCGACTGTATCACGCTGATGGCCTTTATCGCCGTCGCACTGCCGCATGCATTGGTTATGGTGTACCTTACCGTATCCGTGCCCGCTGTCACACCCGTTACCAGACCTGTGCTGCTTACCGTTACCTTGCCATTGGTAGCCGTCCATACACCACCGGTCGTGGCGTTGGTGAGGGTTATCGCAGCATCTTTACATACGGTGCCTGCTCCACTGATTGCAGCAACGGTGGGCAGTGTGCCTATGGTGATGACCGCAGTTGCCGTGGCGCTGCCGCAGCTGGTCGTTACTGTATACCTGATGGTGTCCAGGCCGGGTACTACGCCTGTCACTACCCCACCCACGCTGATGGTCGCATTGCCGTTGCTGGCGCTCCATACACCGCCCGGGGTCGCATTACTTAAGGTAATAGTAGCTCCTGTGCATACAGTCGTTGCCCCGGTTATCGCACTCACCGTTGGTGGCCCTATGATCGTTATCGTTTTTGTTGCCGTTGCCGAGCCGCAGCTATTGGTCACCGTATATACTGCCGTATCCAGACCTGCCGTTATGCCGGTCACTATACCTGTGCCGCTGATAGTGGCATTGCTGTTCGTCATGCTCCATACTCCGCCACCGGTGGCATTTGCCAGGGTGATCGTGCCGCCCGCGCATACACTGCCCGGCCCGCTTATCGTATCTACCGTTGGCGTGGTGGTCACGGTATCGCTGATGCTCACCATGGTGGTGCAGCCTGCCGTATTGGTCACGCTGTAGTTGATGATGGCTGTGCCTGCTGTTACTCCTGTCACTATACCTGTCGTGGCGCCTACTGTGGCTACTGCCGGGGTGCTGCTGCTCCAGGTGCCGCCGGGGGTGGCATTGCTCAGGGTGGTCGTTGCTCCTGCACAGTGGCGGGTGGTGCCAGTGATGCCCGCTACTACCGGTGCCGCTACTACCGTATCCTGCACAAAGGTCACCGAGGTGCAGCCGAACGCGCCGGTATACACATAGTTTATGGTCGTTGCTCCGGGGGTGATGCCGGTAACGATACCACTTGATGAGCCTATCGTGGCTATGGCAGGGTTACTGCTGGTCCATATCCCGCCGGGGGGCGCGCTGGCCAGTGTGGTGCTTGCCCCGGTGCACTGGTGGGTAGTACCGGTGATGGGCGCTACTATGGGCAACGGATGAACGGTCTGTGTACGGGTGGTGAATGTGGTGCCGCAACTGTTGGTGATCGTATAGGTAATGATGGTGGTGCCCGCCGTCATGCCGGTTACGATGCCAGATGCTATCCCTATGGTGGCTGTCGCAGGGTTGCTGCTCGTCCAGGTACCGCCGGTGATGGTATCTGTAAGTGTTGTTGTGGCCCCTATGCACACGCCCGTGCCGCCGCTGATAGCGGGCAGTACCGGCAGGATGTTCACTGTATCCTGTGCCGTTACGCTGGTGGGGCAGCCGAAGCTGTTGGTCACCGTATAGGTAACCGTTGTTGTACCTGCCGCTATGCCGCTCACTATGCCGGAGCTGAAGCCTATCGTGGCCACTGCAGGATTGCTGCTGTTCCACACGCCGCCGGGGGTGGCGCTGCTTAAGGCTATGGTCGTACTCACGCAGTGGCTGGTGGGGCCGCTGATGGGGCTGACCACCGGTACCGGGTTTATCGTGATGGGTTTGCTGGTTACACTGCTGCCGCAGATATTGCTTACGGTGTAGAATATCGTATCGAGGCCTACTGTAACCCCGTGGATGATGCCGGGGCCGGCAACTATGGCATTACCATTGCTGGCGCTCCAGGTGCCGCCGGGCGATGAAGCAGTAAGGGTGATGCCCGATCCCGCGCATACCATGGAGCTGCCGCTGATGCCGCCCGCGGTGGGGATGGAGACTATCGTCACGATCTTTACAGCCGTGGCAGTGCCGCAGCTGTTGCTCACCGTATAAGATATGGGGGTGGTGCCGTTGCTCAGGCCGGTAACTATGCCGGTGCCGCTCACTGCCGCATTGGTGTTGCCCGCGCTCCAGGTACCGCCGGGTGTCGCATTGGACAGTGTTACCGACGTACCCGTACATACGCTGTCCGGGCCGGTTATCATGCCTGCATTGGGTAATGGGTTGACCGTAACCGTAGTGCTGGTGCTGATGCTGCCGCAACTTGTGGTCACGGTATAAATGATGGTATCTGTGCCTGCTGTTATGCCGGTCACGATGCCTGTGGCTGAGCCTACCGATGCGGTGCTGTTGGTCCTGCTCCATACACCACCGGGGGTAGTGTTGGTGAGCAGTATGGATGATCCCGCGCATACCGCAGACGGGCCGCTGATGGCCCCTACTGAGGGCAGCAGGTTAACGGTGATGGTCTTCGTTACTGACGACAGGCCGCAGGCCCCGCTGATGGTGTAGCTGATGGTATCCACACCGGGGGTGATGCCGGTAACCAGTCCGCCAGTGGTGATTGTCGCATTGCCGTTGCTGGCGCTCCATGCACCACCGGGGGTGGCATTACTGAGCATGATCAGCGAACCCACGCATACCACCGATGGGCCGGTGATGGGGCTGATGCCTGTGCCTGATACTACGGCTATGGCATGGGTGGCCGTGGTGGTGCCGCAGCTGCTGGTCAGTGTATAGGTGATGGTGGTGCTGCCTGCAGCTATGGCCGTCACTATGCCGGTGCTGCTTACTGTTGCCGCCGCAGGGTTGCTGCTGCTCCAGGTGCCGCCTGTGCCACCTGTTGTGGTGAGCGCGGCCGTTGTGGCTACGCAAAGGCTGCCCGGCCCTGCTATGGTGCCGGCAGTGGCCCCTGTGGCCACCGTCACATTAGTGGTGGCTGTCAGGCTGCCGCAGGCGGTGCTTGTTGTATAGCTGATGGTCACCGTGCCGGGGGCTACCGCCGTCACCAGCCCTGCGCCGCTGATCGTGGCTATCGAAGGGTTGCTGCTGCCCCATGTGCCGCCGGCTATAGGGTTGGTAAATAAAGTGAAGGTGCCCGTACACATAGCCGATGGGCCGCTGATGGGCGCTGTTGTCGGTGCAGTGCTGACGATTACCGTATGGGTGGCCGTAGCCGTGCCGCAGCTGCCGGTAACCGTATAGCTGATGGTGGTGGTGCCGGTGGTGATGCCGCTGACCACGCCTCCTGTTGTTATGGTGGCTATCGCAGGGTTTGCGCTGCTCCAGGTGCCGCCGGGGGTGGCGTTGGATAAAGTGATCGTTGAACCGCTACATACCGCACCGGGGCCGGTGATGGGGGTGGCCGATGAGGAGCTGCCGACAGAAAGTGCCCATGTCGCAGTTGCGGTGCCGCAGCTGTTGGTCACGGTATAGCTGATGGCAGTGGTGCCTGCGGCTATCGCCGTGGCTGAGCCCGATGCGCTGCCGATGGTGGCTACACCCGGGTTGCTGCTGCTCCAGGTGCCGCCTGTGCCGGTGGTGGTGTATGTCGTTGTTGCACCAGCGCACAGTAATGCTGCACCGCTGATGGTGCCCGCGTCAGGCAGTGGGTTAACGGTAACTGCTTTTGTCG
Source organism: uncultured Flavipsychrobacter sp. (assembly GCA_964430995.1). Lineage (GTDB taxonomy): Bacteria > Bacteroidota > Bacteroidia > Chitinophagales > Chitinophagaceae > Nemorincola. The sequence continues at coordinate 34,629 of CAYSIG010000047.1, forward strand.
TGCTCACCGTGCCGCAGCTGTTGCTCACCGTATAGCTGATGGTGGTCGTGCCTGCTGCTATGCCGGTCACTATGCCTGATGCATCTATCGTGCCCGC
>CAYSIG010000048.1:0-34209 GCA_964430995.1 uncultured Flavipsychrobacter sp.
AAGCAGTTCGCCATTGGTGGCGATGATAGGTGCGGGCACGGGCGTGGTGAGCGGTGTGAACCCGGGCACGGCAACGATCACCTATACGATAGCTGCAGGCTGCAGCGTGACGAAGACAGTAGTAGTGAACCCCTTACCAACGGTATATACCGTAACGGGTGGTGGCAACTATTGCGCGGGTGGTACGGGAATGAGCATAGGGCTGAGCGGTTCGCAGAACGGCACGGACTACCAGCTTTATCTGGGCACAGTTACTGCGGGCAGCCCTGTTACGGGCACCGGTACCGCAGTGGACTTCGGTCTGCAGACGGCAACGGGCAGCTACACGGCTATAGCAACAAACCCACTGACCGGTTGCACAAAGCCAATGACCGGCAGTACGGTAATTGGTACCATACCTACGGTTGTTCCATCGGTTACGATGAACTCCTCTGTGGGCAACCCTGTATGTCTCGGAACGTTAGGTACGTATACAGCCATACCTGTTAACGGTGGCAGCGCACCTGCATACCAGTGGTATGTGAACGGCGTGCCGGTGGGCACTGGCGTGAGCTACGACCATACACCGAATAACGGCGATGTGATACGCGTGGAACTGACAAGCAGCGCGGTATGCGCCACACCACCGGTGGTGAGTGCACAGGTAACAATGACGGTGTACAACTGGTTCGTACCCGTGGTAACGATTACCGCGCAACCCGGCACTACAATCAGGGCAGGACAGTGGGATACCCTTGTTGCTAATGTGACCAACGGCCCTGCTGCTGCGTACCAGTGGTACCTGAACGGGTGGCCGGTATCGGGGGCGAACAGTAATAGCTATGTGAGCAACCGGTTTGTGGATGGAGACAGTGTGAGCTGCCTGGTGGCGGGGCAATGCGGCGGGCAGTCGTCGGGATGGGTGAGGATATCTGTGGGCAATGTGGGCGTGGCAGAGAGTGTGAAAGCCGGAGGGGAAATACAAGTGTTCCCGAACCCGAACAGGGGGGAGTTTACGGTTAGTGGCAGGATAGGCACGGTTAGCGAAGAAGTGCAGATAGGACTTACCAATCTGCTTGGGCAACGGTTGTATAGCCGTAGCGCAAGAACATTTGATGGGATATTAAATGAACAAGTGGTATTGGGGCAAGATATAGCAAGCGGAGTGTACATGATGAGTCTGGTTACATCCGGTGAACGCATAGTGTTATATATTCTGATAGAACGGTAGAGGTTCTTATATTGAAGAATTCAGAGGTGCAGGCAGAATGATTAGTGATACTGAAAAGATGCTTCGCAGATTGTTCACTGAAAGAGTTTCAACCGCATCGCCTTGGCAACAGCCTCAGTACTACAGTTTACATGCAGCTTGGTGTAGATATTCTTGATATGAGTGCGTGTGGTGTCTATGCTGATATTACATTCCGCAGATATTCTTTTATAGGTATAACCCTTTGTGAGCATCAGTAATATTTCCATTTCGCGTTCACTTAGTTCGGCTACTTCCGAATCGGTAGTGTTGCTTTTACGAAAAGACTCCAATACTTTTTTTGCGACTCCTGGAGACATCGGGGCGCCTCCAGTACTTACGTCTTTTATGGCGTTGTATAACTCAAGCGGAGTTGAAGTTTTCAGAATATATCCATCGGCCCCGGCCGCCAGTGAGCGGAATATCTTCTCGTCATCATCGAAAATGGTATGCATCAACACATTCGTTTCCGGTGCTGTTTCTTTGATAATCCTGACTCCTTCTATTCCATTGACCCTAGGCATGTCAATGTCCATCAACACTACGTCGGGTTCGCTGTCTGTTACTTCCCGATTTACATGGAGGCAATTGGGGAAGGTATCAATAAGCATAATGTCCGGCATGCCTGATAGCAGCAGTTGAAGGGATTTACGCAATTTTTCGTTGTCTTCGTATATCAGGAGGCGTATCATCAGCATGTAAAATTATAACAACCTGCACCAGAAACAATCACATCATTTGGGATTAGGTCAAATATGTATTTTGAGTAAAATGTTAGTTCCTTTTTCAGGTGCGCTGTCTATTTCCAGATGGGCACCTATATCCCTGGCCCTTTTTTTCATATTGAAGATGCCATTGCCTGTATAAGCGGCATTTACATCAAACCCTTGCCCATTATCGGCTATGTATATCGAAAATTCCGTTTTGTTTACGCTAAGCCTTATGTCGGCTTTAGTGGCCATAGAGTATTTAGCCAGGTTGTTCACCGCTTCTTTGAAAATCAGGTAAACATGCTGGCGAGTAGCCATGTCCAGAGTTAGTTCGGCAGGGAGCATATCAGGTAGTGTGATAGAGTAGGTGATGTTGCGGGCTTCGAATAATTCGGATGCATATCGCTGCATTTTTGCAAATATCACTTCAATTGCGTCATTTTTAGGGTTTATGCTCCACACAATATCATTGAGGGATTCTGATACGAATTTGCTCTCTTCCTGTATTGTTTCCAGAAACTGGTTTCTTTTATTTTCTGACACGAGGTCGCTTTTGGCCATATTTGCAAGTATGTTAATGCTGGATACGGTTGCGCCAATATCATCGTGCAGGTCCTTTGAAATAGTTTGCCGTATGTGTTGTATCTCCAGTAGCCTGTTGATCCGATTGCGGTAAATGCTGTATATAATGGTTGAAATAATGCAGGCAACAATTGCTATAAACCACCAGCGAGTATAGAATGGTTGCCGGATGGTGAAGCTGAAAGTAGCCGGTTTTAATGACCATACACCATTGGCAGACATTGATCTTACTTTGAAAGTATACTCGCCGGGTGGTATACTCGAGTAAGTGATACTATATTCAGTTCCGGGAGTGCTCCATTTATCATCAAGTCCCTCGAGCATATAGCTATACCTGATCCGCCGCTCATCTTTATAGTAGATGCCAGTAAATGCAAAGCTGATAAAATTCTCGGTAGGATTCAGTTCTGCTTTAGAGCCAAGTAACCCGAGGGCATCCTTCTCATTTATTTTTATACCTGATATAAGTACCTCCGGGGCTCGTTCCTGTTCATATTTACTCAGTTTGATTACTCCAAGACAGCCGCTTGTACCTATGTACAACTCATCGCCCACTTTTTCCAGAAAATGTATGTACTTGCTGCACAATTCGCTGCTGTACTTATCCCTTTCTATCTCAAAACTGTCTTTGCTGAAAACCACCTTATCAAGTCCGGATACTGTACCTACCCATAAATTACGATCATCATCTTCAATTATATCATTTATAGCACAGCTTGAAAATCGCTTTGCAATGAGAGTATCAACATGCGTGACTATTCCATCAGCATTGGTTTTCAGGTACACCATACCCAACTCGGATCCACATAACCATACATTACCTTTTTTGTCAAAAAAGAGCTTCCTGAATTGCTGGTCACCCAGGTTATTTGCGGTAAAGAACTGCTTCTGTTCGTACAAGAAAGAACCTGTTTCATTATCTGCCTTTCGTTGGTAGCAAACCAGTTCCTTTTTATCATGTATAAACCAGATATCCCCATTTGTATTCTGAGCTATACAGGTAGCCCGTAAATTTTTGTTATTTACTTTAAATGATGGAGCTGTTTTAAACTGACCATCAGTATATATCTTCAAGCCATCCGAAGTGCTTACCATCATCATTTCATCGCTTATCCGCGCGAATCCGTGGATAATGTTGACGCGGTCAACACCGCCTTTCAAATCCAATGTTCTTTTCCTCTTGATAAATTTATCGTTTTTTAGCTCGTAAGTATATGTACTCACGTGGAAGGTAGAGCCTTGAGTTCGTGTATTTACATTAACAAATATTTTGTTGTCCGGTGTTTTTAAGAGTATATCATCAAAAAAACCTATGATATTTTTGAACCCGCTGACTTTTGCTATACGTCCATTCCTATACGTAAAAACATCCAGCATATTGCTGAATAATAATGTCGAATCATCAAGAGCGCAGGCACTGATCACATTGCCGTAACTGGAATTGGTGAAGTCATACGATGAATATGCCTGAGTAGCTAATTTGCTCACACCATTGTCGGTAGCGGCCCATATGTTGTTTTCCTTGTCGCAAAAAATATCATATACATTATTGCAGGCAAGCCCGTTTGCTACCGTATAATTCTTTAGCGCTTTTGTGCGCTTGTTATACATAAAGACACCTGTCACGCCGCTTCCGATCCACACATTGTCATAAGCATCAAATGCGACACCATATACATCTTTAACTACTGGTGGTAGTTGCGTAGGCCTGGCGGTCAGTATACTGTCGCGTTGAGCTGCTGTGTAATAAAAAAGGCCCTGTCCTGCCGATATATATATATCCCCTGTTTTTTTATCTTCGTCTATAATGCTCATCTTTTGTTTTCCGAAAAAAGGTACTTGAACAGGATGGTGCAGATTGCCGCCCTGGAAATAGATCAGGCCTTCGGCGCTTGACACCCATATGTTTGATCGGCTGTCGCGGAACAGGAACAAAAAATTCTCTTCATTTTTAAACGGTTTCGGAAGAAGAATTTTTTCAGTTTTTTTTTCTGTCATCCTGCATATGCCTGTAGCAATATTCAAGACATAAAAACTACCTGTATCATTTCCGGGTATGCAACCATAAATACTCGATACCGGATCGACGCCCAGTTTTAAAAACCGTACAGAGTCGCCGTAACATACGGCTATTCCAAAATAATCTACAATGAAAATAACAGAATCCCCATATCTTTTAGCATCTCGGGCCGGATGGTATCCTTTTGCCGGGCAAGGAAATAGTTTAAAATTACGTCCATCATACCGGTTGATACCCTGGCCTGTGCCGATCCAGATGTAGCCTTTTTGATCCTGGCGAATCACATGTGTCAGATTCCCGCTCAAACCATTCATTGTAGTGTAGTTGGTAAATGGCAACGTCTGTGCATGACCCATGGTAATGCATAAAAAAAATGCTGTCGCCAATACAGCGACCAAACAATATAGCCGGCAATACCTCATTTTCTATTGGTGAAAGTAAATGATAATAGCTAGCCTGCAAAGCACCAAATGATGTGATTGCATTGTAATGTGAAAATCCTGATTTTTGTTTTTCATCACATAATCCGGCACCGGGTATCAGAAGAATGATCCAGGCTTACAAAGGTAGAGTCAATCGCACTGTTGTGCCAGATCCGGGTATACTATCAATAATAAGAGATCCCTTTATGTCTTCGGCCCGCTTCTGCATATTATAAATGCCATTGCCTGTATACGCTGTGTTTGTATCAAATCCTATACCATTATCGGTTATGACAAAGGAAAACGCTGAATTGTTTACTTTAAAAGTAACCTCGGCTTCTGAAGCGCCTGAATACTTGACAAGGTTATTAATGGCCTCCTTGAATATAAGGTATATATGCTGCCTGCTAGCCATCTCCATATTCATATCTGCAGTCTTATCTGCGGGAAGAATGAAGTTGTATATTATGTTTTTTGCTTCGAACAATTCTGATGCATAACGCTGCATTCGGGCAAACATGATCTCAAGTGAATCATTCTTCGGATTGATACTCCACACAATGTCGTTAAGTGAATCCGAAACATGTTTACTTTCTTCCTGTATCGTTTCCAGAAACTGATTACGCTTGCCCTCAGAAACAAGATCGCTTTTGGCCATATTAGCGAGGATATTTATGCTCGACACCGTTGCTCCAATATCATCATGAAGGTCTTTTGATATTCGTTGTCTGATGCGATGTATTTTCAGCAACTGATTTATCCTATATCGATATACGGTATAGATAATTCCTGATATGGTAGCGAGTGCCAATAATACAAACCACCATCGGGTGTAAAATGGCTGCTGGATAGTGAATTGAAAAGATGCAGGTTGCACAGACCATACACCGTTTGCTGACAGTGCTTTTACCTTAAAAGTGTATTCGCCGGGAGGCAATTGCGAATAGACAACCCTGTAATCAGTACTGGGGGCGCTCCATTTTTTATCCAAACCTTCGAGTATATAGCTATATTTTGTGTGCCTTTCGTCTTTATAGTTAATCGCTGTAAATGTAAAATTGAATGTATTTTCATTGGTCTTTAGCTCCGGCTTTAATAATAGTTTATCCAAAGCGTTCACCTCATTTATCTTGATGCCTGATATATATACGTCAGGCGCCACGTTTGGTTCTTTCTTATATAGGTCAATCACTCCCACACATCCTGATGTCCCCACAAATAACTTATCGTTCAGGATACGAACAAAGTAGATATACTTGCCACATAGTTCATTGCTATAAAGTCCCTTTTCAACATTGAACTTATCGCCATAGAAGGTGATCTTGTCCACGCCGGCTGCAGTTGCGACCCAAATATTGTGGTTTTTATCTTCAACCATGTCTATTATCATACCGCTAGAAAACATATTGCTGTCGGTTTTTTCTATTCGCCTTACGTTCCCGTTCTCATCTGTGGCTATTCGGCATGCCCCTTTCTCCCGACTGTTAACCCAAATAATACCCCTGCTATCAACGAAAATGCTGGAGAGATTAACATTGCCTATTTCTTCTGATTTGAAATAATCTGCTTTTTTAAAGACATAGGGTATTATATTTCTTTGTGATATTCTCTTATACCTCACAACATCGCGGTAGTTCAGGATAAACCAATAATCACCGTTTTGAGTAGCTGCAATATTGGTGACTCGCTTTGGTGCCGAGTCATTTTCAAATATTGCAGCGGGAAGCATTTTTCCATTTTTGTATATTTTAAATCCTGTGGGTGTGTTTACAAAAACGCGGTCATCTTCAAAAATCACTCCCTGGTCTAGGTATACGCTTGTAACACCTCCCTGTAGATCGTTAAGTTTACGTTTGTTGAACACTGTACTCTCTCCGAGATCGTAAATGAATGACTCTACAGTAAACCCTCCAGATTTTTTGGGGATATTTATATCCGTAAGTAGTTTATTGTCTGGAGTTTTAAGTAAAAGATCCTTGATATACCCGGGGTTATTTTTATACCCCCGGATCTTCTTAAATGTATCCCTTGCGAATTTGAAAAGATCAATCTGATTACAAAGTAATATCGTGCTATCATTCCAAATGCATGAATTTTTCACGTTCTGGTATTCTGTATTTGTAAAGTCAAAGCTGCAATAAAATTGAGTTGTTAGTTTACTTACGCCATTCTCACTACCTACCCAGATATTGCTTTCCCTGTCACAAAATGCGTCCCAGGTGTTCTGACTGACAAGACCATTTTGTGTTCCATAAAAACGAAATACTCCGCTCTTAAGATTATACTTAAGCAATCCTTTATAAGTAGAGCTCATCCACAGATTGTCGTATGCATCGAATGTTATGCTGGTAAAATCAGCGATTGGCGGTAATAATTGTTGTGGTGGCGAGTCATTAATGTTATTAATTTGTTCTCTTGAGTAACGAAACAACCCTTTTTGACCCGCAATGTATATGTCGCCATTTTTATTTTGGCGCACAAAGTTCATGAAAGATTTATCAAAAAAGTGTACCGGAACAGTATGTTGAAAGTCTCCGTTCTTTATAAATATCAACGCATCACCGCACAAGACCCATATATTGTTGTCTTTGTCTTTGTATAGATCTGTAAAGTTCCAATTGTTATTAACAGGATAGGGAAGAAGTATTTGTTTTGCATTGTTCTGGGTCATCAATGTTAGCCCGGTTGCCGCATTGGCGACAAGATATGTACTATCATTGATCCATGCCACGCCATTAATAAGTACTGTGTTTTTCAAAGCCCTTTTTACAAACCTGACAGAATCCCCATAGCAGACAGCAATTCCGTAAAAATCAATACTGAATATTATACTGTCCTTATACCTTGCGGCATACCGGGCACCCTGGTATGCAGGCCCCGGGTTTGGGAAAAATTTAAATGAGCGGCCGTCGTAACGGTTGATACCCATATCAGTGCCTATCCAAATATAACCTTTGCCATCCTGGCGGATCACGTGTGTACGGTTGTGGGTAAGGCCGTTTGCTGTATTATAATTGGTAAATGGTAGTTTCTGGGCATACAGGCTAGGCATATGCCACATACATATGACGATCCAACTAATTGAAAGCCAATATCTTTCGACCGAGCCCTTCATTTTGTGAAAGTAATTGATATTGGCAAGTTAACAAAGACCCCAAATGATGTGATTGTGTGACGATATCAAACTATGGAGATTTGCATCCATAACATTTTATAGAGTAGGCACTATGAATACGAAGGCCGGACTGCTTGGGATTACGCTGTTGCTATTGCAATGTTTTGTGACTTTTGCACAAGATCTTGAGACCGACACAAAAAAGCCTGTGACCCTGACGGGCAGTATTGATCTGAGGGGTATCGGGTATAATGTGTCGGGTATTGCTGCAAGGCGTAGCCCATTTACTTATATTCTCAATGGCAATGCAGAGTTGAATATATACGGTCTCGCACTTCCTTTTGCCATCACTGTCAGTGAACAGCAGAGGGACACCCGCCAGCCTTTCAATCAATTTGGTGTTAGCCCGAAGTATAAGTGGGTGCAATTACATGCCGGGTACAGGAATGTGACCTTTTCGCCATATACACTGGCGGGATATACTATGCTAGGTGGTGGGGTGGAACTTACGCCGGGTAAGTTCAGATTTGGTTTCATGTATGGCCGGATGAACAAGGCTACGGCGATTGATACAGCCACGGGGACGGTGAAGCCCTATTCTTTCTCGCGTATGGGGTATGCCGCAAAACTGGGGTTTGGCACCGATGAAAAACATTTTGAGATCAGCTACCTGTCGGCAAAGGATGACAGTAACAGCGTTAATAAGAATATTCCTGATTCTATGCGCACCGTTACACCAGCAAGTAATTCGGTAGTGGGAATAAAATTTGCTCACCTGATAGCTAAGCATATATTTATTGAGGCAGATGGCGGCGCAAGCGTTTATACTTATAATCTGGGGTCTAAAATTGATCTTAAAACAGATGTGGATGATAAGATAAATGCATATACAAAAGAGTTTGTCACCTTCAATACAAGTACCATCGGGGTCAATGCCACAACACAAGTGAATTTTGCCTATTCGGGAAGCATAGGCTACAAGGCCAAAGACTGGACCGTAAAGGTGAGTTACCGGCATATTGACCCTGATTTTCAAAGTATGGGTGCTTACTTCTTTCAGAATGATATAGAGAACTACACGCTGGGTACGTCTATAAATGCTATTAAAAACAAAATACGTTTCACAGGGAGTATTGGTATCCAGAACGACAATCTACGGAAGCAGAAGACAGCTACAACCAGCCGTATCATTGGCAATGCCAGCCTGTCTGCGGACATAACAGATAAACTAGGACTTGATGCCACTTATATGAATTTCTCGTCTAACGCGGCACCAACAGTGGTAAGTGTAAACAACAAATATATGCTTGCACAGACGACTGATAATATTTCCGTTACACCGAGGTTTATTCTTCCAAAACAAAAGCTTACCCATGTGGCACTGGCAAGTTATAATATCAGTACCCTGCAGGACCGTAACCCGGAAACCAGCAATTTTAATAATATAAATACTACTGTGTTGTTCTTTACTTATAGCATCACAATTAATAATAGCGGACTATCCATATCAGCGGGTGGCAACCAGGCGAAGACTGCCTTTTATACGGGCACGATCACTACCACCGGGGGGAATGTGAGCCTGTCGAAAGCATTTGTGAAGAATAAACTCCAGACATCGGTCACGGGGTCGTACAGCTTGTCTGACCAGTTTGGAAAATCAACAATACTCAATGGCGGATGCACTGCAAGTTATGATGTTACGCGGCACCACAAGTTTTCCCTGCGATATAATTTTCTGAACAGTACGCCGGAGACAGTTACACTGACGAACGTTGCATTTACTGAGCATACGGCCGAATTGGCATATACACTTACATTTTAAAGAGACAAATTCTATTGTATGAAAAAAGTACATTTTTTAAGTATCCTGCTGAATATGCTGGCTTTAGTAGCAACGATTGCAACCTATGCACAGAGCGACATTGGTATAACACTCAATGTCAATCCGCCATATTCTCCGCGTTTCGCTGATTATGCCGAGACGCCGGGCAAAGTGTTGCTTATAGTCAGGAATAACACCAATCAGGTTAAGAACATATACCTGCGGGGTATGGTAACAAGCGATGTGGGCATCACAATGTATAACGATATCACAGCAAAACCGTCGATGCCGGTGGTGTTGCAACCTTTCCAGATATACACTGCAAATAATAACAATCTTGAGGAGCTATTCTCTGTGGCGAAGTATAAAATGACGGGCATTACAACCGCTCAGATCGCTGCGAAGAACGGACTGCCGGAGGGCAACTACAATCTATGTATACGCGCATATGACTACAATACCGGGCAGCCTTTGTCGGGAGATGCGCCCCAGGGATGTAAAATGTTGCCGCTCGCCAACCTGGAACCCCCATTCCCGCTGAAGCCTATGGCCAATGAAGAAGTGAAGGGTTTGGAACCGCAGAATATGATATTCAGCTGGTCGTTTCCGGCAGGGGCCGAACCGGGGACGCAGTATAAGCTGAGAGTGATAGAAATGCTGAACCCGGCTAAAAACATCAACGATGCCTATAATAGCGGCACCACGCCCACATTCTTTGAAGTGACCGTAGGTGTGAATGTATTCGTATACGGCCCCGGACAACCAAAGCTTGTGCCCGGAAGGAAGTATGCCTGGGCAGTAACGGCTATCCCCGGCCCAAAGAAAATTGCCTATAAGAATAACGGCACCAGCGAGGTAAGAGCATTTGTGTATTCAAAGCCTGAACCGCCCAAGCCTACAGGGCCTGTTATTACTCTTTTAGCCCCGGCAGATAAATCCACACTGCCGGCGATAGGGGGGCTAGGTAAGTCCGTGGATCTCAAATGGGATTACACAAATCCGAATAAGGTGATGTTCATGGAAGACGCATGGGTGTATGAAGTGAAAGAAGGCCAGACGCCCGCTGAAGCCGTAAAAAAGAACGAGCGCGTTAATTCGACAAAAGAGCCATCAAAATATGCTGACCTAACAGGAAATACTTATGACGGAAAAACATATGCCTGGGTAGTAACCCTCAACAATGCAGGGAAAATATACACGAGCGATGTGCGCACTTTCACAATCGAGTCGAGTAAGGTGGCGGGACAAACGTTCTCTGATTTTGAATTTGGAGGGTATCCGGTGCATGTAAACAGCTTGAAGGATAAAGGTGGGTACAAGTATAGTGGTACAGGTTCAACTGAATTATACAAGGGCGGACCAAGTGTAACCTTGTGGTTTGATAATATAACAATCAAGCCTTTTGCGAAAAAGAACGGAAAGGATTTTAGCGACTGGCGAGCTGTGAGTGGATCGGTGAAGTCTAACAAGTTGTATAAAAAGTACATTTATTACACAGTTCCCAGTGATATAGACGGTGACCTGCGGTTTCAGGCGGAATACCTGGAGCTGAAAGCCGCGATGAAAACAGAGTCAAAGAATGATGGTACATTCTATTCGACGGAGAATTATGGTGAAACCGGGGCAAAAGTATACGGTACATTTACCTGGGAGACCTACTATATGTATAAGGCGGAAAATGGAGAAGAGAAAACAGCAGTATATACCGCAAATGTCACTTCAAATTTCTACTACGATAAAACTTTCAGCGAAACAGAGGCGCACTACCTGATGCTGAAGACCCCTGATGGTTACAATACGATGAAGCTAACTTCTCCTGAAAATACGACGTTTAAACTGGTGCCGACATTGTTCATAACCAATAAAGGGAAAAATCCGAAGTTCAGCTTTGATGGATATTATGAGATCCCGCAGCTGAAAAATGGCAAGCCCGGTATTAATGTTCCTTTCTCCAAAAAAGAAACAATGAGCTTTATTCAGCCTATTACTTATTCGGTGCCTGTTACCAAGGATGGAAGTGTAGTGGCCAGTTTTGATAAGGTGAAACTGTCTATAGGGTTCCTGCCATCAATTTCTATACCTGAACTGAATATGAAATTCACCAAAGAGGGGAAATCGTACGGATTCAATTTCACTAAGGCTTTTTTCTCGCCGAAGGATGGCCTTTACTGTGTAGAAAAGAAACTGGCAAACGGAGATATTAATATTTCGGGTTTCAGTGTTGCCTTAAAGAATTCCAGCGTAGAACTGAGGAAAAGTACTTTAAATCAACTGAAGATAGATGGTACATTGTATATACCTTTTATCAAGCAGAATGCAGAAGCTGTTTTCTATGCGACGGAGGAGGGTATAGGTGCGGCAGGCGTTGATTTTGATCTTGATAAGACAACTGTTCTTTACCAAAATGTGGAAGGTGACAGGTGTGAACTGAAGCCTTCTATGGGCAGCTTCATTTCTGACAGGATCGTACTCAACGGATTTCTCAGTTTCAGTAATACGAATAAGGATAAAAATTTCAATATGTCGAATGTGCGCACACCCGATTTTTACATTAAGCCTAATGGCGATGTAGGTATTGAAGGGCCATCCTCGACTGATGGCGCACCTGTGCCTTACCAGGTTTCCGGGAAATATAATGGATTCAAATTCACTACATTTAACATGAATCTATCCAAGTACAGTAGTAAATATAAACTGGACTTCAACGGTATGCTTGTTCTGGCCGACAATCTGGCCAGTAATACCAGCGCCCCGAATTTTTCAACATCTGTAGAATTTGACGCGTCTACTATAAAAGGCGGAGGGCCGCCTGCTAATACGGATGTTTCGTTCAAATCAGGCGAAGTATCGGGAGGGCATCATGACGGTGTAACGGACTTTGACGCTAAATTCAAGTATTATAACAATGACCCTGTTTATGGTAATGGCTTCATGTCTGAAGGTTATTATGGTGTCCAGCAGCCCGACCCCATGCAGGTACATGCGAAAATGGTTGTAGCTAAGGCGCCAGAAGGATTTTACTACTGGTTTTTTGAAGCAGGTCAGGAAAATGTGATGCAGATACCGACGGGCGTTCTCGATGTAGGTATCTATGGATTTACGGGACGGGTATATTATAAAATGGGGCATCAGGGAAAAAACATTTATAAAGATGATTACGTACCTGATAACGGGAAATTTATAGGCGTATATGGATTGACACAATTAAAAACACTGACTGATAATGGCGTAAAATTCTGGGGTAAAGTAGGATTTGAAGTTGTAACAAATAATAGCGGGCTCGAAAGTATTTGCTTTCGTGGCGATGGAGAGTTAATGAGTGATGGCGTTGGTTCTAATGGTATGATTCGTGCTCATGATTGTCAGCTTGATTTTTACTGGGATCCTAAGGAAGTATATGGAGAGTTTAATGTAGATGCTGATTTCAAAGGTATGGTAAGTGCCAGCGCCAGCGTAGGTTTTGATATTACACCTGACAAAATAGATATATGGGGGTCGGCAACATCGGCACAGCTTTTTAACAGTTCATCATGCGGTTCAGCAAACTTTGGCTTTCACCTCACCGATGAAAACGCAAACCTGTGGGGTAACTTTAATCTGATTAATATACACAAAGGGTTTAGTTTTTACCTCTGTGATCCAAGTGTGGATATTACTGCAAAGCTGCTCGTGGATGCCTATGTAGACTACAGTCCTTTTCAATTCAAGGGCGGTGGGATCATGTATGGCAAGATTCATGTTGCCGGGTGCAGGCTGCACGGTAACATTGGCCTGAAGCTCAATGCCCAGCTAATGTTCCCGCAACCTACATGCATCTGTGCAGGTATATGCATTGAAACGCCACTTAAAGACTTCTGCCTCAATGCAGGTATTAAAAACGGCTCGATAATTTTTAGCCCATGTTATTAAAAGAACTGACAATGAAAAAAATAGTATCGCTACTTATTGCGGCAATATGCAGCCTGAATACTTTCGCGCAAAAAGCAAATATTGCAACAGGTGTAAAAAATGAAGGGGGAAAACTGATCGTTCAGCTAAAATTCATGTTCCCGGATAAGATATTCCCTGATGCCTCTATAAATGTGTATCGGAAACTCTTAACTTCCGGCAGCTGGGAGAAGATATCTGCTACACCTGTAGTAAAGGCCGCAGTTGTGAAGGATGCCGTTGCCGGGGATGATAGCTATCGTAATTACCAAAGTTTCATGAACAGAAAACCATCTACGGACCCTAATGAAGAGAATAATGCTGTAGCATTAGCCGGGCTCATGGTAATAACCGACAATACTTTTGCGAAATATGCTGGCTGCTATTATGAAGACAAGACAGCCGAACCGGGGAAGGCTTACCAATATCGTATTACCAATGCAACAGGTGAAAAAGAATTGGCCGTTTCTGAATCAGTAACAGTTAACGCTGCTTACCTTCCTGTAGTAAAGGGTGTTACAGCAAAACAACAGCAACAGTCTGTAAATATTAACTGGGAAAAGAATAGCAGGTTTTACGCATACCAGGTGTATAAAAAGACACCAGCCGGGACAAGGCAACCACTATCAGAAGACCCGATACTGTTGGGCAAACTGAATAGTACGGCATCAAAAGATATCACCGATCAGCAAAAATTCACCGACACAAGTGTTGCAGCCGGCAATACTGTGACCTATGAAGTGACAGGTATTGATGTCCTGGGCAATGAGTCGGCAGCATCTACACCTGTAATATTGGAGATAAAAGATATGGTTGCGCCGGAGGCTGTAACCAGGCTGAAGTTTAAAATTGATAAAAGAGATGTACTGCTCACATGGCAGCCTTTGGGAGGCAATGATGTAAAAGCATATAACGTTTACCGTAACAGCTCTGCCGACACCGTATACCGGAAGATAAACTTATCGTCACTTCCTGCCGGAGCCGGGAGTTACACAGATAAAAGCCTTAATGAAGGTGCCGTGTATGGCTATAAAATTGAGAGTGTTGACCAATCAGGTAATGGGACATTATCAAGAGCAGTAAAAGCTTTTTTTCCAGATAAAACCCCACCTGCAAAACCTACCGGCCTGAAGGCTGTTACCCGGCCCGGCATTATTTCGCTCTCATGGGAAAAGAACAAAGAAGCCGACCTGAAGGGCTACTATATATACAGGGCCAGTACACGGGAAAAGGAAGATTTTAATATGCTGTATAAAGAAGCGCTCCCAGGTAACTCATTCACAGATACCTTGCCCGGTGTTGCAAAGAACGAATTTGTTTACTATATCTCGGCTGTGGACAAGCATTTCAATGTGAGTGCACCTTCAGATACGGTTATTGCACTCCTTCCCGATACAATGGCACCGCATGCACCTGTGATAAGAGACCTGGTATACGCAGGTGGCATAGTTAAATTAAACTGGGCACAACCGGATGACGACGGGAAGTTGTTCGATGTTTATCGTAGCGACGATTCCATAAACAGCATCGCCTATAAAAAAGTAACTACAATAGCCACTAGCGATAAGAGCTTCGCCGATAGGGTAGCTGCAAAAGGTAAAGCATACCATTACTATATCGTTGCAAAGGACAATGCTGGAAATGTGTCGCCACGGTCTGCCAAAAGGAGCGTTTATGCAGATATGGATTCAGTGGCTGTAACTGCCGCAGGTGATGTAAAGGCCAGCTATAACAGCCGGGATACTGCTGTTACTATTTCATGGGTTAGTCCCGCTGCTGACCTTCGGGGCTGCATTGTATACCGGAAAGATGCCGAGGCACAGCGGTTCAGGGCCGTCTCATCGGTTATGGCCAATAATTCGTTTACAGACAAGGATGTTGAGGCCGGAAAGACATACCTGTACCTGGTGCGCAGTTTCTATAATAGCACAGACAAATACATGGATTCCCGGGAGACAAGTATCCATACCAACTGAACAAAACCGGCATGGATGGGACGAAAAGACCGTTGATATATTTTGGGAGTAATTGATGAAAGGGTAGTGCAGCCTAAACTGTGCTGCCCTTTTCCTTGCTAATGAAATGACGGGTGTAATCGCGCCTGACTAAAATCATTTTGTGAATTGATGAGTGTTAGTTCTTTTCGGTTGTCAATGGCACAAATTTGTGTCTAAAGATGCTGTATGGGCCGGAACATTCGTTTTTTTAAGGAGATATGTATCGCAGATATACCTTCTGTGGGAGGGAAGAACGCTTCACTCGGAGAAATGTTCGGGCAGTTATCGGGCAAGGGAATACGTGTGCCCGATGGTTATGCGGTGACTGCAGATGCATACCGGTACTTTATAGATCATAATGCTTTACGAGTGCCACTGGCTGAATTGATGTCGTCTCTTGATTGTATCGGGTTTACTAATCTCCGAGAAACGGGCAGCAAAGCAAGGGCCCTCAACCTTGAGGCCGAAATGCCCGGAGATCTTCGCAATGAAATTATTGGGGCATATAATACCCTGTGTGGTGGTGCCGGTTATCCGGTAGCCGTGCGCAGCAGTGCTACCGCGGAAGATTTGCCGCAGGCGAGCTTCGCCGGACAGCATGAGTCATATCTTAATATTTGTGGGGAAGAAGCATTGATAAAAGCGGTACAGAACTGCTTTGCCTCATTGTATACTGACAGGGCCATAAAGTACAGGATTGATAATGGATTTGAACATGATATGGTTGCATTGTCTGTGGGCGTGCAAAAAATGGTCAGGTCTGATAAAAGCTGTTCAGGGGTCGGGTTTACGCTTGAACCGGAGTCTGGATTCCGGGATGCTATTCATTTGTCGGGGGTATGGGGACTGGGGGAGAATATTGTGCAGGGAACTGTCAGCCCAGACGAGTTTATTGTTTTTAAGCCATTGTTGCGGATGAACAAACGCGCGATCATTCAGAAAAATCTTGGTGGGAAGGAGAAAATGATGGTCTATGGAGCAGGGGGTGAAAATAGTAGTTATACCGTGAATAAGGATACACCATCAGATAAGAAGGGGGCGTTTGTGCTGGCCGACGAGGAGATTCTGCAGTTGGCAAAGTGGGCTATGATTATCGAAGAGCATTATGGTAAGCCAATGGACATAGAATGGGCCAAAGATGGTGATGATGGGTGCATATATATTCTGCAGGCACGCCCGGAGACCGTTCATGGAACTGCCGGGCCGGTGAATATTACCGAATACACACTAACATCGAAAGGGGAGAAAATAATCAGTGGCCAGGCCATTGGCTCAAAAATAGCCTCTGGCACCGCCCGGTTGCTTGCCTCTCCGAAGGAAGCTCATAAGGTTAACGAAGGAGATGTTGTGGTGACAGCGCTAACCAGCCCCGACTGGGACCCTATACTTAAGAAGGCTGCCGCTATAATAACTGATAAGGGGGGCAGGACCAGCCATGCATCAATAGTAGCTCGTGAGATAGGCATTCCGGCAATCGTAGGTACGGAGCGTGCGACGACGTTGATAAACGAAGGCGACGTGGTAACGGTGTCATGCGCAGAAGGAAAGACAGGTAACGTATATAAGGGGAAGCAGGGTTGGACAGAAGTGCGTATAGACATCAGTAAGATAAGGAAACCGGAGCGTACGGGTGTAATGCTTATTGCAGGAGATCCTGACAAAGCATTTAAACTGTCTTTTTATCCTAATGACGGGGTAGGATTGATGCGGATAGAGTTTATTATCAATCATACTATCGGTATTCATCCTATGGCGTTGGTGAAGTTTGATGAGCTGAAGGATGAAGCTGTGAAGAGACAGATATGTGAGCTGACAAAGGGGTATGCTGATAAAAGAGATTTTTTCATAGATAAGTTATCGCAAGGTGTTGCCGTAATTGCTGCTGCATTTTATCCTAAGGATGTAATTGTACGGATGAGTGATTTCAAAACAAATGAATATGCCAATCTGCTTGGTGGCAGGGATTTCGAGCCGGAAGAAGAGAATCCGATGATTGGTTTCAGGGGGGCGTCAAGGTATTATAACCCTCTGTACAAAGAGGGTTTTCGCCTGGAGTGTGAAGCGATGAAGATTGTAAGGAATGAAATGGGGCTTACGAATGTCAAACTCATGATACCCTTTTGCCGTACGGTGGAGGAAGGGAAGAAGGTAATAGGAGTGATGAGTGAGTATGGATTGCGCAAGGGAGATAATGGACTGGAGATCTATGTAATGGCAGAAATACCTAGTAATGTAATACAGGCTGAGGATTTCGGGGAGGTCTTCGACGGATTTTCTATCGGGTCCAATGACCTTACGCAATTAACTCTGGGCATTGACAGGGATTCAGCCCTTGTGGCTAACCTGTTTAGTGAAAAGAATAAGGCCGCGAAAGAGATGATAGCCACAGTAATACGAAAAGCGAGGGGCATAAATAAAAAGATCGGACTGTGTGGGCAGGCACCAAGCGACTATCCCGATTTTGCGGCATTTCTTGTTGAGCAGGGAATAGACAGCATTTCTTTCAATTCAGATGCGCTTTTTAATGGCATAGAGAATATTAACAATGCAGAAGCGATTTTGCTTAATGACAAATAATTCATTGGTCACTAAAATAATTTGGAACATATGTGACGGTTAACAAACAAAGTTGTTATCGGACGGGAGCTGCCGGAGGTATGGGGAAAGCTGAAGCGGTGCTATTTGCTGAAGAGGGCACTAAAGTTATGGCGACGGATATACAGGAAAGCAAACTCAGTGTATGGGTAGAAGAAGCCCGGAAGAATGGACTTGACATACAATGGCATACACATGATGTAGGTGATTACGATAGTTGAGGGCAGGTGGTGGAAAGAACATTTTTGCTTTATGGCAGAATAGATGTACTGGTCAATAATGCCGGCGTGTACCCTGCCGGCGCAACTACGGAGAAAACATCAAAGGAACTTTAGGATAAAATTATCTCTATCAATTTAACCGGCCCTTTTATCGGTGCGCAGTTGTACATACCTTATATGATAAAGGTCGGTTCCGGGTCTATAGTTAATATTTCCTCCATAGCGGGCATAGTAGGTGGCAACGGGCCGGCATATACGGCATCAAAAGGGGGCTGCGTTTATTGACAAAGGATATAGCCGTAGAGCTGGCAAAATATAAGATCAGGGTGAACTCTATTCATCCGGGCGGTGTGCTTACACCTATGACAGAATCCATACTTTGCATGCCTGAATCGAAAAAATACTTAGAAATCTTTGTCCGTTAGGGCGTATTGGGGAATCTATGGAGATTGTTTATGGTGCCTTGTACCTCGCTTCTGACGAAGCGTCATATATTACCGGTGCAGAACTCGTAATAGATGGTGGCCTTGTGGCCAGATAGCCTGATTTATTCATCAAAAAAATAACTCCATTTGCCCGATATTCTTTTCAGTGAATCTGGCAAATGGAGTATCTTTTTCAGTGTTTCTGTTAGCAGATTATTGTGCTACAACTATATTAAAAATAATCTTTCCCGCTGAAGTATGGATTGTTAATAGATATACTCCGCTGGCTATACTATCTTTTAATTCAAATCTTTCATTTACTGCACCGTTGTCTGGCGTAAGGTTACCCGAATATATTTTCCTGCCCAGCAGGTCCATAATTTCCATTGGCACTTCTGTATCGGTTGTTACATCTATTGTGCCGGATAATACAAATATGCCATTGTTAGGGTTTGGGTATATTTTCAGGTTATGCCGGTTGATGGCTGTGCCATTAATGTTAGTATGGCTGCAATCTGCGATAGACAACACTGACACTGTTTTTGTTGCAGACCTGCTGCCACAGCCATTCGTAACCGTATAGCTGATTGTTGCAGACCCGGCAGAGATACCTGACACAACACCTGCCGGAGATACTGCCGCAACACCAGGATTGCTACTACTCCAGGTGCCACCCAAAACCCCGCCGGATAAAGTGATAGTCTGGCCCGAGCACACCGCTGAGGGCCCGGCTATAGTGCCCGCTACAGGTGGTTGCGATATGGTTATGGTTTTGGTAACTGAAGTACTGCCGCATGAGTTGGTCACAGTATATATTATTGTGTCTGCTCCCGTCGTTACGCCGGTTACCACACCTGTACTGCTTATTGTTGCTTTTGTATTGCTGGCGCTCCACACGCCACCCGGAGTAGCATTTGTTAAGGTAATAGTTGCCCCTCTGCATACTGACGAAGGCCCGCTAATTGAAGTGACAGCCGGAACCGGGTTAATGGTAACCACAACTGAGGCTACCGCAGTGCCGCATATATTGGTAACGGTATATGAAATAGTATCAATACCTGTGGTTACGCCGGTAACGATACCACCGGCAACGGTTGCATTGGCGTTGCTCGCGCTCCATACTCCGCCGGACACAGCATCAGTGAGCGTGGTTGTTGCCCCCACACATATACTTAATATCCCGGTTATGACACCTGCATCAGGGGCAGGGTGCACGGTTATCGTGCTGACCGCATCAGCAGTGCCGCAGACGTTTGTCACGCTGTAGCTGATGTTCACTATGCCTGCACTTATACCGGTCACAATGCCGCCGGATACTGTTGCGTTTGTGTTGCTTGCACTCCATACTCCTCCGGTTACAGGGTCGGTAAGTGTTATCGTAGCTCCGATACATACATCTGCAGGGCCACTTATTGCACCTGCGAAGGGTAGTGGATTGATGGTGATTAATGATGTTGCTGTTGCAGTGCCGCAGGCTGTGGTAACTGTATATGAGATCATGTCCGTTCCGGCAGTAACACCTGTTACAAGGCCGGATGATGATATGGTCGCATTGGCATTGTCAGCACTCCATATCCCACCGGGCGCGGTTGCACTTAGTGTAATTGATGCACCTGCGCATACGCTTGTCAGCCCGGTAATTGTTCCTGCCACAGGTGTGGTGCTAACAGTTACTGTATGCACTGCTGATGCTGATCCGCAAGGTGTTGTTACGGTATAGCTAATGTTCACCGTGCCGGCGGAAATACCTGTTACCACGCCGCCTGATACTGTTGCATTGCTGTTGCTTGTACTCCATATACCGCCGGGTGTAGAATTGGTAAGTGATATAGTAGATCCTATACAAACAGTTGAAGGGCCGGCAATTGTACCAGCGTTGGCAGCGGGTAGGACAGCAAGATAAGCTACTGCCGAAACCGAACCGCAACTGCTGGTAACAGTGTATGAGATGTTTACAGAACCGGCTGATACCCCGGTTACTACGCCTCCGGATGAAACAGTAGCATTGGCGTTGCTCGCACTCCATACTCCTCCGGATACCGGATTTGTGAGCGTTATGGCAGCACCTTCGCACACAAAGCCCGGACCGGAAATACTTCCTGCTGTAATCGCGGGACCAATCGTAACAGTGGTAGAAGACACATCTGTGCCGCACGCATTGGTTACGGTATAAGTGATGGTGTCAATGCCTGTAGTAATCGCGGTTACAAAACCGCCGGAAGTGATTGTGGCTGTGCTGTTCGTTACGCCCCATGTTCCCCCTGTTGCAGTTGTTGTATAGGTCGAGGTCATGCCGGCACAAAGTATTGTTGGGCCGGTGAGTATTCCACCATCAGGTGTGGGGATAACATTTACTAACCGGGTAGCAGATGCAGAACCGCAGCTTGCTGTAATCGTATATGAAATCGTGGTGGTGCCACCGCTAATGCCCGTTACGACACCTCCAATAACGGTTGCCGCTGAGGTGCTGCTACTCCATGTTCCACCCGGCACAGGGTCGGTGAGAGTTATGGATGAGCCTACGCATACGCTGGAAGGTCCGGAAATAGTGCCGGCGCCTAAATATGCGCCAATAGTCACGATATGAGAGTCAATCGCTGTGCCGCAGGCAGTAGTTACTGTATATAAAACGGTATCTACGCCAGGCGTGATGCCTGTAAGTATCCCCGCTCCAGTGATGCTGGCATTACTGTTTGTCACACTCCATATACCACCCGGAGTGGAATTAACTAGTGTTGTGTATGTGCCCGCGCACATTGCGCCAAGACCGATAATGGTACCTGCACTCGCGATGCTGCTTACCGTTATTGGTAATGTGGCGGAGACTGTGCCGCAACTGTTGGTCACCGAATAGGAAATCGTAACAGCACCTGAGCTTACACCCGTTACAAGGCCCGATGTGCCTACGGTTGCTATTGCAATATTGCTTGTACTCCATATGCCACCTGGTGTGCCGTTGGAATAAGTTACCGGTGTGCCGATACATACGTCAGGAGGGCCAACAATGACGCCTGCCACCGGCGAAGGATTAACCGTTATCATTGCGGTAGTAAAACAACTGCCTATGGAATAAGATATATTGGCTGTGCCCAGAGATACCCCGGTAACTACGCCGCCGCCGGATACACTTGCCACACCCGGCGCCCCACTGCTCCATATGCCTCCACTTACAGAATTTGAAAGGGTGACAGTAGTACCTGTACATACTGTGGCACCTGATGGGGTAATCGCAGATGGGGTAGTTTCAATAGTTATTGTCTTTGTTGAAGAACATCCTGATGAGTGCGTATACGATATAGTAACTGCACCTGCCGATATGCCTGTCACCAGTCCGGCAGTGCCTACTGTAGCATTGGCAACTGAACTGCTGCTCCATGTTCCGCCCGGTGTGGGGTTTGATAGGGTTGTGGTTGCACCTTCACAAATTGTTACAGCACCTGAGGGTGTGATAGCCGCCGGAGCGGGATTGACAGTGAGCACCAACGTGGCAGTACAACCTGCTGCTGATGTACTTGTAATCGTAGTTGTGCCGGGAGTTACAGCTGTCACAATACCTGAAGAAGACCCTATTGTTGCCACAGCAGAGTTACTGCTGCTCCAGGTGCTTCCACCGGCAGAGCTCAATGTAGTGTTTTCGCCCGCACATACCGTAGATGAACCCGTAATAGGTCCGGGTAAAGGATTAACTGTTACTGGCATTGTCGATGTGCAGCCCCCACTATAAGTATACGTTATGGTAGCGATACCCGTGGTTGTCCCTGTTACAATGCCAGATGCTGATCCTATGGCAGCAACGGCGGCATCGCTGCTGGACCATGTGCCTCCCGAAGGTGATCCCGTGAGCGTTGTTGTGAGGCCGAAACATACATTTGAAGATCCGCTGACAGACCCGGAAGCTGCATTTACAGTTGCTACCGTAGTAGCGGCTGCTGCCCCGCATGAATTTGATATAGTATAGCTAATGGTTGCCGTTCCGGCTGCTACACCGGTTACAATACCCGTGGTTGAGCCCACGGTGGCTATGCCCGTTGCAGTGCTCGTCCATACACCGCCCGGAGTGGTATTACTCAGCGTTGCAGTCGAACCTACGCAAATAAATGCTGTTCCGGTAATAGCCGCAGGTGTTACGGGTACAGGGTTAACGGTAGCCGACTGCACAACTGATTGTATTCCACAGCCGGATATAACAGAGTAAGAAATATCGACTACTCCTGTCGCGGCACCCGATACAACGCCGCCACCGGTAACAGTCGCTATGCTTGTATTGCTGCTGCTCCATGTTCCTCCGGATGTGGTATTTGTGAGTGTGATTGATGATCCTAAGCACACGGTTGAAGAACCGGAAATAGGTGCAAGTACAGAGCCTATCGGAGCAATCTTCCTGACAACATGATTGTTATAATCAGCGATCAGCATATTTCCATCATCGTCAAAAGCTATGTCTGAAGGGTTGCGGAACCTGGCCGCTGTCGGCGGGCCGTTATCACCGAAATAACCCGCAGTGCCCGTTCCTGAATAGGCATTGATAATACCCTGTGAGTTAACCACCCTTATTCGATTGTTGCCATTGTCAGAGATGTATATGTTCCCTGCGCCATCAACGGCAATTCCGGCAGACAAATTAAGGTTTGCGGCAGTTGCAGGGCCACCATCCCCCGATGAACCAGTAAAGCTATTGCCGGCGATAGTTGACACAACGCCAAAACTGTTTATCATACGTATCCGCACATTGCTTACATCGGAGACAAGCAAATTGCCCGCCTGGTCAAATGTTATAAAATTCGGACTGCCAATGTTAGTAGCGGTTGCCGGTAACCCATCGCCGTTAAAGCTGGTAATACCTGTTCCCATAACAGTTGAAATTATTCCTGCCGGGGTAATTCTTCTTATCCGGTGATTTGAGAAATCGGAAAAATACAAATTTCCTGTAGCGTCGAATGCAAGCCCGGTCGGCCTGCTGAGCCGTGCAGCAGTAGCCGGGCCACCATCGCCAAAAAATCCGGAGGTGCTGGAGCCTGCAATTGTAGTAATTATTCCTGATGTATTCACCATACGGATTCGATGGTTTAACTCATCAGTAAAATAGATATTTCCTGTAGCGTCGAGCGCAACATCAAAAGGACTGCTTACTGTTGCTGCCGTGGCCGGACCTCCATCACCACTAAAACCTAATGAGCTGGTACCAACTATAGTAGTAATCACCCCGGATGGATTGATCTTACGGATGACGTTATTCGAATAATCTGTGATATAGACGTTGCCGGAGGCATCCGATGCTATACCATTAGGACGTTGCAATCGTGCGAGTGTTGCGGCAGCGCCATCGCCTGAATAACCTGATACACCAGAACCTGCAATGGTAGTGATATTAGGAGTGCCTACCACAACCTGGTGCCTTGCTGAAAAAGTGCCACAGCTAGTGGTAAAAGTATAGGATATGGTAACATTCCCGATTGCGACACCGGTGACGATACCCATAGCATCTACTGTGCCGATGGCGGCATCGGAACTGCTCCACGTTCCTCCCGGTGTGGCGTTTGTCAAAGTGATGGTATTTCCGGCACACACCATTGTTGGCCCGGTTATCTGACTGCTAGAGTATAAATTAACTGTTACCGGATAAACCGTGAACACATTGCATGTATTTGGAACCGTATAGGTAATTGTAGCTGTCCCCGCTAAAGCACCGGTTACAAGCCCGGTAGTACTGCCTACGCTGGCAACCGAAGGATTGCTGCTGGTCCACGCTCCTCCCGGTGTTGTGTTTGTGAAAAGTACTGAAGTGCCTTCGCATATAGTAGCGGTTCCCGAGATAGGGGCAACTGACAAATTGATCATCGAAATTTTGCGGATACGCGCATTGGTAGCATCAGCTATATAGATATTTCCGGTATTGTCAAGCACGACTGAAGATGGCGTGCGAATGCCCGCTGTCGCGGGAGAACCCCCATCGCCGGAAAAAGTAGGGGTGCCAATGCCCGCAATAGTTGTAATAATACCTGTACTACGGTCTACTTTGCGAAGCCTGTTATTGGCGGCATCAGTAATAAAGATACTGTAAGGATCAACATAGACACCATTTGCCTGGTTAAGTTGAGCAGCAGTTGCAGGGCCGCCGTCTCCCGAGAACCCAGAAACGCCATTACCCGCAACAGTATATATCAAGCCTGTTGCAAGATCAATTCTGCGGACCCGATGGCCATTTTGTGTCGCTACATATAAACTGCCCACACCATCAAACATTATGTGGTAAGGGGTATTCATGAAGGCCGCTGTGGCGGGTACGTCATCAGCGACTGATCCACCGCCACCTGCAAACCTGGTAATAATGCCTGACGGGTCAATTTTCCGAATAAATCCGCCACCCCATTCAGCAATATATAAATTCCCGGCGGCATCCATGGTCAAACCAACAGGCCTGTTTACTGTTGCTGCTGAAGCAGGCCCGCCATCGCCATTAGATGTGAAAGATCCGGTTCCTACAATATTAGTAATGATACCTGATGAATTTATCATCCGCACACGGCTGCCGCCTTGTTCGGCAATATATATATTGCCTGTAGTTGCATCCCTGTACACACCGGCAGGGGCGTTGGTAGTTGCTGCAGTTGCAGGCCCGCCATTCCCGGTTGATGTTGCGGTGCCATTACCCACTATGGTTGTAATGATGCCGGCTGCATCTATTTTTCTTACCCTGTCGTTATTGAAATCCGGTACATATATATCTCCTGATGCAACATCTCTGAATACGTGGGTTGGCAATCCAAACTGCCCGGCGGTAGCCGGGCCACCATCACCTGTTGATGCACCACCACCGGCTATAGTAGAGATGATAGGCGTGCCAACAGTTATCCATGCAGTAGCGGCTGTAGTGCCACAGCCATTGGTAATAGTATATGATATAGCCGTAGCCCCGGCTGCGATACCTGTTACGACACCTCCCGATGTTACAGTCGCAATAGATGGGTCAAGGCTGCTCCATGTACCTCCTCCACCGGAATTTGTAAGGGTAATAGTATTGCCTATACAAACAATATTCGGCCCGGAAATTGTTCCGGCAGAAAAGGCATTTATGGTAACAGATCTTGAAACAGAGGAGGTAGCGCAAGTGCCAACTACGGAATAACTGATATCGGCAGTTCCAGCGCCTACGCCTGTTACATAACCTGAATAACTGCCTACGGAAGCTACAGATGTGTTGCTGCTGCTCCAATAACCTCCCGTAGACGCTGTGGTGAATAAAGTGGGAGTACCTGCACAGAAAACTGAGGGCCCGGAAACGGGAGAAAGAGTAGGAGGGGCCGCAGTGCTAATCTTCCTTATCGCACTATTGACGAAATCTGCAATATACATATCCCCCTGGGCATCAAAAGATATATCCGATGGGTTGGAAAACGTAGCCAACTGAGCAATCCCATTATCTCCTGTGTAACCGGATGTACCGGTGCCGGCATAAGTGGTGATGATCCCTGATGTATTCACCATTCTTATTCTCTGATTCGAAACATCTGCTATATACAGGTTTCCTGCACGGTCAAAAGCTATACCCCCTGGTGAATTTATCCGACTGGTTGTTGCAGCCACGTTATCTCCAGTATATCCCGCAGTACCTGTGCCTGCGATTGTGGTCATAAGACCTGCTGCATTTACAGACCTTATTCTATGGTGCACGGTGACTGAAATGATAACTTCTCCTGTTGGGGATATGCAAACATAGTTTGGCTGGCTCATGCCTGTAGCGGTAGCCACAACGCCTTCACCACCATATGTCGTAGTGCCGTTACCTGCAATGGTGGTGATGATGCCATCTGTACTTACTTTGCGCACCCTGTTATTCGCTACATCGCATATATACAGATTTCCAGCAGGGTCAAAAGCAAGCCCGCCCGGGTTAGTCATCCTTGCGGCAGTTGCGGGGCCACCGTCGCCCAGAAAGCCGGCTGTACCGGTACCGGCTACAGTAGTAATAATACCTGTAGAGCGGTCTACTTTGCGCACACGATTATTGCCAAATTCAGAGATGTAAAGATTGCCTGCGCCATCCACTGCCACATTGTATGGCGTGGTCATATTAGAAGCAGTAGCACTGATGCCATCAGCGCCAGCCCCAGTAGCACCGGTACCTGCAACCCTGTTTACGACGCCAGATGTATTGATCATTCTTACAATATGGTTGACTAAGTGATGAGGCACATACACATTGCCCACTCCGTCAACCGCAACGCTGCGTGGCTGCCTTATCTGCGCCGCAGTGGCCGGGCCACCGTCACCGGTATATCCTACCACGCCTGTGCCTAAGATAGTAGTAACAATGGTGTTGCCAACAGTGACAAGGGCCTTTGCATACCCGGTGCATCCACCACTCGTCACCGCATATGATATCAACACATGCCCGGCAGAAACGCCGGTTACAACACCGGCACCACTTATAGTAGCGATACCGGGACTCTCACTAACCCATGTGCCTCCGGCAGTGACATCAGTCAAAGTTATCGTATTGCCGGGGCATACAAACATCGGGCCGGTTACCGGTGCTACTACCGGTGGAGTGCATAGATTGAGCTTTGCCAGCATCCCTTCCCATCCACCAGCATGAGTTGTTTGGTATGCGCCGGGAGTAGCAATAGCTGATGTACTGCTCGTGTACCCCGCCAGATAGGTATTGCCTGAACCATCAACAGCAATGCCTGCACCAATATCAGTTAATGAACCGCCTAAATACGTTCCGTAAATTAGCGTAGTACCTGAGGTATTGAATTTAGCCAGACAAGCGTCATTTATGCCGCCAAAAGCAAGTTGATAACCATCGCCTGTAGCAATGCCAGTGGTACTTGCCGTATTCCCTGCTATAAACACATTGCCTGCGGCATCGACAGATATTCCATTTGCGGTCTCAGCCCCGACTCCTCCATAATAAGTCGCCCACTCCCTTGAACCGGCGCCGTCAAAACTACCTAACAACATATCATAAGTACCAGCCAATGTAGTTTGGTAGGCTCCGGATGAAGCAAATCCGGATGAATTAGAGTGTCCTGCAAAAGACACATTTCCTGAAATTCCAGCGCATACGTCATATATGGCGTCATCACCAGTACCTCCGTAATAAGTCGCCCATAACCTGTTGCCTGTATTGTCAAACTTTGCCAATACACAATCAATCGCTCCCCCGGAAATAGTCTGGTAAGCACCGGATGAGGCAAGTCCTGAACTTGCAATTGCAAATCCACCCAAAAATACATTTCCGCTGGCATCAACTGCCACACCTTCACCATTTTCAACACCTGATGAGCCAAAGTATGTGGCCCATTGCCTTACTCCTGAACTGCTGAATTTCACAACAAATGCATCATTGGCTCCGCCACCAAATGCGGTCTGAAAGGTGCCGGGTGTAGCTATGTCGGATGTACTGGCTGTTGTTCCACCCATAAAAATATTTCCAACCCCGTCTGTAGTTACGGATGTGCCATCGTCAGCCCCACTGCCGCCGTAATATGTACCCCAAATCAGAAAACCGTCCTTCGAAAATTTAACGAGAAACGCATCATTTCCCCCTCCTATAATGGCCTGATGCGCACCGGCAGTAGCAATACCCGACGAACTCTGTGTTTGACCAGAAACGAGAATATTCCCTGCCGGGTCGGTAGCAATACTATGGCCTGCATCAGCGGTGGTGCCTCCATAGTAAGTGGCCCATTGAATCGTCCCTGTGTTACTGAATTTTACTATTATAGCATCGAATGTACCTCCGCCATAAACGGTTTGGTAGGCTCCCGATGTGGCAATGCCGGATGTGCTGGTTGCATAACCGGTCATGCAGGCATTTCCAGAACCGTCTAATGTAATATCCAAAAATTGATCACTGGCTGAGCCTCCATAATAAGTTGCCCACAGCAAGCTGGGGTCTATAATAATTTCGCCGACATATGTATTGACTTCATAACTCAGAACATCTCCATTTAGCCTGAATGAACTCGCAACCTTTTTTCCGTCTTTCTGATACGTATCTGGCGCATCCTCGATTATCGTTCCCTGTGTGGTTGTTGCTTCAAGTCCACCATTGTTGTTAATCCTGAGTATTTTTGCACCACCATACTTCAGCTTAATATCGCTAACTTTTCCGCCTGCCCTTACTACAAACTCATGCTTTAGTTGTCCATTGCTTGTATAGAGCACCCAATCTATATTCGGGTAAATATCTTTGTAGGTTATTCGGTTATAAGCATGGGCGGTCAGGCCTTTTTCAACGCTCCAGTCCGTGAAATAGTTTTCATAATAATTCTGCTTTTGTGTGGTTACGGCCGTGGCGTGTTTGTTAGCTCCTATCAATTCAACATCCATACGGTCCATGGTATAGGTTGCGGAATTTGGAATTCGGAATTTGGAATTCGGATCAAATCCCTGCTTAGCGGGATTATCACACTTACTGAACTGGTAATGGATGGCGCCATCGCCAATAAAAATGTTCAATCCGTCGGCTGCTGCTAATCGGAAATCAATATCAGGTCTTGGTTTATGGTACTGATCGGTTATTTGGCCCTTATTTTCAATAAATGAAAGCGGGGCGGGTTTTGCTGCGTTTTTAACGGTTGGTGTTGCAAGTAGTGCCGTATTTGTGAAGCCAGACAAAACTATGCCTAGGATAAGGGACAATTTAAAGGGGTTTTTCATTTATATGGTATTTTTTGCAGCTAAAATAAGTAAAAAATAAGAACTTTTTGAATTAATTCACTTATTAAATAATAAATTTTTAAAATTCGTTTAATGTCGGGTGAACGTGCCATTAACAGCAGGTTAATGGCGGATAATATTTTTTGTTTTTTTGACTGGTTTTTAGCACAGTAGGCCTGGCGGTAATAATTTCTGATTAATAAAATAAATTATTTCTGCTTCACAGGAAAATAACCAGCTATTCCTTCGTTTTCGCCAATTATAATTTTTAATTTACAGCCGAATAAACGAATGCGATTTATTTGGTATGGCTTCCTTGTGATTATTTTATTTCAATATTTGATTTTATGAAAAAAAGTTGCGCATTTATTTTTTTTATTATGCTGAATACAGTCATAACATTTGGGCAACAGGCTTCCAATTCCGGGTCTAATATTTCATCATTTGACCCAACCTTGATAAGCGGTCATTTCGAGATCAATAAGGAAAATAAGGAGAAGCGGGTAATAGAACACATAAATGTAAATTATGCCATTTCACCTGTGCCTTTCAGCAGTGTATTGAATCTCGAAATCAATACAGCCGAACCCACATTATTCTCTGCTTATATCTACGATCGTGATGGCAGGATACTGGCACAGTGGCAGCCATCAGGGAAAAACCATGCTTACAAAGGCACAATGAATATTTCGAAGTTGAAACCAGGTGAGTACAACCTGAGTATCTATTCCGAGATGGATAAGGGGGTAGCATATACTATTCCTTTTCAGAAGAAAGGAATGAACAAATAAGTAGTTTGTATCAGGTCAATTAAGGTTTCTTGAAATAATATACGTTGATATGAAAATTCAGCATTTTATCAAATCATTACCAGCACTTCTCGCATTGATGTTGTCTCACAATATCCTGCAGGCACAATTAGTGAGCTGTAGTATTTTTTTGAAGGGCAACTATGTAGAGGTAGGGATAAACAGCAATGGAGCGTTTGGTTCGGGTGAACCCGCTCCGGGCGGTTATCATCCCAGGGGAGGGGTGTCCATGAAAAATGCCTGTACCGGAAGTTGTACCGGAACAATGGGGCTTGGTTACGTAGCCGATCCCGACAAAGATGGGTGGACCGTGGGAACACCCAACTATTATGGTGATTATTTTTTGCCTGGCACACCGCAGGAAGGGTGGAGTATACAAGTGAATGGTGCGCAGAGTAATGCATGGAACCAGAATGCAGGTTGTGCTACAGGTACTTTGTTTTCCGGCTCCTTATCGGGCACCAACGTTTCCTATTCAAATAACGGATCTCGCAGTACAGGTACGTGGCTGGGATCAAATGGGGCGTTTACAATAAGGCAGGTCACTACACTGGATACAGGTAATTTGTTTTTTACCATGTCTGTTACACTTACGAATACGACAACTTCTACACAGCCCAATGTATACTACATGAGAACGGTTGATCCTGATCAGGAAGTGCCAATCACAGGGTTGTATCAAACTATTAACTCCATCACTTATCAACTGCCTAACCCACTGAACGCAACATTGGTTTCCGCAACAGGTGTTACGCATACTGGAGCTTACCTGGGATTGGGAACACTTGATTGCCGTGCAAAATGTTTCAGAATGAACTCAGGACTGGTTCCAACGGTTAATTGCAATGCATTATGGGCAGGGTCATCGACGGTGAGTTATTCTGGGGACGATACTTTAGATGCAGGCGTCGGGATCGTTTTTAATCTTGGAAATATTGCAGCTGGTGACAGTGTGACATTTGCATATGCTTATATACTAGATACATCCGACATCCTAAATGCATTTCAATCTACGCTGCCAGACTGGACAGCTACAGGAGATACTGCAACAGCGCATGCCGCAGGAGATACCGCAAGTGTGTGTATGAGTACGCTCACGACTGCATCTATCACTAATCCCGGAACGTTTGCCTGGACATGGACCGCGCTTACAGGCGAAACCTTATCTACTACTACCGGACCGTCTACTCAAGTGATGACAGCGGGTACGATCATACAGTTAATGGCTGCGGGCATTGATGCATGTACAGGGATGAGGGATACACTGTACCTGAACCTCAATCCAGTAAAGCCCGTGCCAGCCAACCCAACGGCCGGCAGCAGCAGCCCGGTATGTGAAGGCAGCACGCTTAATCTTACTTCATCTACTACAACTCCTGGTGTAAGCTACAGTTGGTCGGGGCCGGGATTGTTCTCTTCTGGATTACAAAACCCATCGATTACCGGAATGCCATTGACCGGATCGGGAGTATACTCTGTGACTGCGTATTTGAGTGGATGCCCTTCTTCATCTCCGGGTTTAACAACAGTCACGGTCAATCCGTTACCATCCCCTATAACAGGTACTCCGTCTGTTTGCGTCGGGTCAACTACTTCATTAAGCAGTGCAACGGGTGGCGGTGCGTGGAGCAGTACGGCAACATCAGTTGCAACTGTAGGCTCAGGTTCCGGTATTGTATCCGGCATTACGGCCGGCACATCGACGATATCTTATACGCTACCATCAACAGGTTGTGCGGCAACCCGGGCGTTTACCGTTAATGCTATACCCGCA
Organism: uncultured Flavipsychrobacter sp.; assembly: GCA_964430995.1. Classification (GTDB taxonomy): domain Bacteria; phylum Bacteroidota; class Bacteroidia; order Chitinophagales; family Chitinophagaceae; genus Nemorincola. The sequence goes on from CAYSIG010000048.1 coordinate 32,316, forward strand.
GCTATATCGGGAACGCTATCTGTGTGCGTGGGTGCTACAACTACTTTGACCGATGCGACGAGCGGAGGCACCTGGAGTAGTGGTAACACATCAGTAGCTACCATAGGTTCATCAACAGGAATAGCGACGGGTGTTTCCGTTGGTACAGCTGTTATCACGTACGCTAATGCAACTTGTTTTGTTACTGCTACTTTAACAGTCAATGGTAGTCCTGCAGCGATTAGTCCTTCGGGAGGTGCAACTATCTGCATTGGTACTACACTTTTATTATCGGATGCTACCTCTGGTGGAACATGGACCAGCAGTAGCACCTCTGTTGCCACAGTAGGCAGCACCGGTATGGTTACAGGTATCGGAACAGGGTTCGCTACGATAACGTACACAGTCTCGGGATGCTTTGTTACAAAACCAGTAACGGTCATTGCAGCACCTCCGGCCATCAGCCCTGCTTCCTCCACTGTATGTGCCGGTTCAGCTACGACTTTGACGAACACCACCCCTGGCGGCACGTGGACGAGCAGTAATGCATCGGTGGCGACGGTAGGCGCTACCACGGGAGTTGTCAGCGGTGTAACTGCGGGCAGCGTGACCATCACCTATACGACCGGCACCTGCTTTGTAACGGCTACGGTGACCGTTAACCCTCTTCCATCTGCCATCACCCCTTCTACGGGTGTGGGCCTATGCGTGGGCGCTACCACGGCACTAGCTGATGCCACCCCCGGCGGCACGTGGAGCAGCGGCAGCCCCGCGATAGCAACCGTTGGCAGCACCGGTACCGTTACCGGTATCTCGTCAGGCACAGCGACCATCTCTTATACCGTAAGCGGCTGCGCCGCCACCAAAACAGTTACCGTGCTGACAACCCCTTCTGCGATCAGCCCCTCAGCCCCCGTGGTATGCGCAGGCTCCTCACTGATACTGACCAACACTGTGACCGGCGGTACCTGGAGCAGCGGCACCCCCGCAGTAGCCACGATAGACGGCAGCGGCACCGTTACCGGTATATCGGCGGGCACGGCCAGCATCACCTACACCATCGGTACCTGTTTCGTTTCGGCAACAGTGACCGTGAACACAACCCCGACCGCTATTCTTCCATCCACCCCTGTTATCCTCTGCGCCGGCGGCACCGCCTCATTGAGCAACGGCACCCCCGGCGGCACCTGGAGCAGCAGTAATACGGCAGTGGCGACCATAGGCACCTCGGGTACCGTCACCGCGATCACCTCCGGCATTGCAAACATCTCCTACACGAACGCATTAGGCTGCGCAGCGGTAAAAACTATTACCGTAAGCGTCACTCCTTCTACCATAACCCCGTCGTCAGCATCCGTCTGCGCTGGCAATACCACCGGCCTCACCAACAGCGTGGGCGGCGGGGTATGGACCAGCAGCAACCCATCAGTAGCCGCCATCGGCAGCAGCACAGGTATTGTTACCGGCGTAGCTGCAGGCACAGCCAATATCACCTATTCGATCGGCAGCTGCCAGGTGACCTCCACCGTTACCGTCACCCCGCTCCCCAGCGCAGGTACGATCAGCGGCCCCGCAAACATATGCGCGGGCAGCACAGGCACCCTGTCCACCACCGCCACCGGCGGGTTCTGGACCAGCAGTAATACCTCGGTAGCCACCGTAGGGCTGTTCACCGGGCTGGTGAGCGGCATCAGCGGCGGCACTGCCACCATCAGCTATTCAGTTACCGGCCTCTGTGGCACGGTATCCTCTGTATATACCGTTACCGTGACCCCTCCGGGCGTATCACCGATAGCGGGGCCATCATCCGTCTGCGCAGGCACCTTTGCTACCTATACGGATGCCTCCCCCGGCGGCACGTGGAGCGTGACCAACGCGAACGCGACGATCACCTCCACCGGTCTGCTTACGGGCA
>CAYSIG010000049.1:0-34040 GCA_964430995.1 uncultured Flavipsychrobacter sp.
CAGGTCTTTGGTGGTATTGCCTATAGGGTCGTATTTGTAATGCACTGGCAGCACATCGCCTGCAAAGTTATGCCTTATGTCAAGGTCATACACATCTGCTGCTTTTTCAGATACCGTTTTTAATTCATTTGGGGTATAGCCGCCGATGCCGGTTCCATAGTAATAGGTGAGGCTGTCCATCACCGTAGCTCCCGAGCCCAGGTCATTGCCATAGCGCAGCATACTTTGTATGTTGCCATCCATGTCATAGGCATAGTTACTGTGATAATCAGTAACGGGAATCAGGGAACTGTCCGTTGCGTTTATACGGGAGTAATCGGCCGAATATATCCTGTTAAGCTGGTCATATATATATTGCTTGTTCAGCCGCTGGAAGTTGTGCATAGCCATCGTCTGGCGGCTTATGTTGCCGTTATACAGGCTCCTGCTCTCATCCTCCACATGCTTCATCTGCCACGAAGTGATGGGCTTATAATCATCCTTAAAATAATCAATACTGTAAAACGCCGCATCACGGGCATTGATGCGCACACTGCCATCCTCGCCCATATCCATCGCCACGTTCATGGTGTCGCCATTCATCGCTTTCAGCCATCCCTGTATCGTATAGGCAAAATCAATGCCCTGCACCCTGTGGTCGCCCACGTCTATCCGCGCCAGCGGTCCATGCTGGTAATAAGTATATTCCGCGTCGCGCTTCCAGATGATACCGTCATTGCTGGTCTCCACCTTGCTGATGCGGTTGTCATCGTCATAGGCAAACCTCTGGTAGAACTGGTCTGCAAAACTGCGGTTATAGCTCAGCAGGTTCACCTTGCCGCTTATCAGGTCATAATCATAGTCCACGCGCTTATACCTTTGCCTGTGTACCTCCAGTGCCGGGTATTCCTGCACCAGGCTCTTTACATTACCCGCTATATCGTAGCTGTAATGATTAGCATAATGGTAGCTCCTGAAAAAAGTATCCAGTACCGACAAGGACTTAAAATACTTTACAGCAGCCACCCGCTTTCTCAAGTTGAGTTGCGCATCAAGGCCGTAGCCGGTCACAGAGTACAGGTCTTTGGCTACTGTATCATATATTGTCATCACCACATCGCGCCTGTCCATACCACGGATCATAGCGTATATACTGTCATACGGGGTTTCTATGAATGTGGTAGTCAGCATTCTGCGCACAAAAGGCGGTGACGCAGAAATGGTAACGCCAGATAGGCTGAATGGCCCGCTAGCGATGAACGGGTAGGAAAAATAACAGGCGGGGAATATCAAGGGTGGCCCACCTACATACCAGGGGCCGGTGATAGAATAATCAGCAAAATATGGACAGGCTAATTTGGCTTCACCTGTTTCAATTATCCTGTTCTGTTTGTCATATAGGTTGTAAGTAAAATAGCCCGTTGTTTTTTGTTTCTCGTTCTGCGAGAAAATAAGCCTTCCCGCCGGATCGTAGAAGAAACGGGTTTCCCCCGCATCGGGGGTATTCTGCTTCACCACCTGATTTATGGAGTTGTAATTATATGTGCTGGTCTTGGTATGAGCCGGAACATGTAGCGGGTCGGTAGTGCACAGCATCCGCGCGGTATCTATGGGGTCCCAATAAGCCGAAGGAACGAAGTTAACACCTGCCGGAGGTACTGTCTTGGTCAGGTTACCTGCCCGGTCATAATAGTAAAGCGTGTAGTTGAATTCCTGGTTCCAGTAGCCGATGTTCAGTTTTTCCTGTGCGGCGGTCAGCAGGTGCGGAATGTACCTGGTGCGTATAGCAGCCACTATGGAATCCATATAATTCTCATACATCAGGGTGCCTTCCCTGATACAAGAACTCAGCAGGTCGCGCTCACAATTATGGAAAGTGTCGTGCGCGGTACGGCCGGCATAAGTCGTTATCGGGTTGCCCAGCAGCACGTCGTCCAGTTCAATATTCTTGCCAATAACAAAGGTGGTCATACCCCTTGCCTGGATAACGGTCGGGTCACCGGTCTTGTGCAGGTTTAGTGTAAAATAACGGGTAGTGCTGTCCCCGAGGCCAAGCATTATGCCTGGTGGAGGCCCTACGGAAACCAGTTCATAGAGTGGGTGCTCATGATCGGGTATCCATGGCGGCATAGCCACAAACACATTGAACATCGTATCCCTGTACCCGAAATAACGATACCAGTAGGTGCCGTCCGCGCAGCGGTAAGCAATAAGCGGAGAATCAACAATTGAACGCACCACCACTTTATTGGTGTCGAAGAATAGATGTCCCGGGTTCACGGTATTCGTATCCTGGACCCAATTCAGTATCTTGACCAGCGTATCAAAGTACCTGTTTCTCATGGTAGAGTCCGAGATATACAGGTTGGTCACCACGTTTGGGTTGAATGGCTGGTTATAAGATACCTCGCTGTAAGAATAGCTGGATATTCGTGATACAAGGTGGTTTGCTTGCAATGAGTCAAGCACCCGGTAAGGCGGCAACTGCTGGTAATTATAGGTATAGCGCAGGAAATCTGTTTTCTTAGGCTTGTAATAATCCGCGTTCACCGTGCTTAAGTAATTACTTACAAAATTAGCGGGCAGGCTGTGGTTAAAGAAGTAGCGCGGCAATTCATAGGCCGCCCTTGAAAGCTCATACGCTGTTGTTATCGTACTGTCTATTACGTAATAAAAATCCTGTACGTAATAAGCCCCGCCAATCCATACTTTCCTTTCATGCGGCGCGGACAGTCTTATTGAGCCTCCCGACCCAAACAGCGTATCCTCATCAGGTATGTGGGTACCCGGTTCAGCATACACAAAGCCAATGGTATGGGGTGGCTGCAGATAGGACAAGGCGGTATCAACGACTTTTTGGGTATACGTTCCCGCAAAAGAGCGGATTGCGTTTCTATACAAATAAAGCTCCCATAGAGGTGGGATGTGAAAATCAACGCAAAGGGTAATACCTGAAGAAGAGCTGTCACGGTAGGTGCGCTCGAAGGTATAATCCGTATCGATTGCGTTCAGCATTCTGATAAATGAATCCGCATCGGCCACAGTCGGGAAAACAAGATTGCTGTAACCCACGTACTGTGGGATCCTCATACTGTCCGCAAGCGCGCAACTCGTAATGAATGTATTATAATGGTCAGCCGTATAGGATTGGCCGAGCCGGTAATTTATAAAATGCATCAGCATGACATCGTAGAACGGATGATCGGCGCCCACCATGCCATAAGCAGCCATGGTGTCCCTGACTTCCAAATATAATTCCCTCATTTGGGTACATGGCACGCAGGCTGCTATATCGGTATTCCTGTCAGCCATAGTGAGCACGCTGTCCGACCACCCCAACATGTTGCAAGTGGTAGAAGAACTGCCAAATGATTCCGTTACCCGGGCGAGAAAACTGAATTCATTGATATATCCCGTTACCCCAGGGGGGGCTGTATTAACGCAAAGCACATTGTCAACAGCCATGGTATGTCCCGGAATTGCGCCGCCACTAAAGAAGTTCGCGCAAGTGCCTGTACCACGGAGATAAATTTTGGCCGTATCCGTCAGCATGGTTGAAGGATCGGGGAAAATACATAACGTATATAACGACTTGGCCGCGTCATAAGCAGCATTAGCTATGACGGATGTCGTACCAAGCAAACCGTAAATATTGCCCTCAAAAATCTTGGTCGTAGAAAGCGTGCCTGAATAGTCCGTGCCGGGATTGATCAGCGCTGACATTACATAACTCTCGTTCAGAAATTGCGCGACATGCGCGTAAAAGGTATCGGAAAGACAGCCTATATCACTGGAAGTGCCGCCCGACATAGACATATAATCAATAATGTAAGGGTTGCAGAAATCATCCATTGATGCACCGCTGGCTAGAATGGCATACCTGACCTGCTCCGGTGTGAATTCGCCCAAATGCACTAGATGCGCAGCACAAAAGCTGTCCAGTATCTCATGGATGCGGTTGTAAATCACCGTATCCCCTCCGGCGCAGTTGATAAGATGGGCTACGATAGTGTCCGCACAACCGGTGCAGACCATTGAATCAAAAACAGTATAAATGCGAGAGGCGCTGTCTGCGTAACCGGCAAGTGTAGCACTGTCTAGAACTGTGCCGCCAATACTTGCTATCCATGCGCCCGGGTCCGCCGAAAAACTATCCAGGAAACTCGATGTTGGCGTTCCCCAACTGGTCACTATGCGGGGAAAAGTACCGCTGCCTCTAAGCTCCAGGCGGACAGAATCACATTGGGCGCAAGAATCGCCGGAGGCCATTATCACATAGTTATCTACGAACCGTTGCCTGTTAGAAAGGTATAGATTGACCATGTCCTTAAAATATTGGGCTTTGACGTAATCATTGACCAATACCCTCCTGCTGATTTCTGAACTGAAAATGCTACTAATGCATTCACCGAACATGATCGTATCTCCACATCCGCAGTACACTTTCATTAATAGCAGGGAATCCAGACGAAGCCAGCCGCCCGGAAATGTCGATAGTGAATCAGCGCCGGAACCAACTATCAGGTCCCTGAATGGGTCGTGCGCAATAATGCTGTCTAAGTAGAGCAGGTGCATCTGGTCAGCAATAGTCGCGTTTGGAAGGGCAAGAAGTTGGGTCTTGAACGTATCTGTAAAACAGGCTTTCAGCATACAGTACTCCGGGTGCAATGGCAGCAATGCCTCAGCAATCGTATTATCCCCGGATGCGACAGCCCTGCTGTAAACATAAATGAAAGAATCACGTGGCATCGCCCGCAGGTTTGTAAATGTATCTCCAAGGACAATTATAGTATCGGGAAGGTCCATAATGACACAGCTGTCCTGGTACAGGTAATGCCCTCCGAGAATGACATCTATCATGATTGTATCCCCAGCTATCCACTTGAACACCGAATTGGTCGTATCCGGCCCGGTATAGTCACCATATTTGCCGCCCGGGTAAAGATCTTCAAGCATTGCAGCCCTCTTTTCTTCACAAGGGGTCCTTTCGGGCGTACAGGGGAATTTTTTATCCCTTACCGCCTGGCGGATGTAATATGGGAGCGAATGCAGGCAACTTGATGAAAACAGTGAATCTAAAGCGGGGTCGTTCATTGCCGTCACAAAAGAATCAATCGCGTCATCTAGGTCCTCGGTGCTGAAATGCAGCTCTTTACGCACATGATGCTCCCCTTCGCCCAAGTGTACTATTCCGACAGGTCCGACAAAATTCACATCGGCACTTGTAGCCATGCCATTGTCCCCGATAACACTGTCCTTTGCATATACCGTGTCTCCACAAGGATCAATTATCTGATAGTTAAAATGGGCTTTGATTTTCAGGTACAAGGAACCCGGGCAAATTGCAAAAGGTGGGTATTTGAGAAAATATTGCACAGAGTCATTAGCTGCGGCCTGGTTAAAGAAATCCTTATGTGCGATACGACTGGTGCCCGACCGTTCCTGCGGCAGGCCCATCAAAATGTTTTCGTACATAAAAGTTGCACTTGGCACGCTTAATGTCGTGATGGCATGGGTTAATGGGCTCGGGCCTGTTCCGATGAGTGACGATGCTATCTGTTTGCCCTCATAGTTTTTTATAGACATGGACAATTGCAGGTTGGGGTCCCGTGAAATAGTCTGGTTATAATAGCTGTTCCACCCTATATCCTGTCCGAACAACCGGTTGATATTGCGTTGGAATGTACTCACATAGTAATTGGATATAATGTTCGAATCCGCAATCTGGAGTCGCGGCCCGGCACCGCCCTGTTTCTCTATCCGGTCATTGAACGCTGGGCTATAAATAGTATGCACCAGGGGAAAGCCCTCAGCATCCGGAACAAAACGCTGTACACCTGTTGTGTCCGGGTTCTGGTTGGAATAATAGATGCTTGCCAGTGCATTGGGCGCAAGCGGTGAAAGCGCAGGTACGCCTGGGCATATGTATGCCCCTGTGTCGAAGTCTTGCGCTCGATATGGCAAAGAGGTGACTGAATTAAGGTCAACGTTATGCTGGAAAGAGAACGCACTTGAAGATACGGGTGCCGGGAGGGTTTTTATAGATGGTCTACCCTCGAAATCATAAACATTCTTAGTAACAATCAGCTTATTGAGATTACTATTGAAACGGGTTATGCTCTCCCTGTTTTTGAGCAGCCCATCATAAAAACTTAATACATGCTTGTACTTCCCCCCTTCCGCGAAGCTGATAGTATATTGCCAGTTAAGGCTATCATTCATATACGCACTAGAAATATGGTAGACGGCATCAGGATGGGCGGAAGTCAGGCTACCCACATTCCCTGCATCACCGATAGAATAAGACCAATCACTGTAGATCGGATATTTGAATAAAACAGTATCGGGCCGCACTGTACGCACACGGTAAACAATATAGCCGTTCTGATAAACAAGGGGTATCTTATAATTACTGGAGTCCAGCCAGACACGTGTGCTGTTGTTTTTAAAATTGTAAGCAAGGTCTGAGGCAGACAAATGGCTGATCGTTCCCGAGGAAACATCTCTTTCGTAATCATCAACGTAAGTCCATTCAAGCTCATAATTTACAGGTGTTAACTGTACCGGGGACGTACCGCCGGTAAGGCTGAAATAAACTTTGAGGTAGTTATCGGCGGCATGGTCTTCCTGCTCTGTGACAAGTGACGTTCCTGCACCGTAATAGGTCTTGTCATACCGCTGGGTCTGGATGGCACTTTCCACTGTGAAATTCCACCGCAGGGAATCTGAAAGGTCCGCAGTCACAGGCGAGCCGCTGTTATAATCATAAATACCCGTTATGACCACCATGGTCTTATAGTAATTGCTGTATTTTGCGAGGTGTATATCCTGGAACGCGTTATGCTCGTCAGTATGATTAAAATTAGTTATAGTCAGGGTATCACTGGTAAGCACATAAAGGGTGGAGTCGACGTTCGGGTCCTGGTAATATCCGTAAATGCTGTAAGAAAGCTGGTACGTATATGGACGCTGGGTGATGGGATAGTAGTGGTCAATAGCAAACTTGACGAGCGCATTGTTGCTTTTCAGTTTGATAAGGTTGCCCCAGGTACTGGGATTGCTGCGGATCGTATTCCACTCATTGGACCATACGGTGATGGTGTCCGGCAGGGTATGGGCATAGAGCTGTCGCGCCGTCTTGATACCCGAGGCCTCCGAGGATTTATAATTAAATGTCTGGGCAAGACCGCTTGCCGTTATTAAAACAGACAATACCACGAGGCAGCATTGGCGCACCAAACGGCAGCGTTTTTCATTAATGCAGTTAACCATAAAAAGGTTTTTTATAGTTTTGAGGTCAGATTATATGAACCATATTTTTTCAATGTCACTTTGTTCTTTTTTATTACAAAGAATTTATCCGTGCCAAAAGCCTTATTGTCCGATATTATTTTAAAATTCTTGCAGGTGACCACCTCGGTCGTTCCCTTGTCTTTCCCGAATTCATCGTTATGCCAGGACTGGAATACGCGCATGGTATAGCTGATCAGGATTTTTTCCTTCTCATTGAATTCCAGGCTGATCGTTTTAATCTGCATATTGGCCGGAAAAACCAGCTCCATGCGCACGGTATCCCCGCTCTTTTTGAGGCCTTTGACTGTTGCATATCTCTGCACCAGCGAGTCGAGATAGATGCTTACCGAATTCTGCGCGAACAGGTCCTTCTCCATCTGCTGCTTGAAATCCTTGCGGAGATGCTTGTCCAGGTTGACAAGGGCGATTGCCTTTTCACGGTGGTCTGCTTTATAGAACCAGGCTTCCGTGTACAGCATCGTAAAAGCATCGTTATTGTTGTAAAACAATTTCCTGTCGTTTGCTACAAACACTTCCCCTTTCAGCCTGTCTGTCTGTCCGTTTGGATAGGCAGCAGTCAGCAGGTATTCATACCGGACATTATGCATTTGCTTCAATGCAGAAGTGACCTTGACCAATTCACCGGCATAAGGGCCATTTCGTTGCGCAAGCATATATCCCGGCAAAAGCAGGAGAGCAAATAAACAATATCCGGTTACAAATCTGCGCACGTGTTATTTTTTAGGATTACTGCTTCTTGATTCAGATACGGTCATTATGCCTTTTGCAGTCTCTTTTTTCACGCGTACCAGGTTGCCTTCCTGGTCGTATTCGTAGAGTGTTGCAAAATTATTCTCATCAAGCGTGGCCATCAGCTTTTCGTTCACCGGATGGTACACAAAGGATTTCATATTTGCATCATCAGGGAAAATTCGCAAGTCATCCACATAACAACCGGCGGGCAATTTGAGTGCGACGGAGAGCGCGCCGCCGGGAACAGTAAAGGCCGCTTCGACCTGCTGCCATCCATCGATAAGATTCGAGCGTTTGGCCAACGGAAAAAATGTACCGTCCACATCAACGCCGCACCCCGCCCCAAGACTGTAATCCGTTGCGTTTGCCGAAGGGGAAGTCTCCCTTACCCAATAGGACAATATATACTTTTTGCCAAGGCTAATCTGGAATGGCAGATATTCATTCCGCGATGAGAAAACATAGTACGAGGATGGGAAATAGAAATCGTAGGCATGGGAAACCAGGCTGTAATCAAAGTTTTTAAGAGGCAGGGCCATCGTAAACTCAGTTCCTGCTGATCCCGGTACCGAGAGTGAATGCAGGCCGGTATGGGCTGCATCCGGGCTGACGGTCAGCATGGACGGGCCGGTCAGGTTGAAAATGTCATAGACAGAGGAAGGCGGAGTAAGGTCCGTGCTCGGGAAATGAGGGCGGAAGGGACTATAATTGAACCTCATCAAATTATCCTTAACCTGAAGTACACCGTAATCCTCAAAACCATCACCAATAACTTCGCCCTGTTGGGCATTGGAGGCCACGGCAACCGGTAGGTCCTCATTGTATCCGTATACCGCTGTTGAATAATTACCAATAGCATCCACGTTTTCCACTTCCTTGCCGAAAGGCGACCACTTTGTAATGGACCGTGCAACACGCCAGTTAGGATCCGAACTGGAAAGTACCATATAATAACCCGGAAAACGATAGCATCCCACCTGGTCGTAAATGGAATCTACGAATATGGTTCTCGCTTTGAACAACCCGGCATTTCTGCCCGTGGTCATGTTGTAATTCCTGTTCGCGATATAAGCATATTCATCCTTTACCCTGTATATACCGCGTTGCCCGATAACATAGGGGTTAATAGTGTCGCTTCCACGGATATATCTGCCAACACCGCGGGTGTTGGAGTCACAATAAGTTTTCGCATTTATAGAGATTACGCTATCCAATGTCCGCCTCATATGTCCCGCCCCGTCTATAGGGCTGCCTAATGTCGTATAACTCTGGAGTGTCTCATTGAGCATGTTTTTCGCGCCGGAATTAATGACTTTCAGGCGTACATTAGTGATAGTCGTGCTGTTGACCCAGCCTGGTGTGTTCAAGGGAAACCGTGGAAGGAAATATGTCGAGCAACTCGCCGTGTACCAAAGAATGGTTTTACGTTCCTCGCCAGCCGCATCCTTGAACTCGCAGTACAACTGGTCGCCCACATGCAGATTGGCCGGCGCAGAGGAGGCTACTCCCCGGTACAAGGCGTCAATCGCCATCGAGGGGAACTGCAATTCGTACTTGATGTTATTATAGGCTGTAGACATGCCGATATATCCCCAATAGGCGGGAACATTAGTGGTGTATTCCCTGTCCTGGAACTCATTGTTGATCGAGGAGACAACCACCTGGCCCGTCTGCGGGTCAAACAACTCATTCTGTTGCACTGTAACGGCACCTTCATCATAGGCTTCTACATTATCCAATATTCCATATTGCTGAACAACTTTTGTCACCGTGGCTGCGTTAAATGTGTTGTCATAATCTCCACGCCACGGGAATGCAAAAGGTATAGGAATAGTCAGCCACAATATAGCCCCTACATTCAGATTTGAATTGAGTGTGTTATTCTTTGTCTTTTCTTCTTTCTTCCTGGAATCAACTATCACATCTGCTTCAATCCCCAATTGCCGGTTCTGTATTTCCATCCTTTCTGTCGTAGGGTTACTTACAAGACAGGGCACATAATTATCCAATTGCCCGTCCTTCATACGGTAATTGTACTTCTGGTAGCTGATCATCTGGTTATGGCCACCTGAAAGCACATTATAATGCTCTACGCTTTTGGGCTTACCATGCATGTCATTAAAAACATATGCGAATCCCTGGGTAGCCACCATGCCATTTTCCTGCCGGAAGAAAGAGAAACGGTGATGAAAGGACGAATTGATAGCCGATGTGGCCACCTTTACCGGGAAATCCCTGGCTGTATAGAACTGGTATATATCGGCACCCCGTGACGATTTGCCATACGCGCCATTGATACTGGTCACCAAAACTCTCCTGTAACCAACACTAGGCGGAGGGAACAGGGATTCGCCTATCGGGGTCTCCTGGTACAGGTCAACAGGGTCATTGGGGGGCCAGTTGCTTCCCGAAGCCACTATGTAGGGCACCGGCTGGCGGAATGGGTTCTCATCGCCGCCCACCATTGGCTCATAGCTTGCCACGCCGCTGCTTATCCTTCCCCGCCCGTCTTCATCGATCTCGTAGTAATATTTCTTACCGTAAGAGGCGTTGTGCTCATTTCCACCGGTAAGCGTATTCCATGCGTCATGGAACGCCAGTTGTTTTACCCGCTGGCCACCGCCTTTCTTGTACATACCGGGGCAGTTGAGCCGTATAAAAGATTTCTTCAGGTCAATATACTTTGCGTAATCTTTCTTTTTGACCATCGTAACTATAGGGTTATTGAAAATATTGACAAGTTCCGAAAAGGCGCTCTTCAACCCATCGAGCATAGAAAAACCGTCATCCGGGTCAGCCTCAGAGCCCGGATAAATAACCCCGGGCAAATGATACCTTCCATAATTTAATGCCGTATAGGTTGCCGGGTGGAGATTTATCTCACTGGCTGCGGCTGTAGGGTCAACATGTTTCAGCTCTATATAACCGTAACTGCTGTTATTAGGACATATACCCGAATTAACAAAGTTCGCATAACCCTTTATCTGCTCATATGACCTGCTGCTTGTAGTCAGTTGGATGTTGAAATTATAGTAAAGGATATCGGTCGCCCCGCCGCCAAAGTATTTGTCATCAAAGGTCATTGTTCCGCCTTCTACAGTGCTGCGTTTGAAATAAACATATAAATAAGGTGTTTTTTCATCCCCATACAGCTGGTCGGTATTTTTGTAATATGGTGATTGGCCAACCCCTTGCACCATAAACATTTCCTGTGCCCGCTTATCCTGCACATAGGCATAATCATCCGATTCATATTCAGTCGTTATCACCCCTCCGGACGGTAAACGTATTTCCGTCAGTGACCATGCGGAAGCATAGGTATTATTACTGGTATCATTCTGGTTGACAAAGGGAAATTCGTAATTGGTAAATGTATCATTGTTTGGTTTGTAACTGCCCCACCTATCCTTACAGGCCAGGTCATAATCAGGATTAAACCCATAACCAAATTCATAAGGGCTGATCAGGCTCCTCTGTGAATTGCCATACCGGAAATATATTTTGTTCAATGTCAGCTTGCCCCGCGTACTGCCGGTTGAGACTGCATTGGGTATGCCTTTACATAAGGTGTCCGTATAGGCAAAGAACACGGTTTTAATAGGTATGGCATTGGCCATGTTAATAAACCGGTCATGCTTGTTATATAATTTTATAGAATCAAGTTTGTATGATCTGGCTGCGGTCGCAGTGCTGCAATAAGGTGACACATTATAACGTCCGCCGGTGACAACAGGTTCCGCACTGCCCACACCATCATTTCGCTCGGAAGTATAAAATTCGGCGACAAAATTTCGGGTCTCAATAGAATGTAGCAGCCATTGTTCGCGTGAACCGCTTACATAGCTGCCTTTGTCATCCTTTTTATCACTCCAGAAGCCCGGGTTGTATTGGGCCACACCTGTACCGTATGGCGCCTTCCAACGGTAATCGGTTGATTTTCTTGAATAATTCAGTTTGGTATAGGAACCCAAATCATCATCTGTTGGCCCGTTCCCGGTAACATCAACATAATCATTAGACAGCACGGAGGTCAGCAGGTAACTGTGGATATAGGACGGCGTCATCGTAGCACTGTAATATTCATCCCGTCCAAGATTATTACCGCCTACAGCATCCGTAGTACCCGGAGTATAGGTTACAGTACCGGAATTCAGATTGACTAAAGAAGGATTCACGCTGAATGTCGCTTCTTTCTGTATATGGTTGAGTGCCGGTATACCATAAACATACTTTCTGCCATCCTTCTGAAGTTGCACGATCTCGGACACTTCGTCTTTCTTATGCCCAAGGCGGCCTGCTTCGATGCGGTCTATATATGTCCTGTCCGCGTCCGGGCCATCCTCGAAACCATTATTATTATAGCTAACGATTTTAGCACTGGTCCCTACACCAGGGAATGTATCTTCTTTTGCTGTGAAATAATAAATAAGGTTGCCACGTGCATCACGTTTTGATGCCGAATTGGCTTTTCTTCCCGGCAGGTACCTGGAACGTTCCGGGGAAACGACATTATAGCCGCTTATATCCAGAAAATACTGCGAATCCACTTCTGTAAGCTCTCCACCCTGCTTCATATATACATCCTCATAAACACTGCCCACTGTTTTTCCTGTAAACCCCCTTACATATTCCTCCCAGGGCCCCGACGTCATTTTTGTTTTAGATTCGGTAAAGTCGCCACCAATTTCGAACCAATAACCAAGACCAGCTTCCAAGGCCAATGAATGCGATTCTTCCTCGCTTTTAGTTACAGGATCATATACACAGCCTATATCATTTCGGTACGGCCGGAACATACCTCCTGTTCCCTGCCCGTTCACAGCATAAATGTCATAAGTAAGTGCGGCAGGCGAAAGATATTGCATGCTCTTATTGAAATTGCCGTCTTTGTCCCGGGTAAAATCCAGGATGCTTCGGTAGGGTACCGCATCTGCAGTACCGGACTGATCGAGGTACATATAGCCGTATGACTTCCGGTCTCCGTCATTGTAAAAATGATTTTTACTGTACATACCATTCATAGTAAAGTAAGGGTGGCACCAGAAGAACTCTCCGCCGAATTTAAAACGCCCATAAAATGAACGCATTATATTGCTATTGGTAATAACCGGCACAAAATTTCTTATGCCGATCGGAATCGTCTTAGTAATACTGCCATGTGCAGAACTCGCACCTCCGCCCATGTTCCCGGAATAGGAAAAATTCAAATCCTTTAGCCCGGACCGGCTGGAATAACCCTGTGTGACACCCACACCTATCCCCGCGGAAACATCATTGCCAACTATCTGTGAGGACGAAAGTGATAATCCGGCATTGTAATCAATTGAAGCTCCGGTAGCTGAACCAACACCTATGTTCACGCCTGCAGAAGCACAACGAAATAGGTTGACACCTACCCCCAAGTCAAAGTCACAGCTGGTACCCTTGTAGTTATTAAATGTAATATTAGCACCAAGACTTGCCGACAAGGTTAAAAGAGGATCGCCCACACCAAATGCTTCAACTCCAAAACCAGTGCCCACACGTAGTGTCTTTTCATCCTTGATATGCAATTCCTTGGACAAGGTATCCCCGTTAAAATCATCCGGTAAGCCACGGACGGTCCGGTTGATTACCCCGGGATTGATATTCCAGCCAAGGCCAACCCAGCTCGCCTCCTGCTCCATTGTCACGCCGCCATGATAGGAAATATTAACCGGGTACCCCTCAACATCCATCAACGGGATGTTGTAGTTGAAATCCCCGCTGAACATATCCACCATGTCTGTTGTCCCGACCGGCTCAAAACTCTGCACTTCCGGCTGTGTGGGCCCGGTAGTCAGCGCAAGAGCTATATTCGGGAATACCAATTCCGAAGCCAAAACGAAAAAAAGCAACATTGCTGTACGTTTCTTTGCCTTTTTACTGTACCTCATACAATATCATTTATCAGTTATAAATAAGATTGGGGATCCTATGCACATCGTCACCTTTATAGGCAACTTTTATTATCCCGTTTTTAAAAATTTCATCATGGTAGCACAACAGCATATCCTTCACGGTTTGATCAGTTTTTTCCGGCAATTCAAACCCCACAACAATCGTTTCCTGCGGTGCGAGGTTATAATTGTTCTCAAACAAGTACCCAACAGGAAAAAGAGTATCACGCTTGTTATAAATGAGCCGGATATTACTTTGCGCGCGGCTCAGAAAATAACTAAGCCGCGTGTCATATTCCTCCCGGGAAGCCAGGTTGTACCGCATTGGGGAAACACGTCCATCAGATACACGGAAAGAGATATTGAACCATGCTGTGCCTTTCAGGTCGGCTTTTCTTTTCTTAATGTCAAATGACTTTACATTCCCTCTATTCTCAAGCAAAATGATGTAGTCATGCGGTTTGTACTGCACCAGATACTCCCATTCTCCAACACTGACTGTCTTTTTCAGGCCGTTTTCCTTATCCTGTATGTATTGGATATATGCAACACTATTTAACCCGCGCTTGCAGGAGAAAACAAATACCGCACAAAGCAATATCACCAGAACCTTAATTGCCTTCGTCATACTTTCTGTTCACAAATTTTATCAGGTCATTCGTCAGGTCATAGTAATCGTCGTTGTACAAAACGCTGCCCATTCCGTTAGCACCGATGATTACATGCAGCCCTTTTTTCTTCCCATATTCTTCTACCGCGGGATTCAAGCGCTTCCAGACCTGCTCATTAATATCGTTGTTACTTTGCTTATATACCCGTTCCAGCTCTGACTGCATATAGCCATATGCATAGGAAAGTCGTTTAGTCCCCTCCTCGTCCTTGGACGCCCGTGCCAATTGCAATTGCCTGCTGATACTATCTATTTGCTTTCTTATGCCTTCCAACTTAACTTTTTCTTCCGCTTCCAGTTCCTTTTTCATATGGAACTCATCAAACAAACGAATGGCATCCGCAACACCAATCCTCCGGTGCTGCCTTTCCCCCATATACCACACGGTTGCCCCGGTGGTCACGCACATAATGAAACAAATAAATAATATTCTCGCCGTGCTCATGTTCTGATTTTTTTTATTCAACGAAATCCGGGTTCAGGTATTTAAAGGGCAGTGTAAAATGCTCCCCATTTTTAGTGACAATCTCCAGCCTGTAAGAATTCAGGTGCTTCAGGCTGCAACAGTCATCCAGTTTTAATTCGTAACGGTTGTCCCCATACCTTGCCTTCAGCTTTCCTGGAGCAACATTCATGTCCTTTCCACCTTCATTTACCAACCGTAGGCTAAGCTCATCGGCTTTTGTTTTTTCAAGCAGGTATTTTATTTTAAGGGAGCCTACGACATAAAGCTGGGTTGTCCCGTTCTCCCTGCGTATATCAATATATGACCTGTTTGGAACATATTTTGCAGGTAACGTATCATTGGGAATAATGAACTTCCATGCTTCCGCCCCGCCAAGTAGTATGTCCTTATAATAGGCATCCACAGTCCATGCATAATATTTATTGGCTTCAAGAGGCTTCGCAAATACAGGATACACCTGGCTGTTCTGCATAAGGTTGCCCTCGCTATACATGGGCTGGTTACGCATAATGGCCGTAACGGAGTTCTGTCCCTCTTTGATCTCAGCTACCCGAAGCCGGTAAGTAAGCTCATTGGAAAACGAATAGTTGGCAACCCAGGCAAGCATTGGATTGAATTCCTTCAGCTTGGAATTATTTTCGGGGTGAATGAGATTGATAAGGAAAATACCATTCGCCCTATAGTACAGGCATTCTTCAAACACATTGCCACTATTCTCCTTAATTGCCGTTGCGGGTGTTATGGTTACACAATACTCAAATGTACCTTCCGGCAGCACATTGTAATTGAAAAAAAGTTCCCGAAGGGCAGGCGCAGAAAACAGCCACTGCGGATGTGTTTCCTCTGAGGAAAATGTATTCAGCCCGGCCCTCATCATCCATGGAAATGTGTAGGTGAGGCTTAGGCCGCTGCTGCGATAACGGATCGTTCCTTTCACGTCAACTTTTCCGGCTTCGGATGCCTGAACCTGGTAGTTAAAAATATTCTGTGGCGTTATCGGAATGCCATCTATCGGTGCCAGATTGATAATTATTGTCTGCTGCGCCAGGGCCATGAGTGGCATAAAAACGAGTGCTACCAATAAACTGGCCCTGCTATGTGTTATAAAATTTGCCTTGCCCATTTTGTATCTCTTTTAATGACGGAAAACTCCTTAAAAACGGTTCTTTTCATTTTTCATTTTAAACCTGTACACTATATCCAAATTGCAACTGTATAATTCCTTCCAGCTTGTTCCTTTGTTAAACGCATAAGTGTTGTACCGGGTATTAAGCCGGAGTATCAACGGCATTTTTTCCATACGGTACATTCCCCCAAGCCCGGCAGCATACCTGCATAAGCCAAAAAAAGCAGCCCCAAAATCCTGTGTTGCAGAAAGTGTGAATTTTTTACTGAGATTATAACTTACGGACAGGTTAAAAAATGTGGTGCTGGCTGGCATTGTCATTACAGAATCAGCTATTCCGGCCACTGCTGACCGCCCCACAATGCCTGTTATAGTCATGGTTTTATCTGAATAGATCACCATGGCTTGTACCAATGTGCTCCCGTACCGGGTGGTATCCATAACTGTTTGACAACTGTTATACAACAGCATAAATCGCCAAGACCGCTCATGCTGTCGAACCTGATATGTTGCCTTTCCCGTCCATACCGAACCCAGCAACTGCCGTTGAGGGACGTTCAATGTATCGGTATAGGAATGTATGGAAGTAAATGGTTTGTATGACACAGCAAGGTTGGGATACCTTTTGAAATTCGTTTTGATATCAAACCCCCACCGGGTAATATTGCCGCCACCAGAAAAACTTGCCTGTGCCATACGGTTATAATCTACACCGGCGACGATCAGCGATTTGAAAAATTCATTTTTCGCTGCAATCCGGAATTGTTCTGTGCCCCGAAACGAAACAGGCAATGTATTATTCTCAAAATACTTACCGGTCCTGTCGTACGAGCTTTCCATGGACAGGTTGGTATGCGGTATGCTGCCTTCCGCGTGAATATTGTAGGCCATCCTGTCGTTTCTGGTTGGCTTCGGGCTATTGGTATTATCTGAATTTTTAAACGAGGTTGCGGCCTCCCCGCCAATGGTAATAAATTTAGTAACAGTGCCTGAATAATTTATTGAGCCTATATGTACCGGCTGGAAAAATCCCGGTGCAGAAATACCTGCATTTTTAAAGAAACCATCCGAAAAGACTTTTTTATCTGGTGTGTAGCCGTAATAGATGGCCGTTATCTTCTGGTTCTTGGCCGGTTTAAATGTAGTCCGCTCAGAATAACAAGTATATCTGTCTAAACTGCCATCACGGCCAACATACTCCGTTTTGCCTACGGTCACGGCTGCTTCACCAAATCCAAGGTCATACCCGAAGTCTATTCCCTTGACCATCTGGCCAGACATAGTATAGCTGGATTCATCTTTTGAGAACATCCCTGCATCCAGTGAAGTTAGGCCAGCGATAAAACCCTTAGCTTTCCCGTCAGGCAACAAATTGGCTCCTTTTTTAGCCAGTTGCTTATAGCTTAGATTATCTGTATTCCCTGCATCCTTTGTTTTACTGTGCGCGAGCAAGGAATCGAAATGGTTCGTGTTCTCGTATTGATTAAGCAGTGTTTTATATTTTGTAATCTTTTTATCCATTTCCTCCACCTGCCTGCGTTTATTATTGAGTTGCTGTTCCTTTTCAGATGCTTGTTTCCTAACGTCTGAACCATCAACCTCCCCGGTTTCTATTTCTATGTTGCCAGGCATTCCTTTTCCAATCTTATTCGCCCCTGATTCACGCCTGATATCGGTTAACAGGTTTGCTTTCTGCATCTCCAGGTTATTAATCGCCGATTTGTAAATCTGTTGCAGTCCAACACCCTTTGATTTTGTTTCGGCAAATTTTCCGTTATAGGAGCGCATAGATTTATTCAGCCCTTCCTTCATTTTGTCTACATTGTAATGTACCCTGAAATAGCTGGATTTTATCTGCCTATCCCTATCCTGGGATGTATAAAGCGCTTCAATCTCAATCGGGATCCCGCTGACAAATGTTTCCATCCTGCCGCGTAATTCATAGTAGTTATTATCAATCCCTGAATTTTGTTCCTGTCCCGTTGCCAAGTTGGTTGCTAAACCTATCTCCCCTTTTGTTTCTTCATTATCTTTTTTATGCTGTTCATTCTTTTTATATTGGGAGAATAACGACGGAGAACCAAGGTCATTTGAAATATCGGGGTCAGTCGAATTAACCTGCTTGTTTTTGCGGGCCTGATTTTGCTTAGCTTCATACATTCCGGCAAACCAGTCGTCATAATATAATTCTATATAGCGCTTGCCCAGCCTTTCAGTATGCATCGTTGTAAGTCCCCGTTTGCGCATGTTTTTATCCACCTTTTTCCTGAAGTGACCGATTTCACTTGCCGCATGTGCTGAGCGGGTATTTTTATCTACTGTGTTTTTTACAAAAACTCCCAAGAAGGATTTCTGCTTTGGAATAAGGCTGTTATTGATGTCTTGCGTTACTGATGAATTGGGTTTTAGCAGACTGTCAATTTCATGCAGGTAAGTGACCTGTACTGTATCAATCAGTGTCGTAACGGCAATCGTTGCTTTATAAGAACCCGGGGGTATATTGCCGGTCCTCTTTATGACCTCCAGAAATTTTTCATGATAATAAGTGCCGGAATCAGAACCAGTGAATATTACTTTTATCTTATTAGCCCCTTTTTTAAATAAGGTATTGCGGCTTATTTTACCCAGCATTAACAAACTATCTCCCGATGCGTGAAACTTATAGAGCGCTATCGACAAATTTCCCCTGAATGAGCTGTCGTTGTGATAAAAAATGTCAAGGAATAATTTATCATCTTTAAATGAAGGAAGGTCGGTATGTGCCTTGAACAAGGATGATATACCTTGGGCATTAGTGTTTAGAGCACCAAAAAGGAAAGACGCTACAATAAAAACTATGCCATGGTGAAGCATAAGGAGAGGTCTTGGTATAATAGGTGACTTAAATAGTTTTCTTACCGTGCTACATTGAAATATTGATTTTTTATAAACGATTATAATTTAATGGGGAAAACAAACTTAATATTTATTCTCTAATTTACAAATATTACCCTTCGTTTTTTCTCCTTTTTTTAGGGGGAACACCATTAATCCACAAGCTCTGCCGGTTTTTTTGTAGAAAATTCCATCATTGCAAATTCAATGAAAAATACCAAACAGGTTGTTTATTAAATGTCCCGGGCCAAGCAACCTCAATTCTCAATGGGTAGCCGGCTAACACCGATCTTGCACTTAAGCCATAAGCCCAAAACAACTTGTTATTTTGAGGATTAGATTCATTCCATGTTTCTCTTCCATTTGCTAAATCAGTTAATAAACCAAGTTGAATATTATTTATCACTGCCAAAGGCGTTTCTATTGGAATCAATGTCTGAAAAATGGGAAAATACGCATCTATATTAAGTAAAGCATATTGGTTGCCATAAAGACTATTTTGGTAATAACCACGGAATGGTGTTATCAATGTCTGGAATGCATATGGTGCATTTTGTTGGAATCTCACGGAAGTATCTACCCTTGGTGTTACATTATTATCGACACCTCCCAAATTATACAGCATTTTTGCATCTCCGCCGCTATACCCCACATGTATTTCTGAAACAACTGTAATGTATTTATAGATTGGCAAGTCGTACCTTACATTTAACGAAGTACCAAAGAGAAAAGGGTCATTTTCACTAAATCCTTTAAACAAGTCCGTAAACGCATTGATTTGATAACCTTTGAAAAGGTATGGAATCGTCGGATGTAATTTGTTCAGTTTAAATGACAGCGTATTTATAGACCAAGCACTTTTTATAGGCGGAAAACGTAGGCTATATACATCGGTAGCCAAAAAAACCGTCCGGTCTTGCCTAACTGCGATTTGTAATCCTAAACCACAATCATAGCTTATGGGCTTTTTAGCAAAAAATTCGTAATAATGGATCTTATCCTTCGCATTTTGGGGGTACTTGTGTCCATTTTCGTCAACCCAATTTCTCCCGGGGTCCGGTTTAAGCGTCTCAACTTTCCTAAAATACAATAACCCCCAATCTACTTTCCGTTCTGTATTCTCGTATCTCATAAAGAAGGTACTCCCCTCTGTGGAAGCGGGTAACGCATACCCGACAGTAAAATGGTGGTTCTCAAAAAGATCAGTAAAGCCACCCTTTGTCATTCCGCTTAATTCAGGAAACTTATATTGACCCATATAGTTTTTAAAAGGCTGACACTTATTGATGAAGTAATCATTATTCACTTGTGCTGTGAAGTATGCGCTGTGAAGTTGTAAGACATATGGCTTCACACCGACGCGTTCAATCTGTTCCGCCTTACTTCTCCTTTTTTTCTTTCCTCGCGTCTTATTATCCCTCGGCGCAAAAATCTCGTCCATAAGATAATGAGTAGTATCCTTATTACGCCTGTACAGCGAATCTTCTCTTCTCATTTTTGCTAAATGATTATGATAATCTACAAGCCAGGGGCTGATAGTATCTATAGGCTTTTTGCTTTCCGCAATCCACTCAGAAAGGGGTTCCTGAGTAATATAAATACTGTCCTTATCAGCCCTGAAAAACGATATTTGTTCTATCTCTGGCAGATATTGCATTACCTTATACTCACCTAAGTCAGTTCTGCTGCCATTCGAATAATTTATTAGAACATTTCTTTCTGAACCATACTGTGTTGTTGTCACTAATAACTGACCATCTTTCAATAGAACAGGTTTGTCCCACTTAACAAATTCTGTAGAATCTATGGCAATTGGCTTCAGCTCATTTCCATTTATAGTATAAACTCCTTGCCATAAAGTATCTTTCCTATACCCTACCCCAATTAAAAAGGTTTTTTGAGCCTGATATTGTTGGGGTCTGTTAGAAATGAATAGTACTTCATCTCCATTCCCGGTGAATTCAGGCCAGGAGTCGTCGTATTCATCATCGGTATAGGGAACATATTTACCCTGATTTTCATTGTAGCTTACTATATCAGATTGCCCTTTTCTATAGGCCGACAGTAAAAAATGCCTATCAGACAACGGCTGCAAACTATTAATTCCCTCTACTCCATATAAAGCTGTGTTTTCCTCCCATTTACCTTGAAGCGTATACCTCTTTATTTCCAGAATACCTTTTCGTGGAACTGCTACAAATAGTTGTCGGCCATCTTTATGCCATTGAATAATCGGGTATTGGTCTCCAATATGATTATCTATCCATGGCGGCATTTTATAGACTGCTATTTTGCTTGTGGTACGATTTCTGATATTGTATACATAGACTGTCCTTTTATTGTTCCGGAGTGATATGTATGCAAACAAGTCATTCCCGGGGCTTGCTAACACAGTCGTTATAATGCCCCTCTTGTGTGGCATCGTGGTTAATTTCCTGACCAAAGTACCTTCATTATTTACTGCTCCAAATCTATTGTTGTAATAGGTAAAACATCTGTTAAACAGTGTATCGAGGGAATGCTTCGTAACCAATCTAATTGCTCGCGGCAAAGATTTCTTTTTCATTAACTGAAAAAAAGTCTGCGCAACTGCAGTCTTATAATAATTTTGGGTTAGAAAGTAACAGAATGCGTGCCCACCTAGCCTTGGCGAATGGTTTATGACTTGCTTCCAGTTCATGAAACTATTTTGCTCAAAAATTTTTCTTAGGTTATCCTCGGCTTCAATTGTCCAGCCGTGAGCAAAATGTCTTATTGTTCCCTCTCTAAACCAAAAAGGAATGGCGTCACCTTTCGATGACGTTGCCTCCTTTTTTCCTGCATATTCTGATTTGTCTTCTTTTTCTCCTTCCTTTAATTGCGAATCCCATAGCGCCCTGACAACACCTTCTTCTAACTGCCCCTTTAATTCTTCATAGCTTCCGTTGTATGCTAAAACTATCCTTGTTCCCTTGACAGTGAAAGTAGGTATCGTATACCGTATAGACATCGAGCTGCCAATATTTGTTTCGTACATCTGAAGAATAGATGGGTAAACAATGATGTTCAGATTATTGGGCACATCACTAATTGTTGCCTTTTTTATGCGATTAATCGCAACGGGAGCCTCCTTTAAAATGAATTTGTAAAGACTATCTGCGGCATCGGCAGGAAAATAAATATTAACCTTGCTCCCATGATGAACTCTCCAATGAAACTTATGATACTGGAATCGATTATAGCGTTGCTCTTCCTGTGCTGTAGCGACAATACTCAGAAGAAATAAACAAAAAAAGATCAGCAGTGTAAAAAACGGTTTATATTTCCATTCGGTATATAGCATAAGATATCAATAGCTTTAAATCCGGTCAACAAAAATGTAGTTTTTTATTGAATAATTTGTTACTTTATACCTTGTTTTTGGTTTGATACAATGGCTATATATCGTAAAAGATACCTCTTTTGCATTCTTTATCTAATGCTGATAATCCCATTATCCGCAAGAGGGCAAAGTAGCGTATGGAATAAAGATGGAGACAAGAGAAAAAAGGGGCAAAAAACTGCTAAATCCGTTGGAAAGATTAAAGGGTTTAAAGAACATTTGAAAAACTGGGGACTTGATACAAACTATAGCCAAGCATTGCTTTTAGGAGGGAAACTCAATAGTGATGGATGGAGCGGTAGTTTTTACTTTGTAAAAAAGAAAACCTATCGGCACAAAAACTTTTGGCAACTTCATTTCTCAGAAATAAAACACGAAAAACAAACTAAACAAAAAAGCACGAAAAACAATTATCCCCAATTTGGCAATAACTCCCCGTACGTATTCGGTAAGATAAATAACCTGTACACACTGCAGGTTGGCTTCGGCAAAGAACATCTCTTATTACCGGCAGTCATTGACGGAAATCTTTCGATTAGTTTCAGGTACAATCTGGGATTGAGTTTAGCAATGCTAAAACCCTACTACTTAAAACTCATCTATCGTGAAAACAATGGAGGAACAGATACCGTTCAACTGGAGCAACACAAATACTCCCTAGCAGATACAGCGGCGTTTTTAAATCCTGCCAATATTTTTGGTTCATCAAAATGGGAGAAAGGATTAAATCAAATTGATTACGTACCTGGAGGATATTTCGAAGCTTCTCTTGCAATTATTCCAGGGAAAAATAAAAGCTTTGTTCAGGTTGTAACGTTGGGAGTAAACGCTGCTTTTTATTCAAAACCACTAACAATAATGGCAGAGCAAGAAGCATATAATTGGCAGGCTTCTTTATTTATCGGTTTAGCAATCGGAAAAAGATGGTAATGATAATGTAAATTATAAAACACCAATCAAAATGAAAAAACTGATCCTACTCCTAATTTGTCCCGCAATCACATTAGCGCAAAGGTTTGACGTTGGTCTAAACTGTGGCCCTACCTTTTTTACCACTCCTTACGCAAGTGACTACCAATACCAGTTCCCAATTAAAAGGGCCGTTTATTCTAATCTTATTGCTACAATGCACTTGCCTAAAAGCTATAATATTGGAATTAAAATTGGTGGTTCGGAAGTAAAGGCGGATTACACTTTTCCCCAAAACAAATCGCTGGTATACGCTACGCAAATAATGTACTCCGCCATTCAAGGAAATAAGCAATTTGAGATAAAACGTGTCGGTGGTTTTTATTTTGGGTTTCTTGCCGGATTTGCTTCTTACAAGAACCTAGATAGCTCCTCCTTCCATAAACTATACAAAACCTACATCCTTGCTACCTCAAGTGGCAGGGGCTACATCTTAGGAGGACAAATAGGGTATGACCTTAGAATCAGCCGCCATTTTGCATTGAATATAGAGGCTGATATTGACTACGTAAATTTGAAAGCGCAAAATAAAACACCTAATCTGGAGCCATACAAACTCTCATACATTACGTACCCAATCACTATAGGGGCGAAATATACCTTTGGCCTTGGTAAATACAAATTTCCTAAAATCCCCAAAACTATAAAGGAACCTAAACCTGTTAGCCCGAAGAAAAACAAACCACCGAAGGAAAGAACAAAAATAGACTATAAGAAAAGAACGCCTTACATCGAGGATGAATAAGTGGAAACACTATCTTTGAATGCTTATGGATAATTAATTTCCCATCCCATACTATTCATGTCGTTGTAACTCAAATCATATCGTTTAATGTATAAATTATTTGAAACTACTTGACTCCAAGGTGTATTTTCTATTGTATTAGCATCAAAAATGAAAAGCATCATTTTACTATTGTTATCCTTGTCAAAAATATCCTCGGCGCACTGATGACCAAACAACAAACCTGATTGATGAGGGCTTATTTTCTTACGGCTAGAATCATTTATGAGGCTGCCAGATTTATAGCGTATGCTTAAGTTTGAATCTGGATAATGAGGATCACCGATTATATAAATTGCGGCTGAAGAATTATTATTCACCTTTATAGAATCATGTTGACATTTCCTCGCCTTGCAACTAAACAAAACAAAGCTGAATAATAATATGCATCTGATAATTACCATAAAGAATTAAAATAATTTACATAATACCATGTCAAAAGTCCTCCACTAACTGGATCAAATGTGACTCCGCTTGTTCCACCTAAAGAGAACCCAAGATATAAATAATCTATCGCTTCGAGATGTATATTGGAAGCATTTAGATTATCAATAGGATTCTCATTAAAATCCCACCAAAATCCAGGGTCATTTTCAAAATGATGGTACGCGCGTCTACTTGCGTCTTGTTCTACTGCATGCCTTGAATGCATTGCGTTTCCTTTATTTGATCTTGTACTAGGTATTCCAACTTTTGCAAAGTACATAGGCCCCAAATCCTGACTTTGTAAATAGTGTCCATATTCATGCATAAACAACTGATTTGTTGGATCGGCATGCAATCCTCCGTCACTGCTATTTCCAATGAAATAGCAGCCACTACTAAATGTATTTCTATTCGGATCCCCGTCTAAGGTTACGGCTGTCCCACCTCGGTAATGGCTGACATCATTCACATGTCCCACTGCATTTTGGTAGGATGCCGCGACGTGACCTACTAGGGTTTGTGCATACTCCCAACTAAATCGTGACACCAACTGCGAAAGCCCGTCTCTTTTATTATTATTAAAATCAAAATTTATAAAATGCCTATTTTCATCAACTTTAAATAATCCTTCATTAATTTTCCACTGCTGTTCTAATTTTATACCAACACCACCTCTAATGTTTGCAATGGTATTAGCGTATCCTCGATTGAGATCACGGCCAGTATTCTTCCATCCATCACTGATGTTGTCCCAAAAAGTTTTCATGCCATCAGGGTCAATTCCATTCGATGGCTTGTTTCCCATACCTGTGTACCCGCTTGAAAACTGGTTAGGTGGGTCCAGGCTTTGAAACCTGCCCACCTGTGGGTCATACTGTCTTGCGTGGAAGTCGTCAAGATAAAGTTTGTTTGTTTTGTCCTGTTTCTTAGTCTGGTACAGGTGAATATTCTCAACCAGAGGGGACGACGTTGATTTATTAAACGACAACCCATATGGGTAGTAGTGATTAATGTCCACCATTTCACCCCGGTAATAATAGACATCCATCGGATCAATATATACCGC
Organism: uncultured Flavipsychrobacter sp.; assembly: GCA_964430995.1. GTDB lineage: Bacteria > Bacteroidota > Bacteroidia > Chitinophagales > Chitinophagaceae > Nemorincola. Next base: position 25,686 of record CAYSIG010000049.1, read on the forward strand.
CAGACCAGGTGTCAGATCGGTCATAGCGACAGCAAGATACCCGCTGGTAGCTACACGGATGCCGCCACTGGTAATAGGACGCCATACATCCGGCCCATCGGCAATCTGCACACGCCCACAATTTTCGGGCACAATATGAAAATTCTCGTCGTACAAAATATAGTTAATAAACGCCAAAGGCCGTGTAGAATCTATGGTACTACCTCCAAGAGAATTAAAGATACCAATATTATCCGGTGTGAACAATTTCGTAAGGTTAGCCAGATGACTACCTTCAGCACTTCCCGAAGCCCCTGTACCATGCACCAATGTATTTAAAACTGAGCTAATGAACTGCGTTGAATCAATAATACCTGTTTCACCTTCGTACGACGGATAATACGAATAGGCTGAAACAGCAAAAGAATCACCTGCCATCACTTTCAACACAAGTGTAGTGCCAATTGTCCTTGTCGAATCGGCTGCATCAAGATGTGCACCTTGTAAGTCCGAAGTATCAACAGTTCCGGGCTTATAGTCTCTAACGTAGTCGATATTGTCAAATATCATATTTTCAACAGGCCCCTCCCCCGGCTCATGACCTGCATGGAAAACCATACTAACCGGCCCGCCGTAGGTAGTAACTTCTTCAGTCTCAACAGGCACAGCGTTCAATACGTTTCTTACATTGCCTAAATGATCCCTTACAAAGAAATAGTAATCATAACCTCCGGGCAGGGTCGCGTTGGGTGTTGAATATCCTTCGCTGTTGTACACCATCTTTAATAAGTTGTCCTTGTAAACAACTTCATTATTATATTCGGTTGTCGTGGTTCCTGATGAGGTCGTTTCGATTTCGGCCAGTTTGGCACCATTGGCTGTGTACACAAAATCTTTACTACCTGAGTATGGCATGCTGAACGTTCTTGTTTTTGGTTTATTAAACCAATAATATGTGGTCGCAGCCTTTTTATTTTGATCATCAATAATATTGCCATTATTATCGTATGAGTAGTCTGTAGATGTGGTGTTCAGGTCTTTCAGGTCATAGTCAGTAAACGCGGTAGACGTTGTCGCAACCGCATCATCCACTTTTTGCATACGGTTACTCACGTCACCGGTTGCATACCCATAAGTCAGGTTATCTATCATACCCGGCCCTACGGACGAACCAGACGATACCGGGCCATATCTTTTTAATGAGGTAATATTTCCATTGTCATCATAGGCTATATCTTTTTCCGTATAATCGGTATACATGTTAATCCATTCTGGCGCTGCCACCGGACAACCCGTACAAGCGTATGCCGTTGGTGAGCGAAACTCTCTGTAATCCCCTTTTAGAAGCCTTCCTGCGTTATCATATTCGTACCCATATGATTGCGAGTGTTCTCCCCTGCTTCTCCAAATAACCCCTCCGATGTCACCACAATAACGGTTGTTGGTAAACCCTACATCATACTTGATTGATTCACCAAACGACTTCGGCCATGCGCCATCAAGCTCCAACTCTGCAAAACTCTTATTTATTGCTGTTAACTGGCCCCTGATGTTATACTCCAGCTCCTGGGTTTCAATTCCGCCTATGTATTTTGCCGAAACTTGACCTAAATTATTGTACGCATAAGCTTGCAGGGATATTTCATCAGCACCACCATTAAACGACCTGCGTATTTCAAATAGCCTGCCGGTGGTTGAAACGTATGAGTATCTATCATAAACAAGAGTATAAGGCGCTGAAAGGCAAGTGTGATTGTGGTACTTACTTATTGTCTTCAGTCTTTGCCCTCTGAAGTTAAACTGATTACAGAAGTAATCAATATCACTGTGTATATTTTTTGAGGCAGTTTGGATACATCTTCCGTAGTCGTCATAATAGTTTGCAGATGACACAAAGTCTGCTATTGATGAAATTGCATAGGGTTTAATGACTTTCGAAACACTATATGTCAATTTCCCTTTCGTTTTTAATGATGCGGTAGATGGCGGAGGAATGGCACTACTACCAGGCACAACATGCCCGGTAAAAATAGAAGGCGTATATGAAAAACCAAATGAGGCGGTGGTGGCCCCATTAAAATAGCCAGAGTGGCTGTAATCGTCAAAAAAGTTATAGGTGTGAATATCACATGAAGTTAACGAAGTCGCAGGATACACACCTTGCTTCTCATCGTTCCACAAATAATGAAAAATGCGCGACGCAGCGTCTTCCGCAATCGGTAACGTGTGATTGTCAAACCATCCCTGCATGGTCGCCCTGGTATAGCTGCAATTAACACTCCCGGTTTCTATTATTCTATTTAACCGGTCATAGTGCTTCCAATACCAAATTGATTCTTCGTTAGTTTTTTTCAGGAGAACCGGTCGGCCATGATTATCGTAAACCATTTCATCATTTCCATTTTGTCCTGCCTGGTGCTTCTCTACAACCCTGTTTAATTCATCATAGACTACATAATCGCATAAATTACTCAAGATATCTGTAGTCGGCACCCAACTATGTGCTGCTAAATTGTTTATGGCCTTAGGATGCAATGTATATACCAATCTCTCGTAAACATCATAGACATAATACGTCTTTAAGTCATGACTGGTAACTACCCATTCGGAAACTAGTTGATTGTCCCGGTTATAGTATTTGATATTATTCATACCATCCGAATTAGTTGTAGATATTTTTTTTAAAGTGCCCGGAGAATAATAGCCAAGCATAGTAAGGGCCGGCAATGCTTCCCATTTAAGTACCTCGTCAGCACCATTAGTGCCAATGGTGGTCGTCGTTCCACGAAATTGCCCTATGTTACTTTTTCCAGGCAAATAGGTAGTAGTGGTCCTGCTAGTAGTAGTGGATTGGTACGATGATTCTGTAATAGCAGTACCCGGTTCTGAAGGATACTTTGAGTCATAAAAAGTTTTTTGCTCATTGAATGGATCCGTACGTAAACTGCTGTATATGTCAGGTGGGCTCAGTGAATACGGTGAATATGCAAACCTATTATTAGACAACCTGTTATCGTAAGGAATTACCCGATCCCATGCCCCGTTAGCTACCCTGTCGATACTTTGCATTTTTCGGGAGAACCCATCAAAGTACGTCTTATGCATTCGCATAAAGCTCGTACTAAATGTTTCCGTAATGCTACTTTCATTCGTGAGCGGATACTGCGGTTCAAAACTTACCGAGTAATTCAATAACGGCCATGAGCCTAATGAATATGCAGATGGCCGGGTAATCACATTGGTAATACTCCCGGGCACAGTCGTAGCACCCGTAGGAATATTTTGACAATAGCTTTTGCCAATCCAAAGTAATACCAAGCCTGCTGAAAGAGTGAATATCTTTTTCATAAAGTCATTTTAATATCCTTGAATAACAGTTTTTGATTTGGATAGAATATTTCCGTTAAAATCTCTAATAAGAAACACATTTCCATAATTGTCATGCTCATAGGAAGTAATGTTGTCATTAGCATCTACGTCTGCTACTTTACCTTTTATTGGTAAATAACAGTGGGTTTCCATGATGCAATCTGAAGGGTACACTTTTAACTCGTCTATGTATCCATCGCCCCAAACCCCTATACCAACAGTAGAACCTGTTCCGGCGAAAGTGAATGTACCTTTATGCAATGTCCAAACATCGGATGTACCGGGAATGGTATATGTGGCGACTGCAGGGGTCCAAACAGTAGTTGACCCTCCATCATTGGCAAAGACAGACCCACTCCCGTAAACCCAGAACGACACCGTATACTGCTTTCCATAAACTAATTGAGCTGTAGACGTATGAGACCAAAGGCCAGCACTACTTGTGCAATGATAAGAGCATCGTCCAAGCAGTGCATGATCTGTTGAAACATTGGAAGTTACAAAATCCCAATTACCTCGATTGTATGGGGAGCTAAATGAATAATCTGACTCGAAGCCACAATATGCAACTTCCTGATGTTTCGCATTACTTGCTGATGCCAGAAGATGGCCTCTTTCATTATCAAAAATATTTGAATTGTATGTATTGCTGATATAGGTAGTATTCAAGTCGGATGATTCGATTGGAAGCCCTATATCGTCATATTTTGTAACGCCGCCGGCTAATTTATAGTTTGTAACTGCTCCGCCACCAGACATACCTGCTATATCAGCATAATAAGTTCCTGGTGATGATACACTTACAAGAGGAGTGGCAGGGGTTTTTAAAAAATAATTGTAATTAGGTCTGATAATGTCGCCGCTTACAATTGTTTGACCGGATACATTATTTTGTATCAATGTAGCTGAACTCATTTCCATCCATTTGTCTTTATAAATAACACGGTGTAGTCCATCACTAGTTAAATGATTAATAGCAGCATTAGTAGTTGATATTGCGTAATTGTACCTGTTGTATTCTCGAATCGTTTGTCCTTCACTATTTACATATGAAGTCTGCAGTAAATCATTACCGGAATATTGCATATTTATCGTGGTCTCAGTATATCCTGTGTTTGAATAGTAACTTCTGCTTTTTATACTTGTAATTTGGGTATTTCCACTAAAGGGGTAGTAATCCTCTGAAATACCACTTTTAGAATACGCACCTTTATATTGAGACGAGTTATTATGTGTTGTGTTTATTTGGTATGTATTTTCTGTGTATGACGTAATATTGTTGTTCATGTCATAGTTTGTCGTTGTTAATGGCAACCCAATCGCCCAGTCTCGGAAATATTGTTTGTTTGCGCTTCGAAAACCAAAAGAAAGCCCTGAATATGTAGATGGATTAAAATAGTTACTTGTTGCAATTCCATGACTAGTTTCAGCCCCGATGCCTGAAAATTTAGATATAGTTTTGCTCATGGTCGCGCCAGAATTATTCTTCAAATATGTGGTTACAGTCTTAAAACCATACCTTGATCCATTCAGCCCCGTGTTCAAAATACTAAACGTGTTATCCCTACAACTGTTATTACTGGACACAGCGGATGATGCACAGTGAAGATAGCTTGTTTCGGACCATGTATTCGATCCACCCTCAGTTAGGATGCCATCAAAATTATGAAACCCGTCAGTGTAGTCATATTTGTATGAGTAATCATTATCATGGGAGTAGCCGTCAAAATATTTAATCTCGTCTACCACTAATCCTCCATTCATCGTATGATCGCCCCACAAACTTTTGTATAATATTGATATTTCCCCACTTGCTTGATTAGTGATTTTCTTCAAAACTGAAGCACCTACATAGTTCGGATCGTTAGAACTAGCGTAGTCTGTTCCGACATTGGTACCATTTGAAGTCATTGAATTACAGGAAGAACCTCCTATGCCACCAGATGACCAATTTGCGAAAGATGTTCCAACATAAACCGATGAATTATAAGCATATGGGGGGTAGGTACATCCCGAGCCGCCACCTCTACAGGGTATGAAAGAGCCGGGAACTTGGTTGTTTGCATACCCAAATCGATCTTTCATTCCGTAAACACGTTCTGGCAAGGGTAAATTCATATACTCAAAAGAATAGTAACGCATGGGAGCAACTGAAGAGTTAAAGCCTGTTAAATCAATAGACTTCAATTTCAGCCGATATCTGGTATCCGCTCCTCCACAAGATGTCGCTTCACTAGACGTACTTGTCGGATATGAAGATGTCAAGATAGCAGAAGAAAATGTTGGGGATAAAAAATAAGCATGGTTAAATGTGTAAGTGTATTTTATGCTACTTAAACCTGAAGGCGGATTCCGTTCTTTGACATCTATGGAAGCTAGCCTATAATCCCCAGGCAAATCGCATCTAGCAGTTCCGTCATAAGAAAAAGTCAAAGAAATACCATTAGGGTAATCGATTGAATTCAATCGGATTTTATATGTGTGGCTTTCGATAGTTTCTTGATGAGTAACCGAAGCATCACCATTGTAATCCATACTTACTCCAAACCGTTGCCATAATCCTCTTTTTTCTAAGACATAATATGAAGATGAATATGAAGAATAGTTATAGGTAATAATTTTGCCTTCATATGTTTTGACTTCCTTCAAATACCATTCTACGGTATTTACAGCTACCCATAGGCCTCTATCAAATGTATATTGGTTTCCTTGCTCATCTGTAACAACAAATGTTACCGGACCAGAACCAGGAGTTGAACCTGATGTAACCAACACACCACCTACATATCGCTTAATTCTTATATCACTTTGCGGGATAGTAACATAATTGTTTGTCAGATGAGAGAAAAATACCTTAAAGGACCTATTATTAAAGTTAATATAATAAATATCCGGCTCTTTATCGTAGGTAAGGTCAAACCAATGTCCATTATTCTCGTCTGCTCTCTCTCCTCTGATTTGCCTCCTGATAAATCCACCATAATTCAGCGTCCAACCCAGTCCAACATTTGATGCAATCTCATCTACTTGCAGTCCACTAGTGTTATAACTTAAAAAAACGTCCGCGTTTATTCCCTCAACAGAATACTGAAAAAGAGGAATGGTAACATTAGCTACACCAGTAAATAAATTATTATTTATGGTCCCGCCGCTCGCTGTAGCGCCAAGGTGAAAGTCATTAAACCCATTATTTTCATCTAATTGACCATAAGAGGGAATATTCAGACCAATGAAGAACATTAAAGATAGTAAGATACTTTTCATTTCTTTATTTTTTAATAGTTTCAAATCTCAAGACAATTGGGCTTTGCAAGCCCTTCTGTTGCCACCAGATGTCATACAATACCTGAATAGCACCATTGCATCTTTTATTTATGTTGTAGCTTTTTGTGAGTCCAATCAAAACACTTTCGTTATAGCTTTCCGTGTTATGTGTGGTATTTACAATCTCACTTCCTTGCACTTTTTTGCTGGTAAACGCAGATTGCTTATACATTCGCTCATACCCAGAATAAACTCCAATGCCATATTGTAGTTCGCATTTTGCATAACTACGCAGGCCTATACCCTGAAAAGAAAATCTAACATTTTGCCAGTTTTGTCCTAAACCTAACGCCCCAGCTAAGCCTAGTCCATAAGTCAACTTTGGTGTGTGCTTAAATCCGTAGACATAGGATGCTGTAATCATAGCAGGCGCACTTCCATCGCTTGTTGCGTGAGCGGCTTGCCAATTAAAATGTTGCTCAAGCCGCTTCATAAAAGGTAACCCACGCATGGGATTAATTTTAAAAAGCGGTTTTTGCGTCTTAGATACACTTTTCAAGGACGTTTTAGTATCATTAATACTACCGGTAAAATCCTTAAACTGTTCTTGGTATTGTTTTAAACCCTCTGTCGCATTCTTAGTAATTACCCCAAGGTTATTTCCAAATTTCTTTTCCAAATTTTGTTGTGTTATTTTTTTTGTTTGAAAACCTAGTGCGCGCATTTCTTCAGCGGTAATTCCATTAGACAAATTTGCGGTACTTTTAATAGATGACGATGTACTTTTCATTGCATTGTCAAATCCCGCCGAACCCTGTAAATATTCCATTGCTAAATTTTCTGCTTTCGAAGGTTCGTCTTGGATATCCCTAAACACTTTTATTTTAGCACTGTAGTAGAAGACATGTTTTTCAATGCCTTTATACCCGGCAATGTTATTCCCTCTGGGTGTGTTTTTTAAATCGTTGGTCCTTTGGGCGATTAACTGAGAGATTTGTGTACGAAGGTTAAGTTGTCCTTGCAGTTTACCCATCCTAGCATTTTGATTTTGCATTTCCGGGTTATTTGCAGATCCAACATCCTTAGCTTTTACAAATGATTGAACACCTTTTAAACTATCAACTGCATCATTTTTCTTTTTGGACAAACTATTTATTTCCGCGTCTTGCTGTGATAATTTGCTTATTGAATCATATGACGGCGACTGTTTTTGAACACGAACAAACGAGGTTGAGTCAGTTCTTTTAAGTTTTTTTACAAATCGCCTTTCACGTTTTTTCAATATTTTCAGAAGGCGGGTTTGTTGACGTTTTACTCTTGAATTATACTTGTCGAGTTTTTTTATCTTAATCTCTAAGTATCTATTGCCAGCATTTATGACAGCACTATTCTCCTCCTGCCCAAAGACAACCAGAGGAGAACAAAACAAGAGCATCAAGAAACAAAAAATACACATTCTCACAACTTCCATGTTTAAAACTTAATAAATTAAGTATTTTATAGAGATGACTCAAATGTAGTATGTAGGTTGTAAAATTCAAAATTAAGTTTCTGAGCGGTCGAAAAAGTTTCTAAACGGTCGAATAAAAAGGAAAACTATAGGATTAATACGCTTGAAAATGATTTCTCTATGTGAACTTGGATTGATACTATTTAACTGAATGGGGCGACCAAACAGACCGCCTAGACCGGTCTATGCGCTTTAGCCTGTTATTACTTTAGGAATTAATAAAATTATTTTGG
>CAYSIG010000050.1:0-33097 GCA_964430995.1 uncultured Flavipsychrobacter sp.
GGAGGGGAATGTGTTTTGACTTATTTGCTGCCGCAATAGTCATGGTTCGGCCGGGACAGTGCTTTGATGGGGCTTTTTTTAATGCGTTCGTTGTTTTGGGCGTTTCCTGCTCCTTTTTTTCTATTTTTACCCCTCAATAACGAATACACATGGCTCACGGTTTATTACAAGGGAAAAAAGGTATCATATTCGGCGCGCTGGATGAGCGCTCCATAGCCTGGAAAACAGCGCTGGCCTGCGTGGCCGAGGGCGCGCAGATAGTGCTGACCAACGCACCCATAGCGCTGCGCATGGGTAAGATAAAGGAACTGGCGGCACAGTGCAACGCCGAGGTGATACCCGCAGATGCCACCAGCACCGCCGACCTGGATGCCCTGATGCAGAAAAGCATGGAGATACTGGGCGGCAAGATGGACTTTATACTGCACAGCATAGGCATGAGCCCCAATGTGCGCAAGAGCATTCCCTACACCGACACGAACTACGAGAACTTCCTGAAGACAGTGGACATATCGGCACTGAGCCTGCACCGTGTGCTGCAAAGCGCCATGAAGGCGGATGCGCTGAACGAGTGGGGCAGCGTGGTGGCGCTGAGCTATATAGCCGCGCAACGTACCTTCCCCGGCTACAACGATATGGCCGATACCAAGGCGATACTGGAAAGCATAGCCCGCAGCTTTGGCTACTACTACGGCTTTGCGAAGAAGGTAAGGGTGAACACCATATCGCAAAGCCCCACGCCAACAACGGCGGGCAGCGGTGTGAGCGGCTTTGGTGATTTTTACCACTATGCCGAGAAGATGTCGCCGCTGGGCAATGCCAGCGCCGAGGACTGTGCCAACTACTGTGTGCTCATGTTCAGCGATTATACGAAGATGGTGACCATGCAGAACCTGTTCCACGATGGCGGGTTCTCCTTCACGGGCGTGAGCGCAGGAGTGGTAGAGGAAATGATGAAGGGGGCTGAGTAGGTGATTAGTTAATTAGCTGATTTGTGGTTCGGCAAAAGCTCACCATGACACCTATATTTGGAATTTGGAATTTGGAGTTGGGGATTTGGGATTCCTGTGTTAAAGGTTGGCAATAAAAAAGAGAAACGGACGTTTTAGAAGCATATAGAAACGATATACATGAGGTTGAAACATTTTTTTGGTGCGGGATATGTGTTTTGTTTAGCAGTCCTGCTCTTTTCCTTTAGCAAGGCCCTATCGCAGGTTACAGGCGGGCAGTATGCCTTTGAGTACCTGCGGCTGGCGAATTCGCCGCATGTGGCCGCACTGGGGGGCATCAGTGTATCGAACCCGGACAATGATATATCGCTGGCGCTGCAAAACCCGTCGCTGATGCGCTCCGGGCTGCACAACCAGCTGCAACTGAACTACAACATCTACTATGCCGATATAAAGGTGATGAACCTTGCCTATGGCTACCATGCACCGAAGCTCAATACCTCGTTTGTGCTGGGGATACAATACCTCAATTACGGCAGCATGGATCAGACAGACCCGCTGGGGAATGTGAACGGCCAGTTTAAAGCGGCAGACTATGCGATAACGCTGGGTGCATCGCGAAAATACCTGGAGCACTGGCGCTATGGCGCTGCCATCAGGTGGGCGGGCTCATCGCTGTATGGCGATAACAGCGCATCGGCAGCAATGGTGGATGTGGGGGTGAACTATTACGACACATCGCTGCTGCTGGATATAGGCGTAACAGCAAAGAATATGGGTGTGATGGTAAAGAAATATACACCGGGCGCGCCAGCAGAGCCGATACCTTTCGATCTGCAGCTGGGTGTGTCGAAAAAGTTTAAACATCTGCCGCTGAAGCTCTTCACGACGCTGCACCACCTGTATGAGTGGGACATACGCTACAACAATCCGGCTGACCAAAGCGGCAGCGCACTTGGCGGCAATGATACCGTGAAGGACACTAAATCCTACTTTACCGATAAGCTGTTCAGGCATTTCATCTTCGGGGCAGAGTTGACGCTGGGCAAGCGCATCACCGCTACAGCATCATACAATGTGCTGCGCAGGAAGGAACTGGCATTGAGCACGCAGACAGGGCTGGCGGGGTTTGCGTTCGGGCTAGGCATCAACCTAAATAAGTTCCAGATACACTATGGCCGCAGTTACTACCACATAGCCGGCGCCTACAACGAAATAGGGTTCACGATGATGCTGAACAAACTGGTGGGCCTGGGCAAAACCGGGGAGAAGATACACTGGAGCGAGGAGTATCCGGATTGGGAGTAAGACCTCACCCCGGCCCTCTCCGAAGGAGAGGGAGATGTGGCGAACAGGTGGAGAGGGAAAGAGATGGTAAAAGAGCGATGGAAGACACTTATAAGTACACAACAATAGCTTCGCCTTCCACAGGTGATTTCAGGGACAGGGGCAGCAAATTTCTGGCATATGCCTACCCGGTGGCCACTGCCGGAGAAATAAAAGAAAAATTACAGGCACTGAAGAAGGAACACCCCAAGGCGGTGCACCATTGCTATGCATGGCGGCTGGGCACCGACGGCAACCAGTTCAGGGCCAATGATGACGGGGAGCCATCGGGCAGCGCGGGCAAACCCATACTGGGCCAGATAGATAGCGCGGGCCTCACAAATGTGCTGGTGGTGGTGGTGCGGTACTTTGGCGGCACGCTGCTGGGTGTGCCGGGGCTGATAAATGCCTACAAGACCGTGACCGCACAGGCACTTGAAGCCGCCCCACGAACCGAGAAGTGGGTAGAGGATATGTACTACATCAACTTCGATTACCCGGCTATGGGCGAGGTGCTGTATATGCTCAAACATGCTGAGGCCACCCTCTATCACCAGGACCTGCAATTGTTTTGCACCATAATGGCGGGCATACCCGCCAAACATAGTGGCGCAATTGTGGACAGACTTTCGGAAATTCGTAGTGTGGAGGTAAAAGAGGTGAACCAATAATTGTTATCGGCGGAAAGAAATACCAACCTGATAAAGCAGGAGGCATTGCGCCTTGGCTTTATGTCGTGCGGCATAGCGAAGGCTGTGCAGCTGGACGAGGATGCTGTGCGCCTGGAGCAATGGCTGAACAAGGGCCACCAGGGCAGTATGGCGTATATGGAGCGCTACTTCGACCTGAGGATAGACCCGCGTAAGCTGGTGCCGGGGGCGAGGTCGGTGATAACGCTGCTGCTGAATTATTACCCATCGGAGCAGCAGCAACCGCTGGCGCCTAAAATAGCCAAGTATGCCTATGGTACGGATTACCACTATGTGATACGGGATAAGCTGAATGAATTGCTGGAGTTCATAAAAACCAACATTGGCGATGTGAACGGGCGGGGCTTTGTGGACAGCGCACCCGTGCTGGAACGTGCATGGGCAGTGAAGAGCGGATTGGGCTGGGTAGGCAAAAATGGTAATTTGCTGAATAAACAAACAGGCTCTTACTTCTTTATAGCTACGCTGATAACCGACCTTGACCTTGTGGCTGATGCGCCATTCGCTACAGACCATTGCGGCACCTGCACGCGGTGTATGGATGCATGCCCCACGCAGGCTATAGTATCGCCCACGGAAGTGGATGGGAGTAAGTGTATCTCTTACCTGACCATAGAGTTGAAGGATGCACTGATACCGGAGGAGTTTCACAGCAAAATGGATGGGTGGATGTTTGGCTGCGATATATGCCAGGATGTGTGCCCGTGGAACCGGTTCTCGAAGCCGAATACCGAACCGGCGTTTACACCCATACCTGAAGTGCTGAATCTGTCATTGAGAGAGTGGGAGGCGCTCGGAGAGGAGGCGTTCAATAGGGTGTTTAAAAATTCGCCATTGAAGAGAACGAAGTGGAGGGGGGTGCAGCGGAATTTGAATGTGATAAGATAATAATGGTAATAATGTGATGGAATATGGCGAAGCTAAAGGCTCCAATGCAGCATTCAGGCACTTTTTCCCACATTGTTCAAATAGAATTATCTTTGTCCCATGCCGGTAATATCACATCGTGGCTCAATGATGCCACCATCGCCTATACGTAAATTAGTTCCGTACGCCGACGCTGCCAAAAAAAGGGGCACTAAGGTATATCACCTCAATATCGGGCAGCCCGATATTGTGACTCCACAGACCATTTTAGACGCAGTACGCCATACGGATATGAAGGTGCTGGAATACAGCCCAAGCCCCGGATTTGAAAGCTACCGCAAAAAACTGGTGGAGTATTATAAGCGTAATGATATAAACGTAACTGCAAACCAGATAATTGTGACCACCGGTGGCTCGGAAGCGATCATGTTTGCAATTATGAGCTGCCTTGACCCCGGAGATGAGATTATTATCCCTGAGCCGTTTTATGCCAATTACAATGGGTTCTCAACAAGCTCGGGTGTGAAAGTGGTGCCGATACCATCGGGTATTGATACGGGTTTTGCGCTGCCACCTATTGAGCAGTTTGAAAAGGCGGTGACCACGCGCACCAAGGCTATAATGATCTGCAATCCGAATAATCCGACCGGTTATCTGTACAGCATTGAAGAATTGAATGTATTGCGCGAAATATGCCTGAAGCACGACCTGTTCCTGTTCAGTGACGAGGCATACCGTGAATTTTGCTACGATGGTGCGAAGCATACTTCGGCATTGTCGCTTGAAGGGCTGGAAGAACATGCAATCTTACTCGATACTATTTCAAAGAGATATAGTGCCTGCGGAGGCCGTATAGGAGCATTTGTGACCCGCAATCAGGCTGTGCTTGATGCGGCCATGAAATTTGCACAGGCCCGCCTTAGCCCGCCATCGTTTGCGCAGATACTCGGCGAAGCCGCAGTGGACCTGCCTGCTGATTATTTTAACGAAGTACATGCCGAATATACCTTGCGCCGTGATGTGCTGGTGAAACGACTGAACGCGATACCGGGTGTGAAGTGTCCTACGCCGGGAGGGGCGTTCTACGCTATAGCACAGTTGCCGGTGGACAATGCGGAAAGATTCTGCCAATGGCTGTTGGAAAGTTTTTCGCACAACGGGGCTACTGTAATGATGGCACCTGCTGCGGGCTTTTATGCCACACCGGGCAAGGGCAAGAATGAAGTGCGTCTGGCCTATGTGCTGAATGTGGATGATATAAATGCCGCAATGGATTGTCTGGAGGCAGCACTGAAAGAGTATAAGCTGTAGTGAGCATAATATTTTGTAACTTTAGGCATAATGTAAGGCGATGTTATCTGAAAGAATAACGATTAATCCGGAGATTTGTCATGGTAAGCCCTCTATACGTGGTTTACGGTATCCTGTGGAAATGATATTGGAGCTTTTAGCATCCGATATGACCAGCAAAGAAATACTCGAGGATTATCAAGACCTTGAGCATGAAGATATATTAGCGTGTATTGCATACGCTGCCAAGCTTACTCATATTAACAGTGTTTATCGTATAGCAGTATGATTTATTCTTTTGAAGAGGCTGAAAAGCTGTTGAAAGAAAGTAGTATTATACCTGACAAGGTAAATGCCCCCCTTAAATTTCTCGTTGATGCTCAACTACCCAAACGATTGTCTGATTTTCTGAATCGAAGTGGTTTTATGTCCCTGCATACCCTTGACCTACCTGACAAGAATGCAACTACAGATAAAACCCTAAAACATAAAGCTTTCATGGAGGGGTTGGTTTTGATTACAAAAGACGATGATTTTTTACGCTCTTTTATTATAGAAGGAAAGCCATCCAGAATGATCCTTGTGAAAACAGGGAATATAAGTAACAACGTGTTATTGGAGTTATTTCGAAAAGGCTTGGGCGTTCTAACAGTATTGATAGAGCTGCACCCTATGATTGAAATAACAAGAGAAGAAATAATTGTTCATGATTAATTATGCTGCAAAAACTTGTCATAAAAAATTACGCAATCATTGACCACCTTGCTATAGAGCCGGATGGGCAATTGAATACTGTGACCGGGGAAACGGGCGCAGGCAAGAGTATTATACTGGGTGCCTTGTCATTAATACTTGGTGAGCGTGCGGATACGTCTGTACTCATAAATAAGGAAGAGAAGTCAGTGATAGAAGGCTATTTTGATGCGAGCAATAATGATGCATTTAAAAAAGCGCTGACAGATGCTGAGCTGGACTATGAGCCGCAATGCATCATCCGCAGGGAGATAGCGGCAAACGGAAAATCGCGGGCTTTTGTAAATGATACGCCCGTAACGCTTACCGTGCTCAACAAGCTCACTTCACTACTTGTAGACCTTCACCAGCAATTTGACCACATGGCGCTGGAGGATGACCATTTCCAGATGGCAGCGATAGATGCCATAGGAGGCAGTACCGATGTTGCGGAGAACTACAGAAAGCACTATTACCTGCACAAGACAATAAAACAAAAACTGGCAGACCACAGGGAGCGACAGGCCCAATGGCAGAAAGAAACGGATTATAAGCAATATCTGCTTGATGAATTATTGCAGGCGGGCTTTAAGGAAGGGGAGATAGAGCAGGCAGAACAACTGTTGAAACAAATGGGCCATGCTGAGCGTATAATAAACGTATTGCAGGCCGGCAGGAATATGCTGGATGAAGGAGAGCAGCCAATAGCCAACGAGGTAAAAAGAATCAGTCAGCAGCTGCAGGGTATTGCAGATGTGATGCCTGAAATAAAGCCATTGCAGGAACGCCTCACATCGGTATGGGCGGAGTTGAAAGATATAGCGGGGGAACTGGAAAATGAAGAAGGAAAGGTGATGCTTGATCCGGCAGCAATGGCGGAATTGCAGCAGCGCGCAGACCTTGGTTACAAATTGTTCAAGAAACATGGTGTAAAAGATACGGGTGAATTGCTGGCATGGCAGGGAAAACTGGAAGCTGAGCTGAAAGCTACCCTTGACCTGAACGAAACTATTGAAAAACTGGCGAAGGAAGAAGGCGCGATATATAAAGAATTGCTGAAAGCAGCAGAACAGCTTTCGGCGATGAGAAAAAAAATACTGCCTTCGTTTATCAAAAGGATAAACGAACTGCTGATGCTTGTGGGTATGCCCAATGCGCGGTTTGATGTGCATGTGGAGACCATATCGCCATCGGTGCATGGCATTGACCATGTGCAGTTCCTGCTGGATGCCAATAAAAGCGGGCAGTTCCAGCTGCTGCAAAAAGCCGCATCGGGCGGAGAGATGAGCCGTATCATGCTGTGTATCAAATCGCTCACCGCAAGCGCATTGCATATGCCTACACTCATTTTTGACGAGGTAGATGCAGGCATATCGGGAGAAGCCGCGAGGCAGGTGGGTATTTTGCTGCGTGACCTTTCTAAATACCACCAGGTAATCTGCATTACCCACCAGCCGCAGGTGGCAGCCAGGGGCTCGAGGCATTTTTATGTATATAAGGAGCCGGACAAAAACGGCCGCCTGTCAACTAAAGTGAAGATGCTGCAGCAGGATGAGCGTGTATTGGCCATAGCCCGCATGATAGGGGGTGAACAACCCAGCGAAGCGGCCATCAGCAACGCACGGGAACTGGTGGAGATATAAGGGGGTTATGCCGCTTTAACGATATTCCTGATGTCTTTAAGCATTATCTTCTTCTCAGCATTCCAAAGGTCATAGTCACGTTGCATATTCAGCCATAATTCGGGACTTGTGCCGAGTGCTTTTGATAAACGCAGCGCCATTTCAGGGCTTATTCCGGAATGACCATTAATAATCAAAGATATAGTTCTTCGGGCTACGCCAATAACTTCTCCAAACGCAGAAACCCCAACACCTAACGGCTCGAGATACATTTCCTTCAAAATTTCTCCGGGGTGTACCGGTTGCATTCCTCTTTTCATAGTTATCTATTTTAGTGATAATCTACATAATCTAACAGATAGGCATCTCCATTAATGAATTGGAAGATAATACGGTAGTTGCCGGTAACGGTAACTGACCAGAAGCCTTTCAATTCACCTTTCAATGGATGTAAGCTAGCTCCGGGATAATTCATATCTTCTACTTTGGATGAGCTATTTAGTAATGTTAGTATATTTTTTATCTTCTTCACCTGGTCAGGCCTAAGTTTAGAAGCATTGTTTTTCATCCATAGAAGCTGCAATCCTTTGTGCCTGATGCTCACTATCATTATACAAATGTAACATGTTATGTTACACATCCCAAATGAAATATTTTTCAAAAAGCAGATCAAAGAGTAAGAATTTGTAGTATTTATCTATAATCTTATTACCTTGGTGTAATCAATAATGCCTAATGACAGACCGCAGGAAATTTGTAAAGCTTTCTCTATTATCGTCAGCCGCAGTGTTGGCCGGGAAAAGCCTCTTTGGGAGGGCAATGCCCGCCGAAGGTTTTAAGGCCGCAACCGTTACAGATGAGCCGGTTGTCATCTCTACATGGGATTTTGGTAAGAAAGCTAACGTTGCGGCATGGGAGGTATTGAGCAAGGGCGGCCGCGCGCTGGATGCTGTGGAGGCCGGCGTGAAAGTGCCGGAAGCTGATCCGAATAATCAATCTGTTGGATTGGGAGGCCGCCCCGACAGGGATGGGCGGGTGACGCTAGATGCCTGTATAATGGACGAGCATTACGGGTGTGGCTCTGTAGCCTGTCTTGAGCATATAGTACACCCTATATCGGTGGCGAGGATGGTGATGGAGAAAACGCCCCATGTGATGCTGGTGGGCGATGGCGCTTTGCAGTTTGCTTTGGCTAACGGGTTTAAGAAAGAAAACCTGCTCACGCCCAAAAGTGAGAACGAATGGAGAGATTGGCTGAAAAACAACAATTACAAACCTGTACAGAATATTGAGAACGTGCTTCCTGGCGGGGAAAAGAACCATGATACCATAGGTATGGTGGCTATGGATGGCAAGGGCAACATGAGCGGCGCCTGCACTACCAGCGGACTTGCCTACAAATTGCATGGCAGGGTGGGAGATTCACCCATCATTGGCGCAGGGCTGTATGTAGATAATGAAGTGGGCGCAGCTACGAGTACCGGCGTTGGTGAGGAGGTGATACGCATTGTGGGGTCGCACCTGGTGGTAGAACTTATGCGGCAGGGCCTTTCGCCGGAGGTAGCTTGCAAGCAGGCTGTGGAGCGGATAGTAGCCCGCAATCCCGCGGCCGCCAAAGAAGTGCAGGTGGGGTTCCTTGCGCTGAATAAGAAAGGGGAGTATGGCGCCTATGCTTTGCAAAAGGGCTTTACCTATGCAGTAAGGAATGGCAAAGTGAACACCGTGTTTACTGCAAGTGCTCATTTTTCCTGAATTCTAATTATTAGCTATGCTGTTGGAGATATGTGCATATAATATTCAATCGTGCTTTGCTGCAGAGCATGCCGGTGCTGCCCGCATAGAGCTTTGCGCCGACCCGGACGTGGGTGGTACTACACCCAGCTACGGCCTGATAAAATATGCACTTGAATATTTGTCCATTCCTGTTTTTCCGATGATAAGGCCACGTGGTGGTAATTTTGTGTACGATGCGCACGAACTGGCCATTATGAAGCAGGATATAATCACCTGCCGCGAGCTTGGCTGCAAAGGAATAGCGACCGGCATTCTGCTGCCGGATGGTACTATAGATGTGGAGAACATGACCGAACTGGTGCGCCTGGCTTACCCGATGGAGGTAACCTGCCACAAGGCATTTGACAGAACGCCTGATGCGGCGCAGTCATTAGAGGCGGTGATAGCGGCAGGGTGTAGGCGTGTACTTACTTCGGGGCTTTGTGCAACAGCATTGAATGGTGCCGGGGTGCTTGCGCAATTACAGGCGCTGGCAGCAGGCAGAATAATTATTATGCCCGGTGGAGGGGTAAGGTCTTCAAATATTGCACAACTGGTAAAGGAAACAGGCGCTGCGGAATTTCACAGCTCAGGTATTGTAGAAAAGACAGGCAGTTATATGGCTGATGAAGCCGAGATACGTATTATGGCTGATGCGCTACGTTAAATGGCAAGCTGCGCCCTGCGCTCAAAGTACTTACCCAGCACATCAAATTCTACGTTCACTATGCTGCCGGCATTTATCTCATTAAAGTTGGTGTGATTGTAGGTGTAAGGAATAATGGTAACTGTAAAGTCCTCCCTGCCTACATTGAATACCGTGAGGCTGACCCCGTTAATGCATATGGAGCCCTTTTCAATAATTAATGCGGCAAACTGTGCGGGAAAGTGGAAACGGAAGAGCCAGCTTCCCTCAAGTGTCTGTTTTTCTATGCAGGTGGCTACGGTATCTACATGGCCCTGAACAAAGTGTCCGTCCAGCCGGTCGCCGATACGGAGGGAACGTTCTATGTTTACCTTATCGCCTTTTGTCCATGTACCAAGATTGGTCTTTGCCAAGGTTTCGGCAACAGCGGTCACCTGGTAAGTATTTCCATTGATGCGGGTAACGGTGAGGCATACGCCATTGTGCGCCACACTCTGGTCTACTTTAAGTTCAGCCGTTACCGGGCTATCAAGTGTGAAATGGATATTTGAGCCATCATGCACTATATCCGTGATAGTGGCAGTGCATTCTATGATACCCGTGAACATTGGTTATTTTTTGAATTTCAGTTTAGCCCTGCCTATATGGTTGGTGGCAATGCCTGTATCGCTGGATACATGCAGGCTAAAGTAGATAATAGAATCATTGAGCTGGTCTTTAGTAATAGATCCGCTCAATGTATCAGGCAAGCCGCAAATCATCTGGCCCCTGTTGAGTGTAGTGCTGTCGCCTACCAGGGTATCGAGCGTAGCTGAGTAATTAGGACTTGCGGTAAGCCGGATGCTATCGCCCCAGGGGCAGAAGCCCAATATGGCCATTTTTGTTTTTGAATTTTTGCGTATGGTAATGTAAAATGTGTTAGCGGAAATGAAGAGGCCTGAAGAGTCGAAATAGACGGAATCACTCAATTCGTAAGTACCCTGAAAAATATCTGTGGGATAAAAGCAAACGCTGCTGTCCGGGGTGCCGGGGAAGTTCCAGTTATAGTTTACCGCAGAAGGGTCGTTGCAGTATAATTGCACCAGCCTGGGGTCGACTTTAGAAACAGGGTCAGTGTATTTCTTGCAGGAAAATAACCCCATCCCGACAATTGTTAGTATTAGCAGTAATCTGTATTTCATTGTTTTTGTATGAGGGCCGAGACCTCAATAACGTACGTTTCCCAAAATTATTCAATTTATGCGGGAAAAATAATTGTACTGCAATAAAAGTGCCAGTTTTTGCGATTTTCATTACATTTCATCAAAATGTAACAAAAATCACCGCTCTCTTGGCTGTGGGGGTACTTCCGGAGGGGTGTGGCTGGGCATTGGGTCTTTCTCCGGTACGATTTCCGGGGTATGAATGGGTTCAGGTGTTCCGGGTCTTGGGTCGGGGCTGATTTCCGGCTTGGTGGGCGTGGGGGTAATTTCCGGTTTGGGTTTGTGCTCTTGCTGATTCATGGTAAATATTTTTAATGATGAGAGATGAATATAGGGATGTCGACTGCTTTCAAAACTAGTTCGGCTGCGCTGGGTTTGAAGAAAGTAGATAAAAAGCTGCGTCCGAATGCTCCGGTTACTAATAACTGGTTCACCTGCTCATTGCGCGACATAAAGTATTCAAATAATATCTCGCGGGCATCGCCGGTAAGTTCCAGGAAAGATACGTTTGAAAAGTGCATATCCAGCCATTCTTTAAAATAAGTGTGGTGTTTGCCCCAGTCCTCAATTTTCTCTTTATTGATGTGCAGCACGACAACACGTTTATCAGAAAGCTTAGGAAACTGGTAGTACAACTGCTTGATGGCAAAAACTGAAGAAGGACTGCCATCGTATGCCAGGATTATTTCTTCTATCTGCTCAAAATATTCAGGGGCAATGAGTACAGGGCACTCTGCCTTGCTCAGTATCTCCATGATGAATTTTGACGGCACCCTGTTATCGTCTGTGAGTGAAAGGGCCGGGTCGGCGATGATCAGGTCGGCATAGCGGCTTTCTTCAATTATCTGTTCCAGCGGGTTGCCTATATCAAGGTGTGTGGTTGCTATAATTTCGCGCTGTATACAGCCGCCTTTAAAAGCAGCGATGTTCTTTTGCACGAGGTCGGCCTTTTTTTTATGCTCATCAGCATCTATTGTTATTTCTTCCACGTACGCAGCACCTCCAAAGGTTTTGATGGTGGGCACGGTATCCAGATCTTTATTCTCAATGAAAATACCTACCAGTTTCGATTTTCCCAGTTTGGCTATATAAGCCGCAAAGTCCAGGTTCTCCGGTTTGTAGTTCAGCGCGTCGGCCAGTAATAATATCTTTTCCATTATCGTGGTTTTAAGTTAACCTTTGCCAAAGGTATAACATTGGTATACCTGTTAAATGACTGCGGTCAGCGTTTTTGCTATTCCCTGTCATATTTATATCAAAACCTTGCCAATAATTTTACAATCTCTTAATACTATGAATGTTCAATACACAACAGCTGAAGAAGCTGTTAAAATGGTGGCAAGTGGCAACAGGGTTTTTCTGCATGGAAGCGCTGCTACTCCTGTGACTTTGATTGAGGCCCTGCTGAACAGGGCAGGAACAATAAGCAATGTGGAATTGGTGTCCATTAGTATGTATGGCAATATCAACTGGAATAGGCCGGAGGTACTCCGTAGTTTTTATCTGAATTCGCTGTTTGTATCTGAGAATATAAGGGGGTGGGTGAATTCGGAGTATGGAGACTATATCCCGGTGTTCCTTAGTGAAATACCACAATTGTTCGACAGGGGCATACTGCCGATTGACGTAGCGATTGTGCATGTATCGCCGCCAGACCAACATGGATATTGTACATTGGGCACATCTGCTGATATAGCCATCAGCGCAGTAAACAATGCCCGGAAAGTGATAGCGCAGGTGAACCCGCGAATGCCCCGCGTACTTGGTGAGGGTATAGTCCATGTTTCACGCTTTGATGCCATGGTATGGGCAGAAACCGAATTGTTTGAGGTGAACTATGCATCAAAGGTGAGTGAGGTGACAGGGCAGATAGGTAAGCAGGTGGCATCGCTGATTGAAGATGGCGCAACCCTGCAAATGGGTATAGGGGCAATACCTGATGCAGTGCTGAGCGAACTGGGCGGGCATAAAGACCTGGGCATACATACAGAGATGTTTTCGGATGGGGTAATACCGCTAGTGGAAAAAGGGGTAGTGACCAACGCCCTGAAAAAGGCCGGACGGGGCAAGATAGTGAGTGCATTTATCATGGGTACACGAAAGGTCTATGATTTTGCAGACAACAATCCTAATGTGGAGCTAAGGAATGTGTCTTACGTGAATAATTCGGATGTGATAAGCCGCAACCCCAAAGTGGTAGCAATAAACAGTGCTATTGAAATAGACATAACCGGGCAGGTATGTGCCGATTCTATTGGTATATATCAGTATTCAGGCATAGGGGGACAAATGGATTTTATGCGCGGGGCTGCCCTGTCGGAGGGAGGTAAGCCGGTTATAGCCATGCCCTCTGTAACCAATAAAGGTGTTTCGCGTATAGTGCCGCATTTAAAAGAGGGTGCAGGAGTGGTTACCACCCGGGGCCATATTCATTATGTGGTGACAGAGTATGGCAGTGTGAACCTGTATGGCAGGAATATGGAGCAGCGGGCAAAACTGCTGGCAGGTATAGCCCACCCGAACCACAGAGAAATGCTGGAGCGCGCCTACCACGAGCGATTTGGGAAAATGATAAAAGGAATTTAATGAGGCCGGTTAGATACACGATATTGCTTGTTTTATTTTTATGGAGCATTTACCATGGGGATGTCCATGCCCAGGATATGATCAATCCCGTAATGGTAGGCAAAGTATATGAAAGCCAACCGGCATGGGTATCAGACCCGGCCACTGGGTCGGCTATGCAACAGGCATTTGTTCATATCCTCGACAGTGCGGCATACAAAGGGCTAAACAAAGAAAAGTATCATCACCACAGCCTGCAGCAGGGAACAGTTGATGGCAGGGTATTGGCCGATGCCATTATTTCCTACACCAAAGACCTTTATTCCGGTGCGGAGATAGCCCGGTGGATAATCAATGACGAGGTGTCACCGAAATATACAGCGGCAGATGATGATGTTATCATTGCCCGGCTTGGGGCCATTCATCAACCCGGCGAGCTGAAGGCTGTTTTTGCTTCGCTGGAGCCACAGGACAGGGAGTATATCTCGCTGAAGGATGCGCTGAAGGGGCAGACAGACTCGGCCCACACCAGCGTTGCAGCGCAACTGGCTGTTTGCCTCAACTTGTATCGTTGGGTACATCATTTTCGTTTTTCCCGGTTCATTGTGGTCAACATACCATCTGCCACACTGCGTTATTATGAAGCGGACAATACAAAGCTCGAGATGAAAGTAGTGGTAGGAAAACCCACTACGCGCACGCCCCGGTTTTCGGCATACTGCAAAGAGATCATACTATACCCTTACTGGCATGTGCCGGGCAGTATTGCCGTTAAGGAACTCCTGCCTAAGATAAAAAGAAACCCATCGGTAATAGACAGGGAACGGTTGCAGGTAATGACAAAAGGCGGCAGGGTATTGAATCATTACAGCATAGAATGGTCGCAGTACAATGCCTCGAATTTTCCCTATATTTTACGCCAGTATACAGGGTGCGACAATGCCCTCGGTGTTATCAAATTCAATCTCACAGATCCCTTTGACGTGTACATGCACGATACGAACTTTAAAGAGGCGTTCTTGAAAAAATCCCGTTTTCTGAGCCACGGCTGTATCCGGCTTGAGAAACCTGTTGAACTCGGCAGCCTGCTCCTTGATGGCAATCTGGATGCCGGGTTCCTTGAGGCTTGTGTGCAGGGGCAGAAGCCTGTTATTAATAAGCTGAAGGAGGCGGTGCCTGTCTTTGTGGTGTACATGCCGGCCACGGTAGATAGTGATAATAATATCGTACTTCACAAGGATATTTACCGTCTTTTTAAATAACATGGCGTATCGTGCCGCAAACATTTCCTAATTTCAGAATTACTCCCTATTTTACTCCAAATGAATAATCCTCATGGAGCAAAATAATACTGCCATGCCTGCGCCGGGCAATAACCGCGGCGCACTTTCTACCCTTGTCACCGTTTTTTTCTTCTGGGGGTTTATAGCCGCAGGTAATGGTGTATTCATTCCTTTTTGCAAACATTATTTCCATCTCGACCAGTTCCAGTCGCAGTTGATAGATTTTGCTTTTTACCTAGCCTACTATCTCGGTGCGCTTGCCCTTTATTTCATCGCTTCAGTATTTGGCAAAGATGTAATTGCCCGGTGGGGGTACCGGAATAGTATAGTGTATGGATTGCTCTTTTCGGCCATAGGGGCGGTCATCATGATACTTGCTGTCAATGCCAATACCTTTCCCGGTATGCTGGTAGGTTTATTCGCAGTAGCGCTGGGCTTCTCTCTGCAACAGACCGCAGCCAACCCTTTCGCAGCGCTTCTTGGTCCGCCTGAAACAGGCGCGCATCGCATCAACCTCGGCGGGGGCATCAATTCGTTCGGCACTGCCATAGGGCCTATTGTAGTAGCGCTTGCATTGTTTGGCACTACAAAGGCCAGCGATGACCAGATTAATTCATTGGGGCTTGATAAGGTTACCATCCTTTATGCATGTGTAGGCGCGCTGTTTGTGCTTGCTGCGGGGCTGTTCTTCTTTTCTAAAAAACTGCCGAAGGGACAGTATGAAACACATACCGAGAAATCGCCCAAGGCACTGATGGCATTGCTCGTAATGACCGCACTCCTTATAGCCATCTTTATCCCCGTATTCCGTAGCTACCTGGTAGATGCCACAGATGAGGCCGTGAAGCAGGAATTGGAAAATACACGTATCAAATGGCTGCTGGCAGGGCTGGGGGTAATTGTGGGGTCTTTGTTGCTGTCGCTTACAATGGCTAAGCGAAAAAGCGAAGGCTGGGGTGCTATGAAATACCCGCAACTGGTGCTGGGTATGCTGGCCATATTTACCTATGTGGGTGTGGAAGTGACGATACAAAGCAACCTTGGCGCATTGCTGGGCGAACAGGCGTTTGGTGGGTTGTCTTCTTCGCAGGTGGCGCCATATATCTCTATGTACTGGGGCAGCCTCATGGTGGGCCGGTGGACAGGCTCCATCAAAGTATTCGAGCCATCTGCCTCACTCAAGAACATACTCATCTTCGTGGTGCCGCTGGTGGCGTTTGGTGTGGTGATGGGCGTAAACGCCATTGCGCAGAATAATGTTACCCCGCTTTATACTTATGCTATCTGTGTGTTTATACTGGCATGTGCCTTTTACGCAGGCCAGGACAAACCCGCCAAAACTTTGCTGCTCTTCTCGCTGTTGGGCATGGCGTTTATGCTTATAGGCATTTTCACAACGGGCAAAGTCGCCATATATGCATTCCTCAGCGGAGGTTTATTTTGCAGTATTATGTGGCCGGCCATCTTTGTGCTGTCTATAGCGGGGCTGGGCAAATTCACCTCACAAGGGTCCGCATTTCTTATCATGATGATACTGGGCGGGGCCATTATACCGCCCATACAGGGCAAACTCGCCGACCTTCCAAGTGTGGGTATCCACAATTCCTACTGGATGGCCGTTATCTGTTTTGCATACCTGGCCTTCTTTGCAGTAAGCGTAAAAGGGATTCTTCGCCGTCAGGGAATAGACTATGACAGTAGTATTGATGGCGGGCATTAATCGCTATCAATAGAACTTCGTCAGGTACGGATACCGCTCCTGGTATAGCTTTTTTACTCGGCTGAGAATGGTATTGCGCAGGCCATCAATATTGCGCCGCTCTATGGCCGATACGAAAATGGCCGAGTTGCCGGTAAGCTGCTGCCAGCGCACTTCCAGTTGTGCCAGCATTTCTTTTTTTACCTCCTCATCAAGCCATTCATCAAAGACGGTTTGCTCGTAGAGGTCCATTTTGTTGAAGATGGTTATCACCGGCTTGTCAAATGCTCCTATCTCCTGTAGTGTCTTATTCACCACCCCCATCTGGTCTTCATATCCCGGGTGCGAGATGTCCACCACATGCAGCAGGCAATCTGCCTCGCGCACTTCATCAAGCGTGCTTTTAAAACTTTCCACCAGGTGGTGGGGCAGCTTGCGTATGAAGCCCACCGTATCACTCAGGAGGAAAGGGGTTTGTTCATAAACAACCTTTCGTGTGGTGGTATCTAATGTTGCGAAGAGCTTATTCTCAGCAAATACATCGGCCTTGCTGATAATGTTCATCAGCGTACTTTTGCCCACATTGGTGTAGCCTACCAGGGCCACGCGTATGTATTCTCCACGTTCTTTACGTTGAGTAATTGCCTGTTTGTCTATCTCTGCAAGCCTTTTGCGCAGCAGTGCTATTTTGTCCTTCACTATGCGGCGGTCGGTCTCTATTTCCGTTTCGCCGGGTCCCCTGCTGCCTATGCCGCCGCCCTGACGCTCCAGGTGTTTCCACATGCCCTTCAGGCGCGGTAATATGTATTGGTACTGCGCCAGTTCCACCTGCACCTTAGCCTGTGCCGTCTTTGCGCGGCTGGCAAAAATATCCAGTATCAGGTCGCTGCGGTCAATGGTCCTGATGCCGGTTTCATCGGTTATGTTCCCTATCTGCGAGCCGGTTAATTCATCGTCAAAAATCAGCACGGTCACACCTTTGGCTTTAGCGTATTCTTTTATCTCTGCCAGTTTGCCCTTCCCTACAAATGTTTTGCTGTCTGGATTGGGCAGTTTTTGTATAAAGGTTTTTACCGTAACGGCCCCTGCCGTTTCTGCAAGAAATTGGAGTTCCGTAAGGTATTCTTTTACCTGCGCTTCGGTTTGCTCCTTATACACAAGCCCTATCAGCACTGCTTTTTCTTCGTTCTGTATTTTATTGTTCTTATCGAGCATTAATTGTTATAAGTCGTTAGTTATAAGTCGTTTTTCCTTCACTGATCTTTTTACATCACAATAATCGTTCCTGCTCGCGCAGCCAGCGTTCGGGTATCTGGTCGTTACTGGCCACCAGGTAATCGTTGTAGGAGCAGGGCACGAATGATTGGTCGGGCAGCTTCATCCACCAGCGGTTGGTGCGTTTGCTTTTCAGGAAGGTTGTATCATTATCTGTAAACGCTACATTGAACACAATAAATTCCTCGCGCTCAGATAAGCGTGCCTCTGTTTTGCGCACAAGGTAGCCATCTACAAAATACCACAGCATCTGTGCAATGAGCTTTGCAGTCATACTGTGGGTGTCGTTAAGGTGGTCGTAGCCATATATGCCGAAAGAGGTGAGCGCATCGCTCATGCCCGCGTAGCGGGTGAGCTGGCAGCTATCTTCTCCCGACAGGCCGTTGGGTGAGCCATTGATATTTGCCGGCGCATCGGAATAACGTATAGCCGACATATCGAAGCTGAACAGATTGCTGGTACGCAGCACGGGTTCCATATCTTCAATATGTTCACGCACTTTGCCCAGCCTGAAGAAATCAAAGCGCAGCTTATCAAGCGTTTCCAGCATACGTGGCTGTGCATAGTAGCTCTGAAAGGCAATATGGCTGTAATGGGAAATGAAATTCGGTGTGCCGGTGAGCATGTCCATCAGGAAGCTGCGAGAGCTTATTTCTTCCGCATCATCAAGGTCTATCAGCATATCGGCAACGGAGGCTACAGCCATTTGTTCAGACCTCTTGAAAACTTCATACTGCTGCAATGTAAGGTCGTGTGAACCTCCTATCACTACTGCTATTTTACCTGCATTATGAATTTCCTGTAATACGGCCACCAGCGCAGCCCTTGTATCGCCCGGGGTAGCGCCCTGGGCGATGTTCCCTATATCGGCTATATTGATGCCGTTATGCCAGTAGTAGAGGTTGTACAATTGCTGCCTCACGGCGTTTGGGCTATCGCTGTATCTGGCCTTGTGGTCGGCGCCGCGCCATTCGCCGCAGCCAACAATTACCATATCAGCAGCCGACAGGTCAAATCCGCTTTGTGTGGCGCATTGTATATGGCTGCCCCACTGTAGCGGGTGGTATGGGCCGGCTTCCGGTGTTTCAATAAAATGGGTTGGTTCTAAAAAAGTAAGCAGGTCGTGCATGTGTAAATAAATAATGATTAAAAGTACGGAAGCAAAGTTATTGAACAATTATCTTCCCGAGCCATTTGCCATGTGAGGAGTTCGCGGATATAAAGTATATGCCCGGGGGCACATTCAGGCTTACGGGCAATGGGGTATTGGTTAAAGATGAAAATTCCGTTATGTCCTTACCAACCATATCGGTAATTTGAAAAAGGGCCTGTTCATTTATTGCAGATGAAAGCATCACCGTTACCTTGCCACCGCCGGGATTTGGGGAAATAGTAATACCATGATGAGTATTTATTGCCTGCACCGATGCTGCCGGGCAGCCAATGGATCGCACCAGCAGTGGGAATGTGGCAGTTGTTGTGCCGCATAGGTTCGTTACAGAATAGTTGATGTTAACTATGCCGGTAGCAACTCCGGTAACGAGCCCCGAGCTTGATGCAGTGGCAATAGCCGTATTGCTGGTGCTCCATGTGCCGCCGGGTACAGTGGCCGTATATGTATACGTATCGCGGGGGCAAAGGCTATCTATGCCGGATATGGTACCTGCGTCGGGCAGGTCCAGAATGGTCACATACACTGTAGTTGTGTCCGAGTATATGCCATCTGTAACACGCACTTTAAAGGAGTCATTGCCTGTATACCCCAGGGCAGGGGTGTAAGAGAGTCCGGTAGGGTATAATGTGCTCCCGGTTGATACGGTTGAATAGATGGCTATAAGCGCACCATGCAATGGCGGCTGCACAACGCTCCAGTTTTCGGTCTGGCCGGCATCGGCATCAGATACCGCAAGCAGTGTATCCACACTGAAATTTTCGGTAGGGCAGCTCAATTTGGTTTGAACATTACCGTTCACAAAGCGTGGGCGGTTTATGGGTGGCTGGAGGATACGAATGCGGTTGTTGTTGTTATCTGCAATGTATATTTTCCCGGTATTATCAATCGCAACGCCGGTCGACCTGTCTAGCGAGGCAAGCACCGGAGATCCGCCATCACCACTAAAACCTGCTGTGCCATTACCCGCTATAGTGCTGATGATACCCGAGGTATTGATCATACGTATCCGGTTGTTATTCACGTCACAGATATAGATGTTGCCCGGCGCGTCAATAGCTATGCCCATCGGGTAGTATAGCTGCGATGCCGTGGAAGGCCCGCCATCGCCACTGAAGCCGAATACGGCAGAGCCTGCTACTGTAGTTATTATTCCTGCCGGGTTTATCTTCCTGATGCGGTTATTTCCATAGTCGGCTATGTACACATTGCCAGTTGCATCGCACGCTACGCCAAGTGGGTATTGCACTGCCGCCGCCGACGCGGGGCCTCCATCGCCTCCTATGAAGCATGTACCGTTACCGGCAATAGTGGATATAGTGCCGGCAGCGCTCACCTTACGTACACGGCAGTTATTCTGGTCGGCAATGTAGAGGTTTCCCGTTCCATCAAGAGCCACGCCCCAGGCATACTTAAGCATGGCCGCGGTAGCCGCGCCGCCATCTCCGCCGAAGCCGGGGAAACCATTGCCGGCAACGGTTGAAATAATGCCGGAAGGTGTGACCCTGCGTATGCGATGGTTTACATAATCGGAGAAGTATATGTTACCCGTACCGTCCACAGCAATTCCTCTCGGCGAATACAGGTCAGCGGCTGTTGCCGGGCCGCCGTCACCGCTGAAGCCGGGTGCGCCGGTGCCCGCTATGGTGCGTATGTTCCCGGATACGTCTATTTTCCTGATGCGATGGTTGCCGTAGTCGGTAAAGTATACATTTCCAGATGCATCAACGGCTACACCATGAGGTGTGTGTATCTGTGCTGCGGATGCTGGGCCCAGATCGCCGCTGTAGCTGGCCGTGCCAGTACCGGCTATAGTGCTGATAATAAGCTGGGCTCTTGTTTCAATGCAAAGAAAAAAGAGTGTTATCAGGAGGCCGGTGAGAAAAATATATCTATTCAGGGTGTTTTTTTGTCTAAGGTAGGAGTTTGTTTTGTAAATAGCGGCCACTATTTATGTTGAATTATATTAGTATGTTTTGTGGTTTAAGCATATCGTTTCTTTATAACGCCGCTGGCCAGGCAGGTGCAGCAGGGTAATACGCATTAGTTATTCATAAATAATAATCTTTATATAATTACGCAACCCAACCTTTTCCAGGCAGGGCACGTCTTAATGATTATGGCTATCACAGGTTTTTTTATTCCTGTATATTGTTTAACTTAGCAAACTAATAAAGAATAATTTGTTTATTTTATTGAGTGAATATATCCCTTACCCCGCCCTTTTAACACTTTAGAAGAATAACATATGAAATACATCTTATCACTGCTCATATTAATAGTTGGTTATAGTGCGAATGGCCAGATTATAACTATCACAGATACTCCCCACTGTTTTAATCATGGCCTTCATGCAGGCGTTGCCGGGGGCATTATACCTATTTCTTCTGGTATTACCGTAGATGATGGCTGGTCTGGCGTTATACCTATCGGGTTCACATTCAATTTTTATGGTACACCATATACACAGTGTGTTATTGGATCAAATGGGTGTTTAGGATTCAACCTGGCATCGGCGGGTGCATATTGTACGTGGCCTATAGGGGCAACCCTTGCCGCAACTACTGCAACTGACATCCGTAACGTGATTTGCGGGCCCTGGTGCGATGTGCTGCTTAGTTCCGGTGGTACTATTGAATATTCTACACAAGGTGTGGCCCCAAACAGGAATTTTGCTGTTACCTGGTGCGGAACGGCTATGTATGGCTGCACAACAGAATGGTTAACCACTCAGATCATTATTTACGAAACTTCGGGTATTGCCGAGGTGCATGTAGGGCATCGTACTATCTGCGCTACCGGATGGAATGGTTCCAGGGCTATCATAGGTGTAAAAAATGCAGCGGGTACTGTTTCCACTGTACCTCCTGGCAGGGATTTTGCACCAACGTGGACCACAACGAATGAATCATGGCGGTTCGCGCCAATAGCTGGCCCTTCTTACTCTGTTACATCAATTCCCTATGCTCCTATCCCTTACGCCTCATCTCTGGTGTATTGGTATGACAGCAGCACAATGACGCTTGTCAGCACAGGCCCGTCTCTTGTGGTAGCGCCATTAGTGCCCACAACTTATATGGCCGCAGTGCTTGGCTGCAAAGACACCTCCAGAGCTTATATACACGTGGATGTGCCTACAGGGCTTACTCCCGGAGGCCTGCCCCACATTGACCCGATATTGCCCGCACATTATGTTCACCCTACGGTATGCGGCAAGTGCGATGGATCTATCGTACTGCACGGTATCAAACCTCACCAGGTCGACACTATTTTTTATTCTAAGGATGGGGTGCTCCAGCCACGTATCATTGATTCGGCAGGATTGGACAGTACGATACATCTGAATGGTATGTGCTCGGGCACGTACGACTATTTTTACATTAAATACGGGGATTGCCCATCCGACACTGTAGGGCCGGTGATTCTTACAACGCCGCCATTGCATGTAGACCTCGGATTTTCAGTCGATTTTGGCTGCGAAGAAGACGTGGTATCATTCTGGAACCATTCCACACCCGTGGGGTCTGAATACAATAATACATGGAATTTCGGCGATGGATCGCCGTTAAGCACAGCCATGAACCCGGTGCATATCTATACAGCACAGGGTACATATAATATCGTCCTGCATCATGCATCCAACTATGCAACAGCTACCACCTGCTTCAGGGATACGACTATTACTATTCCGTTATTGCACCCGATAGACGCGAATTATTCCGTTGATGCCAATGATGTATGCCTGGGCATGCCCATCCATTTTGCAGGTACTACGGTAAGTAATAATGAGCCTTCGTTTAAATGGGATTTTGGTGCGGGAGACTCTGTGGAGTACCAGAACCCGGTTGATTTCACTTATAAGATACCGGGCAGGTTTACGGCCAGGTTCACTGTACGTGACACTATTGGTTGCGAGGTATTCCACGAAGATACTATTACAGTGATCAGTGTAGACGTGCGCATGCGCTCTAATGATACTTCAGTATGCCTTGCGGATAGTATGAACATGCAGGCCTTCGCGAATGTTATTCCTGATGATATTGATTACCGCCTGAACTGGACCCCGACCAATAACATTGGAAGGGATTCGGGAACAACCACACAATTCTTTGGCGTAGGTGATTATGTATATACGGTTACTATTTCCACCCCGCCTATGCCGCTTAACCCCGGTGGTTGTATCGCTTCTGATACACAAAGGATCAGGTCTTATCCTCCGGTAACGCTTACTGAAGTCACAGCCAGCCCGGTTACCATACCTTATGGCAGCAGCATTCGGCTTAATGCCCAGGGAGCGGTATACTATACCTGGACCCCTGCTGATGGCTCAATGGATAATAACAATGTCAACAACCCCACAGCATCCCCGCGCGATAAGCAAACGATCTATACCGTATATGGTATGAACCTGTTTGGCTGTCTTGATTCAGCTAAAGTGATTGTCAACGTAGATAGCGACATACCCGAGGGAGTACCAACTGCCTTCACGCCTAACGGTGACGGCAACAACGATGTATTCAAACCGAGTGGCCTCACGTTCCAGAAGATGGTTGAAATGAGGGTTTTCAACAGATGGGGACAGGAACTGTTTTATACCAATAATGCTAAAACAGGCTGGGACGGCACTTTCAAAGGCACACCGCAGGAT
Source organism: uncultured Flavipsychrobacter sp. (assembly GCA_964430995.1). Taxonomy (GTDB): domain Bacteria; phylum Bacteroidota; class Bacteroidia; order Chitinophagales; family Chitinophagaceae; genus Nemorincola. Next base: position 23,760 of record CAYSIG010000050.1, read on the forward strand.
TTAGGTGTTTACAACTGGATTATTATCCTTGCCAATCCGGATGGCAGTAACAAAGTATATAAAGGGGACGTAACATTGATCAGGTAAAGGTTTGATGAACAGGCCTTAAAAAAATTGACAGATTTTTAAATAGTCCCGGTTGCCTCAAGCGCCGGGATTTTTTTATGTACTTGCATCGGTATTTCATGCCCGGGTGGCTTCTTTGTGGTATCATCTGCAATGCGGGTTGCAGTGCTCAAATGATATTAATCTGCCGAGACAATTAAAGCGCCAGCCATTTTATCATAGAGCGTTTTGCTGCGCTCATCACACAGCATCATAAAATAACCTGTGAGGAGGATGAAAGCAGAAATATATTTACCAAAGTGCGTGCCGGTCGCCTGTCCGAATGTTATTCGCCCGCCGTTTATGTTTATCACCTTTATACGTAATGCTTCTTGCTTATGGTTGCCATATCAGGGCCCGATTCCTGTAGGCTGGCATATAACCAGTACACGATGAGCTGGATAAAGAATTTCGTAACGGGATCATTGTAAAAGATCAGGAGGTTCAATATCGCAACGGGTATCCCTATGATAAGGCCATCTATGGATGCTGCGGAAACCGGATCCGGAAACCGGCATACACTACGGGCCTTTCTGATGCGACCGGGTAATCTGTTTGTTCTTCCATTTGGGGTGTGTTTGTTATAAAATACGTATTGTTTGAGCTGTGCGCAACATGTTTGTGCAGCCATTTGCGCCATGCTTGTGCAAACATGGTATGCAGCCACATTATTTCGTTACTTTACATTCTATGAAATGCCTGTATCGCATCTTTGTGGTATTACTGTTTGTTCTTTTTAGCGGTGAGGTCATTGCCCAATGCCCCTCCAATAAGGCACAACTGGAGATAGCAGCAGGGTATGGTGCAGTTAATAGCGATAATTTTACAGAGGGCTTAAACAATACAAACGCCATGCCTGGCAAATCTGGCAATCATTCCGGAACGCCGTTTCTGATTGTGCGTTATTTCCTCTTTAACCGCCTGGGGTTTGGTGCCTTCGCGGGCACCGCAAATGAGCAAGGCTGGTATGGAGATCATATTATCACCTCTAAAACAGTCTCGTATAAAAAAGTACAGACAACAGTAGCGCTGGAGCTATACTATATCTATACCTTCAGGAAACGGCTGGAAGTCTATACCTCGCTCGGCGTTGGCCCTGCATTTATCTCCACCGAAACAACTACATATCTTAACCCCGCAGATGAGGGCACAATAATGACCGCGAAAGAAGAGAAGATAAAAGCACACTATACTCCGCTTGGGGTGCGCTATGGTGGCAGGCTCGGCTGTTTTCTTGAGCTGGGTATAGGTTACAAGGGTTTTATAAACGGCGGCATATCCTGCAAATTCGGCAGCCCCTGCTGGTGGAAATTATAAAGTACCTATCGCTTCATTAACTTGCCTATTACAGCGCTTACATGCTGTTTGCCCTCTGGTGTATAGATAAATCTGTGTCCGCCTGTTTCTACCGTACTTATGTACCATGCGTTGGTTTCACGTTTGTGTGCTTCATAATACGTGGTAACTTCAAAATAAGGCCAGCTCCGGTCATCTTTTGCAAACATGGAATATAGCGGGCGCTCTTTGGTTATTTTACTAAAATCAAGGTCGTCGGGAAGAGCAGAGAATGTGAAGAAGCCAGAAAAGTTGTCGGCTTTGTTATTGATGAACCAATAAGTACCTGCACCACCCATGGAGATGCCACCAAGAAACACCTTCTTGCTGTTTACATTATACCGTGCCTTTACCTGATTCAATATGTTGATGATATTGTCGTTGGCAGCCTGCTGTGAAGGCCATGCAAAGCCCGATTTGCCGAAAGGAAATACCACCAGTGCGTTGTGCGCCTTGCCTGCCGCGAACACAGGTTCATCAGCTATCGAGGGGTCTTCGTGCTGATAGTTTTCGCGGGCGAGGATGGCTCCATGCAAGAAGACAACAACAGGTGTGGCTACCGCCGGATCGTAGTTTTCAGGAACATAGACCAGATAGGGTACATTTTCGCCTCCGGCAGCGGAGTAGTAGAGCGCGAAACCAGGTTTGGTGTGTGAAAAGTAACTGCCCGCGCCTGGTCTGTTTATAGCGTTGGCCGCAATGCTTTGCAGCCACTCCGTTTTCGATTTGTTTTGTCCGCTGCATTGAAATGTAGTGATAAATATGCAGGCAGTGAGCAGGTATGTCAGTATGCGCATGGATGTTGATAATGATTGGTTACTATTCTGCTTTTGTCCAGGTGGCGCTCCGCCCCAGCAGCGATATGCCTATATAGCCACGTACCTCCAGTTTACTGCCCGCCAGCTCCATTTTGCTGGTATACGTCTTTCCTATTTTAGGGTCATATATCGTGCCGTCCTCGTAGTGTGTGGCATCTGTTTTACTGAATTTCTTCAGCACCACCATGCCCATCACCGGGTCTTTTTGCCGCGCCTTATCACTGTTGTGAATATCGAGCTTCGGTTTACCATCCCTGTTGGGTTCTTTCATCCACACTATCTTGCCATAAAATTTGCCGTCCACCGCTTTGTATATCTGTATCTTGGCCGTTTTCTCTTCATTGTACCATATGTGTTCTATCGGGTCGTGCTGGGCAAATGATAATGTGCGGCTGAATAAAATAAATGCTGCGAGGAATAACATGCTTATGGTATAATGTCTCAGCATAAAGGAACATTTACAGTAAATTTAAGAAAAATCCTGCAAATATATTCCTGTGGGGTAGGTCTTAGTTGGCATCGGCTATGGTGCCCGCGCCCGAAATGTCTTTCGTTATCACAGGGTGGCCCTTATACTTTATGGTGCCTGCCCCGCTTATATCTACGGTAAGCTTCTGTAGAGCAGTCACATGGCTGGTGCCTGCGCCTGATATCTCGGCTATAGTTTCATTCGTCTGAAGCGGGAATGCCTTTACCTCACCTGCTCCGTTAATATCATATTCCGCATATTTTACAGTACCCCCTTTTATCTCAAGGTCTGTAGCTCCTGATGCCTCAACTAAAAGGGAATCAGTGCTTACATTGTCTATGCTCACATCGCATGCGCCCGATACATCAAGCATAAAAGCATTGCCCGTGATACTGCCATGAATAACGGCATCTGCCGAACCCATCAGTGTAAGTTTTGAAAGCGACGGAACGGTGATGGTAACAGTTATGTCTTCACTTTCCATACGCCATGTGTCGTCAAGGTCGTGTGTAATGCGCAATCTGTTATGGTCAACAGTTGCAACTATATGTTTCAGCAGGTTTTCATAGCCATCTATCTGTATCCCCGGTGTCGCCCCTTCCCGCACATTGATTACCGTATTTACGTCCACATCTATGGTTACAGCATTAAATGGGCTTGCCGGCAGATTCGTGGTGGTCTTATTACCCTCTCCGCGCAGCACATTCATTTTGCAAGAGGTGGCACCTATAGCCAACCCGATAACAAACACAAGCGCAAAGAAGTATCGGGTCATGGGCCGGGGTTATTTGGTTTGTTTATTATGCCGCCACCACATATAGCCTATGGTGCTCATCAGACCCAGCGGCAGCAGTGCCAGGTAAATGATGCCCCCGTTCAGCCCCTTGGCGCTTTTATCGTCCATACCGGCTGCCGTCTTTGTGCATACACTGCAGCCCTGGCTGTAGCCGTTTACGGCCAGCGTGGAGAGCAATATAACTGTGAGCACTATTCGTTTCATACTATAAAGATAGTTTATTTTATGTATCAGATATGCGGCACGTAATACGGGCTGATGAACAGGTACACCAATACCCCGGTAATGCTCACATACAGCCACAGGGGCCAGGTGTAGCGCGCCAGCTTTTTGTGGCGGGCATATTCGCCGGTCAGCGACCGGTAGGCCGTAAACAGTATGAACGGCAGTATGATGCCCGCAAGCAGTATATGCGTGATGAGGATGAAGTAGTACACATATTTTATCGTGCCTTCGCCGCCATACGATGTGTCTTGCGCCAGCAGGTGGTGCCCTATGTAAGATACCAGGAACAATACCGAAAGCACAATGGCCGTGAGCATCAGTTTTTTATGCAGTTCATATTTCCGCTGCTTCACGGCCAGGAACGCCCATATCAGCAGCACCGATACCGTACCGTTTATCAGCGCGTTCACCAGCGCCAGCACATGCACGTTAAACCCCAGGTCTACATCGCGCAGCGCCGTAAAACCCTTCAGGAAGGCTACCGCCCCAAATACAACAATCGATACTATCCATATAAGTATCCGCGCTTGTTTGTCGTTCTTTTTTAATGCAGGTGTTAACATAAATCCCAAATTATAAATCCCAAATCCCAAATTACAAATTCCCAATCCCCAATCCCCAATCCCCAATTCCAAATTCCAAATTCCCCCTCGCCTACTTCTTATGTTTCCTTTCCAGCGTCAGCAGCACTATATCATCGGCGCACTGTTTAGCTTCTTTTTCATCCATGCCATTGTAGTAGCCGCGCACATAGCGGTCTTTATCTATCAGCACCAGGCGCTCAGAGTGTACCAGGTCATCGGCGCCGCCGGTGCCGGGGCCCACAGGCAGTTGCACCTCGTTGCGGGCAAAATCATAGATAGTCTTTTTATCCCCGGTCAGGAACCACCAGTGGTCGTGGTTGGCGCCAAAGCGGTCGGCATAGGCGCGCAGTGCCGGGAACGAGTCACGCTCCGGGTCCACGGTTATAGATATCAGGTGCACCACCGTATCCAGCGATGTTTGTTTCTTGGTGTCTTTCTTGAACGATTTTTGCAGCAGCTTCATATTGCCCGTAAGCGTGGGGCACACATTGGGGCAATTGGTGAAGATGAAATTAACCACCACTATTCTGCCCTTCAGGTCGTTGGCCAGGCTTACGCGCTGCCCAAGCTGGTTGGTAAGCACCAGGTCGCCCACCTGGTGAAACACCGTATCGCCATTGGCCACCGTTTCGGCTACATAGCGGCGGGGCAGCTTTACCGTTCCATCCGACAACTCTTTGGCCAGTATGTAGCAAATCACGGGTATGATCAGCGCAACCGTAATGCCCAGCAGGAACTTTTTATTTGACCGCTTTTCGCTCATTTATTATATTTAAATAAAACCACTGCATAAGATGATACTATGCGGCGCAAAGGTCGTTAATGCGGGGTGCGAAAACAAATAAAATCTGGCGGGCAGCGATGGTACATCTGTCTAAATCAACAGCCAATCATCTAAAGACATTCAGAAAACTGATATCACTAACAAAGATTATGTATTACATATATTGCAAATAAAATAACAACATTAACATGCCATGAAGGAAATACCGTTTTTTAACGGTATTGTGCAAATTCAAAGCAATATAGTTTTATGCAAACTTTAAAAACATTCTTTATGAAAAACACAAAACTTTTGTTGTTGGCATTGCCACTTTTGCTGTTATTGTCATGCGATCCCGAAGCCAGTAGGCATTCTTCGAGTAGCTTTCCGAAAGGTACAATTATTGCCTACTACGAAAAAGCAGGGCCTATACCTAAGGGCTGGGCTATATGCGACGGTACAAATGGCACTCCTGACCTTAGGTCTAAATTTATTATGGGAGTTGGGAACTTGGGTGATATAGGCAAAACCGGAGGCGCAAGTGAAATAACTATTGATGAGGGCGATTGGAAAGGTAGTGATTGGCATTGGGGCGAGACGCCATGGCGTAATGGACCTAATCCGGTAAAAGGCGGCATGAAAAAATCAATACTACCTCCTTACATAGGTATTCTATACATTATGTATGTTGGCCAATAAGAATATAATAATCCCTTGGTGATTCGCTAAGGGATTATTATTTAGAACAATTAGTATTCAAGAAAGTAATGAGATTATCAACGTAAAGTTTGGGTAAATGGGACAGGCGGTTGTCGTAATGTCCAAAGAGCACACTTTGTGAGCTGCTCCGAACATGACTGCTGAGTCTTTTTACCTTAGCCACATCAGGGAACTAGCGCAAGGGCTGCATGTCCGAAGATAAGGCCTAAATGGCGGAAATCAGTGCGCGGAAAATAGAACTAACAACATACAAGTTTACATCAAATGCTATGTATTGCATATCTTTATTTAAAACAAATACAGCTTGAATACGACCTGCCTGTAATTAGCTAATACAAATCATTTAAAATACCGTTCATAAATGATTACGCGTAAAAGAATTATTATTAATACGGTCAACTTTCAAAAAAAGAGAAATCACAGATTATTATATGATATTCTGGCGTCTTTACCTTATTCCGATGAAAGTGGATACGGATTCAATAATATTTTAAATGAAGACAACTCCTTTAGTGGGACACTGGTAAGGAGAAATGCAACGTTTATTAATGTTTTTAGTTCTGAAAAAGCAGATTTCGAAAAGCAGCAAATATTTGTGTTCACAGAAATATCGTTCATTGTCTATTTTGATTTGGGTATCATTTGTGTCTTTGGTTCAATAACTTCAATGAATTTTCTCAAATCCGTTTTGAAGGAAGCAGTTGATGACATTGAGATTTTCTCAACTGATTTTACGGCTTTCGGTTTATATGAAATGTTAAAAAAGAAGAAAGCAAAAATTAAGTTAGAAGAAATTAGTATTAACGGTTTTAATTACGAAGATGGAGCCGTTGGAAAATTTTCCGGAAAAATATTAAAGCCCAATATTGGATTAAGGTTAATAAAGCAGTATTCCGCTGAAATATCAAAAATAACATTGAGGTTATTTACGGAACAAGAAGATTTTGTTGTTTATATGGCAAATAATGGTGCATTGGCAATCGCCTGTGATGAAGACTATTTTAATGAAAATTTACTTTATTTATCAAACTTAATTTTTACAAATCATGGCTGAAGACCAAGGTGTTAATGGTGATATTTGGAATGATGAAGCATCACGGTTAATTGCGAAGCTTAATTGGATTCCTATTGGTGATAGTAATGTGGATGTTCCAAATTCAGAAGGTGGAAAAAATGGTATCGATAGGATGTACAAATATTTGGATGCCAATTTGGCTAGCCAGGGGGTATTTCTTGAGGCAAAAAGATATAAGACATCTTCTTTTCAGCCCGATAATATTGGCGAATGGGTAACAACATTAAGTAAGAAAATAACAAAAAATAGAAATTCAGAAAAATTTTATGATACTTATGAAGAGTTTAACGAATCCCAGTTAAGAAATGGCTTAATAGTAATTTGGTTTTCTGATACGGAAAATTATGCTGCTTATAAGCGGAAATTCCGCGAAGCATTAATTAATACGAAAATACCTGCTGGGCGTAAGCAAGATAATATGAATAGGGTTTATGTTGTTGACAATTACGATGTATTAAGATTAGCATCAATAGTGGTGACTATTGATGACTTTAATAAAAAGCATGCGACAGAGGTGTTCTTCTATTATCCCTTTTGGGAGAGGTTAAACAATGTAACCAACAAAAGTAAGACTTTGACTTTGGATTATATGGCTTCAAAGTTTATTTTAAGTCAGGCAATAGTTGGCGGGATAGATCACAATATCGTATTCTATTTCGGAGGGCTAAGTTTACAGGCGTTTAAGCGTTTGCATAGTGCGCTTCAGCAATTCAATTTTATTGAGCAGCATAAACCCTTAACTATTTTTATCTACTTAGAAGATGATGAATTTAGAAAAATAAAGCCCGACGTTATAAGGTTATTTGAAAAAATAACCTTTGATATTAAACACATGACCAAATTCGATGGTCTTCCTTCATTTATGAAAAATCCAGAATAATGAGCAATAGATACGTTTATCCAAAGGAATATGAATTAAAAGAGCTTTTCAGTTCATTTACTGACCGAGTTTTTGTAAATAAATTCTCGCAATCACGAGGGATATTTATTACTAATAGCAGCCAGGATGAGCTATCAAAAGAGCTATCTACATTATTGTACGATGAATGGGACTTAGAGGAACTAAGAAATGAAGCATATCAGATATCTTCGAATCATACGTTGAACGGGTTTGTTGTGAATATAAAGGAAAAGAATTTCAATTTAGCTAAGCTCTATGAGTATATAAGAAATAACAGTCTTTTTAAAAAAGATATGACACTAACGCAATTAGTAAATATTCCTTCAGGTAATACTGAATTTAAGAGTATTCATAGGGGCTCCATTCATTATAAACGGAGAAAGCCGGGGAGGATTGAATTCTTACAGTATGAGGAAAGCTCCTTTGATTTTTATTTAAAGGAAATTGAGCAAAAGAAAAAGCAGTCGATTTGGCAAGTTGAAGTTGATGGAAATAAATCCACAGACGCAAAGGAACTACGCATTTTATTTGACAAGAACTTAAGTAATAATGCCACTATTGAAACAATTGATCAAGATAAATTAAAGGCAATAGACACGGTCCATTTTTTTGATGAGTTAGCAAAAAACGGCATGGACAAGAATTGGAGTTGCCAAGACATAAAGCACGTAACAGTTAGAAAAGGCAGAGATGAAGAAGAAATAGATGAAGAAGAAATAGATGAAGACACTATTGGGGGTACAGAAGAGAAGGAAGAAACGATAGAAATAAAACAGGCTATTTTACAAGGACAAAATTTACGAGGAAATAAGTTTGTCAAAGAATTTGAAACATCAGGTTACAAGTTTACAGCCATGACGTATGAATTTCATCACCTTAAAGATCCATATATTATGCAAATTAAAGCGGAATTTAAAGGCCGTCCGAAAGTTTTTGAAGTGAGCATAAAGAGTTATGAAGAAAACACCGGAGTCAATAGTATAAGAAAACCATCACACCTAACTGATAGCCAAAATAGAACAATTCGTTCTATGTTTTGGAATAATGCAAAGAATATTTATGAAAATCTATAGACCGTCACTCGTCATCGTTTGTAACTAGGATGAACCTGAGTGTTTTAACTATATTGTTCTTCTTATAAATCCCAATGTTGTTCCAGATATGTTATCTGGAACTAAGAATAAAACCCCTTCTGAGAAGGTATTAATTGATATGCTGTTGATGATTTGCAATGCCATCCCCAGCACTTCCAACAACAATTACGTGTATCAGCACAATCAGGATAATCTCGACTAATCTGAGGTTCAGACATTTTCAAAAACACCATTATCGGCTCAAACCCGCGCCCACACTGCGCCCAAAAAACATGACGGTACAGTAACTGTACCGTCATGTTTTTTTTATTTGGCAGCTAATTCCACCTTCACGAACTTTACATAGACCCCAAAAAAATTGGGCCCCATGTTCTTTGAAATATTGCTTTGTGAACCTTGTGCGCGTGCATATTCGCACCCTCGTGCCACCACCATGAGCCTCGAAGGGGCGGT
>CAYSIG010000051.1:0-31708 GCA_964430995.1 uncultured Flavipsychrobacter sp.
CGGAGCGTCAGATATTCGTTTAGGCGGATCTGCTTTGACTGACAGTATTATTGTGGCCGGTGGTGGCGGTGGCGGTGCATATAACTATGGTACGGCAAACTATGACCGGGGAGGTAACGGCGGAGGAACGACAGGGGAGGCAGGTTATGGCGGTAACTCAAATGTTGCCTCATCAACAGGTGGCAGGGGCGGTACGCAAACAGCAGGTGGTGCCGGATCAACCTATTCTACACCTAATGGTTCGGCAGGTACACTGGGCAATGGTGGTGCTGCGACCACAGCATCGAGTTCTGGTGCCGGTGGTGGTGGTGGCTACTATGGTGGTGGTGGTGGTTACTGGACCGGCGGTGGGGGCGGATCTTCCTTCCCGGCATCTGCGAGCGGCAGTATATCCAGTTTAACACATACCCAAGGCTATAACACATCGGGTGGAGGCTATGTTAGTATAACTCCTTCCGGAACTATACCAACTGTTTCACCTACCGCTACTTCGCTGGCTTTTGGAATCGTTCCTGTGAGTACGAGTTCCTCAACAATGACATCTGTTTTATATGGTACTAACATGACGTCATCTCCACTTACTATAACTGCGCCAAGTGGGTTCCTCGTTTCGCCTTCAGGCTCAGGTGGCACATGGGTATCGACTTATACGCAATCAATCACCACGCCTACATTCGGTCCTGTAACGGTATATGCGCAATTCAACCCTACAGCAGCAACTACCTACAGCGGCAACATTACTATTACAGGGGGTGGGTTGCCATGCGCCACAAATATAGCAGTTTCGGGTATCGGGGTATCCCCATGTTCAGGTACTCCTTCTGCGGGCACATCTGCTATATCGCCCGCTTATGGCAATGGCAGTACTTCGTTTACGCTAACCGCCACAGGTTATACGCTAGCTACCGGACTCACATTCCAATGGCAGTCGTCAACAACGGGTACCGGTTCCTGGACCAATATATCGGGTGCAACAAATGATACACGCACTTTTACCGGTATTTCTGCTACTACTTATTACCGTTGTGTAGTTACCTGTACGGTAAGCGGATTGTCAGCTAACAGCACGTCCTGTATGGCATCATTTCTTTCAGCTTCATCGTGTACGCCTACCTGCGCAAATGCATCGAGTGTTTGCGGTAATAATATGGTTGTGGCTTCGTCTGCCAATTCTTTTACGCTTGTTGGTGCCTCGGGAAGTATAGTAGATAATAACTCGTGTACAACAACACCTTACAGGGATTTTTCATCTACCTTATCGTGCACGTTGATATCGGGAGGTGTATATAATTGCAGGTTGGGGAGTAATACCAATACTTACCTGATGAGTAACCAGATATGGATTGACTTTAACAATGACGGTAGTTTCGCTACTTCGGAATCAGTGGGCGGCGGGCAATGGAAGTCCACGTTTACTACAGAGCAGATAAGGATTCCGAGTACAGTTTCTGCGGGGACGTTCAGGATGAGGGTGATTGTGGTATACAACTCTTCAACCGGAACCCTTTATCCCGTATATCCTAATGTACCCCCTTGTCCGACTACCTCTACAGCCGCTTATATGGAAGCACGCGATTACGCGGTGACTATTACCCCGGCCCCAAGCGGGTTTACCGTCTTTCATTATACAGGTGGTGTGCAAACCTATACTGTGCCTTGTGGTATGACCTCTCTGAATGTAGATGTGGCAGGTGCGATGGGTGGTAAGGATGCAGCAAATCTTAGTTATAGCGCCAACAGCCGTGGCGGCCGTGTGCAATGTAGTATGGCTGTTACATCAGGGCAGGTGTTATATATATATGTGGGTGGAAAGGGCGCAGACGGCACGACAACTTCTGCAACTATTGCCGGCGGTTTTAACGGAGGAGGCAGCAGGTACTATACATATTCAGGTTCCGGTGGTGGTGCGTCAGATATACGTACTTCGGCATCGGGAACTTCTTATACTGACCGACTGGTTGTTGCCGGTGGTGGCGGTGGCGCCGGATATAATTGCAGCAGCAATAACCAGCAGACTGGCGGGCAGGGTGGAGGAACCACCGGTGGGGTAGGACTTTATTGCGGAAGCTCGAACACATCAAATTGTGGGCAAGGGGGTACACAAACCGCCGGCGGTGCGAATGCGACATCGATGGGTGGAGCAGGAGGTTCGTTGGGAACCGGGCAAAATGGTTCTACCACCATTTACAGTGGCGGTGGCGGTGGTGGCTACTATGGTGGCGGTGCAGGTTATTATGGCGGCGGAGGCGGCGGATCCTCTTTCCCCGCAACGGCCGGTGGCAGCATATCGGGGATTACGCATACCCAGGGATATAATGATAGTGACGGTTATGTGACTATTTATCCGGTGACTACCGCTCCATTCGTAACTACGAGCAGCAGTCTGCTTGCTTTTGGTAACGTGACGGTTGGTACAAGCTCGTCGACGATGACCTTTACTATGAGTGGTACAGGGATGACTTCGTCGCCTGTAACAGTAACGGCGCCATCTGGTTTCCTTGTGTCTCCAACGGGTGCGGGCGGATCGTGGGTGTCGTCTTATACTCAAAGTATAAGTACGCCGGCGTTTGGCCCAGTAACCGTATATGCGCAGTTCAATCCTACCTCTGGTATTTCCTATAGTGGTAATATAGGGATTAGCGGTGGAGGACTTACCTGTACAGTGAATGTTGCCGTTACCGGCTTTGGCCTTACGCCCTGTTCGGGTACGCCAACAGGAGGAACATCGGCTGTTTCACCAGCTTTTGGTGGTGGCAGTACATCATTTACCTTGACAGCATCTGGCTATACATTGGCCACGGGACTGACTTTTCAGTGGCAGTCATCATCAACGGGTACAGGATCCTGGAGTAACATATCGGGTGCAACAAACCCCACGTACACTTTTACCGGTATTTCAGCGACTACCTACTACCAGTGCGTAGTTACGTGTACAGTCAGCTCCTTGTCTGCGGCGAGTAGTGTGTGTGTAGCCAGCTTTATTACTGCTTCGTCCTGTACGCCCACTTGTGTAAATGCTTCGAGCGTTTGCAGCGGGAATTATGTAGTAGCATCTGCAACGAACCCATTTGTATTAGCTGGTTATTCAGGCACAATAACAGATAATAACGCTTGTACGACTACACCTTACAGGGATTTTTCAGGAACATTGTCATGTACGCTACTTAAAGGGGGCATTTACAATTGTACCCTCGGTAGTTATAGTACTTCCACTTCCAATATGAGTGCACAGATATGGATAGACTTTAACAATGACGGAAGTTTTGCTACGTCTGAATCTGTAGGTGGCGGCACCTGGAGTGGCGTAAGGACAACGCAGCAAATAATTATACCTAGTACGGTTTCTACAGGAGCGTTCAGGATGCGTGTGATGACTGTTTCCAATCTCAGCACCGGTACCGGTTACCCTGTGTATCCGAATTTGTTCCCATGCCCTACTACCTCCGGTGGAACACAGACCAATTATATGGAGGCAAGGGATTATACTGTTGTAATTACAGCTCCACCCGGTGGATTTACTGCGTATACTTATACCGGTGGTGTACAAACATATGTAGTGCCGTGTGGTATTACAGCACTGAATGTGGATGTGGCAGGTGCCGAGGGCGGTAATTCTTTTTATAAGAGTTCGCGTGGCGGATATGGCGGCAGGGTGCAATGCACCCTGGCTGTCACTGCCGGCCAGGTGCTTAATATATATGTAGGTGGGAAAGGCGCTGATGGTACCAGTTCATGCACACTTGCAGCGGGTGGTTATAATGGTGGTGGTTCTAACAGTACACACTACTATGGTGCCGGTGGTGGCGGTGGTACAGATATTCGTATAGGTGGAACTGCATTAACCGACAGAGTGATTGTTGCCGGCGGTGGCGGCGGTGGCGGGTATGATTGTACTACAACGAATTATGGTGGTAACGGTGGAGGAACTACGGGTGAAACCGGATGGGATTGCGGATCTCAGACCCTATGTTATGCGGGACAGGGAGGTACACAGACTGCCGGAGGATTAGGTGCTACGTGTTATGCCTCAGGTACTACAGGTTCATTAGGCAACGGAGCAAATGCATATTCGCTTTCCAGTTGTACTTATGGCTCAGGTGGTGGTGGCTCGTCGTTCCCGGCAACAGCAAGTGGCAGTGTATCCGGTATTACCCATACTCAAGGTTACAACGGAGAGCATGGATATGTAACTATTACCCCTGCATCTTCATTGCCAATAGTGTCTACGAGTTCCAGTTTGCTTGCTTTTGGCAATGTGACAGTAGGTACGAGTTCTTCAACGATGACCTTTACTATGAGCGGCTCAGGCATGACGTCGTCGCCGGTTACGGTAACAGCCCCATCCGGTTTTCTTGTATCGCCTACGGGTGCCGGTGGATCGTGGGTATCTTCTTATACGCAAAGTATCAGTACTCCGGCTTTTGGTCCAATAACTGTTTATGCACAGTTCAATCCTACGGCAGGTATTGCATATAGCGGAAACATCAACGTAACCGGCGGCGGGCTGGTATGTACCGTTAATGTTGCCGTAACCGGTTTCGGGCTTACCCCCTGTTCGGGCACACCTACAGCAGGCAGTTCTGCTGTTTCGCCTGCATATGGCGGTGCCGGTACTCCATTTACATTGACTGCATCGGGATATACAATTGCAACGGGTATTACCTTCCAATGGCAGTCATCGCCTACCGGCACCGGCTCTTGGACTAATATATCAGGGGCGACTAATGCCACGCATAGCTTCACTGGTATATCTGCTACTACTTATTATCAATGTGTGGTTACGTGTACTGTAAGCGGTTTATCTGCCGCAAGCAGTAATTGTATGGCCAGCTTTCTTACAGCTTCTTCATGTACGCCAACCTGTGTAAACGCTTCGAGTGTATGTGGTAATAGCATGGTTGTTGCCTCCTCTACCAATCCGTTTACGATGGTTGGGTATTCCGGAAGTATAGTGGATAATAATGCATGTACAACTACACCATACAGGGATTTTACATCAACTATGTCTTGTACGGTATTGCCCGGTGGAAAATATAATTGTCGTTTGGGCAGCAATACGAATAATTACATGATGAGTAGCCAAATATGGATTGACTTTAACAATGACGGAAGTTTTGCTACATCAGAATCGGTAGGTGGCGGACAATACAGGGCTGTAACCACCACAAAGCAGATCACTATACCAAGTACAGTTTCTACAGGTACGTTCAGAATGCGCGTAGAAGTGGTGTATAACAGTGCTACAGGTACGGGCTACCCGGTATATCCGAATGTATTCCCATGTCCGACCACATCAGGGGGCACCATAACTCAATATATGGAAGCCCGCGATTACGCAATAACCGTAGCCCCTGCGCCAAGCGGGCTCACTGTTTTTCAGTACACCGGTGGGGTACAGACCTACACCGTTCCTTGTGGTGTTACATCACTTACTGTGGATATGGCTGGTGCAATGGGTGGCAGGGACAGGCTTATGTCAACATCTGCGTATAGCGCAAATGGTTATGGCGGCAGGGTGCAGTGCAACCTGGCAGTTACTTCAGGTCAGGTATTATATATATATGTAGGAGATAAAGGTATTGATGGCACTACTTCAACAGGAACACGTGCCGGAGGTTTTAACGGTGGTGGTACGAGCAGTTATTTATATTCGGGTTCCGGTGGTGGAGCCTCTGATATACGCACATCGGCATCCGGTAGTTCTTACACTAACCGGCTCGTGGTAGCCGGTGGCGGTGGTGGTGCGGGGTACAACTGTTCATCAAGCCCCTATAATCAGCAAACAGGTGGTCCCGGTGGCGGCTCTGTGGGAGGTGCAGGATATTATTGCAACGCAAATACAAGTACTGGCAATTGCGGACAAGGTGGAACACAAACTGCCGGTGGAGCCGGAGCCACATCCTTCGGAGGGTCAGGTTCATTGGGGACCGGACAAAATGCCTCAACAGGTATTTATAGTGGTGGCGGTGGCGGCGGCTACTATGGCGGCGGCGCAGGCTATTATGGCGGCGGTGGTGGTGGTTCGTCCTTCCCGGCATCAACTGGTGGAAGTGTATCGTCTATTACTCATACCCAAGGTTATAACGATAGTGTGGGTTATGTAATTCTTTATCCTACTACGCCGGCCCCGGCGGTGGTTGCCAGCCCTACAGTGCTTTCGTTCGGCACAATATTGAGCAGCACTACCTCAACAGCATTGAACTTTGCAATGACGGGATCGTTAATGACCTCATCGCCCGTTACTGTTACGGCTCCGACAAACTTTGAAGTGTCACCTACAGGTACTGGTTCGTGGGGGTCTTCTTATACGCAAACCATTACAACGCCTTCGTTCTCGGCTATTACGGTATATGTTCGGTTTGTTGCTCCATCTACCCCCGGCACTTATAGTGGAGATGTGGTAATCAGCGGAGGTGGTCTGGGGTCATGTGTTACCAATGTTGCGGTATCTGCCGTTTCAGCCAACATGTGTTCGGGAACACCGACTCCTGGTTCTACTACAGCTACACCAACGTCTGGTAATCCGACTACGTTGTTTGCCCTTGGCCTTACCGGAACACCTGCGGCGGGGCTTCTTTACCAGTGGCAGTCGTCGCCGGATAATACGACATGGGCGAATATAGGTGGTGCAACAAATCCGACCTATACATTCTCGGGATTAACCGGCAATACCTATTATCGCTGTTCGGCTACCTGTACGGTGAGTGGCTTGTCTGCGAATTCAGCTTCTCAATTGATAACCTTTGTTTTGCCTGCATCATCCTGTACACCAACTTGCGCATCCTCGGCAAGTATTTGTGGCAGCAGTTGGTATGTGGCAACGACCGGACTCCCATTTTTGCTTACGGGTGAGTGTGGTACATCTATAAGTGACGCAGTAGCCTGTACCAGCACTCCTTACCGAGACCAGACCAGCAGCTACAGTGTTACATTAAATAGAGGCGGGATTTATACAGCCACACTTGGGCAAAGTACCGGCAACGTAAATAGCTGTCAGATCTGGATTGACTTTAATAGTGATGGTGCGTTTACGGCAAGTGAGAGTGTCGGCGGCGTTGGAAGGTGGAGTAGCGGAAGGGCGACACCAACCATTGCGATTCCCGGCACGGTTTCAAACGGGACATACAGGATGAGGGCAATTGTTGTATATAACGGCGGCAATTCTCCGGGTAATGCCAATTACCCGGCTTACCCTAATATACCTCCGTGCCCTACTACTACTGTTCAATATGCTGAAACGCGTGATTACAAAGTAACGATCGGGTCTGCAAACTCAGGAGTGTTTACCTACACGGGCAGTGTGCAAACCTATACTGTTCCTACGGGCGTGACCTCGCTTGGTTTTGATGTGAGAGGCGCATCAGGTGGAAATGAGTACAATATTACCGGCCCAGGCGGATTGGGCGGACGTGTTCAGGGGACTTTGGCGGTAACCCCGGGACAGGTACTGTATATATACGTGGGAGGAAAAGGTGCGGACGGCGCAAGCAGTGGTACGGTGTTCGGAGGTTATAACGGTGGGGCCAATACACAGTATATGTATGGAGCTGGTGGCGGAGGCGCATCAGATATACGTACTTCTGCTTCGGGTACATCTTATACCGGCCGTCTGGTTGTTGCCGGCGGTGGCGGTGGCGGTGGTTATGGTTGTGGTGGAACTAACGTGGGCAATGGCGGTGGCGGCGGAGCCCTTACAGGGGGTACAGGGTTGATGTGTGGCAGTACTGCATATAGCGGCATGTGTTATAATGCAACTGGTGGTACACAAACTGCCGGAGGGGCTGCGGGCACGTGTGGTGGAGCAACTGCCGGATCCCTGGGAAATGGTGGTTTGGGTAGTTCGTCATATTACGGCGGCGGCGGTGGTGGTGGCTACTACGGCGGCGGCGGTGCTTATGGCGGCGGCGGTGGTGGCGGGTCGTCATATACTGATCCGGGTGTGGTAACTAATGCTACCCTTACGCAAGGGTATAATGGTGGTGGTCATGGTACGGTAATCTTATCACCAATATGGTATTCAGTTACTACTGGCGGCGATGCAACTGATTTAAATAACTGGTGGTCAAATGATAATAATACTGGTACTCACCCATGCTCATTTGCAGGCACTACTGACATTTGGATTGTACAGAGTGCTATGACTTGTTCGTCGAGTACTTTCGCATTGGGTGGCAGCGTTATAGTGAAGTCTGGGTCGTCATTTGCCGCACCTTCCAGTGCTTTGACAGTTGGGGGGTATCTCAAAAATGCGGGTACTTTCACTGGTGGCAGCGGTAGTGTAACTATATCGGGTGACCTGACCAACAGCGGAGCAATGACTGCAACCAGCGGTACGCTGAACGCAGGGGGGAACTGGAGCAATACAGGTACTTACACCCATAATAGCGGTACAGTGAATTTCAACAGTACGGCAACGGGCCGCACGATAGCAGGCTCTTTGACCGGTAGCAATAAGTTTAACCACCTTACTTTCAATGGCAGCGGTGGCGCATGGACTTTTGGCAGTAATTCGGCAGATGTGGGCGGTAACCTGACAATAAGTGCGGGAAGTCTGACAGCACCATCAACAACTTTGCAGGTAGGGGGCAATTTCTCCAGTAGCGGAAGTTTTGTGCACAATAGCGGAACAGTGAATCTTAATGGTACAGGGGCGCAGACGGTAAGCGGTGTATCAAGTTCAATGACATCGTTGGTGTATTCCGAAGCATTTACTGGTGGCGGTACTCCATCAACTCAGTGTACCAACTGGACAACTTTCGTGGCTTCTTTATTGAGTAGTTATCCATATACTGGGTTCACGATAAGTGGAACCTATGCAAGCGCTATTAGTTGTACTAATCCAACTTTTGCTCTGGATATAGCAAATGGCTTGAGGACAGGTGCGGCTGTCAGCAGAACATCTGACGGGCATACCTGGAACGTGGGTATTTGTGGTGGTACCGAGTTTTATGCTGATCAGTCGTCGTGCGCTTGTGGTAGTTTCTATTCCATCAGGCCTTGTATTGGAAGCAGTAACTGGGGTGGGGCAAGCCCGGGTACTTATACGACTTGCGGAGGGCCCTCTCAAACCATGACCTTGACCTTTAATTACGGTGCTACCGGGCCGCTCACTTTCAATAACCTGACAAACAGCAATACATCGGCTGCAGTTGCGGTTACCTCAAGTATTAATGTGGCGGGTACATTGAACATGAATGGTGCGAATACAGTGTTAACGCCAACTGCTGCCGTTGTGATCAATTCGGTTACGCCAACCGGTACGGTTTCGGGCAATGGTACTTTGCAAGTGACTCGTACATCTGCTACGGCGGATTTTATCAGTCAATACAGGTTCACAACGAATACCCTGGGCAGTATGACGGTTGATTATACAGCCGGAGCAGCCCAGAGTGTGAACAGTGCCGCACAAGTAGGCAACTACGGTACGCTGAAAACAAGTACCAGCGGCACGAAAACACTAGTCGGCGCAGTTGTGGCAAATGACGGTATTAATATTGGTTCTGGCACAACCCTCGATGTGACTACCAGCAATTACCAGATAACCGACGGAGGCAACTGGACAAATAGCGGATCGTTTACAGCACGTAGTGGTACTGTTTTGTTCAATGCGACAGCATCAGGTAAAATACTGTCAGGTGCAATGACATCAGGCAACAAGTTTAACCATGTTACGTTCAACGGTTCCGGTGGCGGCTGGACATTCTCTAACAATGCTGATTTAGGCGGAAACTTTACGTTGACAACCGGGACTGTTACGGCTCCGTCTGCATTGCAGGTGACCGGCAACTGGTCTAACAGCGGTACATACAACAATGGAGGTGGTTTGGTTACCTTCAATGGGACTTCTGCACAGACGTTGAGTGGCACATCGATTACTGATTTTGATGATGTTACTATCAATAATAGCAATGGCGTAAGCCTGTCAAGTGTAGATGAGGAGATAGATGGAACATTGACGCTTACATCAGGCAGGCTGACGTTAAATGCGTTCAATCTTGTTCTTGGTGCTTCTTCGCCCGCAATAGCCGGAACGATGTCATCATCAGCCATGATAGTAACAAATGGCGCGGGATATCTCCGGAAGGAATTCAGTGCTAACGGATCGTATCTGTTCCCCGTTGGCGACAATACTCCGACTTATACCCCGTTATCACTTGATTTGACATCAGGTACTTATGGTAGTGGCGCTTATGCGGGTGTGAAAACAGCTAATGCGAAGCATCCTAATAATGCTAACCTGAATGACTACCTGAACCGATACTGGAGTATCAGGACTTCGGCAATAACAAGCCCTGTATATGATGTGGTTTCTGCAAACTATGCAACCAGCGATGTGACCGGTACTGAAGGAAATATATCAGCAGGAGAATATCCATTGGCATTGCCATGGCTGAAATATGGTATGACAAATACCACTACGCATGCTCTTTCCATATCCGGCATTAATAACGCGCAGACGGATGTGAGTGGTATATCTACAGCAAATCCGGCACTCGGAATAACGCCTAACGCAACTATTTGTACCGGTGGTTCGATTTCTATCGGTGCGGTGTCACCACTTAGGGATGTGCCATTTACTTATGTATGGTCGCCTGCAACAGGGCTGTCAGCTACAACAGGCGCTACGGTTACTGCTTCTCCTACCGTTACTACCACCTATACACTTACGATGACTGACGGTAACGGATTTGTGGCGATTCCGGCGACTACGACCATAACTGTGGTGCCCCAACCAGTGATATCGTCTTATACACTGACGCCTACCTACCAGGAAATGTGCCAGGGCGCAACCATAAACCTCGGAGTTGTAAGCTCCGGAGGTACAGGGACGCCAACATTCACATGGACAGGGCCGGGTATAACAACGCTGAATACAACTTCTGTACCATCAATTGCCTATGTATCGAATACGTCGGGTAGTGGTAATTACAATGTAACTGTAGCATATTCAGGTGCCGGGTGTGTAACCTCAGCGCCTTTAAGTACATCGTTGACCTACACTGTAGCACCGCAACCATCCGTAACATCCTACACGCTTACCCCAACATCACAAAACATTTGTCAGGGTGGCGTCGTTGATCTCGGTGTGGTTAGTTCGGGTGGCATTGGTACAGCAACCTATACATGGACAGGCCCCGGTATTACTACATTGAATACTACTGCCGTGCCTGCAATAAATTATACGACGAATACTACGGGCAGCGGCAATTATAATGTGACGCTTGCTTATTCGGGTGACGGCTGTATTACGACTTCGCCTCTTGCAACGACCCTGACTTATACAGTCGCTCCGCAACCTTCTGTAAGTTCATACACGTTAACGCCAACATCCCAGAATATCTGTCAAGGTGGTATTGTTAACCTTGGCGTGATAAGCTCCGGAGGTGCAGGTACTCCTCTCTACACATGGACGGGTCCTGGCATTACTACTTTGAACACCACATCTGTACCGTCTATCAGCTACACAACCAATACGACAGGTAGCGGTAATTACAATGTTACCCTTGCATACTCGGGAATAGGGTGTAACACTTCAGCTCCTTTCGCAACCCCATTAACGTATACCGTTGCGCCACAACCAACAATCAGTTCATATACACTTACACCTATTTCGCAGAATATGTGCCAGGGTGCAGTGGCTGATCTCGGTGTTGTTAGTTCAGGCGGTAGCGGTACGCCTACCTATACATGGACGGGCCCAGGTATTACTACCCTGAATACAACATCTGCGCCATCCATCTCATATACTACTAACACAACCGGCAGCGGTAACTACAGTGTTACAGTGGTTTATTCCGGAATTGGTTGCAATACAAGCGCTCCGTTGGCTACGTCGCTGACCTACACTGTTGCGCCACAGCCAGCGGTGAGTTCTTATACCCTTACGCCTACCATGCAGCATATTTGTCAGGGTGGCGTAGTGGATCTGGGAGTGGTTAGCTCCGGAGGTTCCGGGACGCCAACCTATACGTGGACAGGGCCTGGTATTACCACACTCAATACTACTTCTACGCCATCGATCAGCTATACCACCAATACGACAGGGAACGGTAATTATAATGTTACGCTTGCATATACCGGGGCCGGGTGTAATACTACCGCGCCGTTTGCAACAACGTTAACTTATACTGTTGCACCCCAACCTTCAGTAACGTCTTACACCCTTACGCCTGTTTTGCAGAATATCTGCCAGGGAGGAATAATTGACCTTGGTGTTGTGAGTACTGGTGGAAGCGGCACACCATTATATACATGGACCGGACCCGGTATTACCACTTTGAATACAACAGCGGTGCCGTCGATTTCTTATACATCGAATACAACCGGTAGTGGTAATTATAATGTTACGCTTGGCTATTCCGGCATTGGTTGCAATACTACATCGCCATTTGCTACAACGCTGACTTACACGGTAGCACCGCAGCCAGCGATCACTTCGTATACCCTTACCCCAACATCGCAGAACATCTGCCAGGGGGGTATTGTGAATCTTGGGGTGGTGAGTTCCGGTGGATCGGGAACGCCGACATATACATGGACCGGTCCTGGTATCACTACCCTGAACACGACCAGCGTTCCGACCATTAGTTATTCAACAAACACGACCGGCAGTGGTAACTATAACGTGACACTTGCCTACTCAGGCACTGGTTGTAATACAACAGCGCCGTTTGCTACAACTTTGACTTATACGGTTGCTCCGCAACCGTCAGTTACCTCGTATACGCTTACGCCTACATCGCAGCATATATGCCAGGGTGGTGTGATAAATCTTGGTGTGGTGAGTGCCGGTGGCAGCGGTACACCGCTATATACATGGACAGGGCCGGGTATTACGACTCTAAATACGACCGCTGTGCCATCTATTACTTATACCACCAATGCGACGGGCAACGGTAATTATAATGTCACGCTTGGTTATTCGGGCATTGGTTGTAATACAACAGTCCCCTTTGCCACAACATTGACATATACTGTTGCTCCGCAACCGTCAATTTCATCATATACACTTACACCGACTTCGCAGAACATCTGCCAGGGAGGTGTGATAAACCTTGGCGTTGCAAGTTCAGGCGGTACTGGAGCGCCCACTTATACATGGACAGGGCCGGGCATTACCGTTGGTAACACTACATCGGTGCCTTCTATCGCATATTCATCTTTGGTGACAGGAGCAGGAAATTACAGCGTGACCGTATCTTATGCAGGTACCGGCTGTAATCTGGCTGGGCCACTGGCTACAACATTGGCTTATACAGTGGCACCTCAGCCAGCCCTTATTTCCTACACGCTTACGCCTACCTCTCAGCATATTTGCCAGGGTGGGGTGGTGAATCTTGGCGTATCCAGTATAGGTGGTGCCGGAACGCCTACTTATACATGGACCGGACCAGGCATCACTACGCTGAATACAACATCCACGCCCTCTGTAAGCTACACCACAAATACTACAGGAAGCGGGAAGTACAACGTCACGCTGGGGTATTCAGGCATTGGATGTATATCGTATGGGCCTTTGGCTACCGCACTCAATTATACGGTAACGCCACAGCCTGTGATTACCTCATATTCACTTACTCCTACTTCCCAATATATCTGCCAGGGTGGTATTGCAAACCTGGGTGTTGTCAGTTCAGGTGGTGCGGGAACGCCTACCTATACATGGACCGGCCCCGGTATCACTACTTTGAATACAACCTCGGCGCCTACTATCAGCTATACGACCAACACTACGGGAAGCGGTGCGTATAACGTAGTTGTTTCTTATCCCGGTATCGGCTGTAATACTTCGGCTCCATTGTCTACGGCATTATCGTATACAGTAAACGCACAGCCATCTGTGACTTCTTATACATTGACACCAGCGTCCCAGAATATTTGTCAGGGTGGCACAATAAATCTTGGCGTAGTGAGTACAGGTGGCGCAGGTGCGCCCACCTATACATGGACCGGGCCTGGCATTACCACTGGTAACACTACCTCTGTACCGTCTATTGCCTATACATCGGGCCCAACAGGCAGTGGGAACTACAATGTGTCAGTAGGCTATACAGGTATCGGTTGTAGCAGCGCTTCACTTGCCACGCCGTTGACCTATACGGTTGGCTTACAGCCTGCGGTAACCTCTTATACACTAACGCCAAGTTCGCAAAATATTTGCCAGGGCGGGGTAGTGAATTTTGGCGTTATCAGTTCAGGTGGATCAGGGACTCCTACGTATACATGGACAGGCCCCGGCATTACTACTTTAAATACTACAGCAGTGCCATCTGTCAGCTATACAACGAATACTACAGGTGTCGGTTCTTATAGTGTAACGCTGGCGTATTCCGGAGTTGGTTGTAATACTACACCTCCGCTGGTGACATTGCTGGCGTATACGGTAGCACCGCAGCCATCTATTACCTCTTATACCCTGACGCCGAGCTCAACCGGTATTTGCCAGGGAGGAACGATTAATCTTGGCGTGTCGAGTGCCGGTGGAATTGGTGCACCCCTGTATACTTGGACCGGTCCAGGTATTGCAACAGGTAATACTTCATCCATACCATCTATCGCTTATGTGTCCACTGTGACAGGTACAGGAACGTATAGCGTTACTCTCGGTTATTCCGGGATCGGCTGTGTCACAACACCTGCGTTGTCTACTCCGTTGACCTATACAGTGGCACCGCAGCCTTCCGTGACCTCTTATACGCTTACGCCGTCAGCAACAACTTTCTGTAATGCAGATATGATCAACCTTGGCGTTGTCAGCTCGGGAGGTGCCGGTATACCAACCTATACATGGACCGGGCCGGGTATAACTACAGGTAACACAACTGCAGTTCCGAATATAAGCTATACAGCGAATGTTACCGGATCCGGGCCTTATTTTGTAACACTGGCGTATTCCGGTGTTGGTTGTAACATCACCTCGCCCCTGGCTACATCATCTTCATATTCGGTAAATCCATTACCGCCACCTATATCGGGTACGCTAACCGTTTGTGTAGGGTCTACGACGGCATTGTTTGATGTAGGAGGATTATGGAGCAGCAGTAATCCATCTATAGCAACCATAGGATCGGTTTCGGGTATTGCTACAGGTATTTCCGGTGGTGCTCCTGTTATCTCGTATACATTACCTACGGGCTGTTTTGTAACAGCAATATTGACAGTGAACCCAATCCCCAATGACTATACGGTTACCGGTGGCGGTACGTATTGTACAGGTGGTGCAGGTGTAGCAGTAGGACTGAGTGGCTCCGACCTTGGTGCGACATATCAGCTTTATGTTGGGTCGGTGTCAGCGGGCATACTTACCGGTACCGGTGGGCCGCTCAACTTTGGTTTGCAAACGATAAATGGTACCTATACGGTAATAGCCAATCCAAGCGCGCTTTGTGCAAGGACAATGACCGGTAGCGCTGTGGTGAACATTCTTGCTACCCCAACAGCGGCGCCTACAAATACCGGCCCTCTCTGTTATGGCAGCACAGTGACGCTGACCGCCAACCCATCGGGTGGTGCAACAGTGTACTCATGGAGTGGTCCTGCGTTGTCGTCCACAACGGCTCAGAATCCAACTGCAACGCCCACGGTGACCAGTGTTTACTCTTTAACTGTTAGTAATGGTACCGGTTTCTCCGGCTGTAGTCCGACAACTGTTTATACAACCACTGTTATAGTAAATACGTTGCCATCCGCAATTTCAGGTGTGGCCAGTGGTTGCCTTGGATATACGTCGACTTTAAGTGCTACGCCTGCCGGCGGCACCTGGAGCAGCAGTAACACTTTCCTCGCTACAATCGGTTCAGCATCAGGGGTTGTTTCCAGTATGTCAATCGGTTACCCAATAATGACTTATTCGTTAGGTACAGGTTGTTACACAACTAAAACAATCACAATTAACCCTTGGCCTGTGTCAATTGCCGGTCCATCGGAAGTATGTGTTGCAGCAAACATAGTTTTAACAAACTCCACCCTTGGAGGCGCATGGACCAGCAGTAACCCATCTATTGCATCCGTAGTGTCAGCTACTGGTGTAGTTACGGGTGTTGCTGCCGGGTCAACCATTATTACGTATACATTACCTACAGGTTGTTATGCAACCACTTCCATTACGGTCAACCCAATACCCGTACCCATAACTGGTACGGATAATGTGTGTGTGGGGCTAACTACTACTTTGGCAAATAGTACATCGGGTGGTTCGTGGAGCAGCAGTAATGTAGCAGAAGCTACTGTAGGTTCCGCATCCGGTGTCGTGTCGGGTATTACGGCAGGGGTACCTGTCATTACATATACATTGCCCGTGACAGGATGTTATGTGATCATGCCGGTTACTGTAAATTCATTACCGGCATCAATAACCGGTACTACCAATGTATGTGTGGGCGGGAATACCACGCTCAGCAACGCGACGGCAGGTGGTACATGGAGTAGCGGTAGCCTATCGTTGGCAACAATTGGGTCATCTACGGGTATTGTGACGGGTATTGCAGCAGGAACGCCGGTAATAACTTATACGTCAGGCGCAGGGTGCATCGCTACAACTACTGTAACGGTGAACCCACCTCCGGCATCAATAACAGGTACTACCACTGTATGTGCCGGGTTGACGACTGCTTTAAGCAGTGCAAGCGCAGGTGGTACGTGGACAAGTAGTAATACTGGCTTGGCTACGGTAGGGTCATCTACCGGTATTGTGACCGGTGTGTCCGCAGGCACTCCAAATATATCTTATACACTATCTACCGGATGTTTTTCTGTTGCGCCGATTACTGTGAACCCGGTACCTGCACCTATTACAGGTAGCACCTCGGTTTGTGCAGGATCAACAACAAGTTTGTATACTACATCGACAGGCGGTACATGGGTGTCGGGAACACCTTCTGTAGCTACAATTAGTTCGACGGGTGTGCTTTCCGGCGTAGCCCCAGGAACCGTGTCTATTGATTATGTGTATGGCACTGGGTGTACCGCCAACTACATAGTGACTGTGAACATGACCCCGGGAGCAATAACCGGCAGCAGCAGCGTTTGTATCGGCGACAATACCACCCTGGCTAATGCTACGCCCGGAGGTATGTGGACAAGCAGCAGCACATCAATGGCCACCATCGGAACTTCTACAGGGACGGTGACAGGTATGTCGGCAGGTGTGCCAACAATTAGTTATACATTGGCTACCGGATGTTATACATCATTACCCATTACTGTCAATGTATTGCCGGGTGCTATTACCGGGCCAACGGCAGTTTGTGTTGGTGATAATATTGCACTCGGTTCTTCTACCACTGGCGGTATATGGAGCAGCAGTGCTACCACGCTCGCCACCGTGGGTTCTGCATCCGGCATTGTAAATGGTGTTTCGGCAGGCGTGCCAACCATTTCTTATACACTGCCAACCGGATGTATGACGACAGCTAATATTACAGTGAACGCGACCCCTGCGGCAAGTACAGGTGTTATGAGTGTATGCATAGGGCAGACAACTACTCTCGCAAACAGCAGCAGTGGTGGAACATGGAGTAGTGGTACTGTAACAATGGCTACTGTAGGGTCATCTTCAGGTATTGTGACTGGTGTAGCAACAGGCATGCCTGTAATTACTTATGCGATGCCTTCCGGTTGCTTTACTGCGTCTGTGGTTACTGTCAATCCTTTACCTGGCAGTATTACCGGTGCGTCTTCAGTATGCGTTGGACTTACCACAACATTAAGCTCTGCAACAACCGGTGGTGCGTGGAGCAGCAGTAATACTTCTGAGGCAACTGTAGGGTCCGGTTCAGGCATCGTAACAGGTATTGCCACCGGTACACCGGTAATTACTTATTTATTACCAACAGGGTGTATGGCTACACATCCTATTGCGGTAAATACTACACCGGGGACTATTGCGGGCATACCGTCAGTTTGTACCGGTGCAACAACCACGTTGACCAATGCAACTTCCGGTGGAACATGGACAAGCAGCAATATATCAATTGCTACAGTAGGGTCAGCAACCGGCGTTGTTAGCGGTGTTGCTGCAGGCGTATGTAGTATTACTTATACACTTGGGGGAGGATGTAATACTTCAATATCAGTAACTGTGAACGCAAGCCCGAATGTGAGTGTGTTCTATCCGCCAACAACCACGTCTATTTGCGTGGGCGCTGGTAATACAATCACAGTTAATTCACCATCGCTGGGTGCAGCAACTTATACTGCAAGTTATGACCTGAGCGGTGCCAACACATCTACAGGTAATACGGCAACTTTGGTGATGGGCTCAAGTACAGGTACTTTCGCAATACCTTCCGGTTTGCTTACTGGTATTGGTGCTACAACCACAACCATAACGACTATTACTAATAGTCTGGGTTGTGTAAGTACGCTTACCACAAGCAATACGGCCACATTTAATGTGAATGCATTACCAGCTGTATATACGGTATCGGGTGGCGGCGGCTATTGTGCCGGCGGAGCGGGTGTGCATGTGTTGTTGTCTGGTTCGCAGACCGGGGTGAATTATCAGTTGTACATCGGCGGGTCACCCGTTGGTACACCACTTCCGGGAACATCCGCAGGTCTTGATTTTGGCCTTCTCACTACGGCCGGTGTTTACACTGTGGTGGCTACCAATGCTACTACCGGCTGTGTAAGCAATATGTTGGGCAGCGCAACAATTTCCATAAATCCATTGCCTACAGCATTCACTGTTACCGGTGGTGGCAGTTATTGTGCCGGAGGTGCTGGCGTTGTTGTTGGTTTAAGTGGTTCGCAGAGCGGTGTGGACTACCAGTTGTATAATTCGTCTACGCCGGTAGGTTCTCCTGTTACCGGTACCGGGTCTTCAATCAGTTTTGGTTTGCAGACCGCTGCGGGAACTTATATGGTCATCGCAACAAACGGTACAACTACCTGCGTAAGCACTATGACTGGCAGCACAACAATTACCATTGATCCTTTACCTGCATCTATCACAGGCGCGACTACTGTATGCGTTGGTTCTACGTCTACATTGTACAGTGCAACAGGGGGCGGCGTTTGGAGCAGCAGCAGTACAGGTGTAGCAACGATAGGTTCTTCGTCTGGTATTCTGGGTGGGGTAGCAACAGGTGTAACTGCTGTGACTTATTTACTGCCGACGGGGTGTCTGACATCGGCAAATGTTACAGTGAATACAGCACCATCAGCGATTACAGGTCCAGGTAGTGTTTGTGCCGGACAGATAATTACGCTATCCAATGCCACAGCAGGTGGAACGTGGATCAGCAGTAACATTGGCCAGGCTACTGTAGGTTCGGCATCCGGTATTGTAACCGGTGTATCTGCAGGCACGCCAATCATATCTTATGTGCTGTCTTCCGGCTGTATTGCGACCAAATCAATAACAGTTAGCGCGTTGCCGATGGCTATTTCCGGCCCGTCAACTGTCTGCGTTGGAACGACAATTAGTCTTTCGAGTGCCAGTGCCGGGGGTACATGGAGCAGCAGCAGCACGGCTATCGCTTCTGTTGGGGCTACATCAGGTATAGTTTCCGGTGCGACAACAGGTACTGCTCTTATTTCTTATACATTACCGGGAGGTTGTTTCGTAGCATTCCCAGTAACAGTAAACGTTGCTCCACCTGCTAATACCGGTCTTACATCTGTTTGTACAGGTTCAGGTATCACTCTAGCAAACTCTGCTACGGGCGGTGTATGGAGCAGCAGTAACCCCTCTTTGGCAACTGTTGGGTCATCAACAGGTGTTGTGACGGGGGTATCTGCCGGAACACCTGTAATTTCATATATATTAGGTTCCGGTTGTTATGCAGTTTCTTTAGTTACCGTGAATACAACACCTTCAGCTATTACCGGTGCGGCAACGGTATGTGCCGGTGCAACTACTACGCTGACCTCGGTAACCCCGGGTGGCACATGGAGCAGCAGTAGCGCTACACTTGCTACTGTTGGCGGAACAACCGGTATTGTATCGGGCGTGAACGCAGGTACTGTATCGATATCTTACAGCATGCCGTCCGGCTGTAGTGCTATATTGCCGATGACGGTTAACCCGCAGCCTGCTGCAATAACAGGAACTGCGAATGTATGCCCCGGTACTTCTACTTTATTAAGCAGCACCACAACCGGCGGCACGTGGGGGTCGAGCAATCCGTTGATTGCTACTGTAGCTCCGGGTTCCGGCCTTGTTAATGGTGTTACAGCGGGTACCCCTGTAATATCCTACGTGTTACCAACAGGGTGTTTCGCGACAAGAGTTGTTACTGTCAATCCATTGCCAGTTCCTTTTGGCGGACCAAGTATAATATGTGAAGGAGATACCGTCTTCCTGACAATGGCAAGCGGTCCCACAGGCGGTACATGGAGCAGCAGTAACCTAGCTTTGGCAACTATTGGTTCAACCAGCGGTATGCTTGCAGGTATTATGGCAGGTAATCCTACTATCTCTTATACATTACCTACCGGATGTTATGTAGTGAAAACAATCACTGTATCTGTTGCGCCGACACCGATTGCCGGTAGTAGCAGTGTTTGTATCGGACAGACAACTACTTTGTCTAATACGGTGCCTGGCGGCACGTGGATCAGTTCTAACCCTTCATTGGCAAGTGTAGGTGCATCGTCAGGTATAGTAACGGGTTTGTCAGCCGGTTCTCCGGTTATTACATACGCTTTAACATCAGGGTGTATAGCTGTTTTGTCAATGTCGGTCAACCCTGCACCGGCGCCTATCACCGGTGTGTTGACCACATGTCTCGATATGACCACTATTTTAAGTGATGCTACACCCGGTGGTATTTGGAGTAGTGGCAACCCTGCAGTCGCAAGTGTCGGTTCTCTATCAGGCATTGTTACAGGGGTTTCACCCGGCAGTGCCACAATTAATTATACGCTGGGTTCAGGATGCAACGCCAGTGCGGTGGTAACAGTAAATGCTTCGCCGTTGATCACAGGTGCCAGCAGTGTATGCGTTGGCTCGTCAACAGCATTGTCATCGGCTGGTGGTGGCACATGGTCAAGCAGCATGGTTTCAGTAGCCACCGTTGGGTCCTCAACCGGAGTTGTGACAGGCTGGTCTGCAGGTTATCCTATTATTACTTATATGCTGCCTTCGGGTTGTTTCTCAATCGTAACGATGGCTGTTGATCCACTTCCTGCCATCATCGCAGGACCTTCAGTTGTGTGTGTTGGGGCCACTGGATCATTGACCAATGCCTCATCGGGTGGTATATGGTCAAGTGGCAGCTCACTTGTTGCATCTGTAGGGTCATTAAGCGGTGTCGTGCTGGGTGTTGCTACCGGTTCGTCAGCAATATCTTACACTTTGCCTACGGGATGCATGAGGAGCGTGACTTTAACCGTTAATGGTCTGCCAAATGTTTATTCGGTGACAGGTGGTGGTTCTTATTGCGCCGGTGGAGCCGGTGTGCTTATCGGCCTCAGCGGCTCGAACACTGGCGTTACCTACCAATTATATAATGGCACAGCAACTGTCGGTACTCCCGTTCCTGGGACAGGCAGTGCGATCAGTTTTGGTTTGGCTACTATATCAGGCACTTATACAGTTGTTGCTACAAGTTCAGTAACCGGGTGTGCTGCTAATATGACCGGTAGCGCTTCTGTGTCAGGAACACCATTGCCGGCAGCTTATACCGTGACTGGTGGAGGTGCTATTTGCGCCGGAGCCGCAGGCTTGCCTATTGGATTGTCCGGTTCAGCGGTTGGCATAGCCTACCAGTTATATAGGGGCGGAACAGCTCTGGGTGCGCCCGTAACTGGCTCTGGTGCTCCGCTTAGTTTTGGACTGGTAACGATAGCCGGTACTTATTCCGTGATTGCAACGGACCTTTCTTCAGGCTGTTTGAACAATATGACCGGTAGCCCAACGGTAGTTGTTAACCCGCTTCCTACTGCTTATTCGGTAACAGGTGGTGGCGTAGCATGTTCCGGTGGAACGGGAGTAGCTATCGGTCTCAGCAACTCAACCACAGGCGTTACCTACCAATTGTTCAGAGGCACAACGCTTGCCGGTTCAGTGTCGGGCACAGGTGCTCCGGTTAGTTTCGGACTGTTCACTATCCCTGGTTCGTATACCGTCGTAGCAACAAATACAGCTACCGGTTGTTCTACGAATATGTCGGGTAGTGTGGCTGTATCAAGTAGTTCCGCCCCTGCTGTGTATACAGTAAGCGGTGGCGGCACCTATTGTGCGGGTGGTGCAGGTTTCAATGTTAATATTAGTAATTCACAGACCGGAGTAAATTACCAGCTTTACCTGGGTGGCGCTGCTTTAGGCAGTCCGGTTGCTGGCACAGGAGCAGGATTTAGTTTTGGCCTGCAAACGACAGCGGGTGTGTATACAGTAGTAGCAACCGATGGCGCGACAGGGTGTACATCGAACATGACAGGCAGTGCCACTATCGTTGTGAATCCATTACCGGTTGTATACATGGTAACACTGGGAGGAAGCTATTGTGCAGGTGGCACGGGTGTGCCAGTTGGATTAAGTGGATCTCAAACAGGTGTAAACTATCAGTTGTTAAGAGGAGGGTCGGTAGTGAGTACTATGGCGGGCACAGGGTTGGCCATTACGTTCGCTTCGCAAACTGTGGCCGGTACTTACACGGTTGTTGCAGTTAACCCGACTACTTCATGTACCAGCAATATGAGCGGTAGTACTTTGGTGGCTATAAATCCGTTGCCAACGGTGGCAACCGTTACCGGTGGTGGTGGTTATTGCGCTGGTGGTTCAGGTGTTGCAGTAGGGTTATCTGGTTCACAAATAGGTGTTGACTATACACTTAGGTTAGCAGGGTCACCTGTAGGCACGCCATTGCCGGGAACCGGGGTTGCCTTCAGTTTTGGTTTGCAAACTGCAACCGGTACATATACAATATCAGCCATCGATGCTTCAACCGGGTGTTCATCTAATATGTCGGGCAGCGTAGTGGTAACGATAAATGCTACTCCTGTAGCTTATACTCTTACCGGTGGTGGTAGCTATTGCAGTGGTGGATCGGGCGTATTAGTCGGATTGGCTAACTCACAAACATCGGCGACTTATCAGTTGTATCTGGGAGGTGTTCCGGTTGGCGGTCCGGTAACCGGTACAGGCTCAGCTATTAGCTTTGGCCTGCAGATGACTGCAGGCACCTATACAGTGACCGGAACAAACCTCATTACGGGTTGCACAGCTAATATGACTGGCAGTGTTACAGTTTCCGTTACGCCATTACCAAATGTTTATAGCGTAGGTGGAGGAGGTAGCTATTGCTCGGGCGGATCCGGTGTTATGGTTTCTCTTAGCGGTTCCCAGGTTGGTGTTAATTACCAATTGTATAATGGGTCATCTACTGTTGGGTCTACTGTTTCGGGAACTGGTTCAGCAATCAGCTTTGGGCCATTTACTACTGCAGGAACTTATACGATAACAGCTACGGGTTCAGGTTGTGTTAACAATATGTCCGGTTCGGCTGTAATCACGATTAGTACACCTCCTGCAGCTTATGCTGTGACGGGTGGAGGCTCGTATTGTTTAGGTGGTACTGGTGTCTCAGTGGGGCTGAGTTCTTCTGCTGTTGGTGTTAACTACCAATTGTTTAACGGTAGCACTGCTGTTGCTACGCTACCTGGTACAGGGTTGGCGCTTTCCTTCGGGCTTCATACTGCTACGGGCACTTATACTGTTATAGCTACTGATGCTGCTACAGCATGCTCGAATAATATGACCGGCAGCGCAATAGTGTCTACGAATGCACTGCCTGCTGTATATACTGTTACCGGTGGTGGTAGCTATTGCATGGGTGGGGCTGGTGTATCAATAGGGCTTAGTAGTTCGGCTACCGGTATCAGTTACCAGTTATATGGTGGGTCATCCACTGTAGGTGGGCCGGTAACAGGAACGGGATCAGCAATTACTTTCGGTACATTTACTACCGGCGGCACTTATACGGTAATCGCTACTGATCTGTCTACGGGATGTGTTGCCAATATGACCGGCAGCGCAACAATTGCCGTTAATCCATTACCATCAGTATTTGCGGTTTCCGGTGGTGGTAGCTACTGCACAGGTGGCACAGGTGTGGCTGTTGGTTTAGTTGGGTCACAGAGCGGAGTTCTTTATCAGTTGTACTTTGGCACTGCGCCTTTAGGGCCGACTGTGACAGGAACAGGAGCGGCTATCAGCTTCGGGCTGCAAACTTTTGCAGGTACGTATACTGTAGTCGCCTCAAATCCAACAACTTCCTGCACAAATAACATGTCGGGCAGCGCAACGGTAATGATCAATGCGGCACCAGTTGCTATGACAGTAACAGGCGGCGGTACAGGATGCGGGGTAATTGGAGCAGGGTTCCCTGTAGGTCTTGCAGGATCTGCTACCGGGGTTAATTATCAGTTATACGTTGGGGGCACAATGGTTGGTGGCCCCGTAGCGGGTACAGGTGCTTCGATCAGCTTTGGTTTGCAAACTGTTTTAGGTACTTATACTGTTGTTGCAACCGATGTGCTTTCGGGTTGTAGCAGCAACATGACTGGTAGTGCTGTAATCCTCGTTACACCTGTACCGGCGATAGTGCCTGTAACCGGTGGTGGCGGATATTGTATAGGTGGCGCAGGTGTTCCAGTTGGCCTCACCGGTTCTGCAATAGGGATAAATTACCAATTGTACAGAGGTGGTGTTCCTGTAGGCTCACCTGTGCCGGGCATTGGTGCCGGGTTCAGCTTTGGTCTGCAGACGATAGCAGGTATATATACTGTTACCGGAACGCACGCAGTTACCGGTTGTACCAGTACAATGGCCGGATCTGCTACCGTAACAATCAATACTTTGCCTGCAATCTATACCGTTACGGGTGGAGGTAGTTATTGTGCGGGCGGAACAGGATTACCTGTCGGGCTCAATGGATCTTCTGTAGGTATTACATATACATTATACAGGAGCGGCACTCCTGTCGGGTCTTTGACTGGTACCGGCTTGCCAATTAACTTTGGCACATTTGCGGCAGCAGGTACATACACTATCGTAGCAACAAACCTCACTACAACTTGTGTAAGTAATATGACCGGCAGCGCAATTATCTCAGTAAATCCATTGCCTGTCGCATATAGTGTTACAGGTGGTGGTAGTTATTGCTCGGGCAGCGCTGGTGTAGCTGTGGGATTGAGTAATTCTGCTATTGGTGTTAATTATCAATTGTATCGTGCCGGATCGCCAATCGGATTGCCTGTTTCAGGTACAGGGTCAGCTATCAGTTTTGGTTTGCAGGCGCTGACAGGGGCTTATACTGTGGTGGCTACTGATGTTACTACATTATGTGTTGCGAATATGTCGGGCAGTGTGACGGTAACAATAAGTGCACTCCCCGTTATACATACAGTGACGGGTGGTGGCAGTGTTTGTACTGCAGGTATGCCGGTAGGATTGAGCAGCTCAACAGTTGGCGTGAATTACCAATTATATATGGGCGGCACACCTATAGGTGGCATCATTGCAGGCACAGGTTCTGCACTTACTTTTGGCGTATTTACAACCGCAGGTATCTACACAATCTCGGGCACCAGCGCCACTACTACATGTACTGTTAACATGAGTGGCAGTGCTACCATAACAGCTACATCGCTTCCGGCTATCTATGCTGTTTCAGGTGGTGGTAGTTTATGTACCGGTGGTTCTGGTCACACTATCAGCCTGAGTGGTTCGACTGCAGGTGTGAATTATCAATTGTATAATGGTGCAGCAACAGTAGGTAGTCCGATAGCAGGCACAGGTAGTTCGATTACGTTTGGTACGTTCACGACCGCGGGTGGTTATACTGTTATCGCTACAAATACGGCAACAGGCTGTACCAGGTCAATGTCGGGTAGCGCCACAATTATTGTCAATCCGCTGCCTACGGCATTTACTGTTACCGGAGGGGGGAGTTATTGCCCCGGTGGTAGCGGAGTTACGGTTGGTTTAGGTGGTTCCACCTCAGGTATCAGTTATAAATTATACAGGGGAACTACCTGGGTAGGTTCGGCTGTAACAGGTACCGGTTCGGCGATTAGCTTTGGTTTACAAACAGTGGCGGGCACCTACACAGTTGTGGCCACAAATACCTCAACAGGTTGCACTAACAACATGACCGGCAGTGTAACGGTGGGTGTGTATACGGCTCCTGCAATAACAGGGTCAATATACACTGTTGCTCCATCTGCGACAATTACTTTAACCGGGACGCCTTCAGGCGGATCATGGTCCAGCAGCACAACATCTGTAGCAACGATCAGTACCGGCGGTGTTGTTACTGGTGTTACATTAGGGACAACTACCATCACCTATACGTCCACATCAGGTTGTATCGCGACGCAATCGATTGGTGTTACGCCTACAGGTCATCGTAATGCAAATACAGATTCCACCGGGGCTATGGCTGCGTTGCCACGTAATAGTAATGTCTATGTAGTGCCCAACCCGAACCATGGTGTATTCGCTGTTAAGGGTGTATTGGGTACAACAGACGACGAAGAAGTTACTATTGAAATAACTGATGTTATAGGACAGGTGGTATATGCAAATAAGGTGGTGGCGAAGAATGGAGAATTGGATGAAAAAATCCAGCTCCGAAATCAGGTTGCCAGTGGTATGTATCTGCTAACGTTACATACAACTTCGGAAAGCAAAGTGTTCCATGTAGTGGTTGAGCAATAGTTGCTTCAGCAAGTAGTTAGAAATGGCTCCCTTCCCGGGAGTCATTTTTTTGTATATGATTGTCTTTGTGGTTGAAATGCCTGAAATTTACTGATTGGAAAAAAGTATGAGCCGAGACCTTTTATTTAAGAAAACAAGATTTGCGCCTACTCCCAGCGGGTTTCTTCATATTGGTAATATATATTCCTTTGCCGTAACGTCAGCACTTGCGAAGAGGGCAAATGCGAATATCATGCTGCGAATTGATGACGCAGACATGGAACGTACTAATAAGCGCTATGTTCAGGATATATTTGATACACTTGATTTTCTTGGCATTACCTGGCATGAAGGCCCGAGGAATTTGCGGGAGTATGAGACTGAATATTCACAATTGCACAGAATGGAATTGTACAGGGAAGCGTTAAGCCGTTTAAGGGAGGGTGAGAAAGTATTTGCCTGCACCTGTTCACGGACCGATGTGCAGCGGTTAAGCCCGGAAAATATTTATTCCGGTACCTGCCTGAACAGGCATTTAAGTCTGGATGATGCCAGGGTAAGTTGGCGGATGAAAACGAATATTCTGGATAAAATATCAGTCAAGACCTTTGGGGGAGATACTGCGGAGACGATTTTGCCGGCTATCATGCAATATTTTATTGTTAAAAAACGCGACGGTTTTCCGGCCTATCAGCTTACGTCACTGGTTGATGACTGTTTTTTTGGCATTGACCTGATAGTTAGAGGTGCAGATTTATTACCGTCCACATTAGCCCAACTTTGGCTATCTGCCCAATGCGGAAGAGAGGTATTTATAAAAAGTGAGTTTTTTCATCATGCCTTACTGCTTGATGGTGAAGGGAATAAATTATCCAAGTCCGAGGGGGCTACATCTGTATACCATTTGCGCCAGCAGCATAAGAAGCCTAAAGATATTTTTGCATTAATTGCCCGTAACCTAAGTATTGACGCAGTTCCCGACAGTTGGGACGATCTTGTTGGCCTATTGTGACGGTTGTCATGGATTGGGTATCGAATATATGTTTTATTTGCTCACAGGCATTGCCCCGATTTTTGTATATCTATACATTATAGTTTCAACTTATTATTGATGAAGTTCTGGCATACCCTTGATATTGCGACTGTTCTTACAGAAACGGGTTCTTCTGAGGATGGGCTTTCTGTGCATCAGGTGCAAGAGGCTATGGGAAAATATGGCCCCAATGAACTTACTGAGAAAAAGAAAAAACCGGCATGGGCGATATTCCTGGGGCAGTTCAAAGATTTTATGATTATTGTACTTGTCACGGCAGCCGTAATTTCCGGCATCGCGGGTGATTTGGTTGATACAATAATCATCCTCGTAATAGTTCTTTTAAATGCCATTGTGGGTTTCGTGCAGGAATACCGTGCAGAGAAAACCATGGAGGCGCTAAAAAAGATGGCTGCTTCAAAAGCCAATGTATTGCGGGGTGGCCAGACACAAAGTATCCTTTCTTCTGAATTAGTGCCCGGTGATATGGTGCTTTTAGAGGCTGGTCAGGTAGTACCGGCAGATCTGCGGCTGGTTGAATCACATTCGCTCCGTATAGAAGAGTCTTCACTTACAGGCGAGTCGGTTGCGGTGGACAAAGTTTCCCATGTGTTGCCGGATAAAGAACTGACTTTAGGCGACAGGGTTAATATGGCCTATCGGGCCACCATTATTGCCAATGGCAGGGGCAAGGGTGTTGTAGTGGAGACGGGTATGAATACGGAGATTGGCAGGATTGCCGGTATGCTCCAAGGAAATGAAGTCCGTACCCCTTTGCAGATCAGGATGGCAGATTTCGGAAAAAAATTGTCTTATCTGATACTGATAATTTGCATTGTTCTTTTTGGCGTGGGGCTTTTGCGTGGAGAAGAACCGATGAATATGCTGCTGGTAGCTATATCTCTTGCTGTGGCAGCTATCCCCGAAGCGCTGCCTGCGCTGATAACTGTAGCCCTGGCTAATGGTGCCCGACATCTGGTGAAAAAGAATGTAATTGTGCGGAAACTCCATGCGGTAGAGACATTAGGATCTGTTACATTCATTTGCTCAGACAAAACCGGAACGCTAACCCAGAACAAAATGAAAATTTTGGACGTGAGGGTGGCAGATGTTCCGGTGCATTTGACAGAAGGAATTCCGTTTTTAGAGAGCGCAATGGCGCTTAACCATGATGTGTTGAAAAATGAACAGGGCGATTGGGTGGGGGATCCTACAGAGCTTGCTATAACGGATCACATCATATCCACCCATTCGGAGGATAAGTTGCTGCATATCGCAGATAAATTTCCGCGTGAAGGAGAGCTTCCTTTCGATTCAGAGAGAAAGCGGATGACCACTATCCATAGGTATGAAAACGGGTATATTGCTATTGTAAAGGGTGCGGCAGAAGTTATCCTCGAAGTATCGGAGATGCAAGCAGATTTAAGAGAAACGACAGAAAATGAGGCAGGTGTTATGGCTGCTGATGGGATGAGGGTGCTGGCTTATGGTTACCGTATTTTTGATAGGCTACCTGACAGTAATCACCCAAAAGATATAGAGAAAGAACTTGTTTTTGCAGGCCTTGTAGGTATGATTGACCCGCCAAGGCCGGAGGTGAAAGCTGCAATACAGGAGTGTAAAACAGCAGGTATTCACCCGGTAATGATAACCGGAGACCATATAGAGACCGCGACAGCCATAGCCAGGGAACTTGGTATTCTTGCTGAAGGAGATTTAGCCGTATCCGGAAAGGAACTGAGTAAGATGCCGCCAGGGCAGCTTGACGAAAATGTGGAGAAAATAAGCGTATACGGCAGGGTATCGCCACAGCAGAAGTTAGACATTGTAAAAGCACTGCACAGGAAGCACCACTTTGTGGCCATGACCGGAGATGGGGCAAATGACGCTCCATCGCTAAAGACGGCAAATATTGGTATTGCTATGGGTATTACGGGTACTGATGTAAGCAAAGAGGCCGCTTCGATGATCTTGCTCGATGATAATTTTGCTACGATAGTAAAGGCTATTAAAGAGGGTCGCAGGATATACGATAACATCAGGAAGTTTGTTAAGTATATTATGGCGTGCAACAGCGCGGAGATACTTATCATATTTATGGCCCCATTGCTCGGTATGCCAATTCCGCTGCTTCCCATACACATTCTCTGGATAAACCTTGTAACAGATGGCTTGCCTGGCTTGGCACTGGCAAACGAGAAAGCGGAAAGGAATATTATGAAGCGTCCGCCACGAGCTACTGATGAAAGTATTTTTTCGGAAGGGATCGGCTACCATATTATATGGGTTGGAATTCTTATGGCAGCCATAACCCTTGGGTTGCAGGCATTCGCTATACATAACAATGACGCGCATTGGCAAACCGAAGTATTCTCTGTTTTACTATTTGCTCAATTGGGGCATGTGTATGCCATACGCAGTGACCGTGAGTATATCTTCAAGAGGATGTTTGCCAATAAGCCTATTATCGGGGCCATACTGCTGACCGCCGCGCTTCAGTTCGGCATTATATACCTTCCTTTTGCCAATGAAATATTCAAAACCCAGCCACTTACAATAAAAGAGTTGTTAACTTGTATCGGTCTTTCTTCAATAATATTTTTTGCGGTAGAGTTTGAGAAATTTATAAAGAACAGTATTAAGCGCAAGAAGAAATATATAATTCGGAAGAATGAAAGTGAAAAGAGATAGTCATTATAAAATGAGATACCATGAATGTAATCAGTAAGCCGACGCAGGCATTGATTTTTCTTTTTCTATTGTGTGGTGGCTTATATGTGGCAAAAGGTTTTTTAGTGCCCATTACCTTCGCGGCATTGATTGCCATGTTGTTTGTGCCGCTTTGTGAGTGGTTTGAGAAAAGAGGTATTGGTAAAGCCGTGTCTGCTTTACTATGTGTGCTGCTATTCATAGGGGTGGGTAGTGGCATTGTGGCGCTGTTATCCTGGCAGGTGGCAGGGATAGCGCAGGATGCAGACCAGATAGCCGACCAGTTGAGTAAGATACCGGCGGGCATACAGGAGTTTATTCACAAGACCGTGGGGCTTACGGTAGAGCAGCAGCAGCAAATGCTCAAAGAGCAGGATGTTTCGACAAGGATAGGGGGTAAGATCGCGAGCGCGGCCAATTCTGCTGCTTCTATGTTAGGTATGTCTTTGCTTGTCATCGTTTACATTTTCATGTTCATTTACTACAGGAGCCACCTGGAAAATTTTATACTGAAACTTGTCTCGGATGATAATCGTGAAAAGACAAAAAGAATCATGTATTCCAGCGGACGTGTAGCTCAGCAATACATATCGGGATTGGGTATGATGATCGGTGTGCTGTGGATAATGTACGGGATTGGCTTTTCAATAATAGGGATCAGGCATGCCTTATTCTTTGCAGTGCTGTGCGGCTTGCTAGAAATGATGCCATATGTTGGTAATCTCATAGGTAATATACTTACGGCATTAATGGCGTATACGCAGAGTGGAAGTTCAATGGCGCTGTGGGTGCTTGCTGTGTATGGGGTGGTGCAATTTACCCAAACCTATATACTTGAGCCGTTGGTTGTGGGTGCGAGAGTGAGTATTAATCCGTTATGCACGATCGTAGTTGTGATACTCGGTGAGATGATCTGGGGTATACCGGGTATGGTGCTGGCCATCCCGCTCCTGGGTATTGTGAAGATCGTATGCGACAATGTATCGTGGTTGCGGCCCTTTGGTTTCCTAATAGGTGAGGTGAAACACAGAGAGAAAAAGCATTGATTATCAATTGTATAGGGTAATCCTTTAGATTTTTTCTGCGGCATTTGAATTTCCGGAAGATATTTCGCTGAAATTGTACGGTATATTTGCCCCCGGAAAACCACATGGACAAACCACTGTCATTTTTCAATTGGTCGCTTAAAAAAGTACAAAGTACTGAGTCTGATAGCTTTGCGAGGGCTAGGGTGCGTATCATATACGCGATCCTGTTGTTCTCTATACTTAAAACTTTGGTAGTTATTGGGTTCGGGGGGGGGGCAGGACAATGGCTGC